>JAPLHB010000148.1 GCA_026389845.1 Chloroflexota bacterium
GCGCCGTCGTTCAGTATCAATCAGCGCGAGACTGAAAAAGGCGACACTAGGAATCACGCGGCCATACACGCCGGCAAAGAAGCGATCCAGCCCATGGGTGTGGTGCCCCGCTTTGCTCACCACCACCTCATCGCCAGCCAGGATATAGACCGCGTCGGGCCGCTGCAGATGTTGGCGGAAAAACACCCAAAACAACAGCGCCCAGGGCAAGACGGTGGCAAAGAAGCGTTGCACCGTGCGATAGCTACCGCCGTGGCCGGCCCAGCGCGAGATGCCGAGCATGGTGACCCGCCCAGTCATCGCCAAGAGCGCCGAGACGACACAACTGAATTGGCGCAGCGTCGTGGCCGCCACGAATGGTTGGATGCAGTAGAGAAGTGCTACAATATCAGGCATGGGCTTTCACTAGTCCTTGAGCTGTGGTTTCTGTACACAACCACTCTACTACGAAAGCCCGTTTAGTTCACATTCGACTCACCGCCGTTTTGGCGAAGGTATTGATGCGGGGTGGCTGTTGCGGCTGGGTCGGCGCACGCTAACGGCGTCCGGTCGGCCGTCGGCGGCGTAGAGGTGCGCGCTGGCGATGCGACCGGCCTGACGATCGAGGTCAGCGCGCCGGAGTTCGACGCCAGTGACGCAACCGGCCCCGACGGGACTGGCTACGTGCGACTGGCAATTCCCGGCTTCGATTCGGGCGCGACCTCGGATGCGCCCGGCGTGCCCGATCTGCCGCGACGCAGCTTCCTGCTGGCCGTGCCGCCTGGCGCGAAACTGGGTCTGAACGTCGAGGTGCTGGCCGAGCGGAGTGTCCAACTCGGCGCGGCCGTCTATCCTGTCGCCGCGTTCGCGGCCGACGGCCCGGTTGATCCCGCCACGGGGCGGGTGGATCCATCCGCAGCGACCGGCGTGCGAGATGAGTTCGCGCGGGATGCCGGGGCGTATGCCAGCCAGACGCTCTTTCCGGGTAGGCTGGCGGTGCTGGAAGAGGCGGGCTATCTGCGTGACGTGCGGCTGGCGTGGCTGACGGTCTATCCGCTGCAATATACGCCGGCCACCGGGCGTCTGCGCCACGTGCAGGCGCTGCGCGTGCGGGTGACGTTCAGCGGGGGGGACGAAGGGGGGGGCGTGACGAGCGTAGACGTGGGCGGGTTCGAGGAACTGCTCCGCAACACCGTCATCAACCCGGAGTCGCTGGCCGCATGGCGGAGCAATCCGCCGGTGCCCGCTTCTGCGCCTTTTGCCTTTGCACCCGGGCAGACGCGCTATCGTATCACACTGCGCAACACGGGTATCTACCAACTCACCTATGGCGATCTCCAGGCGGCCGGCGTGCCGGTGACGACGCTTGATCCACGGCGGTTGCGCATGTACGCCGGCGACACCGAGATGGCAATTGCAGTCACCGGCGAGGATGACGGACGCTTCGACCCCGGCGATACGATCCGCTTCTACGCTACGCAGGTCAACAGCCTCTACACCGACACGAACGTAGTCTGGCTGGTGGTAGGGGACGCTGCCGGCCGGCGGATGACGGCGCGCTCAGTCGCGCCCCAGGGTGGTTCGTTGGCGACCAGCTTTTCGAAGACCACCCATTTCGAGGAGAACCGTTACTACCGCAGCGCGATGCCCATGGCTTCGGACGTGGATCACTGGTACTGGGGCCAGACCTACGTTTTGAGCCGGAACTCGGTGCTGACCATGACTGTGCCTTTCACAGTCGAAAACTCCTTGCCGGCGGGTACGGCCAATCTCCGCCTGGACCTCTGGGGCGCTTCCTACGACCCGCGCGTGAACCCGGATCACCACCTGCGGATCTACGTCAACGGGACGATCGCCGGCGACGTGTACTGGACCGGACAGGTGCAGACGACCCCCACCGTAACGTTCGATCAGGCCCTCTTGCAGAATGGTGGCAATACGTTGACACTCTATGCCCCCGGCGACGTCGGTGCGCGTGATGCCACGGGCCAGCCCTGGGAGGTGACCTGGCTGAACGCCTTCGACGTGACCTACGGTCGTTCGTTTCAGGTGACCGGCGATCGCCTGGCCTTCACCCCGGCCAGTGGCCCTGGCGAGTTCAGCCTGGCCCCATGGCTGGCGTCCGACGTGCTGCTCTATGACGTGAGTGATCCCCTTGCGCCGGTGCGACTGACAGGCGCCGTCGTCGGTGGGACATCAGGCGCCTACACGCTGACGCTGCACGATGTTGTGTCCCCTGGCGGCGCCTACTCCGCGGCTGGCAGCAACGCCCTGCTGGCGCCGCTGGCGATCACCTCGCGCCAGGTGTCCGATCTGCGCGCCCCGGCCGCGGGCGCCGATTACCTCATCATCAGTCACGCAGATTTTCTCACCGGCGTCGAGGCGCTGGCGCAACTCCACCGGAGCCAGGGCCTGCGCGTGCGGGTGATTGACGTGCAGGACATCTACGACGAGTTCAGCGGGGGGTTGCTGGACTTTCACGCTATCCGCGACTTCATCCAGTACGCCTATTTCAACTGGCCCGGCCCGGCTCCGGCTTACGTGTTGCTGGCCGGCAACGGGACGTATGACTTTATGAACCGGGAAGGGGTTGGCGCCAAGACCTTCATTCCGCCGTTTCTGGCGAACGTGGACCCGGTGCTCGGCGAGACCGCGGCCGACAATCGTTTCGTCACCGTGGCCGGCGATGACATCATGCCCGATCTCCACCTGGGTCGGCTGCCCGTCACCAGCCAGGTCGAGCTGGCCGCCATGGTGGATAAGATCACCTCGTATGAGGCGAACCCGACCGCGGGCGCCTGGCGGTCCAAGACGGTCTTCGTCACCGATAATGCCGACAACGCCGGCGATTTCGCCGCGCTGTCCGATCTCGCCGCCGCCTACGTGCCGCCCGAGTTGGTGGTGCAAAAGATCTACCTGGGCTCGAACGACTACCCCAGCGGTTACGCCGCCCGCGCGCAGCAGGCGACGTTGGACGCCTTCAACCAGGGCGCGCTGCTGTTCAACTACGTCGGCCACAGTTCCATCGGCAACTGGGCAGGGGAGTTGCTGTTCGGTCTGAATTCACTGCCCCAGGTGAGCAACGGCAGCCGTTACCCGATCATGCTGCCGATGACCTGCCTGGAAGGCTCCTATCACAACCCGCGGTTCGCCAGCCTCAGCGCCAGCGTCGTGCGGCTGAGTGGCAAGGGCGCGCTGGCGAGTTGGGCGCCGACCGGCCTGGGGGTCGCCAGCGGCCACGATTACCTGCACCGCGGTTTCTACGACGCGTTGTTCAACTGGGATGTGCGCCAGCTCGGCCCCGCGACGACGGCCGGCAAACTCAATCTGTTCGTCAACGGCCGATTCTCGGACGGTACTCCGCGTTTCCACGACTTGCTCGATACTTACGTGCTCCTCGGCGATCCCGCGACGAACATCGGCGTGCCGGAGGCACAACTGGGCATCGGGGCGACCGGCCCCACCGGCCAGTTGACCCAGGGCGACCCGGTGGTCTACGCCGTCAGCTTCGCCAACGCTGGCCCGGCCCGCGCCGAGGGGGTCGTCATCACTGCAACCTTGCCGGCCGGCCTGACGGACCTGGCCTGGAGCAGCACCACGCCGAGCCTGACCCTGCGCGCCGGCCTACCGCTGCGTTGGGACCTGCCGGAACTGGCCCCCGGCGCGTCCGGCCAATTGACGATCACCGCCACGGTGGATTGGGGCATCACGGCCGCCAGCCTGCCGTTCAGCGCGGAGATGACCGTGGGCAGCCGGTGGGCCGAGAGCGATTACAGCGACAACCGCACCGGGCCGATTATCGCCACCCTGCTGCCGGCCGATCTGCGAGTCAAGCAGTCGGTCCAACCCCAGCATCCGGTTGCGCCCGGCGAGTACGTGACCTTTACCCTGGCCTATGTCAACGACGGGCCGGGCGCAGCGGGCGGCATCAGCCTGACGCTGCCGATCCCCGTGTTTCTGGATGACCTGCAAGTAACCCAGAGTGGCCCGGTCCTGATGCTACGCCCCGGTCTGCCCTACAGCTGGGCTGTGGCGCCTATGCGGGCCGGCGAGGCTGGTCGCGTGACAGTGAGCGGACGCGTGCCCGATTCCATCACCGGCCAGAATGCCTCCTGGAGCGTGGCCGGGCGGATCGCCACTGGCTGGGTGGACCCCGATCAAAGCAACAACCAGGCCTTGCCGGGCCAGATCACGGTGACGATCCCGGACCTCTTCGAGCCGGACAACGCGCCCGGCCAGGCGCATCGCGTGAGTGTGCCCCTCTTGCCAGAGCGCCATCGTTACGAGTTCCCCGCGGATCAGGACTGGACGGTGTTTCAGGCCCAGGCGGGCGTCACCTATCTGATTCGGACGCTGAACCTCAGTAACGGCGGCGACACGGTGCTCTCGCTGTGGAACGGCGCGATCGGCCTGCTGGCGAAGAACGACGATTCCTTCCCCGGCAGCCGCGCCTCGCAGATCCTTTGGACGGCCCCCGCGACCGGCGACTACTACGTCATGGTCACCGCGTACTCGGCCAGCGTGGGCTTCGACTATGATTTGGAAATCCGGCCGTTGAGTCGGACCTTCCTGCCGGTGGCGCCGCATTCGTAAGCAAATCGTAAGCCGGGTGCCGTTGACTACACCGTCAAATATAGTATACTGATTACAACCAGATACCGTATATTGCGGTATGTGGTATGGGCTGCGGGTGCCAGTTGCCACGGCGTCAGAGCGATGGTAACGGCAGTTGTGACGTCCTGCTTGTCCGTCTGGCCGAAACTTACAACGTGAGGTGACGTATGACAGAGCCATATCTGGAGGCGCTCCAGCCGGAGCAAAGCCGTGCGCGGCAACCCTTGGTGCTGCCCGCCGAAATGCCAGAGAAAGCCGTCCTGCTCTGCGTCACCGAGGATGTGAGTTCCGCGCGCACGGGCCTGGTATCGGCGCTCAAGCGCGCCGGCTTCGAGGTGGACCTGGTCGAGGTCAACCTGCACAAGCCGCTCGATCTCCAGGTCAAACCCTACCGTGCCGTCGTGGTGGACGTGAACAAATCGGACGGCGCCGGTTGCGAGTTGATCCGACGCATTCGGGAGCAGTCGGCCATGCCGATCATGTTGGTACTGCATGGCATGGCGCGCAACGACGTGCTGCTCGGCTTCCAGGCCGGCGTTGACGCGTACATGCTGGCGCCGTTCGATGAGCGGGAGTTCCAGGCGCGGATGCGCGGGCTGTTGCAGCGTACGCCCATCCGGCCGCTTATCGTTTAGCGGTTCAATTCACCTTTCGTAATCCTTTTAGGCTCGCGGCGATCCCGTGAGCCTTTTGTTTTCTACCCCTCCCTTGGGACTATTGTCCCATCCCCACATCTCCCCCCCTGGGCCAATTATCCCATTGAGCTAACGGCTCCTACGGTGCATAATGGGCGTAGTTAGTCAATCAGACACAAATCCGCTCCCACAAGTAGGAACCATACAGATGAAGAACCTATACCGCCTCCTCGTCAGTTTCGTAGCAATCAGCCTGCTGCTGGGCCTGATGGTCCCCGTCACAGTGGCGGCGTCTTCGCAGGGTCCCGCTGTGGCCTCCGGCGAGTACCTGATCGGCTACCGGTCGAATTCTCGCCTGGGCGCACAACTGAGGGAACTGGCGCAAAATGTGGCGCCGGTGATGCGCACCTCTGGACTGACCGTAGCTCGGATCTCCCTGGCCGCTGACGAGGCTTCCGCCACCCTGGCGCGCATCGGCAACGACTCCGATGTGGTCTTCATCGAACCGAATGGCATGGTCGAAGGTACCTGGACACCCAACGATCCCTACTACGGCGACCCGACGAAGGTCTACGCACCGCAACAGATCAAGGCGAATCTGGCGTGGGATCTGGTGCGCGGCTCCAGCAGCGTGATGGTGGCGGTGGTGGACAGCGGCGCAGATTTGGCTCATCCCGACCTGACGGGCATCTTTTACACCAATCCCCGCGAGGTGGCGAGCAACGGTCTTGACGATGACGGCAACGGCTACGTGGACGACGCAAGCGGCTGGAACTTCGTCAACGGCACCAATCTGCCCCAGGACGATCTGGGGCACGGCACGCACGTGAGTGGCATCGTGGCGGCTCAGACGAACAACAGCGTCGGCATCGCCGGCATTGCCGGTGGGGTGAAGGTGCTGCCGGTCAAGGTGTTGGACAGCAACAATCAAGGCTCGTGGGCCAACGTGGCCTCGGGCGTCATCTACGCCACTGACATGGGCGCACGGGTCATCAACCTCAGCCTGGGCGGACTGACCCCCTCGGCGACGATCGAAGCAGCCGTTCAGTATGCGCAGAGCCACGGCGTGCTGGTTGTGGCGGCGGTGGGCAATGGCGCCACGAATGAATTGTTTTACCCAGCGGCCTACACCGGCGTGCTGGGCGTGGCCGCCACGACCAACACTAATGTGCGGTGGAGCCTGTCGAACTACGGCAGCTACGTGGACGTTGCGGCGCCCGGCAGCACCGTCTACAGCACCTACTGGAAGGCGGGCGCTTCGACTTATCAGTTCATGAACGGCACTTCGATGGCGGCGCCTGCGGTCACCGGGGTGGCTGCCCTGGTTTTGTCCAAGAACCCGGCGCTGACTGCCGATGCAGTTGCAACCATCCTGACCAGCACCGCGCAAGACCTGGGCGATCCCGGTTGGGACGGCTACTACGGCAACGGCCAGGTGGATGCCTACGCGGCCGTGTTGGCGGCCGAGGCGACCTTGCCGGCGAATGGCTCCATCGGCGGTCAGGTTTGGGTGGATCAGAACTTCGACGGTCAGCATCAGCTCAACGAGACGATGGGCATTTCGGGCGCGACAGTGCAGCTCCATGACTTGCGAACCCAGGCGATCACGCAGGCCGAGACGGATAGCCAGGGCAACTACGCCTTCAGCGGCCTGCGCAACGGGTCCTACCAGGTGACGGTGGCCCGGCCCCAGGGTTACGTGGCAACGACCTCCGAAACCATCAGCACCACGCTCGGCAGCGCCCAGTCGCTCGCAGCGGACTTCGGCTACGTGGCCCCGACCGCGGTGGCAGTGGAGGGTTTGGCGGTGGCGCAGCAGGGCGGGCGGCTGGTGTTCTCGTGGCAGGCGGTGCGCAGCAGTGTAGCACCCCAGTGGCACGTGCTGCGGGCGGTGGGGCAGGGCGGGCAGCCAAAGCGGATTACCCCGCAGCCGGTGTCCGGCACGCAGCAAGGCGCCGATTCATGGACGTATCGGTTCGAGGATGACAGTGTGACGGTGGGGCAGACCTATCGTTACTGGCTGGAGAACGCCGAGACCGGCGAAACGTTCGGCCCGGTCCAGGGAACGGTAGCCAACGCTCCGGCGAACCTGGTTTTCGTCCCGTTCGTGACCCGCTGAGATCTCCCCTCGCGGCTTCCCCGTGAATGGATCGTTTCAATCGTCCGGCCTCGATTCAGGGGCCGGACGATTTTTTCTCGCGTCGTTTGCGAAAGGGCGTAACCTTTTCTGTGACCCTTCGTCCTGAGTAGATAGTATGGAGTTTCTTGCGACACTGAAGTCTCAACACAGAACGGGGAGGCGCAAAATGGCGCTATACGTGAGATCTCTGACGCCCGAGGAACAAGCACGGCTGGAAGTACTTCAGCATTCCCGGAGCGAGCCGGATACCGCCAAGCGCGCGATGATCGTGTTGCTGTCTGCCAAGAAGCAACGCGTGCACGAGATCAGCGCCGAGGTTGGTTTGCATCCGATCAACGTACGGAAGTGGATTCACCGTTTCAATCGGACCGGGTTGAATGGCTTGTATCCGCGACGGTCGCCGGGGCGGCCGCCGCTTTTCGGCGATCATCAGCGCCGGGAAATCCTCGATCTGGCGATGCGCGATCCGGGGGAGCTGGGGCTGAACTTTTCAGCGTGGTCGTTGCAGCGGCTGCGGTCGCAGCTCATCGAGCGCCAGGTGGTGCCTGAGATCAGCGCCGAGACGATCCGCCAGGAACTGCTGAAGGGCGGCCTGGTGTTCGAGGGTCGGCGCTGGATCCCCGAAGTTCAATAGCAGTTCACTCAGACGGTTTGGCGGTCACCCAACGATACCGGCTGAAGCCTCGACGTTCTATGCTTCGCCGAATGCCGCGCGTGGCATGGCGGTTCTCAGGGTGACAAAACACAGCTCGGGCCGATCTCCGATCGTGCCCACACGTGTCTCATAAAAAAGGCGGCAGCGTGCCGGCGAACCGGCACGCTGTCGCCTTTGTGCTGCGGAAACGCACTCTATTGATGGAGCGAAACCGGCAGCCAGTGGCGCCAGGAGAAGGCGGTGTCGCGCCAGGCCGTGTAGATGCCGGAATCGTCGGGGCCGGTGGTTTGCGCCCAGCCCAAGGCCACGCCGCCCGCAGGTCTTGCGGCCAGCGTCACGTCCTTCAGGTTCGCAATCGGGACCGTGACCACATCGGCCTTGGGCCAGGTGAGCGTGCCGGCCGGCCCACCAGTGGCGCGCACGATCTCCCCTTCGTCCCACGCGATGTCAAGCCAGCCGCCTCCCTCCACCAAGATGTGCGCTCCGCGCGCAACGGCCGCCGCGGTGGACACGGTCTGCGGCACAGGCCAACTGTCGCCCCGGCCGTAGCAGTAGCGCACCTGATTGCTCCCTTCGATCCACGTCAAGTGCACGATGCTGTCGGCCGTCGTCGCCAGGCTGACGCCGTAGGAGTCCACGTCGGGCCGGTCCGATACGTTGACCGGCAATGACCAGCGGCCGTTCGAAAACTCGCTGAGGAGGATGTCCAGAACGCTTGTGGACTGCCCGTCCGATGGGGAGCGATCCTGCCAGGCCAGGAAGATCGTCCCATCCGCGGCGGTAGCCAGCGCGGGTATCTGTCCGCGCGCGTTTGGCACAGGCTCGCTGCTCCAAAAGCTTCCGTCCCAGACGCCGAGGTAAGTCGTCCAATAGCCGGGCGTGTTATCCATCCAGGCAGCGTAGAGCGTGCCGTCGGCGGCCTGCGCCAGGGTTGGCTCGGTAGAATAGCCCGTGGTGCGCGAGACACCGGTCGGCCACGACCAGATACCGTCTCGGCGGTACACGTAGTAGATGTCGTGGTTGCCCATGAACTGGTTGGCAAAGATCAGGTGCAGTGTGCCGTTGCGATCGGCCAGCAGCGCCGGCGAGGTGCCGGTTGCCACGCGTTCGGCCGCGCTCCACCGGCCGGCCGGTGGCCGGGAGGCGTAGAAGAGATCACCGGCCGACTCCCACACGGAATGAGCCGTCCCGTCGGGGGTGAATGCCAGTGTCGGACGCGCCGCGTTTACCAGCCCCGTGACGACTGGCATCGGCTGGCTCCAGGGTAGGACTCCGGTGGCCGCAGCCGAGCTGTGGGCACGCGACAAAGCCAGGACGACAACCAGCGCCGCCAGGGCGGTGATCGCTCCCGTCGTTCGTGTTGAGCGCCGTACCCGTACTCGTGTCTTCACAGGAATAACCTCGCGCGATTCCTGGAGCGTAGTCGCCGATGCGCTACCGGTTTCCAGGCGTCAGCGCATGGACTTGTTTGGCCCAGATCACGCCGTTACCCAAAAGGATCCCTTCCAGCGATGCGCCGTCCTGGTACTGGCGGGCCGCCAGGCTCGGCCCCGCCTGGGGAACCCACACCGGCCGACCTTGCAGGCGGTACCAACTGCCGGCAGTGTCTGCCTTGGGCAACGCCCGGCCGGCTCCAGCCGCAGAAGTCGCCTCGTCCTTGCCGGCCATCCTGCCGTCCGCCTCGCCCTCGGCGCCGGAAACCGGCGCCAGGTCGCCGCTCACCGTGACCGGGATGGGCTGATCCAGCCGGATCTGGTCGGCCTGGTATTCCTGGGCGCCTAACGGCAGTGCGGTGACCTCGGCCCATTGGCCCTGGCGGGCGACCGCCCGGCTTTCGTCCACGAAGGTGTTGCCGTTTACGTGTACCAGGGTCGCGATGGGATTCGCCCATTGCCCGGGCGGGAAGACGATCATATCCCAGACCTGGCCGCCGTCCGCATCCGGCGTGATGGCGGCTACCAGGGCCTCGAGGGTCACGGCCTCATCCGGCGGCACGATGCGCGCCAGGTAGGCAACGGGAGACCCGTCGGATGCGAGGGTGGCGGCGATTTCGACGGCCTGCCCAACTGCCGGCGGGCCTCCGAGAATGGTCGTCTGCGCACTGATCCGCACCCAGCGTCCGCTGACCAGCCAGCGCTCCGGCTCGATCTGCTCCAACGTGCCCTCGAATTCCACCGGCACCGCGTCTGGAGTTTTGGCGATCACTGCCACCGAGAGCGCCCACAGATCCAGGCCGTGCTGTTCGGCCATCACCCAGATGATCCAGCCCGTCTGGGGGTCTTCGGGAATCAGCGTTTCGGGCGTAATCTTGACCGGGACGTTATGGACGACCCACCAGGGGTTCTGTTTCTTTGTCAGCGCGCCGCTGATCTGGACGATCGGCCCGTTCTGGCCGGCCGGGCGAGTGACGTAGATCAGTTCTGCGCGGAGGCCGCCGGCGCCGTCGGTGTTAGCCCACACGGCCAGCCAGGCGCCGACTTCCGCGCGGCCGTTCTTTTCGATCACCGTAGTCTGCTGGTCTACGATGACGCTGTAGTCGCCCACCAGCCACTTGTCCGGCCCCTGCGCCATGAGGTAGCCTTCGAATCGGACATCGGGCGCCCCGGACGTGCGAGACGATTCCGCGGTCCGGCCGGGCAAACCCTGGGCCGCCGTGAGCAAAAGGATGACCGCGGCGGCCGTCAGCACTTTGAGGACCCATCCCTTGTCGGGTCGTGAGCGGTCGTTCGGTGTCATAGTTCAACCGCCTGCCTTTGCTAAAGACGTCGCTGTGGCTGTTGGGACCAGCGTGTCGGTGGCCGTCGGGGCCGGCGTCGCCGTGGCCGTCGGAGCCGGCGTTACAGTGGCCGTCGGAGCCGGTGTTACAGTGGCCGTCGGAGCCGGCGTTGCCGTGGCCGTCGGGGCCGGCGTTGCCGTGGCCGTCGGAGCCGGCGTCAGCGTAGCCATCGGGGTGCCGGTCGGCGTAGAGCTGCTGCGGGTCTTGCTGGGTGACGGCGACGGTTGGGGCGTTTCGGCGATCACCAGCACCGTGCGCGCTGTCGGCCGACCGTCAATTATCAAACCGGCGATCTGAACCCGCCGGCCGGGGGCGGGCTCGCCGGTGATCCGCGTCTGCCCGTCCAGGTAGACGACGTGCCCGCTGACCGTCCACTGGTCGCTCGACATGTACTCGATGATGCCGTCCAGGTTGAAATCCGGGTTGACCTTGGTGATGCTCAAGGCTCGGATTTCGCCTCCGGCGCGGCGTTCGGCGTGAACCTCCACCATGTCGCCAACCTGCGGATTCCCGATGATGGGCGTGTCGCCAGGGACGGTTACGACAAACGAGCCGATGGCCCAAACGCCGCCGTTGATGGATTTAACGCGGCCAGTGAAGTCCAGCGGTTCAGGGGTCGCCGCCGGTCCGCCGGTCCGGTGAATCGAGAGTGCCAGAGGCAAGCCGTCCGATCGTACCAGGAATTCGATGCTCACTCTGTCACCGACACCGGGGTTGTCAACGTATTTCGTATTCCCGTCGGTGTCCACGGTGATCCCGCAGTCGTCGCCGATGGTCCAACGGCCGCCGTCAATGCTAACGACCCAGCCAGAGCACTGTTTCTTGACCTCCGGCCGAGCGGTGATCGTGATGGAGGGCGTCGGCGTCAGCGAGGGCGTCGGCGTGCGGGTGGGCGTCTCGGTCACGGTCGGCGTTGGCGTCTCGGTCACGGTGGCGGTCGTCGTGGCCGTTGCCGTTGCCGTTTGGGTCGGTTCGGGCGATGGTTCCAGGGGCTTGACGGCTGGCGCGAACGTGGGCGGTTTGGGCGACGGCTTCCACATGGGTTGCGGCGTCGGCGTCGGCGTCGGCGTCGGCACAGCCGTC
This sequence comes from Chloroflexota bacterium, assembly GCA_026389845.1. GTDB lineage: Bacteria > Chloroflexota > Anaerolineae > CG2-30-64-16 > CG2-30-64-16 > JAPLHB01. The sequence goes on from JAPLHB010000148.1 coordinate 11,883, forward strand.
GGCGTTGCGGTCGGGCTGGGGGGTTGGGCCACGCCGGGCGCGGGCTCGATGTGCAAGGCGACCAGCGTGCCGTCGCTGAGCACCCTCAGCATACCTTGCACTAGCGAGCCGATCACCGGCTGGCCCTGGATGACGGTCTGCGCGGTGATGTCAACCGACAGGCCGGAAATCTGCCATACGTCATCCGCCATCGCTTCTACCGTGCCGAATAGCGGCATGTCCACCGCGCGCCCCAGGTTAGCGACAGCGCGAGCTTCTTCCGCGCGACGCTCGCTGAACTGTTGGGCAAGCCCGTCCTTGGCCCCAGGGTCGAAGGTGAGCCACCATCGTATCTGTTCGACGGCCGTTTTGACGGAGTAGAGCGGATCGCCGGGGAGAGCGTTGGCCGACGTGGTGATGGCGCTGGTTCCCAGCACGCACGTGATGAGGATGAAGACCAGGATCGCTGCGACAGCAACAGGCACCGGCCGCGGCCCTGCCAGACCGGCCAGGAAACCGTTCCACCCGGCCAGCAGATTCTCCCACCATGCGGCGAGGCCACTGCGGCGCTGCCGGCGCCTGGCGCGCACCGAGACAGCCGTGAGGTTGGCGGCGGCCAGGAACGCGGCTCGACTTTCGGCCGCTACCACGGGATCGCGAGGAGGCACCCCGCGCACCGCGCGGACGCCTGCGACGGTCTCCAGCAAGGGAGCCAACGCTGCAGCGTGTTTAGGGTAGCGTTCCAGGCAGGCAGCGACGTCCTCACCAGCCATGATGAGTTCGTAGCAGCGGTCCAGCAGGAGCGGCAATGAGTCGTCGCGATGTTGGGTCATGGCTGCATCACACGGCGAAGGGCCAGCACGGCACGATATTGCAAAGCCTTGATAGCTCCTTCGGTTTTGTTTAGCATCGCTGCGACCTCGGCGATGCTCTGTTCTTCGAGGAACCGCAGCACGATTACCTGCGCTTGTTCTTCGGTCAGTTGGCTTAACGCGGCCCGTAGACGCTCGCTGTTCAGCCGGCTCTCGACAGCACGCAGTGGATCTCCGGTGGTGGCCTTGAGAGTCGTCGTGTCCTCGATGTCCACGAATGACGCCCGATGGCCTCTCCGATAGTGATCAATGACCAGGTTGTGGGCGATGCGGTAGAGCCACCCCGAGAACGAGGTCTGCCACCCACGGCCTGTACGAACAGCCTCCAACATCCGCATGAACGCCTGGCCGGTCAAGTCTTCGGCCAGGTCGGCGCTCCCCACTCGATGGTAGATGTAGCTGTAGATCCGGTTGGCATACTGATCGTACAGCTCCCCCAATGCAGCCGGCTCGGCCTGTGCCGCCCGATCGAGCAGGGCTTGTTGGTCTGCATCAGCCGTGCGCGTATTGTCACCTTTGATGACGCCAAAGGCGCTGAAAGATAACGCACAAATCAGCCAATTAAGACCGAACATTGAGAATTCTCGTCCACAGCCAGCCAGGGCAAGCTCAGGTCTGGCGATCGGCCAGCCAGGTAACCCAAATTCGCTGGACGGCGGTCAGGCCGGCCAGGACGGCGATGATCCACAGGGCCGGCACGACCAGGTTGAAGATCAAGCCGGCGATCAGGATCGCCAGCCGCTCGAAGCGCGTGAACAGCCCCTCCTTGCATTGCAGCCCGGCCCCTTCGGCGCGGGCGCGCGTGTAGCTGACGAGCAGCGAAGCAGCCATGGCGGCCACGGCGAGGAGCACGGCCGTATCTTGATCCACGCGGAGAAAATGCCAGACGAGTGCGCCGTAAAGCGCCACTTCGGCCCAACGGTCGAGGGTCGAATCGAGGAAACCGCCGAAGCGGGTGACGTTTCCGGTGAGGCGCGCCAGCGTGCCGTCCAGGGCGTCGGCGCCGAGCGTGACGATGAGGAGCAGGCCGGCCGTGAGGAATTGGCCGGTCGCAACCACCACGGCGACCGCCGCGGTCAGGGTGAAGCCGAGCACCGTGACAGCGTTCGGGGTCAGGCCGGCGCGCTGCAACAGCCGTGCGATCGGCTCGATGAAGCGGACGCTCCAAGCCCGTGCGAGGTTGGCAACCATGTCGTCTTCACCTCGGGATGGAATGTGGGCACGAAGGCAGAATGCGAAGCAAGACCCACGCCACATAGTATAACAGAAAACTCCGCGTTTGGAAATCCCCCAATCCGCCTATTTGCACTCCACAAGGATATCTCCAATTCGTGCCCCGGAAATGTTGCATCGCGCATTGTGCCGATGCGCGATTTATTTGCTTCCTTATCTATCCTTATCTACTTGTTTCCCAACTTCCCTTTGTGCTATACTGCTTCTCAATGGAACCCAGTGCCATCACCCGCCGCTTGCATCCCACCAGCTACTGGCCTTTCATCGCCTGGGCCGGTCTGTTCGCCATGCAGTTGATCAGCCCCAGCCGGGCGTGGAGCTGGCTGCTGGTGGGGCTGAGTGTGTTATTAGGCATTGGATATTATTGGGCCAGACTGTTGCGCGACCGCGTGACAGCGGAACGGCGGGCGCTGGGAACATGGGTGGTGGCAGGCGACCGATTGCGCGAGGAGTTCACACTCACGAATCCGAGTTGGCTGCCGGTGCTGTCGGCCCAGGTGTGCGACGGCTCGGCCGTGCCGGGCTACAGTGCCGATCGGGTGGAGACGGCCAGCGCGGGGGAGCAGCGCACCTGGACGATCACGGGGACGTGCCAGCGCCGCGGCGTCTTCCGGTTGGGGCCATGGAATCTGCGCATGGGCGATCCGCTGGGTTTCTTTGAGGTGACGCAGCATTATCCGCAGACCACCACGATTATGGTCTACCCGCGCGCGTCGGTCTTGCCCGGCCTCCAACTCCCGCGCGGCCGCGCACCCGGCTCGGCCGCAGTCTCTCAACGCGCCAACGAAGACACGATCACCGTCGGCGGCCTGCGGCCGTATGCGCGGGGCGACAGCCTGCGCCGCATTCACTGGCGAGCCAGCGCGCACCACGACCAGTTGATGGTGCGCGAGTTCGAGCGCGAGCCATCGGGCGATCTGTGGCTCGTGGTGGACATGGACGCGGCCGTCCAGGCCGGTCGTGACGCCGAGGCGACGCAGGAGTATGCCGTGATCCTGGCCGCCTCGTTGGCGGCCAGGTACGCGGCCAGCGGCGAGCGGCGTGCCGTGGGACTGCTGGTCTCGGGCCGTGAGCCGGCCGTGTTGCCCCCGGCGCGCGGCGGAGCGCAACTGTGGCGCATCCTGGAGGCGCTCGCCCGGGCCGAGCCGGGCGGCGATAAGCCGCTGCCGGTCCTGCTCGCCGACGCCGGCCCCAGCCTGGGCAGCGGCCGGACCGTCGTGGTGATTACCCCCTCGCAGGATGCGGCCTGGGTCGCGCCGCTGCTCCCGCTGCTGGCGCGCGGCGATGCGCCGACGGCTGTGCTGCTCGACGCGACGACCTTCGACCCACCGGCCGGCGATCGCGAGACCCTACTCGGTCTGCGCGGCCTGTTGGCGCAGCAACGCATCCCGAGCTACGTGGTGGCCCAGGGGTTCCCGTTCCGACCGGTCGAGCGGATCAAGCGGCAGCGGCAGGAACTCAAGACGCTGCCGGGGTTTGGACGGGTGGTGCAGGTGAACGTGGAAGAAGAGGTGTGAGGAAACTCGGGGGAACTGAGGGAGCTCGTGGAAATTGAGGGAACCTGGGGGAACTGTGCCCTGGATCTTGCGTTTGGTCAACCGTCTTCACCCCCGCGAGGGTTGGGTGGTCTTGCTCCTGGCCTGGGCCGCGGTGTGCTCCTTGCCGGCCGCCGCGATGGAAGGCGGGATCATCGCCGGGCTGGCGCCGGCGCTCTGGCTGGCGACGCTGGGACTGCTGGCCGCGTGCTGGCTGGGCCACCAGGGCGCACGGCTGCGCGGATGGGCGGCGGCCGTGACAGCGTTGCTCCTCGGCGTCGTCGCGGATCTGGCCTGGGGCGTCAACGTCCTGAACGTCGGCCCACTGATCGCCCAGGGCACGCGCTGGCTGGGTTGGTGGACGCGCTGCGGCGCAACCCCCAAGTGCCTGCTCTCCGCGCCGCCGTTTCCCTACTTCGCGGAGCAATGGGCCGCGCTGACCGGTTTCATGCAACGGGTGGCCTGGTGGGTTAACGGCGCGGCAACCGGCCACGGCGTCGCCGACAACCTGGTGTGGGTCGGTCTGGCCGGGCTGATCGCCTGGAGCATGGCCGCGTGGGCTGGCTGGTGGATGGCCCGGCACGGCAAGCCGTTCTTTGCCCTGTTGCCCACCGGCATCTTGCTGACGCAGCAGGTTTACGTCGCCGACGCCGGGTACGCGTGGCTGCTGGTCTACCTCGGCGCGGCCACGCTGCTGATGGTGTTGACCCGCTTCTACTGGCTGACCCGTGGGTGGGACGCGACCGGCGTAGACTACTCGCCCGAGGTCCGTCTCGAAACGACCGGCGTCGGGCTGGCGATCGCGGGCCTGGTACTTGTCCTCGCGCCACTCCTGCCCTTCCTCACTCCCAGTCAGATTTCGCAGGCGTTCTGGCGCAAGTTCGGAGAGCCGTACCAGCAGGTCGAGGAACGCCTGGCGCAGAGTTTCCCCGGCGTCCAGGGCCGGCGCTCCCTGGTGCCGCCGACGGGGGTGGCCGCGGGTGGACTGCCGCGGGCGCACCTCCTCGGCGGCCGGCCAGAGCTGGGGCAAGAGATCGCGTTGCGGGTCTGGCCGCGCGGCGCGCGGGAAGGCGACCTGCTCTACTGGCGCGGGCAGACGTTCGGCCGTTACACCGGCCGCGGCTGGGAGGAGGACGCGACCGGCAAGGGCGGCTCTGCCGAGCAGAGCTTTCCCGCCGGTGCGCCCTGGGCCGCTGACCTGCCGACCGCGGGGCGGTATCCCGTGTTGAGCGCCGTGGAGGTGGTGGAGGCTTCGCGGGCGGTGCTCTACGCGGCCGGTGAGCCGGTTTCCGTGGACCGGCCCTACACAGCCATCGTCCGCGCGCCTGGCGAGTTGATCGCACTCTCGGCGGCCGACCGGTCGCAACGATATAACGTGCTGGGCCAGGTCGCCGGCCACAACCCGACCCTTCTGCGTGCCTCAAACACGATCTACCCCTCGCAGATCATCAGCCTCTACCTCGCCTTGCCGCCCGACCTGCCGCCAGAACTGACCGCCTACGCTGCGCAGGTCACGACCGGCGCGGAGACGCCTTACGACGCGGCGTTGGCGATCGAGACCGCGTTGCGGAAGCTGCCCTACACGTTGGACGTGCCCCCGCCGCCTGCCGGGCGCGAGATCGTCTCCTGGTTCCTGTCCGACCTGCGCAAGGGCTACTGCGACTACTTCGCCACCGCGATGGCTGTGCTCGCCCGCGTGCGCGGCATTCCGTCGCGGCTGGCGATCGGCTACGCCGCCGGCGCGTTCGACGAACGCACCGGCGGGTACGTGGTGACGGAGCTGCAGGCGCACTCCTGGCCCGAGTTGTACTTTCCTGGCTACGGCTGGATTCCCTTCGAGCCGACCCCCAGCCAGCCGCTGGGCGAGCGCGTGGCGACGGCCGGTCCCCCCCCGCCGGTCATGGGCCTGGGCCGCGGCCCGGAGGATCTGGACGCGGGGCTGACCGAGTTGCGCCAACTTGCATCGGCCGCGTCCGTGACAACGAGGCGGATCGTCTGGGCGCAACGGGTGCTCGCCGCGATCAACGGGTTGTTGGCGTGTTGGATGGTTGGGTGGTTGATTGGGTGGTGGCTGGCCTGGCGTTTCCTGACGATAGGCGGCGAAGCAGCCGTGGGATATGCCCGGCTGGTGCGTTGGGGAGCGCGGCTGGGTCGGCCACTGCGCCTGGCCGAAACCGCGACCGAGTATGCCGCGGCCGTGACCCAAACTGCCGAAACGCTGGCCGGACGGGCGCGCTGGGGGCGCGGACGCGTCGCCAGCGCGCCCGCCGTCGTCCGCGCGGATGCCCTGCGCCTGGCCCAAGCGTTCGAGACTGCGCTTTACGGCCCGGCCGACGTCGGGATCCCGGCTTCACCTCAGCTTCAGCCCGCTGCGCGCTCCGCCCGACCCGCGCTGTGGTCTGCCCTGCGCCGGCTCTGGCTGGCGCGCTGGCGGATATAGTGTGTTGCCCAATTTGGGTTTAATTCTTTCAATTGACCTTGACAACCGATGACACTCGCTGTATGATTGTATTGTATCTGTGCCTCTTGGTGTTCATTCCCTTGATGTGTAGCGATCGCTTCTGGCAGCCCAAACAGGATGCTGGCCATGGCCGACCGACGCCCCTATTTGTACGATGTCTTCATCAGCTATCACCCGGAAGATGCTGACTGGGTTCTGGATTGGCTTGCGCCGCGCCTGCGGCAGGCCGGATTTCGGGTAGCCACCGAAGATGATTTTGTCGCGGGCGCCCCGCGGATTCAGCAGATCGCCGCGTTCATCGAACAGAGCTATCGTACCATCGCCGTTATCACCCCCGCCTGGGTTACCAGCAGTTGGAACCAATACGAAGCCTCCATCACTATCACTGAGGACCCCGACGCCAGCCGGCGCAAGCTGATTCCGCTCTTGCTGAAGCCTGCTGCTGTTCCTGCCCCGATCGAGCGCCTGGTCCGGGTGGACTTCACCGCAGAGAAACGCTGGGATCGGCAGTTCAGCCGGCTGGTGCGTGACCTGTGGGACGTGATTCCGCCACCGCCCCTCCCGCTGCCGAGACGGGGCGGCCCAGACCTCGCAAAGATCATCCAAAGGTGGCGTTGGTGGCTGCGCTACCATCGGTGGCGGGCGCGAACGGCTGCGGTTGCGCTGTTCGTTGCCTGGGTGCTGTTGTTCACGGCTTTGCGGTGGCCGCCTTTCCAGATGGGTGTGGGCTGGCAGGCGTTGAGCTTCCGCGAGCAGGGGGCCTGGCGTCTGACCCGCGCCGGCAATGTGCTCCTCGCCAGCAGTTCCACCAGCTTTCTGGGCTGTGAGGGTGCCGGTCTCTGGCGCAGCGCCGACGAAGGGGCAAGCTGGGCCGATGTGCCCGTGCCAGCCTTGAAGTTCGACCGCGCCAGCCAGGGATGCGTCCTGGCTGCGATTAACAGCTTCGCGTCGACGCCGGCATCCCCGGAGACGGTTTACGCTTCGACGACCGACGTGGGCCTGCTGCGCAGCACCGATGCGGGTCTCACCTGGGCCCGGGTGGCGTCTGAAACGCTTCCTGCCGAGCTGTGGCAGGTGGTGATCGCCCCCGGCGCCAGCCGGCGTCTCCTGGTGGCCGCACAACGGGGCGGGGTCTTTCGCTCGACGGATGGCGGAACCACCTTTCAGCGGCTCGATGGCTCCTCCACCTGTCCGCAGGGTGCAGGTAGGGTAGGCAGTCTGTCCCCTTCTCTATCGGCCGGCAGCCTGCTGGCTACGACCGGCATCTTCTATGTCGGAACAGATAGCGCCAGCACGGGCACATCTTCGGCCGGACTGTACGCCAGCGACGATGGCGGCGACTGCTGGGAGGTCGTTGACCGCGGGGATGGACGCTACGGCTACGTTGCCATGGCTGCTGTACCCGGCCGTCAAGATGAACTGGCCTTGCTCGTTTACGATGCGTTCCACGCGCAGCACGAACCGGCTTATCTGCTGTGGCAGTTCCGGCGCGGCCAGGGGCGTCTGCGCCGGCTCTGGGCTACTTCGAACGCAGTGCGCACGCTGTTTGTGGATGCCGACCAAGCCCCCCGGTGGTACACTGTTACCGACCTGGGCGCGATCGTCCGTGGCCCCATGGATCGCGCCGATGCCGGGGGGCCGCTACCCCCAATCCTGCGCTGTCTGCTGCCGCCAACCTGTGACACCGACATGGCAGCCGACTTCGACGCTTTGCCGCCTTTGCTGCTTGCCAACGACCAGGTCTACCGGTTGGGCATGGTACCCTGGTATCGCCGTCTGTGGCCGTGACGTCCCGGCCGCGGGGAGGTTTTTCGATGAGCTATCGTGGCAATCCCTTGCGTCTGCTCTATTCCCTGGCTGGGCCGAGCCTATCTCGCATCGGCCGGGAGCAGCCGGCCGGCGATCCGTTGATGCAGAAGTTGGCAGTCCAGGCACTTCAAACCAGCCTGGGCGCCCCCGCGGCGACGTCAGCAGCGCCGTCTGAGTCTTCTTCGCCCCGATCGCCCTGGGCTCTCAGCCACATTCCGCCGACGCTGAAGCGATCGGCGGGTTTGCTGGAAGTGTCTCGTGATTTCCTGTTGAACTTGGCCGGCCGGCTGTGGGAGGTAGGCAGTCTGTCCATCCGGGTGCGCGAACCGGATCACGACTGGTGGCGTGGGGGCTGGTTCGCGCCCGGGGCTAATACGGCTACGCGAGAAACGTCCCGCGGCGCGCTGCAACAATACCGCAATGTATTCAACAAGCAGGCCGACATTTTGGCTGGCCGGATCAATTCGCCGTGGAAATTTCGAGTTATCCCTTTTTCAGCCACAGGGCTGCCGCAATATCTGCGTGGGTGGGCAACCGATTCGATGATGGACGGCGTCGAGTCACGGGAAATGGCCCATCAATGGCTCGATAGCACGCAGTTCGTCGCTGAGGCGATGCTGGGCCGCGGTGAATGGCGGGTCGCCTTCCCACCCCAGGTCGCGGAGACGAGCATCGTGAGGCGCTTTGCCGAGGCAGCGACTACGGGCAGCGAGGCGGGCACCCGCTTCCACGTCCGTTATCAGCAATGGCACGCCGGCTACCCGGTCCATGGCGGCCAGTTGAGTGTGCATCTGGCCCAGCATGATCCGCGGGTCTCTGCCACTAGCACCTACTTACCGATCCCCGACGTGCCGAAGTTCAAGGCTCCTGCCATTAGCGGGGAGCAAGCCAAGCACAACGCGCGCCTGGCTCTGCAGCATTATGCCCTGCAAGGCTGTTTGGCGGCGCTCAAGCAACTACTGCCGTGGGCGTTGGGCCAAGAGCCTTACCGGGATTGGAGGGCGCGCATTCGTACCTATGCCGAGCGCGGGCTGCAGTCGCCTGAAGGGAGCGTAGATGGGAAGGAAGAACTGGTCATCCTGCCATTCGCCGGGGAATACTTGCTGGCTTATGAGGTTTGGCTGACCTCCCCTAACCGGACCGAGACATGGAGCGTATTCGTGGACGCGGCGACGGGGGATATCCTGGGCCGGCCGCGCAACCTGACCTGCTACCAGCGTGCCTACGCTAGTTCAGAGGAGGCGACACAATCGGGCTTCGTGCCAAATCCACCGAGCATTGCTGTTTCGTGGAACAATAACCCATGCGCGGCATTCCTCGGTATCCGCATCTACGATGCTGCACAGCCTGATTTCAGCCGCGATGTCAACTGGAGCACGAACGATACCAGTGGCGCCGAGTTCGAGGCGACAAATGTGGCTTATCATGCCCAGCAACTCTATAACCATTTTGTCGAACTCGGCGCCGATACGACGAAGCTGACCGATGCTGGCCGGCGGGTTACTGCGTGTGTGGCCACGCCCGATCTCAGCACCCTGGACATGGGCTTCAACCCTGCCGAGCGGCTTGTCACCTTTCAGCATCAGCAAGGCGCTCAGGGCTTGCTGATTCCGGAGGTCAATCAGCGGGTGTTTAACCCTACCTTCGACCCTGAAGTGGTTGCCCATGAGACGGCCCATGTTCTGATGTGGTATCTCAACCGGGATCTCTTCGAGAACCTGGTGGAGGCCGCCCCCTTTGCCCGATCGCTGGTTGAGGGCTATGCCAACTACCTCGGACGGTCTGTGGGAATCGGAGCTGCGCAGGCGGAAGCGTGGGCCGTGGCCGCATATCATCCGGTTTCCAACGAATGGGGCGATCGTTGGGCGCTCGACCGGAGCACCGATCGGCCGGGCCAGGACATTCTCGCTGTCCCCGGCCTCTATCCCGAAGCCCTGGCGACGGGCCTGATCGTCTATGATGTCGGGATGATCTGGGCGCGCGCTCTCTGGGACCTGCGCCAGATCGTTGGCAAGGATGTGACCGACGAGTTGGCCCACGCAGCATCGTACTACGGTCGGGGCTGGGTCACCAGCTTCGAAACCGTGGCGGAGGGGTTGGTGGAGACGGCTCTATTGTCGCAGAAGGTCGGCCTGGGCCAGGCCTTATTGCCGTTACTGGCTGCGCGAAACATCGTCGCTGAACAGGGCGTGCAAGCTTTGGCTGCCAGCGGGATGGCGCTCCTGGTAGGCGGCGATCGCGGGATGGCGCGCTGGTCGCTGCCTGCCGGCAGTTGGGGGACTCCGAACGATGAGCAGGAACAGGTGTCGGTCAATGGCGTGCTGGGGCCAAGGCCGCTTGGTGGCGTCGTTGCCCTGGCTGTGGACCCAACGACGGACGTCTTCTACGCCGCGACCGAAACCGGGATCTATCGCCGCGGACCTGGCGATCCTTGGTGGCGGCCGGTGGGTCAATGGCCGGCCGACCAATACGGCCAGGCCATCGCGGTCAGGCCTGGGGGTGAGTTGTACGTGGGCACCGGGCGCGGTGTCTGGACGGCCAACGCGGGCCAGCCAGCACCGACCTGGCAGTTGTTCAATCCGACCAGTTGGACCAAGAACTCGTATTCGGGCTTGGCGTCGGATGTAGCCGTCAGCCCGACCGTGGCTTTGCATCAGAACGTGTATGTGGCGGGGTATACCGGGCTATGGCGGCGTCCCTTGGGCGATCCTAACAGCGATTGGAAATTGCACGTGCTGCGGGATCAGCGCCACGACCTGGTGACATGCGTGCTGGCGCAGGATGATGGGGTCTTCATCGGCACGGGAAACGCGGGCATCTGGCAAGGTGGCTTCGATGCTGCCGGCAACTTCTCGGTAAATTCGACTCCCATCGTCGAGTGGAATGGTCTCGACGAAGCCGCGGTGCTGAGCCTGGCAGTGGTTGACACCGCGCCGGTTACGTTGTATGCGGGCACCTCCAAAGGTATCTATCAGGGCCTGCAGGGTGCGAACGGTTGGACCTGGAGCCGCCTGCAAAACAACCTGCCTCAGGGCGCGGTCGCGACCCGCGTCATCAACTCTGCCGGCGACGTCTATGCCGGGACGCCCTTGCACGGGCTTTTCCGTAAGAACAAGAACCTCTCGGACTGGAATTCCGTCGCAGAGGTGAAGTCCCTCGTGACGGCCGCTCTCCCGTGGGCCGACAACGCGCAGCCGCTGAGCTTCACCGTGACTGCCCAGGCTGCCAGGCCGGTGTATTTGCACCCCTTCTATCTGCCGCAGCAGCGCATAGTTCAGATTGGCGTCGCTCCCGCTCAACCGGTAGAGTTGTGGCGGCTCGGCGCCAACGTGCAGCCGATTGCGGCGGCGGCAAACGGCCTGATCAATACTGGCGCGGCACAAATACCAGGTTTCTACGCCGCGGTGGTCCGCAGCAACGCGGCGCATACGCTCATTGTGAACTGAAAGGAGGTCTCTCAATGGCGCGTCTGAACAAATCTCTCATTGTCCTCTTTGTGGCCCTGGCGCTGGCCGGGGTATTGCTGGTGTTGGTGAAGCCCCCTTCGCCCGCAACGGCCGGTGGCTGTGGCGGGGCATACGAGGTGCGGCCCGGCGACACCTTGTCGGCCATTGCCGGGCAGTTCGGCACGACCGTCGAAACGTTGACCCGGCTCAACGGCCTGCGTAACCCGAACTACATCCGCGTAGGCCAGGTGCTCTGCCTGCCCGGAGAGAACGCCCCGGCGGCACCCGTGACGGCGTTTCCCCGTCCGGCGCCCGCCACAGCCACCCCATCTCCGCTGACGGCGACCCCAACAGAACCGCCTGCGGCCCTTCCCAGCAAGGTGGTAATCGAAGCGACCTACGCGTATACGTCCGTGTCGTCCGAAAAGGGCTGGACCTTATCTCCCCAGGCCGGCGTCCGGCTGGAGTATTCCCTCATCGCCAGTACCGATGCCATCACGTCCCTGATCACTCCCGCTCAATTGCTGGCCAGTGTATCGGCCGACACCCCCGTTCTGCTGTGGATATCGCGACCGGCCAATGCGCCGGGCTATATCCTTTCGGTAGTAGGTCGCGAGGAGGTAATCACCGAGGCGTTGCACTTGCAGACTCCGAAGGAGATCACGGCTCTGGATGATCTGCGCCTGCAAGCGGGTGAGCGGAACCTGCAGCGGTTGGAGGATATCAAGATCTGGCTGGAATCGCCCACTGGCGAGCGCTATCCCATTCCGGTGGCGGCGTTGGGCTACTTCCCAACCACAGGAGATGCCATTTCGGGACAGACGGACGTGTACCTGGTGCTGATTGCCGAGAAGACGGGCGGCTATCGTCTCCGGGCGGCGATCAATCTCAACATCTTTGGCCCGCCCAACGAAGGCGTTTTGGCTCGCTGCGGCCGTTGGCAAATGTCCGCCGGCTGGATCTATCGGTGGCTGACGGCCTTCTATGGCTGTTCAAGACGTTGACGCATAGGAGACTGACGCATGTTGGATAACGCCCACGCCCTCGTCATCGGTATCGCCAGCTACCAGCACGTCACCGCGCTGCCGGCGACGGTGCTGCAGGACGCGCAGGCCATTCACGACGCGCTGGTGGATTCGGCCGTCTGCGGCTACGCGACAGAGAACGTGCGACTGCTGCTCGACGGCCAGGCGACGCGGGATGCGATCCGCGGCGCGCTGGCCGATCTGGCAGGACGCTGCGACGCCGACGCCACGTTTTTCTGTTACGTCTCCAGCCACGGCGGCCAGATACCGGGCGGTCCCTACGCGGGCGAATACCTGTTGCCTGTGGATGCCGCCTACGACTCCGACGAATCGGTCGCCCAAACCGCCATCTCAGGCGCTGAGTTCACCGCGGCGCTGCGCGCCATCCCTGCCCGCAAGGTCGTGGTCGCGTTCGATTGCTGCCACGCGGGCGGCATCGGCCAGCCGAAGGACGCTGCGGCGCTTGCGTTCAAGGCCGGCCTGCCCGACAGCTACTATGACGCGCTCAAGGCCGGTCGTGGCCGCGTGATCCTGGCTTCGTCCCGCAGCGACGAGCTTTCGTGGGTGCTGCCGGGGGCCGCCAACAGTCTCTTCACTACGCACCTGCTGTCCGGGCTGCGCGGCGGCATTGCCAGCGATGACGGGTTGATCCGCATCTTCGACCTCTTCGAGTACCTCCAGCCCAAAGTCACCGCCGATCAGCCCGTGCAACATCCTGTCTTCAAGGCGGAGGTCGAAGAGAACTTCCCCGTGGCGCTCTACCTGGGCGGGCAGAAGGGGATCATTTCCAAGGACGAGCAGGGCTTTCGCTACGACGCCTACGTCAGCTACGTGGACAAGGAGCCGGACGCCGGCTGGGTGTGGTCAACACTGGCGCCCCGCCTGGAGGCCGCCGGGCTGCGCGTGGCCGTCTCGGGCGACGTGGATGAGCCGGGCGTCGCGCGGGTGGTCAACATCGAGCGTGGCATCCGCCAGGCCAAGCGTACCGTCGTGGCTCTCTCGGACAACTACCTGGCCGATCACGTGGCCGACTTCGAGAACGTCCTGGGGCAGACGATGGGGATCGAAGAAGGCAGCTACCGGCTGTTGCCGGTGAAGATCGGCACGCTGGATCCCGACAAGCTGCCGCTGCGCCTGCGCATGTTGACGCTCCTTGACCTGACCCATCCCTACCGCGCCGAACGGGAGTTCAACCGCCTGGTGCAGGCGTTACAGGGGCCGCTGCCGAGGCGATGAGGCGACGATGAACTACGACCTTTTCGTTTCCTACGCCGATGCCGATCGCGCCTGGGTCGAAGGCTATCTGCTCGATGCGCTGGAGCAGGCCGGCGTGCGCTGCATGTCGGAGGCGGCCTTCACGCTGGGCGCGCCGCGGTTGCTGGAGTTCGAGCGCGCCGTGAAGGAGAGCGGCCGCACGCTGCTCGTCCTTTCGCCGGCTTACCTGGCCGAAAGCTTCGCGCAGTTCACCGACTTGCTGGCGCAGAGCTACGGCATGGAGACCGCCACCTGGCCGGTCATCCCGCTGATCCTGGCGCAGGTCGCGCTGCCGCCCCGCCTGGCCATGCTCCAGGCGCTCGATGCCAGCGACCCCGACCGGCGGCCGGCCGCGATCGAGCGTCTGTGCGCGGTCTTGCAGCACCCCGTCCCTGCTCAGCCGCCTAAGCCAGCCTGCCCCTATCCCGGCATGGTTCCCTTCACCGAGGCCGATGCAAGTAAGTTCTTCGGACGGGATCATGAGATCCAGGAGCTTTTGGATCGGCTGCGCTTGCACCCCTTTGTAGCCGTGATCGGCCCGTCGGGCAGCGGCAAGTCATCGCTGGTCTTCGCAGGGCTGATCCCCGCGCTGCGCCAGAGCGGTCTCTTCGGGCCGGGAGACTGGATCGTCAAGTCCATGCGTCCCGGCGAGACTCCGCTTGGCACTCTCGCGCAAACTTCGGGCGTCTCTCTTCCGTCGTCTGACCTAACCCCCCGGCCCTCCTTCGACAAGCTCAGGACAGGCTCTTCCCTGCCAGGGAAGGGGGAGACAAGCACCCCTTCCCTCGCAGGGGAGGGGTTGGGGGAGAGGTCCCTGCTCGTCGTAGACCAGTTCGAGGAGTTGTTCACCCATCAGCCCAAGGATGCCGTGGCTTTCGAGCAGGCGCTCTGCGATCTGGCCCGACGGCCGAACTGCTACGTCGTGCTGACCGCGCGCGCCGACTTCTATCCTGACCTGATGAACTCCTCCCTGTGGCCGACGATTCAGGCGCACCGCTTCGAGGTGTTGCCGCTGGATGCCGACGGCCTACGGCAAGCCATTGTCCGACCGGCCGAAGATACCGGGGTGTACGTGGAGGCGGCGCTGGTAGAGCGGCTGGTAGCGGACGCCGCGGGTGAGCCGGGGGCGCTGCCCTTCGTGCAGGAGACGCTCCGCTTGTTGTGGGAACGGCTGGAGCGCCGTTTCCTGCCGTTGAGCGCCTACAACGCGCTGGTGCTGTCTGTGGGCGCCTACCGCACCCTGGGTGGCGCGACTCGCACCGGCCTGCAGGTCGCGATGGCGCACCGGGCCGATGCGACCCTGGCCGATCTGACGCCCGGCCAGCAGGCCATTGCCAGGCGCATCTTTCTGCGGCTGGTCCAGTTCGGCGAGGGCCGGGCCGATACCCGCCGTCAGCAGCCCGTGTCGGCACTGCGCACCCCCAGCGATACCCCGGACGAATTCGATCACACGTTGGAGCACCTGGCCGGCAACCGCCTGCTCAGCCTTAGCGGCGAAGCCGGCGACCCAAACCGCCGCGCTGACATCGCGCACGACGCGCTCATCACGGGGTGGCCGACGTTGCAGGGGTGGGTGGCGGAACGACGCGAGGCTGAGCTGGCTCGCCGTCGGATGGAGGCCAAGGCGGCCGAGTGGACGCGGCTGGGCAAGGGCGCGGGTGGCCTATTGGATGCCGTCGAGCTGCGCGAGGCCGAGCGCTGGCTGGCCGGCTCTGATGCGGCCGACCTGGGCTACGCCGCGTCGTTGTCGGCGCTGGTGGACGCCAGCCGGCGGGCGCTACGCCGGGCGACCCTGTTGCGCGCTGGCGCGTTGGCGGTGGCCGTTGTCGGCATCCTGTCTGCTGTCCTGATCTATGCCATCTTGCAGCGGTCAGCGGCCCAGCGCGAGGCGAGCTTGCGCCGTCAAGTCCAGGCGCAACTGGCCCTATCGCAATCGCGTCAGGTGGCAGCCGTCGCGCGCAACCAACTCGACGCAGGGGAGGCGCAACAGGCCCTCTTGTTGGGCATCGCGGCCACGCAGCAGATCACCGAGACGGTTGAGTCGAACAACGTCTTGCGTGAGGCGCTGGATGCCTGGCGCGGCGAAGATATCCTGGTGGGACATGCCGGGCGGGTGTCACACGTGATCTTCAGCCCCAACGGCCAATATCTGGCCAGCATCAGCGACGACAAGACCGCGCGAATCTGGCAGGTGGCAGGCGAACGTCGCACGTTGACACTCAGCGGTCATGCCGCCGCGCTGACCGATGTGCTGTTCAGCGCCGACAGCCGCCGGTTGGTCACAGCGAGTCGCGATGGCACGGCGCGCCTTTGGGAAGTCACGGATGGCCGGCTCGTCTACACGCTGGATCACGGTGCAGCCGTGACTTCGCTGGCGCTCAATCCCGATGGCAAGACCCTGGCGACCGGCGGCGAGGACAACACGATCCGGCTGTGGGATCTGACCACCGGGCAATCGGCTCGCACTGAGCCGTTCCGCACCGAGGGCGCCGTCCAGGACGTGACCTTCAGCCCGAACGGCATCCTCCTGGTGGCGGCATCCACCGATGGCACGGCCTGGCTGTGGCATCTGCCCAGCGGCCAGTTTGCCCGGCTGAGCGGCCACACGACTGTTGTCAGCGCCGTCGCCTTCAGCCCGGATGGCCGCTACCTGGCTACCCGGAGCGGAGATACCGTGCGCGTCTGGGATATGGATGGCCTCAAGCCGATCCAACTCCGTCAAGCGCAACATGGGGCGGCCGTTCTCAGCCTGATCTTCAGCCCGGATAGTCGCTATCTGGCGAGCGGCAGCCAGGATGCCACGGCGCGACTGTGGGACATGCGTCGCCTCGACGCCGACCCGACCATCCTGCGCGGTCACACCGAAGCCGTCTGGGGTGTGCTGTTCCGGCCGGATAGTCGGCTGCTGGCGACGACCGGCTGGGACAATGCCGTGCGGCTGTGGTGCGTGGAGGACGGCGCGCCCGAGGCCTTGCTCACCGGGCACACAGCCGAAATTTGGAATTCGGCTTTCAGCCCCGACGGGCAATTCCTGGCGACGCCAGATTCGACCGGCACTATTCGCCTGTGGCGGACGCAGGCAGGCGGTGAGTTGGCCGGGTACGCGGCCAGCCCTAAGCCGATCACTGCGTTGGCGCTGGCCGGGAATCTGGTGACGGTGGCCGGCGATGATGGCATGGTGGAGTTGTGGTGGCCCGATGTCGGCGCGACCCAGGTCTACACGGTCGGTCAGGCCCGGTTGACCGCTGTCGCGGCCAGCGGAGACGGCGCGCTGCTGGCGGTCGGGAGCGCCGACGGGCAGATCGCGTTGGTTGATGCGGCGCAGGGGGCCGTCATCGCCAACTGGCCCGCGCAGGTCGGCGCGGTGCGTGCGCTGCTCTTCCTATCTGACGGCGTGTACCTGGCCTCGGGCGGGGCCGGCGGGACGATCCGGCTGTGGGATTTGCGGCGCCTGGGGACGGGTCAGCCCGTGCGTGAGCTGCGCGGACATGAGAATGACGTGACGGCGTTGGCGGCCGGCGGCGACGCTGCGACCCTGGTCTCGGCCAGCGGAGACGGTACGGCTCGCGTCTGGAACTGGCAGACCGGCCAGCAAACGGCGCTGTTCGACGCCGGAGCGCCGTTGTGGGCAGTCGCGTTCAGCGCCGATCGGCGGCACCTGGCCGCGGGAGGCTACGGGCCTGTCGTCAAAGTCTGGGATGTGCTTGCGCCGACCGGCCAGCCGATCTCGTTGACTCACGGCGTGCCGGTGCGGGCGCTGGCCTTCAGCCCGGACGGCAAGGGCCTGGCGACCGGCGCCGAGGATGGCGTCCTGCGGTTGTGGAATCTGGCAGATGGCGGGACGGTCGGCCCGGTCATTGTGCGCGCCCACGTCGGGCGCTGGATCATCGGCCTGGGCTACAGCGGGGATGGCCGGACGCTGGTCAGTGCGGGCGGCGACGGCCAGGTGCGTGTGTGGCCCGCTACCACGGCTGACGCCCTGGCCCTGGGCTGTCGCCGCGCCGGGCGTGCCCTCGCTGCCGAGGAGTGGCAGACGTATTTGTCTTTCCTCGCACCTGGCAAGCTGTGTCCAGCCCAAGCAGAAGCCGTTTGGCAGTCGAGCGCGGAACTCGCCGCGCCGCGCCCGATCCCTGCCGCGATCCAGGCTCTGGCGTCAAGCCGCACTGCCGACCCCAGGCCGGTGATTCGCTATTTCGAGGCGACGCCAGGCGCGATGGTGCGCGCCGGCGGGCGTGTAACTCTGCGTTGGGACGTGGCGGGGGCAACGGCCGTCTATCTCGAACAGGACGGCAAACGGGAGGGGGTGACTGCGCCGCATGAGGAGACCTTTGCTCCGGCCGCCGACACAACCTACCGGTTGGTGGCCGTCAACGCGGCCGGGGAACGCTCGCTGACGATCAGCGTCGTGGTCAAGTGAGGATGTGGCACGTGCCAGGCACTTCCGAAAAGTGCCTGGCACGTCTTTGCTAAGGATGTGGCACGTGCCAGGCACTTCCGAAAAGTGCCTGGCACGTCTTTGCTACACGTTGAACCGGATGTTCAGAATATCTCCATCCTGCACCACGTATTCTTTCCCCTCCAGCCGCAGCAAGCCGCGGGCGCGGGCGTTCGCCATCGTGCCCGCGGTGATCAGCGCGTCGTAGGCGATCACCTCGGCGCGGATGAAGCCGCGCGCCAGGTCGCTGTGGATCGCGCCGGCCGCTTCGACCGCGTTGGCGCCCACGGAAACCGTCCACGCGCGTACTTCGTCCTCGCCCACGGTGAAGAAGCTGTGCAGCCCCAGCAGGGTGTAGCTCAGCCGGATCACGCGGTTCAGCCCCGGTTCCTCGATGCCGTATTCCACCAGGAACTCGGCGGCTTCCTCCGGCGGCATCTGGGCCAGCTCCATCTCCAGCTTGCCTTGCAACGTGGCGATAGTGGTGTGCCGGTGGAGATAGCCGGCCAACTGCTCCAAGGCCGGACCGGCCGGGTCGTCCCCCGCGTTGAGCACGATCAGCATCGGTTTCAGGGTGAGCAGCCCGTAGTTGCGCAGCATCTTCTCCTCGGCTGGCGTCAGGTCGAGGTCGCGCAACGGTGAGCTGAGGTTAAGTGTCTCCAGCAGGCGCAGCATCAACTCCAACTCGACCTCGTTGGCGGCCTTCGCTAACTTGTCGCCGCCTCTTTTGAGCTGCGCTTGCAGCCGCTCGATGCGCCGCTCGACGATGATCTGGTCGGAGAGCAGCAGCTCCATGTCCATGATCTCGACGTCGCGACGGGGGTCTACGCTGCCTTCCACGTGCGGCACGTCCGGGTCCTCGAACGCGCGGACAACGTGGAGCAGAGCGTCGCTCTGGCTGATGGCGTTGAGCAGCGCACCGCTCAACCCACCCTCGCTTACGCCCTTCGCCAGCCCGGCAATGTCGGCATAGGTGACTTTGGCATAAGTTGTCTTGCGCGGCTTGAACATCGCGGAAAGCCGGTCAATCCGGCCGTCCGGCACGTCCACGACCGCGGTGTGCAGCTCGAACACGCCGGAGCTGTAGGCCGTCGTCTCCAGGTGACCGCGCGTCAGCGCGTTGAAGATGGTGGTCTTGGAGCTGTTGGGTAAGCCGATGATTGCGATTTGCATGGTGTTAAATGGCAAGCTCCGTTTTAGCCAGCGCCGCGGCGCCGAGGAGACCGACGTCATCACCGAGCGCGGCCTGGGCGATGGACAGTCCCTCCAGATATGGCGGCTGCGCGCGCCTTTCGATAGTTTTCTGCATCGGGTCGAACAACAGGGCGCCGGCCTTAGTCACGCTGCCGCCGAGCACGATCATGCGCGGGTTGAACAGGTGCAGCAGGCTGACGATGCCCAGGCCCAGGTATTCACCGGCGCGGTGGAAGGCGTTGATGGCTACCTTGTCGCCGGCCTGCGCTGCCTCGCTGACCACGCGCGCGTCCACTTTCTTCAAGTCCCCGCCGACCAGCTTGGACACCTTGCTCTTCTTGCCCGCCTCGATGCGCGTCACCACATCCCGCGCGATCGCTGGGCCGGCCGCCACCGTCTCCAGGCAACCGTGACCGCCGCAGCCACAGAGGAGGCCATCGGGCTGGACGATGATGTGGCCGGCCTCCGCGGCCAGCCCGTGGCTGCCCAGGAGCATCTTGCCGCCGGTGATGATCCCGCTGCCGATGCCCGTGCTAATGGTCAGGTAGATCACATCCGAGATGCCGCGGGCCGCGCCGTAGGTGGCTTCGGCCAGGCCGGCCAGGTTGGCGTCATTGCCCAGGAAGGTGGGGCGGCCGAACCGTTCGCTGATCAGCGTGCGCAGCGGCACGTTGAACCAGCCGGGCAGATTGGGCGCGCGTAGGAGGATACCGGTAGTCGGGTTCAGCGGCCCCGGCGCGCCGATACCGATGCCGGCCACCTCGCCCGCCGTAGTCCCTTCCATGACCTCGCCGATGGCGCGGCCGATGCGCTCGATCACGGCCTCCTGGCCTTCCTGTGCGAGGGTCAGCTTGGCGACCCGACGGAAAATCTGCCCGTCGGGGCTGCAGAGCGCCGCCCGAATTTGCGTGCCGCCGAGGTCAACGGCGATGATGTAGGGTGACATGGTTTCTTCCCCTGTTGCGTATTGCGTACTGCGTGTTGCGTGTTTCCGATCATTTACATCACGTACCACGTATCACGTACCACGCACCGAGTATACC
The DNA here is from genome assembly GCA_026389845.1 of Chloroflexota bacterium. Lineage (GTDB taxonomy): Bacteria > Chloroflexota > Anaerolineae > CG2-30-64-16 > CG2-30-64-16 > JAPLHB01. The sequence goes on from JAPLHB010000148.1 coordinate 32,169, forward strand.
ATGATTCGCAGGCAGCGCCCAACTCCGCGGCGGACTATATTTTGGGTCATCCCGCGCGGCCATGCTATAATCTGCGCTCATTGGGTAGTGGGTATTGGACATTCTGGCTTGCCATTCGCTGATTCGCTGATTCGCTGATTCGCTGATTCGCTGATTCTCCATCATGCTCATCCCAACTCTTCCCCAAGCCCAGGCCCTTCTGACCGAGGCCGGCGCGTTGAACCCAGGCCCGTGGACCGCGCATTCGGAGCACGTGGCCGAGGGAGCACGGTTGATCGCGAGCCGCCTGTCGGGCGTTGACCCCGAGGCCGCCTACATCCTGGGGCTGCTGCACGACATCGGTCGCCGCGCTGGAGTGACGGGGATGCGTCACGTGCTGGATGGCTATCGTTTTCTGGACGAGTTGGGCTTCGCGGATGCCGGCCGGATTTCGATGACGCACTCCTTCCCGAATCGCGACGTGCGGGAGATCTTTGGCGAGTGGGATTGCGATGCCGCTGAGTTGGCGTTCATCACAGACTACCTGTCCGCCGCCGCATACGATGACTACGACCGGCTGATCCAACTCTGCGATTCGTTGGCGATGGCGTCCGGTTTCTGCCTGATGGAGAAGCGGATGCTGGACGTGGCGTTCCGCTACGGCATCAACGTGTACAGCATTCCCAAGTGGAAGACGAAATTCGGCATCAAGGCCGACTTCGAGCGGCGGATGGGGTGCTCGGTGTATGCGCTGTTGCCGGGGGTGGTGGAGAATACCTTTGGATTACAGATTGCGGATTGCGGATTGCAGAAGTGACCGTCCCTCTGGGAGAGGAAGTGCTTAGCAAAAAAACGCTCGCAATGACGATGCAACGTTTGGAGGATTCATGCGTGTATTCATCGGTGGCGTGATGCAGGCCTCGATCCAGGGCAAGGGGATCGTGAGCCAGGATTATCGTCAGCAGATCAGCCAGGCGCTGCAGGCGCGCTGGCCTGATCTGGAGGTCGTTGACCCCTTTGTGCTGCACCCGGCCAGTGTAGACTACGAGGATGGTCGGGCGAAGGAGACCCTCCTTGCCTTGCTCTCGCTGGCCGGCAGCAGCGACCTGGTCATCGCCTATGTGCCGACCGCCAGCATGGGAACCGCACTGGAGATGTATTCGGCGTACCAGGCCGGCGTGCCGGTGGTGACGATCTCGCCCTTGACCGAAAACTGGGTGGTGAAGGCGTTCTCGCAGCGCGTGTTTCCTGATCTGGAGAGCTTCCTCGCATTTGTGGCGCGCGCGGAGTCGGCGGAGGCGCTTGGACAGGCTTGACAGCTTGCGCCGCAAAGGATAAAATAGCTTTGTCTGCCCCCATAGCTCAAAGGACAGAGCATCTGCCTTCTAAGCAGGTGGTTGCAGGTTCGAGTCCTGCTGGGGGTACACGCTGGCGCAAGGCCCGCAAGGCGGATCGCCTTGCGGGCCTTGTCTTTCGCAGAACTGCTCGAAATGGATTCGCTCTCTTCGGCATTTTGGAACCGCTTCAACAGGGGGTCTGATTGAAAAAACTGCGCTGGGTTCTCCTGGGCGTCTTCGTCTGCCTGCTGATCGCGGGTGGGGCCTATTTCTGGACGAACGGATTGATGGATTCTCTCTATGCCTATCGCTCCCCGCTCCATGCCAGCCCGCCACAGTCGGGTCAGCCGATAGGCGCGGCGCTCACCCGCCGCGTCGTCTTCGTCCTGATAGACGCTCTGCGGGAAGATACTTCGCTGCGGCCCGACGTGATGCCGTTCCTGAACGATTTGCACGGTAGCGGCGCGGCGGCCACCATGCGCAGCCGGCCGCCTTCCTACTCGCAGCCGAGTTGGACCATCCTGCTCACCGGCGCCTGGCCCGATCTCAATGACGGCCACATGGTCAACGTGGACTATGCCGACATCCGCCAGTTCACGCAGGATGACATCTTCTCCGCGGCCCGCCGCGCCGGTCAGCGAACGGCGGTCTCCGGCTACAACTGGTTCGAGCAGATGATCCCGCCGGCCGCGGTCAACGCCAGCTTCTACACCCCAGGCGAAGATGCCGCGGCCGATCGCGCCGTGACCGACGCCGCGTTGCCCTGGCTGCGCGATGGCCGCTATCAACTCACGTTGATTCACATTGACCAGGTAGACTACGCCGGGCACCACGAGGGCGGCCCGCGTGATCCGCGCTGGAACGCCGCGGCGCGCCGCGCCGATGATCTGCTGCGGGAAATCGCGGCCACGCTCGATCTCACGAAGGACACCTTGTTCGTGTGCAGCGATCACGGTCAGATTGCCCAGGGCGGCCACGGCGGACAGGATCCGATCACCCTGGTCGAGCCGTGGGTGCTCGTGGGCGCGGGGGTCAGGCCAGGACGCTACGCCGACGTGCAGATGGTGGACGTCGCGCCAACCCTGGCCGTGTTGTTAGGGACCAACCTCCCCGCCTCGGCCCAGGGCAGGCCGCAGACGGAGATGCTGGCGTTATCGGCGGAGCGGCTGGCCGCAGTCGAGCGGGCTTCGGCCAGCCAGCAAAGCGCGCTGGCCCAGGCCTACGCCGCGGCGATCGGCCGGCCGGTGAACGTCGGGGCGGCGGCGAACGCGGTCGCGGCTACCCAGGCGGCGATGGACTCGGCGCGGACCAGTCGCTTGACCGCCGAACGCCTGCCGCGCGCCGCGCTCGCCTTGATCCTGGCGCTGATTCCAGCCGTCGTCCTCTACCGCAAGCGCGGGCGGACGGTCGCCTGGCTGCTCGGCGGCGCGTTGCTCTACATGGGCCTGTTCAATCTGCGCTACGCCGTCCTGAGCGGCCGCACCTACTCGCTCAGCTCGGTCGCCAGCGCCAACGAGTTGATTCTCTATGGCGCGGTCACCGCGGCGGCGGCCCTGGTGCTGAGCTGGCTTGCGGCTGCAGCAGGACTGCGCCTGTGGCGTCACGGCCCGCGTAAGGCCGCCGAGTTGACCCTGGCCCTTGTGCTGACCATCGCCTACCTCTTGTTGTTGTTTGTCCTTGTCGGCTTTGCGCTCAACGGGCTGCTCATCGGCTGGACGTTGCCTGACTTCACCAGCATGTTTCTGGCCTTTCTGTCCGGTCTGCAGGTCCTGATCGCAGCCTTTCTTGGGATCGTGCTGGCCGGTCTGGCGGCAGTGGTAACGTGGAGTTTGCAGAAGCGTCGGATGGCTGAACGCTAAACGTGTGGCACCGGCAGGCACGGTCGGAGACCGGCCCGAGCGAAAGGGATGGAGGTATGTATGAAGAAATCGCGGGTTTGGTCGTTGGTCAATATCCTGGCGTTACTCGTGACCCTCGTCATCAACGGGCTGGCGAACGTGCTGCCGCTCAATGGGCAGGGCACCGGCGAAATCTCTGATCGGTTCAAGGTTTTCTTCGTGCCCGCGGGGTACGTCTTCTCGATCTGGGGCATCATCTACCTGGCGCTGCTGGTCTTCGTCGTTTACCAGGCCCTGCCGGCGCAGCGGAACAATGCGCGCTTGCAGCGCATCGGCCCCTGGTTTGCAGTGAGCTGTCTGGCGAACAGCGTCTGGATCTTCATGTGGCACTACAATCTGTTCCCGCTGTCGCTGCTCGTCATGCTGGTGTTGTTGGCGTCGCTCATCACCATCTATCTGCGACTCGGTATCGGCCGGTTGGTCGTCTCGAATGCGGAGAAGTGGCTGGTCAACGTGCCGTTCAGCATCTACCTGGGCTGGATCACCGTGGCAACGGTGGCGAACGCGACATCGCTGCTGGATTACCTGAAGTGGGGCGGCTGGGGCATCAGTCCGCAGGCGTGGGCGGTGGTGATGCTGCTCATCGCGACCGCGCTCTCGGTCGCGATGAGTGTCACCCGACGCGATATCGCGTACACAGGGGTGCTCGTGTGGGCGTTCGTCGGTATCGCGGTCAAGCAGGCCGCCACGCCGCTCGTTACGATCACGGCCTGGGCCATGGTCGCGGTGATGCTGATTGCCCTGCTCATCACGCGACTGCGGCGGTAGGGGCACGGGCAGAGACCGGCCCGAGCGGGAGAAATCTAAGACAAAAATGGGGCCGTGAGCATCGCTCACGGCCCCATTCCTTATCTCCTTGTTTCCCTGTTTCCTTGTCTCCCCGCCCTAATACAAGAACATCGGCTTTCCGAGCATGTCCGCCACTTTCGGCCGATAGTTCTCGCGGTCGTAAAGCTCGTCCACGTCCACGCGCTTGATGCCGGAGATGACAGTGCTGAGCGGGATGTGGGTATACTTGCCATCTCGCAGTGCCACCATGCGGCCCGAGCGGCCTCCGGCGATTAGATCGGTCGCCAGGTTGGCGTAGCTCAGGGCCACCATGCGGTCGAGCGAGTCGGGCGCGCCGGAACGCATCAGGTAGCCGAGCTGCTGGTAGATGATGTTCTCGCCGGTCAACTTCTTGATCGCGTCGCCGGCGACGTCGCCGACCCCACCCAACTTTCTGTGGCCGTAGGCGTCGGCCTCGCCGCTTTCGACGATTTCCCCGCCGATCATCGTCGCGCCTTCGGAGATGGTCATAATGGCGTAGTTGCTGGGATTGGCGCGCTTGTCTTCCACCAGGAACGCGGCCAGCTTCGCCACGTCGAATGGCACCTCGGAAATGATGGCGCGGTCCACGTGCGACAGATATGCGGCAAACAGGGACGTCTCGCCGGAGTTGCGGCCGAACAACTCGACGATGGCGATGCGTTCGTGCGAGCCGGTGGGCGTGCGCAGGGCAGTGATAAAGTCCACGCTGCGGGTGACGGCAGTGCTGAAGCCGATGCAGTAGTCGGTGCCGTACACGTCGTTGTCCATCGTCTTGGGGATGGCGACGACCGGGAAGTTTTCCTGGTGTAGCCTGGCGGCGTAGCTCAACGTGTCGTCGCCGCCGATAGCGATCAGGCCATCCACCTTCAGGTGCTGGAGCACGCGCAGAATGTGGGGCGTCAGGTCGGCGACGCCGTTCTCATCCGCAGGGGCGAATTGGCTGCGCAGGAAGGCGGGAACCTCTTTGGCCTTCACGTTCGACGGCCTGATGCGAGAAGTGTGTAGGAACGTGCCGCCGGAGCGGTCAATCTTGCGCACGACGGCCTTGTTTAGCCGCATCACCCACCGCCAATCTTCGGCAGGATCATCGGGGTTGATGTTCACCGGGCCGGCCCAGCCGCGGCGAAAGCCCAGAACCTCATAACCGTCGTCAACGGCCCGGTCTACCACGGTCTTGATGCACGGGTTCAGACCGGGGACGTCGCCGCCGCCGGTGAGGATACCGAGAGTCTTGATTGCTGCCATGAAACGTTCTCCTGGGAAATCTTACTCCTTTGCTACCAGTCTCTAGTTTACCGTGAGTGGGGGGTTTTGGCAAGTTAGCCGCTCAATCCTCTCATCCGTTGGTGAATCACCTGCAACGGCGCTGCGGAGCAAGCCGTACTTGCGGGGAACGCTCATTGGCGATAGGTTCTTTCCTACATCAGTGAATCTTCGCCGGGATCGCCTGTGCGCCCGAAGCCAACGGGAAGTGCACCAGGATGGCGATGTCCATGTTGTCAAGGGTGGGGATGAACTGCTTCACGAACCCCACTGTCTGCTTCTCCTGATCGCTGCTGCCGGGGTTCATCTGGCTATAGACATCGGCGGCGCTGATCAACAGAGCGTTGTCCCACACCAGGTTGGGCAGGGGGGCGCCGTTGACATAAACGAACAGACCGTCTGGTTTGGTGCGCAGCTCGATATGTTGGATGTTGCGGGCCTGCACCGCGTGGACTGCGTCCATGTTCAGGGCCAACGGCGCATTAATGCCGAGCGTCAGCAAATCCTGCGCCGAGATGCCCAGGATGGCCGGGATGCCGCGCTCATCGTACTTGATCTCGAACTGCACGATGGCCGTCGCCGGGGCTTGTTCCGGCTTGGCCTTCGCCATCGCCACCGAAGCATCAGCGAGGGCGATCGCCTTGGCGTCGGGGCGCAGCGGGAACGTCGCCACGACGTCCAGGCCGAGCCGTCGCGTGATCGGCAGCAGCTTTTTGATCAGCTCCAGGGACTGGGAGTCCACGTTGAACAGCGCGGCCAGGCCGCTGGCCGCCTGAAGCGAGGCGTCGTCCCAGGCGATGTGGGGGAGCGGCTGGCCGTTGGCGAGGAGGGCCAACCCGTCGCCGGTCTGGCGCATCTCGATGTGCTGGACGTTGGCGGCCGCCATCCAGTCCACATAGAACTCATTCAGCTTCTGGCCACTGATGTCAGCCCCGAAGAGGCGGCCGGCGTCTTCCAGCTTCATGCCGAGTATACTCGGGTTTCCGCCGGCGTCGAAGTCAATGACGATCCGGGGCAGCGCCAGGATAAAAATCTCGCCGCTGGCCGTTTTTTCGTCGGTGGCCGGCTTCATGGCTGGACCGCAGGCGGCAAGCACGAGGGTGATGAGAACGAGAAGATTCCTGGCCCATTTGCGCATCAGGTACCTCCAAAGGAACGCCACCTCTCACGATGTGCAAGAGGTGGCGTTAGGCGGACGACAGCTATCACAGCGGTGATCTGTGCCGAAGGCACGTCGGGCCGCGCACGGCTGCGATTTGGCTCAGCGCACAACGCGCTGGGCCGGGCGGGTCAGCTTGGCGGCCGGGCCGCGATCTCGCGCGTGTTCTCCTCGATTTCGATCAGCAGGGAGAGTATGCTGCCGAAACCGAAGAGTTGTACGAACCACACGATAGCGAGAATCGGTACAGCGAATGTGCCGGCGGTTGCCAGTGGACGCAAGGCGTCCGGCATCTTGCCGGCATTGGCCAGGACGATGATCATCCCGATTATTCCGGCCGCGAGTACCACCCACGCCAGAAACTTTAGAATCGTCGCGATCACGCGCAGAATGCCATATTTCTGGGATACGCTCATCGAAGCCATCCTTTCCTTGTACTCAAGAAGCCAGTCGGCCGTGTATTCCGTGTCGCCGGGCCGTTCGCACAGTCACGTTCGCCACGGAATACACAGCGCATGTGCGCGTTATTGCCTCTTGATCGGGATCGGCTGAGCGCCGGAAGCCACCGGTAGATTGATCAGGATCGAGATGTCGGTATTGCTGAGGAGCGGTTCAAACTGCTTGATCAGCTCCCAGTCAATCGGATAGACGGCATACAGCTTCTGGACCACGTCCAACGTATTGTCCAACGCGGTTTTGTCCCAGACCACGGCGGGCAAAGGCTGCCCATTGAGGTAGAGGTAGAGGCCATCGCCTTTGCTGCGCAATTGCATATACTGAATGTTGTTCGCCTGGGCCTGCTGCACGTAGTAGGGATGCAGGGCCAAGTTTGCGTTGAGCCCCGCCGCTGCGAGGTCTTGGGCGGAAATCCCCATGATGGACGGAACGCCCTGCTCGTCGTACTTGATCTCGAACTGCACGACCGCCGACGCCGCCCCGCTAACGGGCACCGGCGTCGCCATCACCACGGCATCAGTCGCCATGGGGATCGCTGCCGCCCCAGCCTGCACGGGGAACTTCAGCAGGATGGACAGGCCCAGGCGCTGGGCGATCGGCGCAACCTTCTGCAGCAGGCTGGCGAGCTGCTCATTCTGCGGGCCGAGCATGCGGACCAGGCCCGCAGTCGCTTCCAGCGAACCGTCTGCCCACTTGACGCTCGGCATTAACTTGCCGTTGGCGAGCAGTGCCAGACCACCCCCCGTCTGGCGCACTTCGACATGCTGGATGTTCGACTGCGTCATCCAGTTGACATAGGCCGGGTCGATCCTGTAGGCACTGAGATCCAGGACATAGCCCATGGAGCGGGCAATCTGCTCCACAGGTAGCCCCTCGATGCCGGGCTTGCCATCTGCGTCGAAGTTGAGGACGAGTCGCGGCAGCGCGACGACGAACTGCTCGCCGCTCTGCGTCGCTGGCGCGGCCGCGGGCAGGATCGCCGGGCCGCATCCGGCCAGGATCAGGCCGGCGATGACCAATAGTACTACGACAACTTTCCGCATCTGCCACCTCCTGTGTGCAAAGAAGAATATAGTCCCTGGCTGGCACGCGGTTGTGCCTGCCAGCGATGGAACACAACCTCAAACGGTGGGCGGGCCGGCCCACCTGCTGGCATCAATCATGCATCTTCGCCGGGATCGGCGCGGCGCCCGCAGCCAGCGGGAAGTGCAACAGGATGCCCACATCTGCCCTGTCCATATACGGCACCAGGCTCTGGATGAGCGGCAGCATAGGGGCCTCCGGTGAAACCTTGGCGTACACCTCGACAAGGTTGGCCAGCAACTGGCTGTCCCAGATCAACTTAGGCAGCGGCTCGCCATTGACGTAGATGTAGGTACCATCGGGCTTGGTGCGCAATTCCATGAACTGAAGGTTACCCTTCTGTAGTTTTTGGATCATGTCGGGCGACAGCCCGCTCACGCCCGTCACGCCCATGGCCTGCAGATCCTTGGCAGAGAGGCCCATGATTCCGGGAAGGCCATTCCCGTCGAATTTGACCTCAAACTTGATGATGGCCGAAGCAGGGTCTTTAGACGGCGACACTGTGAGGTTTTTCGCCACGCCAGTCTCGGTCAGCGGGATTTCGGCCGCTCCAGACTGACGGGGGAAGCGCAAAACCACGTCCAGGCCCAGCCGGGTCACCATCGGCAGCAGCTTGCTGAGCGTCGCGGCGTTCTGTACATCGAACTTGGCGGCCAGGTCCAGGGTGCGGTTCAGCGAGTCCTCGCTCCAGCTCAGATGCGGCAGCGGCTTGCTGTTGGCGAACAGCACCAGGCGATCTCCTATCGACACGATCTCGAAGTGCTGTATGCCGGCCTTAGTCAGCATGGCGACCGTCGCTTTGGGGACCTGGAAGCCGGATGTGTCGATACCCAAAGCCTTCAAGAGCGCGGGGTTGATTCCGAGGAGGCTGGGGTTGCCCTCAGCGTCCACATCTACCACGATGCGAGGCAGGGCGATCTGGAAGACCTCTCCTCCGGCGGTCACTGCACCGGCCGGCGCCTGCACTGCTTGGCCGCCACCACAGCCACTCAGGATCACCGTCAGCAGGAGGAACAATACCCAGAACGATCGTTTCATTAGGCACCTCCCTGTGTCCGTGATTGCGCGCGCCGCACGAAGCGGCGTCTGATTCTGACTGTGGATAATTATAGCGCAACCGCGCGCGAATTTCAAGCCACCTGATATACTGTAAGCATACGTTTGGTCTACGCCCGGTGACTGCTTGGATGCTATGCGGTATGCAACGCCGCCCACACCTTCTCGCTGGTCAGCGGCATGGTGTCAATCCGCACGCCCGCGGCGTGGTAGACCGCGTTGGCGATGGCCGGGCCTGTCGGCACCATCGGGTGCTCACCGATGCCGCGGGCGCCGAACGGGCCGTCGTCCTGTGGCACTTCGACGATGATGTTCTCGGTCTCCAGAGGCGCGTCTACGGCCGTGGCGATGCGATAGTCGGTGAAGTTGGCGTTGCGCGGCACGCCCTTCCCGTCGAAGATGATTCCTTCCAGCAGGGCCGTACTCATCCCCTGCACCGCGCCGCCCTCCATTTGAGAGCGCACCAGCTCCGGGTTGATCGCGTGGCCCACGTCGAAGGCCGAGACGATCTTGAGTACCTGCACCTGGCCGGTCTCGGTGTCCACCTCCACCTCGACCGCCTGGCAGCCGGTGGTGAAGTGGACGACCGCACGCGGCCCCTGGCCGGTCTCCGGGTCGAGCGGCGTCACGTAGTCGGGCATGAAGCGACCCTGCCCGATCACCGGGCCGCCGATCCAGGTGCCATCGGGCCGTTGCGCGCCGTAGATCACCAGATCCTTCAGCGGCATGGATTCTTCGGTCTTGTAGCTCACCACCTGCCCATCAATGATGTCCAGGTCGTTGATGTCTTCGCTCCACGCCTCGGCCACGGTCTTGAGCACCTGCATCTTGGCGGCTTCCGCAGCTTGCAGCACCGCGTTGCCCATGCTCCAGGTGAGCCGGCTGGCGACGGTCTGCCATTCGTAGGGGCTGTAGTCGGTGTCCACGGTGTTGACCCGCACATCCTCGACCCGCACACCCAGCCCTTCGGCCGCGATCTGCGCCATGGCCGTCAAGGCCCCTTGCCCCAGGTCCACGCCGCCGATGCTGACGTTGAGTGTGGCATCCTCGTTCAGCCGGACAATCGCGCTGGAGCCGGGGTTGGGCGGCATGGCCGGCGCCTTCCACATGGTCGCGATGCCCTTGCCGCGGACCTTGTGTGGGGCGGAGGGCGGCTCGGCCGGCTTGCCCCAACCGATGGCAGCCGCAGCCTTCTCCAGGCATTGGCTGAGGCCGGTGGGATGCATGATCATGCCGGTCAGCGTCTCCTGGCCGTCTTTCAGGCAGTTTTTCAGCCGCACCTGGACGGGATCCAGCCCCAGCCCATGCGCCATGCGGTCGAGGTGTTGTTCGATGGCCCAGTGGATCTCGGCCATGCCGAACCCGCGCATCGGCCCGCTGATGGGGTGGTTGGTGTAGACGCACAGGCTGTCCACGTGGATGTTGGGCACGTAGTAAGGCCCGGTGCCGCTGTAGCCCGCCGCGCGGGTGATGTTCACGCCGTATTCGGTGCTGGCGCCGCCGTCCCAGTAGAACTTGTTCTGCACCGCGGTGATGCGGCCGTCTTTGGTCATGCCCATCTTGATGTAGGCGATGAGGCCCTGGCGGACGAAGGTGGTGTAGAATTCTTCCTCGCGGGTCATCCGTAGCTTGACCGGCCGGCCTTTGGCCTGCATCGCCAACGCGACGGCCGTGCCCTCGATGCTTAGCCCCGCCTTCGAGCCAAACCCACCGCCCACGTGGGGCGTGATCACGCGAATCTGGCTGTGGCTGATCCCGAGCGCCTTGGCCACCAGGTTGCGCTGCGCAAACGGCGACTGGCTGGCCGACCACATGGTGATCTTCCCGCGCACGTCCTGCTGCGCCACGCAGACGTGGGTCTCCAACGGCACGTGCTGGATGTGCGGCACCTGGTAACGGTGCTCCAGGATCAGGTCGGCCTCGGCCCACCCCTTTTCCATGTCGCCCTTGCGCACCTTGAACAGATTCGAGATGTTGGTGCCGCGTTGGGGTAGGATGTACGGCACGCACTCGTAATCGCCCAGGTTGGGGTGGAGCAGCGGCGCTTCGGGGCTGGCCCCGAACTCCGGGTCGAAGACCGGCGGCAGCTCCTCGTAAACGACTTCGATCAGATCGAGCGCCTGCTCGGCGATCTCTTCGCTGTCGGCTGCGACGGCTGCGACCGCGTCGCCGACGTAGCGGACGCGATCCATGGCGAAGAGGGTGCGATCTTTCAGATAGAGGCCGGTGTAGCCGGGATAATCTGCGCCGGTGATGACCACGCGCACGCCCGGCAACGCCTTGGCTTTGCTCACGTCAATCTTGAGGATTTTCGCATGGGCCAGCGGGCTGCGCTTGATCTTGGCGTGCAGCAGGTTCTGCCCGAATTGCAGATCGTCCACGTACTGCGCCGCGCCGGTGATCTTCTCGCGGCCCTCGATGCGCTGCGGGCTGGTGCCGATGATGGAAGGTTTGGCGTGCTGCGTGCTGCGTGCTGCGTGCTGCGTATTGCGTACTGCGTACTGCGTATTGCGTACTGCGTACTGCGTATTCGCCGATTCGCCGATTTGTTGATTCGCTGATTCGTTGATTCGCTCGCTCATTGCGCCACCTCCCTTCCGGCCCTTGCAGCCATCTTGATCGCCTCGATGATGCGGATGTAGCCGGTGCAGCGACAGAGGTTTCCCACCAGCGCCTCGCGGATTTCGGTCTCGGTGGGATCGGGGTTGCGGTCGAGCAACGCGCGGGCGTTGACCAGGATGCCGGGGGTACAGAAGCCGCACTGCGTCGCGCCCGCGGCGAGAAATGCATCTTGCAGCGGATCGAGCTGGCCGTCGTGCATCAGCCCTTCGATGGTGATGATCTCCGCGCCATCGGCCTCGGGGGCCAGCACCATACAGGAGTTGACAGGCTCGCCGTTCATCAGCACGGCGCACGCGCCGCATTCGCCGGCTTCGCAGCCGTTCTTGGTGCCGGTCAGGACCAACTGCTCGCGCAGAACTTGCAGCAGGGTGTGGTGCGACGGCACGCTGATGTTGTAGCGCTCGCCGTTCACGGTGAAGTTGATGGTGTGGTTCACGCGGCGCCTCCCTGTTCCGCAGTTAGCAGAGGCGGCTCCCATGCCGCCGGAGCGTCGGGCGTGGGAGCCCGACCTGCTGCTGGGAGGATTGCCTCAATCCCGCGGCGGGTCAGCACGGCCACCATCGCCCGGCGATAGGCCGCGCTGGCGCGGATGTCGTCAATCGGCCGGGCGGCCGCGGCGGCCAAGTCAGCGGCGCGCTGCACTCCTGCCGGGGAGCTATCCGCGGCCAACGCAGCCTCGGCCTCCGGCGCACGCAGCGGCGTCGGGCCGACCGCGCCGAGCGCGATACGGACATTGCGGATTGCGAATTGCGAATTGCGGATTGGCTGCGGCTCCTCAACTCCGAAATCCGAAATCGGCAATCCGAAATCCACCCACACCGCCACGCTCACCGTCGAGATATCGCCCACCTTCGTGCGTCCCAGCTTCTTGAAGGCGCCGGCCGCGCCCGCGGGCGCGGGGGGCAGGTGGATGGCGGTGAGAAACTCCCCCTTGCTCATGGCCGTGCGCCCCGGTCCGAGGAAGAAATCGGCGATGGGCACGCGGCGTGCGCTGGCGGGGCCGTAAAGCTCGGCCACGGCGTCCAGGCAATAGAGCGCGGGCGCGGCATCGGCCGCGGGGCTGGCGTTGCAGAGGTTCCCGCCGATCGTGGCGCGGTTGCGAAGCTGGTACGACGCCACCGCGTTGCACGCCTGGGCCAGCAGGTCGTAACGGGCCTGCACCAGCGGGTGGCCGGCCACCTGGTTCATCGTGCATGCCGCGCCGATTACCAGCCAGCCGTCTTCGCTCGACCGGATCTCGCACATGCCGGGCAGGCCCTTGAGGTCAACCACCTGCGCGGGCTTGATGAATCCACCGCGGGCGCGGATCAACAGATCGGTGCCGCCCTGAAACGCTCGCACGGCGCCGCTGCCGCCGGCCAGCAGCGCGCTGGCCTCTGCGAAGTCTTTGGGTACGATGTAATCAAAGGGTTGCAATGCTGTCACCTCCGTGATTTGGATACTGGAAGCTGGATGCTGGAAGCTGGTCAGGATGCTTCCAGCGCGATAGAGGCTGAATAGTTGCTTTTACAGGTCCTTAGCGGCGACGACGAAACAGATCTAACAACGGATAAGCTTTCCCTCCCGGGATGGTTTTGCCGTTGATTTGCAGGCGCCGCACGGCGACCAGGAGCTTTTTTAGATATCTTTCGAATTCGCGGCGCGTTTCGGGCGGCAGTTTATCGTAGCCGTCCAACTGAAGATCATAGTCCACGCGGTCTACCCACGGACTCAGGAGCATACGTTTCAGGCTTTCGCGTTTCATGCGCTGGAAGGCTTTATCGGAGCACCACTGCACGACACGCGCTGCAATCAGCGGTTCAAACTGGCCCGCGGAAGCCTTGACTCCCTCGAAATTGAAGGGATGCACAAACTCGATCTGTTTACCGTTTCGTTCCCAATAGGCAGGCGCGTTGCGCTTAATATCTTCCGCGGTGTCACCGATCGCCACGATCTGGTGGTTGGGGCCGAGACAGCCCACGATGTTACGCATCTCGGTGACAAGTTCGACCTGCGGCGCATCGACGCGGATCGTGTCGCGATTTGTCGTCAGCTTGAAGTCGAGGATCATGGTATGTGCTCACCTGGACATTAGGTATTAGGTATTAGGTATTAGGTATTGAACTGGAGGCATAGAGCCTACGCAGTCGCATACCCAATATCTAATACCTAATATCTAATACCTGAATTCTCCGCCTACTTCTTCTCGACAGCCTCGCGTTCAAACGAGGGTTTCCATGCCACGGTGATCAGGTTCATCAGGATGCCGACCACCGCGCCGGTCGCGATCGCGGGCCAGCCACTGGGGAAGATCCCCGTCAGCAGTGGGATCGGCAAGAAGCCGCCCGGGAAGCCGATGTTGCCGCCGATGCCGACGATCAGGATCGTGGCGCCGATGGCTAACTGCTTCGGGTCATACAGGTTGACCTTCTCGGCGATCATGAGCGCGATACCTTGCATGCCGATGACGCCGAAGAGGTAGATGGCCAAGCCGCCCGAAACTGCGGTCGGGATGCTCTGGATTGCCTCGGCCAGCGGGCCGATGAACCCCAGCAAGATGGCGATCCCGCCTGCGCTGAGCAGGGCCGGGCCGGCGTAGTTGCGGGTGATCACCATCAGCGAGTTGTTCTCGCCGTAGTTGGTGCCGGCGGTGGAGCCGAACAGGCCGTTGATGAAGTCATCCAGGCCGTCCAGGATCAGGTTCAGGCCGATGTACTCGGCCAGGTTGTATTTCTTGCGGCCCTGCTCCTCGGCCAGGTGATCCACGTAGAGGCTGATCTGGTAGAGGTGGGCTGTGGATTCGGGGATGGTCGCGATCGCCATGATGCCGATGCCCACCATCGCTGTGAGGGTCAATGGGTCGTTGAAGCGCGGGAGGGTGATGATCGGTGCCCGGATCAGCGCTTCCTTTCCGAAAGCTCCCCAATTCACCAGGCCGAGCGGGATGGCGACGATGTAGCCGACGATCGCGGCCAGCAGGATGGGCAACATCCCGATGAAGCCCTTGCCCTGCAGGTAGACCGAGAAGAGATAGGCAGCCAGCAGCGTCACGATGGCAGCCGTCCACCACTTGAGCTGTATGCTGGGATCCGCGACCCCACAGCAGGTGCCTGCGGCCATACTGAGTGCGGAGGCGCCCAGGCCGATGCCGATGGTGCAGGCCACCGGGCCGGTGATGATGGCGGGCAGCACGTTGTCCAACCCTTTTTTGCCGCCCGTGCCGCGGATGAGAAAGCCGACGAGGATGTTGATGATGGCCGTCGTGATGAACCCGGCGGTTACCACGGAGATCACCTCTGGCGGCGCCACGCCTTCCTTAACCCCCTTGACGGCCATGATGCCGAGCACAGCCGTGATGTAGCTGAAGCTGGAGCCGTAGTAGAGGGGAATGTAGGTGCCCAACACCAGCTTGCCGACGATCAGGGAGATGACCGTGCCGAGGCCGGTGATGGTCAGCACTGTACTGACGGGGAAGTGCATCAGGATGGCGCACAGCACGGTAGCTGGAAACATCGTCAGCACGTGCTGCAAGCCGAGGAGGAGCATCTGGCCGATCGGCGGTGTGTCGTTCGGCAGATAGCCCATCACTTTGGGTGTGGCTTTAGCGGCCACGGGTGTGGCTTTAGCGGCCATTTCAGTCTTCCTTCCTTGCAAGAGAGTGGGTTGAAGTTTCGACCAGTCAGAGATGCTCGCCTGCGGCGGCGAGCGGTGTTGCTGCCATCATGGTTGTCGTGAGTCGTCACACCTCCTCTTGCCTGGAGACCAGCCAGGCCTGGCGAACGGGTTCCGGGGCAGACCGAGCCGCAAGACCTTCGAGGTCTTTGAGACCTCGAAGGTCTTATGTTTAGCCCTGGCACCGTGAGAGAACAAGCGCAACTATGAAAAGAACAGCGATCAACGGGACGATGATCAACAGCATCCTTGCTTCTGTAGACCGCGTCGCCCCGCCGACCACCTCTTTCGCGACGTCCACCGCAACGGCCGCCGCGAACTCGGCCTCTGTGGGTTTGGAATACTCAACTTCCTGCTTGCCTTCGGCTTGCGCCGCCATTCGAGCCTCCAAGACTTGATCTAGAGCGATGAGTCCTTGTCGGATCATGCTCTTGCTGACCGTGTCAATCGAACGCTGGCCCACGCTGGCCAGCTTGCCGCCGATCATCACGTCGCCATCGTACTTCATCAGTGTCGTGCCGTCGCCCCGGTCGGCCAATTGGATGCGGCCGACCCCTTTGGCGAAGCCCTGCGCGCCCTTGCCCTCGGCGGTCAGCGTGCAGGATTCGGGCGGAACTTCATCGGAAATCACCACTTTGCCGGAAAACGCCCCGGCAATGGGGCCGATCCGCACGTTCATCGTGCCCGCATACTCGCTTTCGCTGAGCTTGGTGAGGGTCTCGGTGCCGGGCAGCGCCTTTGCCAGCGCGTCCGGGTCACGCACCAACTCCCAGACTGCCTGGCGCGGGCCGTGGAAAATGTGTTCGCCGTCTAGTTTCATGTAGTTCCTTCCTGATTGATATTTGGTATCGGGGACTAGGGATTAGGGACTAGGAATTCGACCCCTCGTTGGTATGATCCTAGTCCCAATACGGTTCAGTTAAGAATCGGGGCTCCACTTGACTTCTGGGCGCGAGCGAGGCATGCTACCGGTAAGCACAACATTTGCAATTAGGAGGCCTCGCCTGGGATTCACATTACGCACCCTGGCTGCTGACATCAAGTTCC
>JAPLHB010000100.1 GCA_026389845.1 Chloroflexota bacterium
GGCTCGCTGGCCGGCGGGGTTTGGTTCGATGCCAACGCCAACGACGGCCGCGACGCCGGCGAGTTGGGCCTCTCGGCCGTGACCGTCAACCTGACCTGGGCCGGGCAGGACGCCGCGTTTGGCACGGCCGACGACTTCGGGTACACGACCGTCACGCCCACCAGTGGCGCCTACAGCTTCGCACACCTGCCCGCGGGCAGCTACCAGGCCGACGTGGTGACGAGCACCCTGCCGGCCGGCATGACCGCGACCTTCGACATTGACGGCGGCAACGACTCGACCGCGCAGACCAGCCTGACCGCCGGTCAGGAGCGCGCCAGCGTGGACTTCGGCTACACCGGCACCGGCTCACTGGCCGGCGGGGTCTGGTTCGACGCCAACGCCAACGGCGGCTGGGATGCCGGCGAGTTGGGCCTCTCGGCCGTGACAGTCAACCTGACCTGGGCCGGGCAGGATGCCGCGTTTGGCACGACCGACGACTTCGGGTACACGACCGTCACGCCCACCAGTGGCGGCTATAGCTTCGCGCATCTGCCCGCGGGCAGCTATCAGGCCGACGTGGTGACGAGCACCCTGCCGGCCGGCATGACCGCGACCTTCGATATTGACGGTGGCGACGACTCGACCGCGCAGACCAGCCTGACCGCCGGCCAAAACCGCCCCGGCGTGGACTTCGGCTACACCGGCACCGGCTCGCTGGCGGGTGTCGTATGGTACGACGCCGATGGGCAGGGCGACCGCGACGCAGAGGAACCGGGGATCTACGACGTGACGACGAACCTGACGTGGGCGGGACAGGATGGCAGCTTCGGGACCGCTGACGATTTTAGCTACGCGATGGTCACGCCGACCGGCGGCGGCTTCACCTTCCCGCATCTGCCGGCGGGCGACTACCTGGCCGAGGTGGTCACGACGACGTTGCCGGCGGGCATGACGGCCACCTACGACCTGGATGGCGGCAACAATTCGCGGGCGATCACTCACCTGACGGCCGACCAGGACTGCACGAGGGTTGATTTCGGCTACACGGGCACGGCGGCGCTGTCCGGCGTGGTCTGGTTCGACGCCGATGCGCAGGGTGATCGCGACGCCGGGGAACCGGGCATCGCTGGCGTCACCGTCTATCTGACCTGGGCCGGCCAGGATGGCCGGTTTAGCACGGCGGACGACTTCAGCAAGACGTCAGTCACGACGGCCGCCGGCGGCCATCTCTTTCTCGACCTGCCCCAGGGAAGCTATCGCGTCCAAGTGGACATCACCACGCTGCCGCCGGGTCTGAGCCTCACCCACGACCCGGACGGCCTCCTCGATTCGTCCTTCCACCTGGCGCTCGCGGCCGGCCAAAATCGGCGCGACGTGGACTTCGGCTACACCGGCGGCGCGACACTGGGCGGGGTGGTCTGGTTCGACTTCGACCGGAACGGGGCGCGCAACGGCGGGGAGCCGGGCATCGCTGAGGTGACGGTGAGTCTGGTCTGGGCCGGCCAGGATGGGGCGCTGGGCGACGCCGACGACGTGAAGTACATCGTCACGTCGGATGTCGGCGGCGGATACACCGTCCCGCACCTGGCCGGCGGAACCTATCGCGTCACCGTGGACACGACGACGCTGCCGGCGAGCATGAACGCAACCTACGACCTGGACGGCGGCAACGACTCGACCGCCCTGGTCACGCTGCTGCCGGGTCAGAGCCGCAGCGACGCCGACTTCGGCTATGCGCCGCCGGCCGGCTGGGCGTTCTTCGGGCACGTCTACCAGGGCGCACCCGGCGACACCAGCAGACCGTTGGATGGCGTCACGGTCCGGTTCTATGGCAGCCAAACGCGCGGCGAGCTGGGGACGCTGCTGGAGACTCGGACCACGGCCGACGGCGGCGCGTTCGTCTTCTGGTACTTCGGCGAGGCCTACCCGTACATCCACCTGGTGGAGACGGACCTGCCGTACTGGCTCTCCCTCGGCGCGACAGCGACCGATGGGGGCCTGGTGGTGGATGAGAACCACATCCGGTTCGACCGGCCGCTGGCAGGGCACTACTACGTCGAAAACGCCTTCTTCGACTGGCCGCCGCTGACGCCTGGGCCGACGTGGACACCGACCCCAACGCGCGCGCCGACGAATACGCGCACTCCGACGCCGACGCGGACGCCCACACGGACACCGACCGCGACGACATCGCCCACGCCGACCGCATCGCTCACACCGACGCCAACCACGACGTGGACCTGGACGCCGACGCCGACCCACACATCCACATCCACGTCCACCTGGACGCCGACGCACACAGCGACGCCGACCGCGACCGCGACGAACACAGCGATGCCGACCCCGACGAAGACGAAGACGCCCGGCCCGCCGGTGATCTACCTGCCGCTGATCCTGATCTACGCGCCGCCGCAACAGATTGCCTACGTCTACCAGACCGACCGAACCGTCGCCGACGACTACTGGTTCTTCTTCCGCAGCCGGGGCTACGCGATTGATCTGGTGGCAATGGAAGACCTGTCGGCCGTCAACCTGGACCCCTACGGGCTGATCATGATTGACCCGCTAACGGGAAGCGGCGCAACCTGG
Organism: Chloroflexota bacterium; assembly: GCA_026389845.1. Lineage (GTDB taxonomy): Bacteria > Chloroflexota > Anaerolineae > CG2-30-64-16 > CG2-30-64-16 > JAPLHB01. The sequence continues at coordinate 2,572 of JAPLHB010000100.1, forward strand.
GGCGCGCCGGACGCGGTGGCTCTCATCACCGCCACGCAAAAGCCGGTGTTGGGGCTGGGAGCCGGCGGGGCGCGCCTCTTCGGGCAGATGGGGCTGAGCATCAACTGGGAGCACGCCGCGGTCAGCCCCGACGGCACGGCCGCGAGCACCACCGGCGTGCGGCCCGTTGACCCGGCGCATCCCGTCTGGCAGACACCCTACCCGGTGACGCTGCCTGCCGATGGGATTGTGGCGTTGTACCAGCACTCGGCCTGCATCGCCGTGAGCCGGGTGACACTTGATCCGGGTGCCGTGCGGGTCGGCGAACAGCCTGACGCGGCAGGGTATGACACCCTGGTCGGCGAGGCGAGACATTTCCTGTGGGGCTTTGCCAACGGCCCGGCCGACATGACGATCAACGGACAGTGGGTGCTTCTGAACGTGATGCGTTTCCTGACGAAACTGTGAGGAACGACTCAACAGATGCCAGGCGCTTGCGGCGCCTGGCATCTGTTCCGCGGAGGGTTACAGTGAAATTCAGGGAGTCTGTTCCATTCCGGCGCGGCGCAGCGGTTGCCGAGAACTTGGGCGGCGGCGTGCTGGTGCTCGCCGCGTGCCTGGCGGTTTTGTGGGTGTTGGTCGCCTTCGGCGGTGCAGCAGCACCCGAGCGCCCCACCGGCATCGCTGCGATACCGACGCCTACCTACGCCGAGCAAGTCGTCGAGTTGGTCAATGTGGAGCGCAACAAGGTTAGCCGACCGCCGCTCAAGCAGGTCGCGGAATTGGGCGCGTCTTCGTCGGGGCACAGCACCCGTATGGCAACGGCCGACTTCTTCGGCCTCTGCGACCTGGTAACCCACACCATGCCGTGGGACCGGATGACGGCCGCCGGTTATGTCTGGAACGCGGCGGCGGAGAACATTTCGGTGGGTTACAGCGCACCGGCTGCGGCTGTGACTGCCTGGATGGGCAACGCAGGTCAGCGCAATCAGATCCTGTCGGCCACGTATCGCGAGACCGGCGTCGGCTACGATTACCAACCCACTGACCAGAACAACGTGGCCATGGATACGAACGGGGATTGCACCGCTGAGAGCATCAACGGCGGGCCTTTCTATCACTACTGGACCCAAGACTTCGGCGCCCGGTACTCGGTATGGCCATTAGTGATTGCCGGCGAGGCATTTCAGACGCCAATCTTGAACGTGAGCCTGTTCGTCTACACGCCGACAACCCCCTCGCAGGTGCGTTTCAGCAACGACGGATCGGCGTGGTCGGTCTGGCAACCGTTTATGACCACGGTGTCATGGGCGCTCAGCCCCGGCAACGGCGCCAAGACCGTCTACGGTCAGGTGTACGATGGCGCGAGCACCTACGTGGTCAGTGACACGATCTGGCTGAACGCCCCGCCGCCGGTGTCGCCGGCCGTAACCATCAGCAGTACCGGGGTTGTGACGCTGACCTGGCCGCACCAGGCGGCCGACCTGTGGTACGATGCCTACCGCAGCACCGTCAATCCCTATTTCACACCCGGCGGCGCCGACTCGAACCTGGTTGGACCAATCATCCCGGCGCCGGCATCCGGCGCGACCGTCATTTTCGTTGATGGCGCCGTTGTGCCCGAGGGGATCTACTTCTATCAGGTGCAGGCGGTAGCTGGCGATGGTCAGACGATCGCGGACTCGAACCGCACCGGCCGGTTTGTCTTCAGCCTGACGCCGGGAAGCTGATGAGGCAAAGCCGCTACGGCTTGATCGCCCGCGTGGCGATGAAAATAGGCATGTGTTTCGACAACAGGTCGTTTTCCTCCGGCGGGTAGCCATCCTCGTACAGCCCGGCGATGAGGAAACCGGCATCGGTCTGCCCGCCGATCTGATCCTCCAGGCTGTGACTGAACTCCAACGGCCAGCCGAGTCGCTGGTATTTGCGGCGCTTGCGCTCGGAAGGGCTGGTCACATCCGAGTAGGGCAGCGTGTATTTGACCCGCAAGACCTTCTTCGTGTCGGCCAGCTCCAGGTCGAAGATGTAGATCGCCGGATTATTGTAGCCCGCCAACAGTGCGCCGCCGCGACGCAGCACCCGGTACGCCTCGCGCCACACCGGTCGCACGTCCGGTGCAAAGACGTTGGAGACCGGGTGAAAGATCAGGTCGAACGACGCATCGGCGAAGGCGGAGAGGTCGGCCATGTCGCCCTCGACCGTGGTGATTGCCAGCCCCTCCCGCTCGGCCGCCAGGCGGTCTTGCGCCAGTTGCGCGGGCGAGTTGTCGAACACGGTCACGCGCGCGCCGGCCGCAGCGAAGATCGGGCCTTGCTGCCCGCCGCCGCACGCCAGACCGAGCACGTCCGCGCCCCGCATCTCCGGAAACCAGGCGCGGGGCACGAACTTGGTCGGCGTGAGCAGCACTTCCCACCGGCCCTCCCGCGCCGCGGCGATCACCTCCGGCCCGACCGGAATCGTCCACGGGTTGCCATCGGCTACCTGGCGGTTCCAGGCGTCGCGGTTATACGCTCGAACGTCCATTGTCCTCACCTCAGCATCTCTTCTATGAACGCCTGCCAGGTCTCATTCGGCTCCCAAATCTCGTGAACGTCGGTCAGCGCATCGTCCAGCCGCCAGCCGAGCCGAAGGACGCGATAGAGCGCCATGAAAACCGAGGCGCGCATGTTGGCCGCGCAGTGAACGTAAAGCCGCCGGCCGCGGTGCCGCGCCATCGCCTCGCAAAAACGTTCGAAATCGCCGCGGACCGGTCGCTCCCAGATCACCGGGATGTACACGTAGATCAGCCCCAGCCGCCCGACCGTGCCGCGCTCGTCGGGCAGGGAGTATGGCCCGTCGTGCAGGGCCAGGTTGATCACCACCTCCGCGCCCGCACGGGCGACCGCAGCCAGCTCCTCCTCGCTCGGCTGGCCACTGGTGATCAGATCAGCGCCGAGGCGGCGGAAGTTGTAGATGGCGCCAAGATCGAGATCGGTCATTCTTCAGATTGGCGGAGAATCACTTCGATGGCGCTTTTCAGCGGTGGGAGGTCCTTCTCGATGACTGTCCAGACGATGTCCAGGTCAATCTCAAAGTAGCCATGAACCAGCACGTGGCGCATACCGATGATTTGAACCCAGGGGATCTGGGGGTGATTGGCCTTGAAATTCTGGGATAAGCCGTAGGCTGCTTCGCCGACGATCTGGAGATGGTGGATGATCCAAACCTGCTGCATCTCATCGTCCGCGAAGGCCTCGATGTCGCTGCTCGTGTGCTGCTCGATCTTGCCGATCGCTTCCAGGATATCGAGCAAGCGTTCCCGGTCGCTTCTCATAACGGAATAGCCTCTCGCATCACCTGCGCTCGGATTCGCGGGCGCAGCCCCTTTTCTGTAACCACATCCACGTCTACACCAAGCAGTGTCTGCAGGTCACAAAGCAAGCCGCCGAGGTCGAAGAGGCTGCGGCCAGGCTCCATATCTACAAGAATATCTACATCGCTGTCGGGCCGTGCTTCGCCGCGCGCGACCGAGCCGAAGACGCGCACGTTGTGAGCGCCATAGCGTGCGGCGACACTCAGAATGTCATTCCGTTGAGCCTGTAACACCGTGCGAATATCCATACGCTCAATTATACCTGCATCGCCGGTTTGCGCAACTCGCCCCCAGCCCCCCTGCCCCCCTGCTCCCTTTCTCCCCTGCTCCCCCTGCTACTCCCGCACGTGCCCATCCCCGATCCCCACGCATTTGTACGTCGTCAGCTCCTCCAGCCCCATCGGCCCGCGGGCGTGGAGTTTTTGCGTGCTGACCGCGACCTCGGCGCCCAGGCCGAATTGGCCGCCGTCGTTGAAGCGGGTGCTGGCGTTGACGAACACCGCCGCGGAGTTGATCTCGTCCACGAAGCGGCGGGCGTTGGCCCAGTCGTTGGTCAGGATGCTGTCGGAGTGCTCGGTACTGTGTTCCTGGATGTGGACGATGACCTCATCCAGCGTGTCCACGATCTTCACGCCCAGGATCAGGGCCAGCCATTCGGTGTCGAAGTCATCGGGGCCGGCGGGGACGATCTTCGCCGGTGTGTCCGCGGCTTGCAGGATCGCCAGCGCGTCCGGCGTGGCGCGCAGCTCGACGCCGCTGCGGGCCAGCCGCTCGGCCAGCGCGGGCAGAAACGCGGGGGCGACGCCGCGGTGCACCAGCACGGTGTCCAGCGCGTTGCAGACGCTCGGCCGCTGCACTTTGGCGTTTTCTACGATCGCCACCGCCCGGGCCAGATCGGCGCTGGCGTCTACGAAGATGTGACAGATGCCCATGCCGCCGGTGATGACCGGGATGGTCGCCTGTTCGCGGCAAAGCCGGTGCAGGCTGGCGCCCCCGCGGGGGATGATCATGTCCACGTATTTGTCGAGCCGCAGCAGCTCGGTTACGAGCGCCCGGTCGGGGTTGGCGATGGTCTGGACGGCCGCAGGAGGCAGGCCGCTGGCGGTCAACGCGTCCTGGATGACCGCGGTCAAGGCCAGGTTGCTGCGCAACGTCTCGCTGCCGCCGCGGAGGATCGTCGCGTTGCCGGTCTTGAGACAGAGCGTCGCCACATCCACGGTGACATTCGGCCGCGCCTCGTAGATCACGCCGATGACGCCGATGGGGATGCGCCGCTTGTTGAGCCGCATCCCATTGGGCAGCACGCGGCCGTCGAACTCCGCGCCGACCGGGTCGGGCAGATCGGCCACCTTGCGCGTGTCCGCGGCCAGCGCCGCGATGCGCTGCTCACTCAGCAGCAGCCGGTCGAGCAGTGCGTCGCTCAGCCCCCGGGCGCGGCCCTCCGCGACGTCGAACGCGTTCTGCGTCAGGATGCGCCCCGCCTGCGCCGTCAGCCCATCCGCGATGGCGTGCAACGCGGCGTTTTTCCGTTGCGTGGTCAAGGTCGCCAGGCGCCGGCTGGCCGCCCGGGCGGCTTGGCCCATTTGGATGAGATCAGACATGGTTCGCCACTCCGATGAGTTCTGCTGGTAGAGACGTGACGAACGACGAATGACCAACGGCCAGGAAAGGCAGTTCACGGTCCGCCGTCGCCAGGTCCTTCGTCGCCAGGTCCGCCTTCGTCATCCGTCAAACCAAAATCATGTCATTCCGATGCACCGCCACCGGCCCGGCGGTGTAGCCCAGGCGGTCGGAGATGCGGTCGGAGTGAAGCCCCTTGATCTGGGCCAGGTCGGTACTGGGATAGCGGGCGATGCCGCGGGCCAGGCCCTTGCCATCCGGGTCAACGATCAGCACCGTGTCCCCGCGCTCGAAATCGCCTTCAACTGTGACGATACCCGCGGGCAGGAGACTGCCGCCGCCGTCGCGCAAGGCCCGCTCCGCGCCCGCGTCCACGACGATCCGGCCGCCCGGGCTGGCGCCGCCGAAGATCCACTGCTTGCGGTTTTCCAGCGGAGTTTCGAGCGCCGGGAAACGCGTGCCGACCGCCTCACCATTCGCCACGCGCACGATCACATCCGCCGCGGAGCCGGCCGCGATCACCACGTCGGCACCAGCGCGGCGGGCCACGTCGGCGGCCTGCAGCTTGGTCGCCATGCCGCCCACCCCCAGCCCGCTGACGCTGCCCCCCGCGATCCGACGCAGCGTCTCGTCAATGGTGCGGACTTCGGGGATGAGCTGCGCGTCGGGGTGGGTGCGCGGATCCGCGGTGAAGAGGCCGCCCTGGTCGGTGAGAATCAGCAGTAGATCGGCTTCGGCCAGCATGGCGACGAGCGCCGACAGGTTGTCGTTATCGCCCACTTTGATTTCCGCGGTGACGACCGCATCGTTTTCGTTGACGATGGGCACGATGCCGTGCTCCAACAGGGCGTGGATCGTGTCGCGCGCGTTGAGAAAGCGGCCGCGATCCGCCACGTCTGCGCGGGTGAGAAGCATCTGCCCGACGTGGATGTTGTAAATCTCGAACAGACTCTCCCAGACGAACATCAGCCGGCTCTGGCCCACGGCCGCAAGCATCTGCTTGGCGTTGACCGTGGGCGGCAGATCGGGGTAGTCCAGCCGCTCCCGCCCCGCGGCGATGGCGCCCGAGGTGACGACGATGACCTCGCGCCCACCGCGTTGCAGCGCCGCGCACTGGCGCGCCAGCTCGACCATCTGCGCGCGGTCGAGCCGCGGGGTGCCGCCGGTAAGGACGCTGGTGCCGAGTTTGATGACGATACGTTGGTACATGGGTGTTGGTAGATTGGTAGACGGGTGAACGCAGGCCATTGTAATGCACGCGGCAGATGTGTGCAACTGGCGCGCTGATGTTACAATCAAGCCCGGTCATGGTAGGGGCGGGTTTCTCGGCACTGAACAGGCTCGATGGTCTGCCGGTGAACCTTCGCCCATGCCAGACCTTCCATTGGGCAGGGCAAACCCGCCCCCACGTGTTGAAAGGAGGTCTTTCATGCGAACCGATGGCCGCCGCACCGATCAACTGCGCCCCGTGCGCCTGGAACTGGGCTACACTCGCTATGCCGAAGGCTCGGTGCTGATCAGCCAGGGCAACACGGTGGTACTCTGCAACGCGACCGTAGATGACCGCGTGCCGCCGTGGATGCTCCAGCAGACCGGAGAGCGCGGCTGGGTCACAGGCGAATACAGCATGTTGCCGCGCAGCACCCTCACCCGCAACCCGCGCGAGACCACACTCCAGCCGCGCACGCAGGAAATCCGCCGGCTGATCGGCCGCAGCCTGCGCGCGGCAGTTGACCTCGACCGCCTGGGCCGGCGCCAGATCATCGTGGATTGCGACGTGCTCCAGGCCGACGGGGGTACTCGCACGGCCGCGGTGACGGGCGGCTACGTGGCCCTGGCGCTGGCGTTGCGCAAGCTGAACGCGGCCGGGCTGACGCCACCGGAGGCGCTGCTGTCCCCGGTGGCCGCGGTGAGCGTGGGCGTGGTGGACGGCGAGGCGGTGCTTGACCTGTGCTACGACGAAGATTCCCGCGCGCAGGTGGACATGAACGTCGTGATGAACGCGCGGGGCCGCTACGTGGAGATCCAGGGCACCTCCGAGAGCCAGCCCTTCGACCGGGCGACCCTTGACCGCATGCTCGATCTGGCCGCGGGTGGAATCGGGGAGTTGTTGCAGGTGCAACGGGAGGCGTTGGGGAGGGAATAGAGCTGCGCTGCCTATGGCAGAAACCGTTGGATGAACGTCAAATAACCGCGCCGGCCGCCTTCCTTGTTCCACCTTTGGACGGACTTGCGAATGCGTTTCAGGCAGGCGACGATTACGTCAACGGCGACAACCGGCGGACGCGGCCCCCGAGTTCTCATGTCCGCAGAGGCAAGCTCGTCGTTCCCCATCCGCCACTCGCACATGGTCTCGACCAACTCGTAGACCTGTTTGGCGCGTTCGTTCAGGTTGGGCAAGCGCGCCTCGCGGTTCTCGGCGCGGTAGTGAGTGATCAGGGCATTGATCGCGTTTTCCACATCGAAATCCACCAGGGCCGGCTGCTGCCGGTAGACGCTAATGATCGCGAATTCGATGTTTTGCAGAACATCCAGATAGTCTTCTTCGACGTTCATTTGGGGTTCTTCTCCATCGGAGAGGGGGAGTAATCCGTCGGTTGCAAGATCGTCGAGGTGATCTTGCGGGTCAGAGTACCGTCCACCTCACTGGCCACTTTGCCCGCCTGCCACTCCGGATCCGCGCGAAACGCGGCCCACGCGTGTTCGCGCGCCGGCCGATCGGGAAACGCGAGCAGATATACCAGATCGCCGCTCTCCTCGGTGATCGGTTCCGGGGTCCAAAAACCCACGACCTGCATCTGATGCCGCGCAAAGACGCCGAAGGTCAAGGTCTGAAACCGTTGATGCAGGGCCTCGCGCTTCTCGGGCGCCGCCCAATAGGTTCGCAGTTCATAGATCATTGCACACCCCTGAAAAGTAAGACATCGGCGATAGCTCCGGGCGCGTGGCGGATCGTAGGCTTCAATCGGCAAAATGCAGTTCAATCGGCCCGTGAACACTCACGAGACGAGTATACGCCGCGACAGATGTCCTGTCAAACAGCCGGAACGCTCCCGAACGAAGGTCCGTTGGAACGCAACAGGTTCAGACACGTCAGAAAATGCGCGAGCCAAGATCACCGCAAAGGTCTACAACAAAGTGACGTGGCACAAAGTTGAAGAGACCCTGAAAAGGCGGCTGCGCCTGGCCAAGGAACCGGGGGGCGAATACCTGCCCCGTTAGTGCCGCAGCAGCACAAAAACTGCGAAGACGATCGCGACCGCAAAGCCAGCCAGGGCCACGACGCCGGCGCGCTTCAGCGAAGCGCGCCAGGCGATCAGCAGCCCCGCGACCAGGCCCGCCAGAGCTACGACGAACATGACCACCGCGTTGTCCAGTATCACCAGAAACAGCAGTGCAATGGCGGCCGCCAGGGCATATTTCTCGGACCAGGTCTGGATTGACATGCACCCCCCTGATTATCGCGCGGCCCGGATCAACTTGACCAATTGGGCAGGCACGTCGGCGCGGTTCTCCGCGGTGACACGGACGCGCACGATGTCGGCCCGCCCCAGCCGCTCGGCCAGTTCATCGGCCAGGTATTCGCGCACGAGCACGATGGCGTTGGGCACACGATGCGGGTCAGCCAGCGGCTCCAGGGCGAAGGCGAAGCCCTTGTCCTCGTGCAGTTCCAGCGGGCCGATTTCATCCACCACCACCCAATCTGCATTGGCGATGAGCGCGTTCGCCAGGAGGGTGCGCGCCCATTCGACAGCCTCATCCACCATCCGATAGACGCCGATGGTGGTCGGCTCGCCGCCGCGCACCACCCGGGCAAAGGTCAGGCGCTTACCGGTCGTCAGATCCACCATCTCGATGCCGGTCTTGACGCCGTGCTCGTCGAGCAGCGGCGGCGAGATGAAGCCCGCGATCTTCACCCCCGATAAGCGCAGGCCGGGGAGCGCCTTCCAGCAGGCGGTAGTTTTTCCTACGTGAGATGACCCAGTGAGAAGAATGAACATGATCCTACTTCCACTCGCATAATGATTCCACGTACGCCGCCGATCCATCCCGCAGCCACCCATCAAGCTGCGCCTGATCCTTCAAGTTCTGCCCGCGACGCCGCGGCACGGCGATGAAGGCGCAGTCCAACTCCGGCAGCGCGGTCATGTCGCCCCACAGCTTCTCGAACTGGGCCACCGGAAAGACGTCCTCCTGGCCGTGGCCCCAGCGTTTCTTCACGTCCTTGAGGGTGACGTACGTCGGCATGCGTGCTGCGACCGTGCGGATGCCCGCGGTCACTTTTTCCTCGTCGCCGAGATCGCTGCGGGTTAGCCCGAAGATGGCGAGCAGCTTGTCTACGTGCAGCCAACTTGTGTTGGAGTTGTAGTATGACAGGCCGAATTCGTCCTCTTCGCGCGGCATTGCCAGCCCTTCCAGGAGCCGCGGCCGGCCGGCCACCCGCGCCAGCCCGCCTCCGCGATCCTCCAAACAACGGCTGATGACTTCGGCGGTGAAGGCCGCGCCCCGCTCCATCACCCAACCGAGGATGGCAGGGTCTACGTCGGTACCGAGCACATCAATGTTGTGTACCATCAGGTATTGGAGATTGGGAGATTGGGCAATGAGACGCGTCAGCACGCCATTGCGCAGCAGATTTGGAATCTCGTACCAGTGGCCGACTGGGTGGAGGCATTGCTGCGGCACGTTGTCGGTGTAGTCGCGGCCCTCGCCCGTGCGCCGCGCCCACTCGATCAGCGCGGCGTGGAGGCTCTCCCGCACCTTCTGCGCCTGCTCATCGAGCAGTTGCTGCGGCATCTCCTCCCATGCAAAGCGCAGATCGCGCGCCATCGGCACAAAGCGCAAGCCGATCGCCCGGCCCGGCGAAAGGAGCAGCGGTCCCTCGTAGCCGTAGGGGCGACCCTCGCGGTCGCCCTCCGCGGCCAAAAACGCCTCGATCGGCGCGTGGGTCAGGTAGCTGGTGGTGATGACGTGCGGCAGCGGCCGACCCGCCAGCCGGGAGACGCGCCGGCTCTTCGCCAGGTGAACCTCGATGAAGGTCCGGTGCTCACCGCCGAGCCGGCAGAAGGGATGCAGCGCCTTCACCACCCCCGCGCCCTGCGTCCACCGGCTGCCCACACCACCCGACAGCGACACCACGGCCACCGCGCCCGCGGCAAGGGCTTCGAGGCCGCTGGCGCGGAACCGCCCCCCCAGCCCCCCGACTGCGGGGGGAGCCAGGTTCCCCCAGGTTTGGGGGGCAGGGGGCGATGCTGTCGCGTCGAACACGTCACCCGGCTCCACGTCGCGGATCGCGCTGCTGACCGGCAGGCGGTTCTGTGCCAGGCCGATGCGGCCGCCGCGCAGGTCGGCGCGAATCTGCTCATGCTGTACGCGGTCGAAGCCATAGCGGATCAGCAACGCTTCCAGGTCGTCGCTGCCGGCCGCTTCCTGCCGGGTCCGGGGCAACAGCCGGTCAAAGAGATTCTGCACCATGCCCGAAAGCGCAGGCTGCGTCCGGCACGCCGCGGCAAAGAGGTCCAACTCGGCCCGCCGCGCCGCGGACAGTCCGCGCCGGTCGCGGCGCACCAAGTCGGGGACGATCATGGCATAGTAGCCCGCAGGCATGAGGGGCGGTGCGTACTGCGTGTTGTGTACTGCGTACTGCGTGCTCCCCTGCTCCCCTGCTCCCCTGCTCCCTTGCTCCCCTGCCAGCAACTCCGCCCAAGTCCCACGCTCGTTGATGACGAAATCGTATACCACCGGCTCCATCGCAAACGGGAGCGCGGTTTCGAGCTGGCGCTTGGTGTCAGACATGATGTGCTGCATCTGATCCTGGGCTTGGGGTTTCACGGCCGGATCAAATATAAAACCCATGCCGCCGCCCGACATGCCGCCGAGCATCCAGAAGCCCCAGAATTTGTCCTCGAACTCAGCGCGGGCGCGGGCGATGAGCTTCTCGGTGTAGAGGTTGCCCGCCCACGGGATGATCGTCTGGATCGGGCCGGCGAAGTTGCGCGTGGTCACCGCGCCGACGCGGGGCACGTCGCCCGCTTGCAAGGCCGCCACCACGTCGTCCAGCACGCGGCACGCCTCCTGCCGCCCCAGCCACTCGGCCTCCGACCGCAGCAGATACTTTTCCGTCACCATCTCCAGGATCGGGCCGAAGTTCTGGGCCATGCCGCCGTGGACGAGCACGAGGCTCTCCTGCAGGCGTTGCCGCGTCGCTGGCGTCACCTCATCGGGGCCAAAGATGCGGTGGCTGGGCAGCAAGCGCCCGCGGCTGATGCCGTATTCGGGGTCATCCGGCCCGGCCAGCTCGCCAGTGATCAGCTTGACGCCGGGCCACAGCCCGCCGGAATCCTGCCAGCCGCCGCCGGAACCGGCCAGCCACTCGCCCAGGATCGCGCGCGCGGCCACCTGGCGGCGTTCGTTTTCCGCCAGCGCGCCGGTGAGGGAGCGCGCCTGGCCCGTAGCCCTCATGCAGACCGCGATCAGGCAGCCCAGCAGGCTGGTCGAGACCGCCAGCCGCGAGCCTTTGGGGATGCCGTTGACGTTGCTGACCAGCTCGATGCCGCGGCCCGGCCCCACCAGCCGCGCCAGCAGATCGGCCAACGGCTGCTCCGCGCCCTCCATCCCCGGCGGCACCAGTCCCGAGGCGCTCAGCGCGGCTTTCAGCAGCCCCAGGTAGTCACGGGCGTAGTCGAAGACCTCGCGCAGATCATTGATCTCGGCCACCGCGGCTAGGTCAACACTCGCCAGGCGCAACACCGGCTCGTCAATTACCCGGAAATACGCCTCCACCGGCGGCCGCGGCGTGGGGTCGCGACCCTGCACGCCCAGGTTGATGGAGACGTTGAGCACACGCGCGCCTTCGGGGAAGTCCATGCCCAGGAAGAAGATGTCGCTCCATGCGCTGTGGGAGAGATCCATGCGCACCGGCGTCGCCTCCCACAGGATCGGGAAAGGCGCGGCGTCCGAAGGCCGCGCCAGCAGCTCGGGGCGGACGCGGAGCGGCTGGTCGGCCGGATGGCCGATGCGGAACATCCACTGGTTGCCGCGCACCGAACGCACGCTGCGTCGTACCTGGTCGGCCAACGTCTGGAACCCGAGCCGGTGATACGCCTCGGCCAACGCGCTCGATACCGCCTCGTTCGGCCCCTGTTCGGCCTGGGCGCGCAGAAAGACCTCGATGGCCTCCTCGAAGCGCCGCTTCAGCAGGTAGTTGTAGCCCTCGAACGGCACGAAGCCCCGCGACCGGATGCCGGGCTTGTCGGGCAGGTGGAAGCGGTGGATGTCATAGAGAAAGAAGAGCGCCCGCACCCGCTCGTAGAGATTATCGCTGGCTCGCCGGAACGCGTCGAGGCTGGCGCACTCTATCATCAGCTCGGCCAGCGTCGCCGCGCGCGCGAACGCATCTACCGAGCGGTTGCGGGTGGCGGGGTCGGGGGAAGTAATGATAGTGATGAGTTGAGAGGTCATAACTCCAGCTCAAGCTCCAATTGATGGTTGTGGTTGTCCTGCCCGATCACAACCCCTTTCAGGCTTTCAACATTTACCACAGCGCCGAATCTGATAAACGCCTGAAAGAATCGCTCAAAATGGCGTCCCCAATAAATGAGCGCACACGACATGGGTGCGCCCTTGCCGCCATCCTTGCCTTCGACAAGGAAACGCAGACGCGTATCGTAAAGAAAACAGATGGCCGTTGCCTTTCCATAGACGTATTTCTTCCAGTGTCCCGTATTCGTAGCGACCGGAACCAAGGCGATGACTTCCGCTTGATACCGCCGGTTCGCCTCCTCGCACTTCCGCAACCAGTCTTTGATGGATGTCTCGCGCTCGCGATCAATGCCATAGGGCGGGTTGACGTAGATGGTCGGGAAGTTCCACGACTCGCGCAGGCCATCGTGTTCAGGTAAGCAGTACTCGACCTGGGCGTTGACAATGGAGTAGCGATTCGAGCACGGGTCAAGATGGATCGTACCGCCAAAGAACTCCCGCACGGCCTCGACATACTTGGGCGGCGTGCTCCAATCCTTGTTTTCCGTAATAACCCTGCGTCCTGCTGTCATAGTGCGTGTATGGCGCTCCAATCCTTGTCACGCAACTGCGCAACTTGCGCTCTCAATTGGCTCATCGAGCCGTCTTCCGGCGCAACGATGTTGAACCAGCGTGCGATCCGTGCCAAGTTATCTCTGAAGTACGCCTGTAGCACCTGGTCTGCCTCGTAATCCATCTGCACCTTTGGTAAACCGGTTCTTGTGCTTTTCTGCTGTGTAGCTGACCAGAAAAGCCGCCCTCGTCGGTTCCAGCAGCGGTACAGGATTCAGAAGAAGCTCCGTGATGAACTCCGACAATCCCTCGTCGGTCAGGAAGGTAAGCCAGTCGTAGGATTGTGCCAACACCTTCAATTTCTTGTTGCGGTTGTTCGAAGTGAACCAGTTGCCGTGATTGCTGACCACGCCGACCGTGAGGATGAAATCGCTAAGCAGTTCAGGGTCATCGGATGCCACGACCTCAGCGATCAATTCGACGTAAGGCTTCGAGTAGATGGTCTGGTCGGCCTTGTAGACCAACCCGCGCAACTCGCCGGACGCTACACGGATCTTGTGCAGAGAAGATACCATTCGGGCAACATAGGCCCCCTTGCTTGGCTTTCTCGATGGTTTGCGGGCCTTTCCTCATGCCTTCTTCTATGCCGACGCGTTTACACTCGAACATCGCATAAGGCTTGGCGTACTGCTCCAAGACAACGATCCGCAACTCGTCCTTGTTTTTCCCCTCCAGCGTTGCCAGCAGGTGAGATTTATTGCCGTTCGCGATCATGCAGGCGTTTCTGAGGACACCATCTGTCGTCAATAGGGTCATCCCTAATTTCTAAAAACCTACCAGCGTGAGCCGGTCCTTTAGCTCAGGAAGGACGCGCGTCGCACGAATGAGCAGTTTCGGACAGGGTAGAACAACAGAGTGCTTTCCTAGGATTGGGTGAAGGGAGTATTCGACGTTGTGCGCAATCTCAGGATTGCCATACTCGGCCAGCGATCTTTCAATCGCGATGGAGTGCTCGAACCCCCAGGATTTGAGCAAGTAGAAGGTAATAATCTCGACCAGAGTACCAAGGGCTCTGCCCGCGGCCTTCTTGGCGTCCTTGGTGTAGTGGAATACCTCATCGGCTAAGACCTTCTGCAATTGGTCAACTGAATGGTAGGCCATGTGTTCTGATCACCCCCGTATTTCGCAGCCAGCCTTCACCGTTCCGCCCGTTGCATCTCGCGCGCGGCCAGCAACTCCACCAATTGCGCCAGCACCTCGTCCCGATCCTTCCCGTTCAGCGCCAACGCCAGTTGGGCGGTAAGCAACCCATACTTGACGCCCACGTCGTAGCGCGACCAGGGCCGCTCCAGGGCCAGGTAGCGTTCCCGCTGCGCCAATTCCGCCAGGGCCAGGGATAGGTGATAGCCGGTCACGCGACCGGCATCTGCGTGCCAGGCACGTCCCAATAATTCCATCACCGCCGGCGTCAGGACGTGCATCCCGAAGAAACAGAGATAATGCCCTGCGCGCAGGCCCGGCACGATCAGGCGTTGCTCGGCTTCGGTCGGCGTGGGCTTCTCGATCACGTCCTCGATCACGTAGAGATCCTGTCGCCCCGGCACGCGGCGTCCGCCGACCGTGCCGTAGTAAGGCAGCAGGCTCTCGCGAGAGGCCTGCACCGCGGAGACCGCGCACGATTCAGCCTGGGCCACCTCCACCAATTGCTCCGCGCACCCTTTGGCCCCGCGGCTGACGTACAGGTGATCGCCGACCAGGTGCAGGAACGGCTCGTTTTCCACGAAGTCGCGGGCGCAATAGACCGCGTGGCCGTAGCCGAGCGGCTCGGACTGTTGCACGAACGTGAGGCTGCCCACGTGATCGCCCACGGCCGCGGCGTCGGTCGCCTCGTCGCCGGGGCATACAACGACGCAAATCTCGTTCACTCCGGCGCGCAACGCCTCTTCCACGATGATGCACAGGACGGACTTCGGGGTGCCGTCGCGGTCAACCAGGATTTGCAGCGGCAAGGTGCGCTGGCTCGGCCCAGCGGCAGTGATGACAGCTTTGGTGATCTTCATGGTGATGGTCTTTCCGGTCTCACGGGGTAATTTGGACACCGACCACCCAATTATACACCACCCGGCAAGCGGGCGGAAACGCGAGCGAAGCGCAATCCTGATGGTGGAGATTGCTTCGCAAAAGGCGCTCGCAATGACGAAGCGACGATCCGAACGGGCAGCACGAAGCAAGCGCGTCATTCCGCGCCCACCTGTGTTATACGCAATAGCTCTCTTGCAGCGTGAGGTTTTCGTTTCACGCACCACGCAACACGTACAGGAGGTTCCCTTGACACGTCCAGATTCCCAACGCGTCGTCGTCACCGGCCTCGGCGCCGTCACACCCATCGGCAACGACGTGCCCACCAGTTGGGCCGCGCTTCTGGCCGGGCAATCCGGCGCCGGCATCATCACCCAGTTCGATCACAGCGCCTTCAAGACGCACATCGCCGCCGAAGTCAAAAGTTTCGACCCTACACGCTACATGGATAAACGTGAGGCGCGGCGCGTGGACCGTTTCGTCCATCTCGCGACCGCGGCCGCCCTGGAGGCGTTGGCCGATGCGCAGTTCGACCTGAGCCGGTATGACCCGTGGCGGGTGGGGGTGTTGTTCGGCTCCGCTATCGGCGGGATACACACCCTGCTCGAACAGCAAGAGATCTTCCGTGAGCGCGGCCCGCGACGGGTTAGCCCGTTCGCCGTGCCCGGCTTGATGCTGAACGCGGCTTCGGCGCACGTCAGCATCATGACCGGCGCCCGCGGCCCCAGTCTGGCGCTCGCGACCGCCTGTGCGACTGGCGCGCATGCGCTCGGCGAGGCGACCGAGATCATCCGCCGCGGCGCGGCCGACGTGATGATCGCCGGCGGCTCCGACGCAGCCATCATTCCGATGGCCATCGCCGCCTTCGAGAATATGGGGGCCGTCTCCGGCCGCAACGACGATCCCCAGGGGGCCTGCCGGCCGTTCGACGCAGACCGCGATGGCTTCGTCATGGGCGAAGGCGCGGGTACCGTGATCCTGGAGCGGTTCGACCAGGCCCAGGCGCGCGGCGCCCGCATCTATGCCGAGTTGATCGGCTACGGTGCGACGGCCGACGCGTTCCACATCACCGCGCCGGCCGAGGACGGCGCGGGCGCGGCCCAGTGTATGAAGCTGGCAGTCGTGAACGCCGGCCTGCCCTTCACCGCGGTGGACTACATCAACGCCCACGGCACCAGCACGCCGCTCAACGATGCGAGCGAGACCAAGGCGATCAAGGCCATCTTCGGCGAGCACGCGTACAAGCTGGCGATCAGTTCGAACAAGAGCATGGTCTGTCACCTGATGGGCGCGGCGGGCGTCGTGGAGGCAATCTTCACCATGCTGACTATCCGCGATCAGATCCTGCCGCCGACGATCAACTACCGGACGCCCGACCCCGCCTGCGACCTGGACTACGTGCCCAACGTCGCGCGCAAGGCGAGGGTGGAGGTGGCGATGTCGAACTCGTTCGGCTTCGGCGGGCACAACGGCACGGTGGTCTTTGCGAAACTTGGGAACGGCTGAGATGGGCAGTCAAGCACCAAAAGCGCCCAACGGCCGCTACGCCCAGATCACCGGCTGGGGCATGTACGTACCCGAAAAGGTGCTGACCAACACCGACTTGGCGCGCGCAGTAGACACCACCGATGAGTGGATCGTCTCCCGCACGGGCATCAAGGAGCGGCACATCGTCGCCGGCGAGCGGGAGACCACCGCGACCCTGGCGGCACGCGCGGCCCAGGAAGCGCTGCTCGTGGCCGATGTGGCCCCCGGCGACCTGGACCTGGTGATCGTCGCCACTGTGACGCCCGAATATGCGTTCCCTTCGACTGCCAGTCTGGTGCAGGATGCGTTGGGCGCGGACAAGGCCGGCGCGTTCGATCTGAGCGCAGGTTGCTCCGGCTTCATGTACGCGTTGAGCCTGGCCGCTGATGTGGTGCGGGCGGGCGGAGCCGAGCACGTGCTGGTGATCGGTGCGGAGACCCTCTCCCGCATCGTTGACTGGACTGATCGCAACACCTGCGTGCTCTTCGGCGACGGTGCGGGCGCGGTGGTGGTGAGCGTGTGCGAGGCGCGTTGTGGCGTGCTGGCATCGGTATTGGGCAGCGATGGCTCCGGCGGCGACGTGTTGATCCTGCCGGCCGGCGGCAGCCACGCCCCGGCCTCGCACGAAACGGTCAGCAGCGGCGGCCACTTCGCCAAGATGAACGGCCGCGAGGTCTTCCGCTTCGCTACCACGATCATTCCGAAAGCCACTGAGCAGGTCGCGCAAAAAGCCGGCTGGCAGATCGCAGATCTGGCATTGGTGATCCCCCACCAGGCGAACACGCGCATCATCGAGTCGGCGGTCAAGCGGCTGAACATGCCCCTGGAAAAGTTCTTCATCAATCTGGACCGCTACGGCAACACGTCGTCGGCTTCGATCCCGATTGCGCTGTGCGAAGCGATCCGCGAGCAACGGATCAAGGGCGGGGATAAGCTGGTGCTGGTGGGCTTCGGCGCGGGACTGACGTGGGCCGCGGTCGCCATCGAGTGGGGCATCCCGATGCCGGTCAAACCGCAGCGGCCGGAGCGCCGGTGGTTCGGACGCCTGCGCTTCGCCTTCGCTGGCGTGCGCTCCATCTTCCGCCGCGTCGAGCGCCACGTCTACAATTGGATCATGGGGCCGGTGGGCAAAGACGACTGGCGCGGGAAGCTGCGGAAGCGGACGGATGCGCTACGGGAGAGACTACGCGGAAAATAACAGACGAAAGACAAACGACGATAGATCAGAAGCCCGTTTTCTTGGAGAAAACGGGCTTCTGATTTACAAAGCCGCGCGAATCTCCGCAGCCAGCCGATCCAACTCGGCGTGCGGGGGCAGGTTGGGCTGCAAGAAGACGCACACACGGTCGCGATCGCCGGCGTAGCGGGCCACGACGTGCATGTGGAAGTGGAACACCTCCTGCCCCGCGGCGTGCTCGTTGGACTGGTAGAGGTTGATCCCATCAGGGCGCAGCGCGATCTTGACCGCCTGCGCCACCCGCACGGCGAGTTGGAACACCATTGCGGCCGTCGCCTCGTCCAGCGTGTAGATGTCCTGCACGTGGCGCCGCGGGATCACCAGCACGTGGCCGGGTGTCGGCTGGTTGATATCCATGAACGCCAGGGCGTCCGGCGTCTCGGTGACGAGGCTTTCCGAGGCCGTGCCGCCGGCGATGCGGCAGAAGATGCAGTCTTGGGTCATCACGTTCCCTCCGCAATAATCCGCACCGGGGTCGGCCCGCTCTTGCGCGCCAGGTAGGCCGCGCGGTCGGCGGCGAAGGCCGCGTCCAACGCGGAAAGGGGCTGCAAGCGGCCGTCGGCCCACACCTCGGGGTCCAATGTGCGCACCTTTGTCGTGAAGACCAGGTCGGGGGCCGCGGGATCAAGGACGAAGCGCGTGGCCGGGTGGATGCGCGTCATCAGGGCGACGACCGCGGGATCGGCGCAGCCGGCCAGCTTGGCCCACAGCGGCCGATCCGTGCCCAAGAGGTCGTTTTCGGCCAGGCAGCCGGCCGCCAGGCCAGCGCGGAGCGCCTCCGCGGTCAACTGGTAAAGCGCCATCTCCCGCAGCTCGGACCAACACGCGGCATCGGCGGCGATGAAGGTGCGGCCCAGCCAGCGCGCCGGCGCCAGGCCATCTGCCGCGAGGACACAAATCCGCCCCGCACGCACGGCCAGGTGCTCCAGACACCCCGCGATCTCGGCCCGATCGGCCAGGCCCAACGGGATCGCGTCACGGCAGAAATAGTCCAGCCGGTCGGCGCAGATGGCCGGCCACGGCTGTTCCAGCAGCGGAACCCGACTTTCGTCCAGGAAATCGCGCCAGTTGTACCCGTGGCGCGCTAGGATGGCCGGGACGTCCGACCCGGCGATAGTGGCCTCGTACAGGCGTTCGTGGTAGTCCTGATCGCTGTTGTTGTAGAGAAAGTCCACCACGTGCGAGAAGGCGGTGTGCGAGACGTCGTGGAGCAGGCCCGCGATCTGCTCCTCCAGCGGCGCGCCGAAGCGTCGGAGCAGGAGGCAGACGCCCACGGAGTGGTCGAAGCGGTTGAAGTCGGGGGCGATGCCCAGGAGGGCGGTGATGCCCCCCTGGTAGACACCCTTCAGGCGGCCCATCGCCGCCGAAGCCATGAGATCGAGCAGCACCGGCTCGACGATCTCAGCCGGGCCGTAGATTTCATCGTCGTAGATCAAGCAGAACTCCTTTTCGCCTACACGGTCACTCTGAGCGGGTTGACGACGGACAGTGCGTTGCGGCGTGACATCAGCGAAGAGCCTCGATGCCGCGTGAGAACTTGTCCTGAGTGAAACGAACGGATGCTTCGCTGGGGTCTTGCCGTCGCGAACTTGCATTCGTTGACCCGCTCAGCATGACAGCACAGGTTCGTTACAGTTCGATCCATACCTTCCACGCGGCCGGCACGTCGCCGCTGGCGACCAGGTAGTTGGTGCGCGGGGTTTTCGGCTCGATCAGCAGCTTCATGCCGGCCTCGTGCGGCGTGCGGTCGGCCTTGCGTTGGTTGCAACGGTTGCAGGCCGTCACCGTGTTGCCCCAGGTCGAACGTCCGCCCTGCGAGAGCGGGACGACGTGATCCACAGTCAGCTCGCGGCCGGCGTAGCGTTTGCCGCAGTAGGCGCAGGCGTAACCATCGCGTTCGAGCAGGCCGTGACGGGTCCAGGTCGGCGTCTTGCGATGCGGCACGTGCGCGTAGACCTTCAGGCGCAACACCTGCGGCACAGCCAACGAGCGCGCGGAACCGTGCACCAGGATCCGCTCCTCGGCCACCGGCTCGACGCGTCCCCTGAGCAGGAGTTTGACCGCGCGCGGCAACGATAGAACGGCCAACGGTTCATAGGTGACGTTCAACAATAAGACAGTGTCCACGCGATCATCCTCCTTTCACAGATTGTAGATTGCGGATTGCAGATTGCAGATTGGCCCCCGCGATGCAGGCTTATTCTGCGTTCTGCAATCTTCGATCTGGAATCGTCTGTGCCGACGCCTGGACTTGAACCAGGGACCTCGTGAGTTTCAGTCACGCGCTCTACCGGCTGAGCTACCTCGGCATAACGGATTGTAGATTGCCGATTGCGGATTGTGGATTTGGCAGAAGCGACGTCAAGCCGGCTATCAGACCGGCGCGGTTGGTTCCGCAGAGCGGCTTCGCAACCGGGGCGTTGGCCCACTGTCACGCACGCTTCTGCCAGGCGGGGTGTACGAGATTTGAACTCGCGATCTGCGGCTTGACAGGCCGCTATGTTGGGCCGCTACACCAACACCCCACACAAAACCCATCCTAAACGCATAAACGCAACAGGCCGGGCTCCCACGCCCACAACCGGCGGCATGGGAGCCGCTTCCGCTGCTTTTTCGGAGCAGGAGAGCCGGGACTCGAACCCGGGTCGGCCGTTTTGGAGACGGCGATTCTGGCCGCTGAACTACTCTCCCTCGATTTCGGACAAATAAAAAGCCGCCTTTGGGGCGGCCCGCTCATAGCAGACGTGGCGTGGATAGAATGGGCCTATCCCTCGCCTCCTGCCGTAGCGGAGCCGCGCGCAGACGCGTCGGTGCTGTGCGGCATCCCCCACAGACCGTAAAACGGCACCCGTTGCGATTTGTTGACCGACATATCTGCCTTTGCTTCGATAGATATCTTGTAAATCTTGCCGTATGGTACATGAATTCGGAAGGGTTGTCAAATCACCATCGGCACTTCATCACCAACTACTGCCCGCCTTTTGTCGCTCTGGCGAATCTGCGTTAAGATATGGCTCACCTCACGCGAAAGGAGATGACTCGATGACTTCCAAAGAAGATTCCCAACCCACCCGCGGACAGATCGGTGCGGAGCAGGAAGACGCGTCTGGCCTGGCAGAGATGCTGTCCGGCCTATTGGGCGGTGGCGGCGGCAGCGCGCCGCTTCAGGCCTTGCTGGGCCAACTCGGCGGCGGGCAGAACAGCGAGACAGAGGGGTTGTCTCCTGAGTTGCTCAGTGCGTTGGCGAAGACTCCGGCAGCAGGCGCGGCCGCCAGCCCCATCCCCGACGTGCTGAAACGCGCGGTCGAGGCCCTGGGCCTGCCGCCAGCCCTTGTTGAGAAATTATTGCCGAGCATCTTGAGCCAGCTCCCTGCGCTCGGCCGGGCCAGCCCACAGGCGCCGGCGAGCAGCAGCGTCCACAAGCAGCCGGCTGCAAATGCCGAAACGCCGGCCAAGCCAGCCAAGCCGCGCAAATCATCCTCGAAGCCAGTGGAATCCACCACCGCCAAGAAACCCAAGACGTCGGAATCCACCACCGCCAAGAAACCCAAGACGCCCAAGTCCAGTAGCACGCGCAAGCCTTCCGGCAGCAGCTCCAAGCCGCGATCCTCCGGCAGTTCCGGTTCGACCAGCCGCAAGCGCAAGAGCGAGCCGGACGCGATCGGGTTGGACGACATCCTCAAGGCGTTGATCAAGTAGGGGCGACCCTTGCGGTCGCCCGTGCTTGCGGGCAGGCGCAAGGCCCGC
Source organism: Chloroflexota bacterium (assembly GCA_026389845.1). Classification (GTDB taxonomy): domain Bacteria; phylum Chloroflexota; class Anaerolineae; order CG2-30-64-16; family CG2-30-64-16; genus JAPLHB01. Next base: position 24,147 of record JAPLHB010000100.1, read on the forward strand.
CCCTACCGTGATCGGGAGGTAGCCATGCGCATCGAAGCAATCACCCTACGCCACATCAAAATGCCCTATGTCTCGCCGTTCCAGACCTCGCGCTGGACCGAGTTGGACCGCGAGTGTGTCATCGTCTGCGTGAAGGCCGGCGGGATCACGGCCTGGGGTGAGTGCGGCGCCAACCAGAACTGCGCCTATTCCTACGAGACGACCAAGACAAACTGGCACGTTCTGGAGGATTTCATCATCCCCGCCGTCCTCACGGCCGATCTGGCGGACGTCCCCGCGTACCGCGCCGTGGTGGCCGACATCAATGGGCATCCGATGGCGAAGGCCGGCCTGGAGATGGCGCTTTGGGACCTGTTCGCCAGGCAGGCCGGCGTCTCGCTCCAGAAGCTAATCCGCGGCAGCGGTGATCGGGTGAAGGTCGGCGTGTCGGTGGGCATCCAACCGACGACCGAAAAGCTGCTGGCGGTGGTAGACGGCTACCTGGCCCAGGGCTACCGACGGATCAAGCTGAAGATCAAACCCGGCCGCGACGTGGGCGACGTGGCGGCCATCCGCCAAGCGCACCCCGACCTGCTGTTGCAGGTGGACGGCAACTCGGTCTACCGCCTCGAAGACGCCGACCATCTGAAGGCGCTGGACGAGTTCGATCTGCTCCTCATCGAGCAGCCGCTCGGCTCCGACGACATCATTGATCACGCCAAACTCCAGCCGCAGCTTCGCACCGCGGTCTGCCTGGACGAGAGCATCCTTTCGGCCACCCATGCGCGCTGGGCGCTGGAGCTGGGCGCGTGCCGGGTCATCAACATCAAGCCTGGCCGGGTGAGCGGCATCAGCGAGGCCAGCGCCATCCACGACTACTGCCGGGCGCGGGGCGTGCCGGTGTGGATGGGCGGCATGTTGGAAACCGGCATCGGCCGGGCGGCGAACGTGGCGGTGGCGTCGCTGCCCGGTTTCACCCTGCCAGGTGACATCTCCGCATCGGCGCGCTACTACCACGAGGACATCATCGAGACGCCCTTTGTCCTCAACCCTGACAGCACCCTTTCCGTGCCCACCGGGCCGGGCCTGGGCGTGGACGTGCGGATGGATGCGCTGGAGCGGGTCACGTTGCGGCAAGCAACTTTTCGCCGCTAAGACGTTCTCGTGATTTGCGAAAATGGCAATCGTTGGTTGCAACAGATGGTAGCATCATGGCATTGGACGTCCATCCCCTCACCCTGACCGGCCGCGTGGTGCGGCTGGAGCCGTTGGCCGAGGCCCACGTGCCCGGGCTGACCATCGCCGGCGCCGACGAGGGCATCTGGCGCTACATGCGCTACGGTGTCATCCGCACCGAGGCGCAAATGGCCGACCTGGTGCGCAGCCTGTTGGCCGGCCAGGCAGCCGGCACGGATCTGCCCTTCACCGTATTCCACCAGGAGACCGGCCACGTCATCGGCATGACGCGCTACCTCCACATCGAGCCGGAGAACCGCGGTCTGGAGATCGGCGGAACGTGGTTCGCGGCGGCCTACCAACGAACCGCGGCCAACACCGAAAGCAAATATCTGCTCCTGCGCCACGCCTTCGAGACCCTCGGCTGCATCCGCGTGACGATCAAGACCGACCTGCGCAACGAACGCTCGCAACGCGCCATCGAGCGCATCGGCGCGGTGAAGGAAGGCGTCCTCCGCAATCACATGATCCTCCCCGATGGCACGATTCGCGCGTCGGTGATCTACAGCATCGTTGACAGCGAGTGGCCGGGAGTGAAGGCACTGCTGGAGGAAAAGCTAGAGGTTAGAGGTTGGAGGTTGGAGGAATCATGCTACCCATCGAAGACTTCGTTCAACAGACTCCGGCCATCGTTGGCCTGATCCGTCGCCTGGCTGAGATCGAATCGCCCTCCACCGACAAGGCCGCGGTGGATCGCGTCGGTGCGGTCGTGGCCGAGGAGTTGCGCCGGCTGGGTGCGGCCGTAGCGGTGGATAAACAGATGACCGCGGGGAACAACGTCGTGGGCCGGTGGGGCGCGGGGTCGGGCGGCATCCTGCTCCTGTGCCACATGGACACCGTCTGGGAGGTCGGCACGCTGGCGCGGCGGCCGGTGCGAGTGGAAGACGGCCGGCTCTACGGGCCCGGCGTCTACGACATGAAGGCCGGTATCGCCCTGGCGCTGACCGCGTTACGGATGCTGCGGGAACGCGGCGGGTGGCCCGCGCGGCCGGTAACGGTGCTCTGCACGTCGGACGAAGAGACCGGCAGCCACGGCTCGCGCGCGCTGATCGAGCAATTGGCCCGCGACGCCACATTGGTGCTGGTTCTGGAGCCGGCCACTGCCACCGGCGCGCTCAAAACGGCGCGCAAGGGCACCGGCGAGATCGAGCTCGTCGCACGCGGCCGATCGGCTCATGCCGGCGTGGATCATGCCTTGGGGCGCAATGCCATCGAGGAGCTGGCGCACCACATCCTGGCCGCGCAACGGCTGACCGACTACGCGGCCGGCACCACGGTCAGCGTAGGACGGGTGAGCGGCGGCACGCGCACCAACGTCGTTCCCGACGCGGCCCGCGCCGAGGCCGACGTGCGCGTAGCCGTCCCCGCCGAGGCGGAGCGGCTGGCGCGCTGGGCCGAATCGCTGCAGCCGGTGCTGGAGGGCGCCTCCGTGAAGGCAACGCTGACCATCAATCGGCCGCCGATGGTGCGTGATGCGACGATGATGGCGACGTTCGGCCGCGCCCAGGAAATCGGCGCGCGATTGGGCCTAGATCTGACCGAAGGCAGCACCGGCGGCGCCTCCGACGCGAACTTCGTGGCCGCGCTGGGCGTGCCGGTGCTCGACGGCCTGGGACCGCTGGGCGACGGCGCACATGCCGAGCACGAGCACCTTGTCATCGCCAGCCTGGCGGAGCGCACGGCGTTGCTTGCCGCGCTGCTCGGCGAGTGGCCGTGATGCCCACAGGGTGTAGTCTACGGCCGGCCGTCAACGGTCACGCAAGCGGCTTCTCCCACTCCAGCCGTCCCGGCAGTCGCTGATAGCCCAGCTTTTCGTTCAGGCGCAGGATCGGCGGGTTGGTGGTGTCGTTTTGGGCGCGGGTTTCCCGATAGCCGTGCTCTTTCAGATAGCGGAACGAAAGCAACTTGAGCGCCAGCGCCAGGCCGTGACCGCGATGCACGGCCGACACGCCGGTCATGCTGGTGATCGCCGGCCCGTCCTTGAGCAACTCCAGCGATGTCAGACCCACGTACTCGTCGCCTCGCTTGGCAATGAAGATCGCGGCCGGGTCGCTGTTGGGATTCTCCAACATGGCTTTCCGCCACATCTCGTAGGTCTGGTCTATGCGGGCGCCGCCCGGCAGCGGCACGTCGAGGCCCACGGGATAGTACATCGTGTAGAGCCGCTGATCCGCGTCCGGTTGGATCGCGCGCTCGGCCGCCAGCGTGGTGAGCGCGTAGCCGTCCGCGGCTGTCCGCTCGAAGACATGGGCGAAGGGGGTCTCATCGAAAGCTTCGAGATCAAGCCTGGACATAAACTGCATGCCGAAATTGGGGCTCTTTGGGATTTTACGGGAAAGGGCCACATATAGGGCTGCTTCGCTTACGCAAACCGGCGATAACCCTCCAGGTCAAGATACAAACGTTGGAAGAGCGTGGTGACGCGACTGATGCCATAACAGCGCCGCTTGAGGGTCTTAATCTTGTTGTTGAGGCCCTCCACGAAACCGCTGCTGCGCCGCTCCGCGAAGTAGTTGACAATCTCATCCAGCCAATTGGTTAACGTTTTCAGAAAGGGGTCAAAACAGGTTAATGCGCTGTGCCGGACTTTGGCGCACCATTTGAGCAGGCGTTTCTTCGCTTGCGCCTGGGTCAAGGGGAGCTCAAAGATGGCGGTCAGTTCCTCCCGCAGGGTATAGGCCACCTTCAGGGTGGGGGCATAGGTAAACAGGCGCAGGCGTTCCTCCGGCGTCAAGTCCCAATGGTTTTTCCGGAGCGGCCACAGCACATCCTTGAGTTCGGCATACTCGGCCCCAGGCAATTCCTCCTTGAGGCGCCGACATTCGCGTTTGCGCAGTTGATCCACCCCATCGCGGTAGTGCTTGGCGACGTGAAACCGATCAATGACCACCGCCAGCGTCACGTCAGCATGCGCGGTGGCGAACTCTTGCACCGCATTGACATAGCCGTCCCACATATCGGTGCAGACCGTGTGCAGCGTGGCCCGCAAGTGCGGGGGGATGGTGTTCAGAAATTGGCGCACGGATTCCTTTTTCCGGTCGGCTCAGGCGGCTAAGAGCGCCACATGCCCGTCGGCTTGC
>JAPLHB010000144.1 GCA_026389845.1 Chloroflexota bacterium
TTCGAAGGCTTTGAGCACGTGGAGCACGAGGAGACGGGCGAGGGCGTCCACGAGAAGTATTTGGCGCTGGCCGAGGCGTTGGGGCGGGAAGTGGGGCGGTAGGCTGGGAAACTGGTAGACTGGTGGTGAGCATGGTGGGTCTAGAAGAGGCTGCGGAGACGTTCTACGACGCGCTGGCACCCTTGTTCGACGTGATGACTGACTGGGACGCGCGGCTGGCGGCCGAGGGGCCGTTCCTGCAGCAGCTCCTTGACGCGGCCGGCGCGGCCACGGTGCTCGATGCGGCGTGCGGCAGCGGCGGGCACGCGCTCTGGCTGGCGCGGCAGGGCTACCAAGTCGCCGGCGCGGACGTCAGCCTGGGCATGATCGCGCTGGCGCAAGAGAAGGCGACCGCGGCCGGGCAGGATGTGCCGTTCGTGGCAGCGGATATGGCGCACCTGTCCCCCAAAGTTCCTTCGAGTTCCTCTGAGTTCCGTCGTGAGACCTTCGACGCCGTCCTCTGCCTGGGCAATTCCCTGCCTCACCTGCTCACTCAAGCCGACCTGGTGGTCGCGCTGCGGGGGATGGCGGCCGTGCTGCGACCGGGCGGCCTCTTCGTCACCCAGAACCTCAACTACGACCTGCGCTGGCAGACGCAGCCGCGCTTCTTCGCCGCGCAGGGGGGCGTACACGAGGGCCATGAGGTGTTGGTCTGGCGGTTCGCGGACTACGATGCCGACGCCCGGCGCATCGCGTTCCACGTCGCGCTGTTCCGTAAGGCTAACGAAGAAGTGGCTCGGTCAGGAGACCGGCCACAGCAGGCGGGGTGGGGCGTGCAGGTACATACCACGCCGCAACGCCCGCTCTTCCTGGCCGATCTGGCCGCGGCCCTGGCCGAGGCGGGTTTCGAGAAGCCGCAGACCTACAGCCGCATGGCGCTGCCGTTCGAGTCGTTCGATGCGGATCGGTCGGGGGATCTGGTGATCGTAGCACGGAAAGCTGGTGGTTGACGGGTATTGGCCGGCGAGGAGCTTTTGCGATCTACAATTTGCGGTTTGCGATTTGCCGATTTGCGTTTTTCGTTTTTCGGGTTACGTCCTTTCAGGAGATTTCTTCCTATGTTGAACCATTACTGTCCCGGCTCTTCCGGCCTGCGCAACAACATCACGCTGGAGATCAAGCTCTGCCCCGAGTGCGGCTCGGACGTGGAGCTGTTCTCGATTGATCTTAAGGCCAGGTGCGAAAAGTGCGGCTTCGTGGTGTACAATAAACTCCAATCGTGCATCCAGTGGTGCAAATACGCCGAGCAGTGCGTGGGGACGGAGACCTACCTCAAGCTGAAGCCACAGGCGTCCCGCGCTTTGCCCGCGCCGCCTACGGTTGAAACCGTAGCATGACACAGCCCAAACCCGTTGAAACGGGTTGACACCCCGGGGCGCAGTGCGTTTCAACGCACTTTTCGTATCAAACGGTGATTTCAATCACCGGCCCGAATGGCCGGCGTCATGCTCCAGTCTCTATTGAAAGGCGTGAACGATGACCAAACTGAAACGTCAGATGATCCAAATAGACGAAGATAAGTGCGACGGGTGCGGCCAGTGCATGACCGGCTGTCCGGAGAGCGCGCTGGCCCTGGTGGACGGCAAAGCGCGGCTCGTGCGCGAGAGCTTCTGCGATGGGCTGGGCGCGTGCCTGGGCCATTGCCCCATCGGCGCGCTGCAGGTGATCGAAGTTGAAGCCGAGGCCTACGATGGGGCCGGCGTGGTCGCCCACCTGCAGCAGACCGCGCCGGAGTTGGTGGACAAGCACAGGGCCCATCTGCGCGCCCATGGCATGGCCGCCATGCCGGCGGTGATTCCGGTCGAATCGTTGCGGGCAGCGCGCCCGGCCGCCCTGCCCGCCTGTCCCTCGGTGCAGATGCGCGCCTGGGAGCCGCTGGAAGAAGTCACGGAGCCAGAGCTGCCGCGGATGCGCTCGGAGTTGCGCCAGTGGCCCGTGCAACTGCACCTGGTCCCGCCGGCCGCGCCCTATTTCCAGGGCGCCGACCTGGTTCTGGTGGCCGATTGCGTGCCCTTTGCGTATCCCAACTTCCACCAGGATATTATCAAGGGCAACGCGGTCGCGGTCGGCTGCCCCAAGCTGGACGACGCCCGCGCCTACGTGGACAAGGTGACGGAGATCCTGACCCAATCAGACGTCCGCAGCCTGAAAGTGGTCTACATGGAAGTGCCGTGCTGCCGGGGACTCTACTTCGTGGCCGAGCGCGCGTTGGCCGCCAGCGGTAAAAAGATTCCGTTCGAGAGCGTGATGATCGCCATTGAAGGCTGATGGCGGATGGCAAATGGCAGATAGCAGATGGCTGATAGCAGATGGTCAACTGCCATTCGCCATTCGCTATTCGCCATCTGCTATTCGCTATTCGCTATTCGCGTTTCTTCCCCTTTTGCACGTGCCGGTAGATATAGTACCCCACCGCCGCGACGATGGCAATCGCAATCGGGATGTCGAACGGCCGCATGGCGTTGCGGAGCATTTCCCAGTTGCTCCCCAGGAAAAACCCACCCAGGGCCAGCAGGCTGCACCAGATGAACGAGCCGACGAAGCTCAGCGCTGCGAAGCGGCCGAAGTTCATCTTCGTCACGCCCGCAGGGACTGAGATGAAGGTGCGCACGATAGGCAGCAGGCGGGAGATGAACGCGGCCCAATCGCCCCAGCGGCCAAACCACTTGTCGGCCCGCTCCAGGTCTTCCTCGTGTACCATAATCCACTTGCCGTAGCGCCGCAGCAGTGGCCGGCCGCCCCACGCGCCCAGCGCATAGTTCAGCACCGAGCCAAGCGTGCAGCCGATGGCCCCGAACAGGCCGCCTTGCCACAGCGCGTCCCACACGGTCAACCCGCGCGCCTGCACCAGCATCCAGCCGGCGAGCGGCATAGTCACCTCGCTGGGGATGGGGATGTTGGCGCTTTCCAGGGTCATAATGCCGATCACACCCGGCCAGCCGATGGTTTGCAGCAGGTGAGTTAGAAATTCGACAATTTGATGCTCGATCGCTTGCACATTGCCTCCGGTTTATCGAGAGTGGGCCGATTATAGCATTCCTGGCAGGAATGGGCGAATTGTAAGGCAATCGCTTTGACGCTCCCCGGCGCTTGTGATACACTGTCCGCAGACGGCCGACCGCAGACGCAGACGGCCTTCGTCGTTCGTCAACTTGGAGGCAGTCTCGCTATAATGAGCAACAAGAGCAACAAAAACAACAATAACAACGACAACATGCGCGCCATGCGCAACAGCCTGCTCTACATCGGCCTGCTGACAGCCCTGGCGTTCTTCGTAGTGACGACGCTCTCGCGCAACAACAACGAGACCACGCCCACGATCGAGATCAGCCAGGTAGCCCAGTACGCGCGCGAGGGCCAGGTCAAGCGCATCACGGTCAACGGCCAGGAGTTGAGCGTAGATCTGACAGACGGCCGCAAGGTGCAATCGCGCAAGGAAGACCTGGGCAGCGTGGTGGAGACGCTGCGCAACCTGGGCGTACCCGAAAGCGCGTTCGGCAACGGCGCTAACCAAATCCAGATCAACATCAAGTCGCCGAGCCTGCTGACGACCCTGATGCCGATCATCCTCTCGGTGGGGCCGGTGCTTCTGCTGGCAGTTTTCTTCATCTTCCTGATGCGCCAGGCGCAGGGCGCGGGCAACCAGGCGTTCATGTTCGGCAAGAGCAAGGCGCGGGTCTTTACCGGCGACAAGCCCACCGTTACCTTTGCCGACGTGGCCGGCGCGGAGGAATCGAAGCAGGAGCTCCAGGAGGTCGTCGAGTTTCTCAAGGAGCCGCAGAAGTTCGCGTCCCTCGGCGCACGCATCCCCAAGGGCGTGCTGCTGGTCGGCTCGCCCGGCACCGGCAAAACTCTGATGGCGAAGGCCATCTCCGGCGAGGCGGGTGTGCCCTTCTTCTCCATCTCCGGCTCCGAGTTCGTGGAGATGTTCGTGGGCGTGGGCGCCAGCCGCGTGCGCGATCTCTTCGAGCAGGCCAAGCGCAATTCACCCTGCATCATCTTCATTGACGAGATTGATGCGGTGGGTCGGCAGCGCGGCGCGGGGCTGGGCGGCAGCCACGACGAACGGGAGCAGACCCTCAACCAGATCCTCGTGGAGATGGACGGCTTCGACACCGATACGAACGTGATCCTGATTGCGGCGACCAATCGGCCCGACGTACTCGATCCCGCGCTCTTGCGCCCCGGCCGCTTCGACCGGCAGGTGGTGATGGATCGGCCGGACGTCAAGGGCCGCGAGGCGATCCTGAAGGTGCACGTCAAGGGGAAACCGCTCGAGCCGAGCATCAGCCTGGAGACAATCGCCAAGAGCACGCCCGGTTTCGTGGGCGCGGACATCGAGAACCTGGTAAACGAGGCGGCGATCCTGGCAGCGCGGCGCAGTAAGAAGACTATCGGGATGCCGGAGTTCGCGGAGGCGGTCGAACGCGTGATCGCAGGGCCGGAGCGGCGCAGCCGGTTGATCACGGATCAAGAAAAGCAGGTCGTCGCATATCACGAGGCCGGCCACGCGCTGGTGATGAAGCTGCTGCCCAACGCGGACCCCGTCCACAAGATCAGCATCGTCAGCCGGGGCATGGCGCTCGGCTACACCATGCCGCTGCCGGAGGAAGACCACGTGCTGTACGGCCGCAACAAGTTCCGTGACGAGCTGGCGGGACTGCTCGGCGGTCGCGTGGCCGAGGAAGAGGTCTTCGGCGACATCACCACGGGCGCCAGCAACGACCTGGAGCGCGTGTCGTCGTTGGCCCGCCGGATGGTGACGCAGTACGGCATGAGCGACGTGCTCGGCCCGCAGACCTTCGGTGAGAAAGAAGAACTGGTGTTCCTGGGCCGCGAGATCGGTGAGCAGCGGAATTACAGCGAGGAAATCGCCGAGTCCATTGACAAAGAAGTGCGCCGCCTGGTGGACGAAGCCTACAGCCGGGCGACGGACATCATTCGCACCTACCGGGCCAAGCTGGACGAACTGGCCCATCGGCTGATCGAGCAGGAAACGGTGGATGCAGCCGAGTTTCAGGCGATGTTCGCGTAAGTCCGGTTGCCGGGCGGGTTGGTGGTAACGTTTTTGCGCATATAGCGCAAAACTTGCTATTGTCACCCTGAGCGGGTCAGCCCCGTGAGGTGCGCTGCGGCGAGAATCTAGCGAAGGGTCTCGTCACTGCAAGGAGATTCTTCGCTGGCGTCACGCCGTAACGAGAATTCAGGGGTAAACCCGCTCAGAATGACAGGCGACGGGTAGCGAGTTTTTCGGTATCGCGTTTTTATCCTTAGTCACGGAGGTTCCCGTGCGCGCTTTCGTCGTCGCCTGGCGGGCGATCGTCAGCTTCTACAATGAGCTTTTCTTCCTGATCGGCATGAGCCTCCTATGGTGGCTCACAGGGGGCATCTTCGTGGCGGCCGCGCTCGTGCTTGGCTGGCCGCTGGCGATGGTCGGGGGGCCGTGGTGGCTGGCGCCGCTGCTCGCGATTCCGGCCGGCCCGGCCACCGCCGCCCTGACACACGTGGCGCGTCGCGTCGCGCGCGAAGAACGCGTAGATCGCAGCTTCTTCTGGGAAGGGTTCCGCCTCTACTGGCGCAAGGCGCTCGCCCTGAACGCGATCAGTATGGTCATTCTCGCGCTGCTGTGCCTGAACTTGCTCTTCTATGCCCGGCTCACCAGCTCATTTCTGCAGGCGCTGAGCTTCCTCTGGCTCTACCTGATCGTCTTCTGGCTCAGCGCCCAACTCTACCTGTTTCCCATGCTGATCGCGCTCAAGGAGCCGAGGATTTGGGCCGCGCTGCGCACGACCGCGGTGATCGCGTTCGCCAATCCCATCTTCTCGATCCTGTTGCTGATTCTGGCCCTGGCACTGACCGCGCTCTGTGTCGTCCTGGCAATCCTGGTGCCCCTGGCCTGGCCCGCGCTGATGGTCTTGCTGGGAGAGCATGCGCTGAAGCTATTGTTGGAACGCGCCGGAATCAAGGGCGAGGAGCAAAAATCTTCGTAATCTCGTCCGTCGCAAAGGTCGGCCACGGAACCGCTTTCCCATTGCGGCGGGCCACCAGACCGGCCCCCGGCGGCGTGATCCGGCCAATGGCGGCTGTGGGGTAGCCGGCCGCGCCGAGCGTTTCGATCAGCCGCGCCACGGCATGTTGGGGTGCGGTCAACAGCACCGCCCCCGACGCGATGGTACCGAGGGGGTCCAACCCGAATTCCGCGCAGAGCGCCGCGCTTTCGGGCAGGATCGGGATGGCGTCCAGATCCACCTCCAGCCCCACGCCGGCCGCCCGGCCAATCTCCAGCAGCCCCGTTGCCACACCCCCCTCGGTCGGATCGTGCATCGCGTGTACTTCGGTTGTCGCTGCGGCCAGCCGGGCCGGCGCGACCACGCTGATGCCCGGATCGTGGAGAAAGTGTTGGGCGCGGGCGATGAACTCGGCCCCGTAGCCGGCCGCCCGCAGCGTCTCGGCCCGCTCCAGCGCGATGAGCGCCGTCCCCTCGATGGGCACGCCCTTGACCAGCAGCACCGCATCCCCAGGCCGCGACCCGGTCTTGGTGATGAGTCGCTCCGGCGTCACCTCGCCCAGCATCGTCCCGGAGATGATCGGCCGGTCGAGGCCCACGGTGATCTCCGTGTGGCCGCCCGCCAGGCTGACTCCCAACGCCGCACACGCCTCCGCGATCTGGGCGAAGATGCGCTCGGCCAGTGCGGCCGTGGCCTGACCGGCCGGCAGCAGCACCGTCGCCAGAAACCAGCGCGGGGTTGCGCCCATCACCGCCACGTCGTTGGCGTTGACGTTGACCGCGTACCAGCCGATCTCGCTCGTCGCAAAGGTGATCGGGTCGGTCTTGGCGACCAGGTAGCGATCCCCGAAATCGAACACTGCCGCATCTTCCCCCGCTCGCGGCCCGACGATGATGCGCGGATCGGATGGGGCGAAGCGCTGCAAGAGCTTTTCGAGCAATGGCAGCGGCAGTTTACCGGCAGGAAGCAATTCATTGGACGCAGGCATGGAACCTCAAGGTGTTTTCGTTTTTCGTTTTGCGTCTCGGTATCCCTCACGCATCACGCACCACGCATCACGCATCACGCATCACGCACCACGAAAGTATAGCCTAACGGCAAAGGACTGTCAACGCAGTTTCCCCTCAATGTCATACTTGGGGTATAATGGCTTGACTTTGAGCGCACCAGGCTATCGGTGGATGCGGGTTTTCGAGTCTTGTGAGGAGGTGTGAGATGGCAGCAGTATTAGAAAAAGTGCGGCAGTTGGAGCAGTACGTCCAAACGACCAACGGGCGGGTAGACTGGGTGGTAGAGTCTACGATAGATAAACTGCTGGACAGGGAACGTCAAAAACTTCGCCAGCAGTTGGCACGCCTCAAGTCACAAACGACCGATTTCGAAGCGCGATATGGCTGGACTTCCGATGAATTCCATCCTCGCTTTGAGCGCGGTGAACTGGGCGACGACATAGATCTCATCGAATGGTCGGCCACGCTTAGCATGATCGCCAATTTGCAGCATGCGATTGGTACCTTGGGCGAGGGAGTCGCACGGTGACAAGGAGTATCACGGCTTATCTCGATAGCCTTGAACGGGCTATTCTCGCAAGCCCTGCCGTGTCCGCCTATGTCGTAGAACAACACGAAGTCACCCCGACCGACGGCAAGCTGCGTATTCGCGCCCGTTTGCAGGATCATGGGCTGCTCGAGTTCTTCGAGTATGTGGTTTTCGATGCGCGCAGGCAGATTGTCCGACTGAACTACTCCTATCATTGGCAAGACGCCGATGGTTCGCTCTTGCGGCGTTGGGATAACGTCAATCATTATCGTAACTTGCCCTACGCTCCCCATCACGTTCATCAGCCCGATGGCACTGTCGCGGGCGTGGCAAAACCGCCCGATCTCATGAGGGTATTGACCGAGATCGAAGTACACTTACACGCAGGAGGTCATTTATGAACCGTCGCATTTCACCCGCTATGATCGCCCTCGTGGCGCTGCTGATCGCGCTGACCACTATTCTCACCGGCTGGACGGTGCGCGTGCCGGTACCGGCGACGCAGGGCTATTTTAACCTGTCGGACGTGCCGATTACGTTCATATCGCTCGTTTTCGGGCCATGGGTGGGACTGGTGGCAGGCGGCGTGGGCGCGGCACTGGCCGACCTGTTCGGAGGGTACGCCTTCTTTGCCCCGATCACGCTGGTGGCCCATGGGGTCGAGGGGCTTCTGATCGGCCTCCTGGGGCGGGGACGCCGCTCGGTGCCCGGCATGATCCTGGCCTGGGTACCCGGAGCCCTGGCGATGGTGCTGATCTACTTTCTTGCAGAGGGAGTATTGAAAGGCTGGCCCGCAGCCCTGGTCGAAGTCCCGGTCAATCTCAGCCAGGGCTTGCTCGGCGTCATCGTCGGCATCCCGCTGGTGCTGGCCGTCCGCCGCGCCTACCCGCCCGTTGACCAGATCGGCCGCCGCCGCACGTGGACTGAGTGACGTGATGCGTGAAGCGTGCTACGTGATTTGCAGCAAGCGATACCCGATCTTCACGTAGCACGCAGCACGCAGCACGCAACACGCAACACGCAACACGCAACACGCAACACGCAACACGAAATACGCCTGTGCCCCCAGACATCCTCATCCAAAACCTCTTCTACGCCTACCCGCCGCTGCGCGAGGGGGATGACCCCGCGCCTGTGCTGCGGGGGGTCAACCTCGAAATTGCACGCGGTGAGTTCGTGGCCCTGCTCGGCCGCGTCGGCGCGGGGAAGACCACGCTCTGCATGACGCTGAACGGGCTGGTCCCCCACGCCACGGGCGGCGTCTTTCGCGGCGACGTGACCATCCTGGAACAAAACACCAAGTCGCGCGCTATCGCCGATCTGGCGCGCACCGTCGGCATGGTCTTTCAAGACCCAGAAAGCCAGCTCACCCAAATGCGCGTGGAGGACGAGGTCGCATTCGGCCCAGAGAACCTGGGCGTGCCCGCAGCCGAGATCGAAGAGCGCGTGGCGTGGGCGCTGAACGCGGTCGGGCTGGCCGACTACCGCGACCGCTCCCCCCTGCTCCTCTCGGGAGGTGAGCAGCAACGCCTGGCGATCGCGGCCATGCTGGCGATGTACCCCCAGGTGTTGGTGCTCGACGAGCCGACGGCCAGCCTCGACCCGGCCGGAAAAAACGCGGTCTTTCGGGTCCTGGCCGAGCTGCGCCGCAAGCACGAGATCACCATCTTCATGGCAACCCAGGAGTTGGAGCGCGTCGCCCGCTTTGCCGACCGCGTCCTCGTGCTGCACGACGGCGAGATCGCCCTGCAGGGGCCGCCCGCCGAGGTCTTTGCCAACGTGCCGCGGCTGCAAGAATGGGGCCTGGGCGTGCCGCAGTTGGCCGAGTTGGGTCACATGCTGTCGCAGCGGACGGGCAAACAGTGCCACTTTGCGAACATGGCCGACGCGTACAAGCAGCTCCGGCGTCGAGCGCGCAAAGTTCACATGAAGAAGACGCACATGCCTCTGGTCGAGCCGCCCGCGCCGCGGCCCAACCCCTTCGCCGATCGCGTCCGGGTCTTGCTGGAGAACGTCTCGTACACCTACAGCGACGGCACGGTGGGCTTGCAAGACGTCAGCCTGACCCTGGCCCCTGGGGAGTTTGTCGCGCTGCTCGGGCCGAACGGATCGGGTAAGACGACCCTGGCCAAACACCTGGACGGTCTGCTCAAGCCCACCGCGGGCCGGGTGCTGATCGAGCGATCCGACACGCGCAAGACCCGCGTGGCCGAGCTGGCCCGGCAGGTGGGCTACGCATTTCAGAACCCCGACCATCAGATTTTCACGCCAACCGTGCAGGAGGAGATCGCGTTCGGGCCGCGCAACCAGGAGCTGCCGCCGGCCGTCGTCGCCCAACGGGTGGCCGAGGCGCTCGATCGCTTCCGGCTGACACCCCACGCGCATCTGCCGCCCGCACTGCTCGGCCTCGGCCAGCGCCGTCAGGTAGCCCTGGCGGCCATCATCGCATCGCAGCCGCAGGTGCTGATCCTCGATGAGCCGACCGGCGGGCTGGACGAGCGCAGCAAGCAGGAGCTGATGGAGGTGGTGACCGCTTTCAACATCTTGGGGCGCACGGTCATCCTCATCACCCACGACATGCGCCTGGTGGCTGAGTACACCGACCGGGCCATCGTCTTGTTGAACGGTCGCCTGCTGTTCGACGGCACGCCGCGCGCGCTCTTTGCCCAGCCCGAAGTGCTGACCCAGGCCGGGCTGGCGCTGCCGCCCGTGGCGCGCCTGGCCGAACGGCTCAGTGCGGAAGGGATGGCGCCCGGCACGCTCACCCTCGCCGAGTTCGTCGCGGCCTGGCAGGCCCGCCTGCCCAAGAGCCGCGACAAGCGCAAACCGAGCAGCGGTAGGCAGGTCGGCAAGACCAAGCAGATCCAACAGCCGGAGGTCAAGGGAGGCGGCAACCATGAGCGCTGAGTTCGACCTCTACGTCCGACGCGACACCTGGCTGCACCGGCTCGACCCGCGCGTCAAGCTGGTCTTCGTCATCGAGGCCACCATTCTTACCTTCCTGTGGCCGAGCATCTGGAGTGCGGCCGCCGCGATCGTGCTCTGCTCGCTCCTGGTCTGGCGCGGGCAGATTCCCGCGGCGCAGATCGGCCGGGTCTGGCGGGTGATGGCCCCACTGATGGTGATGGTGTTTGTGTTGAATGCGTTGTTCGGGGGTGGGGGCGAGGCAGTGTGGTTCCGGTTAGGGCCGCTGACGATCACGGCCGAAGCCGTGCAGCGGGGCGCGCTGCTCGCCATGCGGCTGCTGGCCCTCACGCTGATCGTCAGCCTGTGGCTCTTCACCACCGATCAGGCCAGCCTGGTGCGCGGGTTCGTGGCGCTGCGGCTGCCCTACGCCTGGGGGCTGACGCTGGCCCTGGCGCTGCGTTACCTGCCGATCTTCGCCGGGCTCTTCGAGCAGGTGCGCGACGCCCAACAGGCGCGCGGGCTAGATCTGGAGGGAGGGGGGTTCTGGCGCAAGCTGAACGCCTACCGGCCGGTGTTGATCGCCATGCTCATCAGCGCGCTGCGCAACAGCGAGCGGCTGGGGTGGGCGCTGGAGGCGCGCGCCGTGGGCGCAGCGGGGATTCGCCGGACGACCTTCCGAGCGCTGCACATGCGTCGGACCGACACGCTCGTTCTGGCCGGGCTGCTGATCGTCTTTGCTGCGGGGCTGCTGCTACGGGTTTTATGAGAGTGTAGGCAAAGTCACTTTAGTCTATCGCCAATTCCGTTAAAATTCGACTATACCGGGTCGGAGTTGGGCAGGACTGGCAGTGCCCAACTCCGACCCGTCCATTTGATAGACGAACGACGAACGACGGACGACCGCCAACCACCCAACCCGCCCGCGTTTGCCCCTTCCGGCGAGTTGTGCTATACTTTCGGTCATCAAATGCCCCCATAGCTCAGTGGATAGAGCGTCGGCCTCCGGAGCCGAAAGCGCAGGTTCGAGTCCTGCTGGGGGTACTTTTTTTATTGTGCGAGCAGATCCCCCCACACCTTCCCCCGCACCGCCTCATCATCGAACGCCAGATAAACTGTGTCAATAATCGGCTGCGAGGGTCGTTTCCGGCCCATCGAGGCCGTCGGGACGATCGCGTATACGACGCGCAGGGCCGGTCGGACGGTCGCGCCGAACGTCAGCCGACCGGGGGTAATCGTGCGGACGTCCTCCGGCCGGAAGAAGATGTACCACATGCCGAGGTCGCTTTCGGACACACTGCCGAGGAGGAGGAAGCGGGAAGGGTGGATAATCGCCAGGACGGCGTGCTCGCGGATGGCGAAGGTACGCCAATAGGCCAGCAATTCTGCCCAAAAGTGCGGCTTACCCGCCACCTCGAAACGACCGGTCGCGCGGTGCAGCACCTTGTCTTCCGGGTCGAGCGCGCAAGCGGCCGGCTGAGGCAGGTCATCCTGCGGCTCAAAGATGCTATACGCCCGGCGCGCCGCCCACCGGGCCAATGCCAGCAGCGCGCCTCCGGCGACGATCAGCAGCCCCAGGACGAACCAGTGCCACCAGGAGATCGCCGGCGTCCCACGCAGGAGCCATCGCAGCAAGAGAAACGCCGCCCCGCCCCAGACTGCAGTCACAGCCCACCGATCCAGCGCCCATGCGCCAAAGCGGTGAACCCGGAGTTGGTAGAACAGCTTCAGAATCCTGCTTGTCACCTCATCCGCCCCCGCCGCGTCAAAAGGATTCCGCCGAGCACCACTAACGCACCTAGCAGTTGCAGCGGCGTCAGCCGGTCGCCGACGACCAGCCACGCCACGATTACCGCTACCACCGGCGTCAGGTTGGAGTAGATCGCCGTGCGGGCGTTGCCTATGCGCTGCACGCTGGTGTACCAGAAGACGTAGCCCACCGCCACGGCAAACACCGAGGAGTAGAGCAGTCCGCCCCATGCGCCGGCGGAGATCGCCGTCCAATCCTGGCTCAGCAGCGCGGGCAGGCTGATCAAATCCAGCGGCACGGTTCCCGCCAACATGCCGAGCGCGGTCAACTTGAGGGGCGAGTAGCGCGCCAGCAGCGGCTTGCTGCCGGTAGTGTAAACCGCCCAGGCCATCGCGGCAACCAGGATCAGCACGTCGCCCAGCAGTTTGCTCCCGATCAGGCTGGGGCCCTGCCTGCCGCCCAAAATCAGGAGCAGCGTGCCCGAAAACGATAAGAGGATGCCGGCCCAGACGAGGCGGTTGTTGCGCTCGATCCCTAGCAGATGTCCAAAGACCGCCACCCAGATGGGCGAAGTTGCCATCAGCAGCGATGAGTTGGACGATGTGGTGCGCGCCAGGCCGTTGATGAAGATCACCTGGTAGAAAGTGTGTCCAAGCAGTCCCAGGCCAAAAACCGGCAACAGATCGCGCCGGGCCAGGCTGAACGACTCACCCCGCAGCCGCATGATTGCCAGGATGATGAGGGATGCCGCGCTGAAGCGCAGCGCGTTGAACGCCAACGGTGAGAAATCGCGTAACGCCAGCTTGAGCACGCTGAAGTTGATGCCCCAGATCATCACCACCGCCAGCATCAACAGATCGGTGGTGGACCAGGGACGTTGCTGAGATGAATTCGCGGTCAAAGGAAGGCTCCGATTAGACCCGGTTACGTGCTGCGTGATTCGTGCTGCGTGAAGTACCAAGTCAGACTCGCGGTCAGTCACGTAGCACGCATCACGCATCACGGTTCAGGATATAGCCGCTGATACACGTCATACTGCGCCCAGATCGTCTGCACGTAGAGCCGCGTCTCGTCGTAGGGGATCAGCGCCACCATCAGGTCATCGTCGCCTCCCGTGTCTTGGCGCCAGATAGCCGCGTTGCCCGGCCCGCCGTTGTACCCCGCGAGCGCGGCCGCCAGGCTTTCATCGAATTGATCCAGCCCCAGGCGCAGGTAGTACGCGCCGAAAGCCACGTTGACGTAGGGCCAATACGTCTGCGGCGGCGTGAAGCCCGGCCAGCTCAACATGCCCGCGATCCACTCCGCCGTCCCCGGCATGAGCTGCATCAGCCCTTGCGCGCCGGCGACGGATGCGGCCGCCCACTCGAAACGACTCTCCTGGCGGATCACCGCGGCCAACAGACGAGGATCGAGGCGCCGTTTGGCGGCCTCGGCCCGGATCAGGTCGCCGTAGGGGAATGGGTAGTCCAGCCGCTGCACCTCCGGCGGCGCTTCGCTCATCGGCCCGCCCCAGAGGCCAACCAGCTCCTCGGCGCAGAGCATGGACAGTTGGTTGGCGCCGGCATCGCGGAAGACGAGCGCCATGGCCGTCAAGGTCCACGCGTCGGCGGCGTAGTGGCGCTGCACCCGCTCCCAATTGCTCAGCCCGGCCGTCCGCCAGCCCAGGGTCAGCAGCAGCTCCCCGCGGCGCCAGTCGGGATCGGCCAGGAGCGCCGGCGGCAAGGCCAAGGAACCCTCGCCGGCCCAACTGCGCAGCCACGCGACAAGCGCGGTCATCTCCTCCGCGGGAGCGTTTGGGGATTGGGTGGCTTGGGGGGTAGATGGTTTGGGAGTGGGCGTATCAGGTGAGAGTCGGTCCGCGGCGCGCAGGCCATAGAAGGTGTCGGGGCCGGCCTGCCAGGCGAGCTGCCAGGAACGCCGAGCCGCCTCGCCGTCACCCGCGGCATCTTGCACCCGACCGAGCCAGTAGTAGGCCGGGGGCCGCGTCCATGCGGGAAGCTGCGGCGCGAGCGCGGGCGTGCCCGCTGCGCCGCCGGCCGCTGCGCCGGTCATCTCGGCCCAGACTTCGGCCGCGCGGGTGTAGTCGCCGGCGCGGAAGTAGGCCAGTCCGGCCGCCTGATAGCCACGCCAGCCTTCGTTGGTGGCTGGATAGCGGCGCCCCAATGCCAGGTAAGCCTCGGCTGCCAGCAGTGGCCCTGCCTGCGCCTTTTCAAGCTCGGCGGCGCGCCAGAGAGCCTGGGGGGCTTCGGCCGCGGCGGGGCGCAGGGTTGCGAGCTGCCGGTAGGTAGCGATGGCTTCGTTTGCGTCCCCCGCCTTCGCCTGAGCCTCCGCCTTGGCCAGCCACGCCTTGACCCACAGGGGACTATCTTCGTAGGCCGCGATGAAGTTGCCCAGCTCGGCAAGCGCGTTGTCGGGCTGACCCAGGTGAAGGTAGCTCACCCCCGTGTAGTACCAGGCCGCGCCACCCCGGCCGGCCGGATCAACACCGCGCAGCCGATCGAAGGCGGCGATCGCCAGGGCGTAGTTACCCTGGTTGAAGTTGACCTGCCCGCGCAGATACTCGTCCACGACCGCGCCGGCATTTAGTAGGGCCACGACCGCCTTGTGGGCGTAGGCGCTGGTCGGATCGGCGGCCGCCGCGACCTGCCAGCGGCCGAGCGCCTCGGCCAGGTCATCTCCTTGCGCCAGGGCTGAGCCAGCCAGCCATTGCATCTCGGCCGCCCAGGCGCCGGTCGTCGCGCCGTTCCGTAGTAGATCGTATTGCGCCGCCGCACCGGTCCAATCGCCCTGCGCCGTCGCCAGGTCGGCCAGCGCCCGGCGGATCGTCACCGTGTTCTGTCCATCCGGCGAGGTCTGCAAGGCCGTCCCGTATGCCTCGGCCGCACGGTCGGAGAGATCACCGGCGCCACGGCGTGCCACGGCGATGCGCTGCCAGGTCAACGATGAAAGCTCAGGCGCCAGATCCAGGAACGCAGTATAGTTGGCCTCGGCGTCGGCCGGACGGCCCAGGGCGACCAGCGCCTCGCCCAGGGCGAAGTATGCGGGGGCGCGGTAGGGATCGCCGGCCGGGGCGGTCGCCAGCAGTGCGATCAGGACGACCGCAGCTTCGCCGTTGGCGTCGTCGCGCAGGTAGCATTGAGCCAGCCGATAGCGGGCCTCAGTCTGGGCGGGCAGCTCCGCCACCACCGCGGCGAACTCCCGCCGGGCCGCTGCGCAGTCGCCGATGGCTTGCAGCCAGCGTCCCGTCGCCAGCCGTTCGTTGGGCAACGGCGTCGGCGGCACGGCCGTCGGCGTGGCGGTGGGGGTAGCGGTCGCGGTGGATGGCTGCCGGGTCGGTTCCGGCGTGGGTGCGCCCACTGGCGTCGCTGGCACGGTTGGAGACTGGTCCGAGCTTGGGGCGGCCGGCGCGTCGACCGCGGCGGGCACGGCCGGAGACCGGCCCGAGCTAGGGAGGCCCGTGCTTTGAGGAGTGGCTGTCGGCGCCGGGTGTGCTCCTCCGCCGCAAGCGGACAGGAGCACGAGCACGAGGAGCGCCCAGCCAGCTCGTCGGAGAAGCAGAACCGGTCTCCGATCCGTCAATTCTCCGAGTCCCTACAGCTCATATAACTCCCCATACTTCCCCTGCAAATAACGCAAATACGGTTCGATGCTCAACGGCCCGCCGGTCACGCGCTCGACCAACTCCGGCGCGGTGAATTTGCTGCCGTGCTGGTAGATGTTTTCCTGCAGCCAGCCGAGCAACACACCGAACCGGCCCTGGGCGATCTCAGCCGCAATCGCGGGGCGCGCCTTCACCGCGGTCTCGTAGAACTGTGCGCCCAGGATATTGCCGAGGGTGTAGCCCTGGAACGCGCCGCCGATGATGCCGCCGTACCAATGCACGTCCTGCATACAACCGTCCTTGTCGTCCGGAGGCAGGATGCCCAGGTCGGCTCGATAGCGTTCTCGCCACGCCTCGGGCAGATCAGCCACGGCCAGCTTGCCCTCGAGCATCTGCAACTCGAAATCGAAACGCACCATCACGTGCAGGTTATAGGTCACTTCGTCCGCGTCGGTGCGGATGAGCGAGCGTTCGACCTTGTTGACCGCGCGGTGGAACGTCTCCAGCGACACGTCGCCGAGCTGCTCGGGAAAGATCGCCTGGAGCTTGGGGTAGAAGTGTTGCCAGAACGGGAGGCTACGGCCGACAACGTTCTCCCATAACCGCGACTGGCTCTCGTGCACTCCTGCGGATGTGCCATGTCCCAGCGGCGTGCCCTCGTAGTCGGGCCGGATGCCTTGCTCATACATCGCGTGGCCTGCTTCGTGGATGGTGCTGAAGAGCGCGTCTCCTAGGTAGTGCTCGTCCACGCGGGTGGTGATGCGCACGTCGCCGACCGAGAACCAGGTGGTGAATGGGTGATGCGTCTTGTCCAGCCGGCCGCGCTCGAAGTCGTAGCCGATCTGTCGGGCCACGTCCAATCCGAACGCCCATTGTCCCGCCTCCGGGAAATGACGGCGCAGGCAGGCGTCATCGGCCTGCGGCCGGTCGGTGATGGCCTCGACGATCGGCACGAGCCGGCCGCGCAGAGCCGCGAACAGGGTGCGAATGGTCGCGGCCTTCATCCCATAGTCGGCCATGTCAATCAATGGGTCAGCGATGTGGTCGTAGGGTGCGTAATACTCGGCGAACTGCCGGCTGAGATCGAGGGTCTTTTCCAGGTAGGGCCGCACCCTGGCGAAGTCGTTGGCTGCCCGGGCCTCGGCCCAGATCTGGTAGGTCGAGTTCATGTGGCTGTAGAGCTGGGCCATGAACGCAGGCGGCACCTTCACCGCGCGTTCGTACTCGCGGCGGGTCACGCGGAGCAGCGCCGCGTCGTCGGCGTCGTAGGGCAGGCTTTCCTCGTAGGGCCGCAGATCGTCTAGCAGCTTGCCGATGGCCGGGTCGGTGAACTTTTCGTGTGCGATCTGGGCGACCGTCGCCGATTGCCGCGCGCGGGCTGCCCCGCCGCCGGGGGGCATGTACGTCTCCATGTCCCAACTCAGCACGCGGTTGACTGCATCCAGGTCGCTGGCTTCAAGGAGGCGGGTTTTGAGGTCTTGCAGTTTGGGGTCCACGTGAGCTTTTCTCCTTCGACATACGTTGACGTGTTGCGTGTTGCGTGTTGCGTGATGCGTGTTGCGTGTTGCGTGTTGCGTATTCGTTCATTCGCATTGCAGGACACGCACCACGCACCACGCACTACGTTCATCACTTCCTATGCGCTACAGTCGCAGATGCCTGCGCGGTCGCCATGATGATCATGTCCTGGATGTTGACGTGCGGCGGTCGGGTGGCGCACCAGAGGATCGCGTCGGCGACGTCCTCGGGCGTGAGCGGCTGGATGCCCTGGTAGACCTTCTTGGCCCGCTCGGCGTCGCCGTGGAAGCGCACGAGGCTGAACTCGGTCTCCACCATACCGGGGTCTACGCTGCTGACCCGGATGCCGGCGCCCACCAGGTCAATCCGCAGGGCGCGCGTGAGCACGTCTACCGCGTGCTTGGTGGCGCAGTAGACGTTGCCGCCGGGGTAGATCTCGTGTCCGGCGATGGAGCCGATGTTAATCACGTGCCCCCGGCCGCGGGCGACCATGCCGGGAACGATGGCGCGGGTGACGTAGAGCAATCCCTTGACGTTGGTGTCAATCATCTCCTCCCAGTCCTGGAGTTGACCTTCTTGCAGCTTGTCCAGTCCGCGGGAGAGACCGGCGTTGTTCAGCAGGATGTCAATGGGGGCCCAGCGTCCTGGCAGGTTGCCCAAGACCTGGGCGACCTGGTTTGGCTGGGTCACGTCGAGCGCCAGGGGCAGCGTCTCAACGCCGAACTCGGCCCGCAGTTGGCTGGCGGCCGCCTCGATGCGCTCGACGCGCCGCGCGGCCAGGATCAGGTCCGCGCCGGCCGCGGCAAACGCCCGCGCGCTGGCCGCGCCGATGCCGGAGCTGGCGCCGGTGATGAGGACGATGTAATTTTTAAGTGAGATCATGGGGATTCTCCGTTTTGTACTTCGTGTTGCGTGCTGCGTACTGCGTGAGGCACGACAACCTCTCGCCGCAGATCACGCATTACGCATCACGTGTCACGCAGTTGTCGTAAAATGCCATCCAGCCTCACCAAGTCCATCGCCAGCAGCTTCGCCAACTCGCGGCCCGCGCCGATCAGATAGGTCTCGCCTTGCTCACGGCGGGCGGACGCGGCGGCGCGGAGGGTGGCGACGAGTAACGCGTCGGCAGGGATGGTGGGAGCGACCAGGACGGTGCGCAGCCAGTCATGGCGTTCGGTGAAGCGCACCAGCTCGGCGGCGTTGCAGCCGTAGATGCGATCGAGGGTGCCGGGGGGCTGGGGCGGCAACCGGTGGTAGATATCCATGATGGAGCTGCCGGCCGCCTTCGGCCGGCCGTGTCCCACGACCAGCACGTCCACGGCCACGGGCACCTGCCGGCGTTGGCGTTGGTCGGCGATGTAAACCTCATCCTCCACGCCCGCGGCCACCAATTGGCGGACGAACGGGTCATCCTCGACCGCCACGTTGTAGATCAGCCCGTAGGTCACGCTGCCGTCGCCGTTGAACGCCTTCAGCAGCGCGCCGAACTCCGGCGTCGCGCGGCTCTGCTCGGCGATCGCCTGCTGGCAACCGATGGTGAAGCCGGTGGTGCTGGCGCGCAGCACCCGGCCAGCGATCATCGCTTCCTCGCTCATGCCCCCACTCCAGCGCGTTTCTTGAACACCAACACGTAGTGCCAAAATGAACCGTATTCCCGAACCAACTCGAAACCCGTCTGCCTGCACCAGCCGATCACGGTCCGGCGCAACGGATAGTCGGGGTCAGGCAGGAATTCGCCGACCGCCAGCAAGCCATCGGGCTTGAGCACGCGGCGGATTTCCCGCAGTGCCTGTGTCCGGTCGGGAATCTCGGCCAGGACGGTGACCATGTACGCCCGATCCGCGCTTTCGTCCGGCAGCGGCAGCTCATAGGCCGAGGCGACCCGCGGGGTGACGTTGGTCACGCCCGCCGCCTGGAGGGTCGCCTCCAATTTGGCGATCATCTCAGGCTGGATATCCACAGCGGTGACGCGGCCAGCCGGCCCGACGCGCCGGCTGGCCTCCACGGTGAAGGTGCCCGGGCCAGGGCCAAGCTCCAATACCTGCATTCCCGCGCGGATGTCCATCCAGCCGACCACCTGCTCGGGCGGCTGGAGGCTGCGACGGAAGCGGCTGTTGAGGAAGCCCGCCACGAACGCCGGTGCGGGAATGTGGACGAACTGCTTGACCAGTCGGGCCAGCAGCAACCAACCGAGGACAGTCAGGATCGCCCAACCGAGAATGCGAACAATGGCCGGTAGGAATCGGAACATGGGTTGCTTTGCTCCCTTCAAGGTTGCTTGACGAACGCGTAGATCCGGCTGACCGGCCGAAAGGCGACGGAGCGATACAGCGCCAGCGCGGCGTCATTCATCGCATCTATCGGCCCAACGACGGCGCTCTCGGCGCCCCTATCTCGCATCCGGCGCATCCCTTCCAGTAAGACGGCCTGCGCCAGCCCGCGGCGGCGGTAGGCCGGGCGCGTGCCCACCGGTTCGAACTCGCCCACTTTGTTGACTTCATCCAGCCAACCAATACAGAACGCGGCAAACTCTCCATCGGGCGCAATGGCGACCAGGTCCAGATCGCGCTCATAACCGGCCGTGCGCATCAGGCGAGCATAGCTCTCATCGGTCACGCGCGAGGGGTGGAACGCCTCGCGATGGGCGCCAGCGCGCTGCGGAATCTCCTGCTCGCCTGCGACTGGTCGCACCGCATAGCCCGCGGGCAAAGCCGGCGCGGGGAGCGGATCAGCGAGATGGCGCTGGAGGAGCAGACCGTCGTCCTCAATGCGGGTGAAGCCGTGCCGCGCCAGCGCGACGAGTTGGGCCGTGTCATCCTCGTAGACGCCCGCATCGGTGGACAACCGTAGGGACGAGGCGGCCGTCTCCGCAGCCTCCCGCCAGCGCGCCTCGGCCCAATCGAGCATCTCGTCCTCGATCCCGCACCCACGCGCCTGGGGGTGGACTTGCAGCTCGAAGGCCGCGGTTGTCGTGCGCGGCGGAGAGAAAACGGCGAACCCCAGCAGGGCGCCAGTCTCGTCCTCCCACAACCGGTGCGTCGCGGCCAGATCGTGACGGATGCCGTGCAGAAACAGCCGCCACACCAGGTCGCCCACGTGCCAGCAGGTGGGGCCGATGGCGGTGCGCGCGGCGATCAGCATGGCGCGCATCCGCTCGGTGTCGGCGGGGCCGACGAAGGGACGAGAGCGGGTCAGCAAGGCGCTCCGACCGCGCAGCGGGTCGTGGCTCAATCGTTCAACAAGGCCAACACGGCATCCTGCACGGCCGGGTTGGCGAGCAGCTTGCCGTGGGATGTTTCGGGCAACGACGCCCACAGCGAGCGGGCCTCCGGCTCGGCCGGCGCGACGCGCAGAGTCAGGCTCCGGCTGAACTCGGTGACGAAGGGGTGCGGCGTGGATTGCGCGCCGGGGATCTCCCGACCGCTGTCCGCGGGCACAGCCATGTCACCGAAGCTGACCGTCTCGTCCAGCAGTGTGAAACCGCCAGGACTCAGGCAGACCGTCAACCGCAGCCGGATGTCACCGTAGAAACAGTGACACTCCACGCCCTCGGGCATCGTGCCGGGCCGGTTGAGCGCCGCGATCAACGGGCTGTCGGGGGCCAACTGCTGGTAGATGGGGGTGTCGGTAAGCAGGACACGCGTGCCGGGCATGCCTAGCTCCGGCGCGAGGGTTGCGCGCTCAGCCAACTGGCGCTGATTCATGGCCGCTTCCCATTCCTCGATGGCCTTCGCCGGCAGCGCGGGAGCCAGGCCACAGCTCTCCAACAGACGAAGGAGCCGCCAGGGCAGCGAGTCGCGCGGCGCGAAGCGGATCAGTTTCAGCAGATCCACGCCCCGGTGCGGTGTGCCGATGGTGATCAGCCGGCCCACCTTGCCGCCATAGACCGAGCCGAACTCGTCCGGCTCGCGGCGACTCAGGTAATAGCGGCTGAGAATCCCGCCCAGGCTGTGGGCGATGAGCGTCACCTGCGCGGGGCCGCCCTTCGCCACGCTATCCGCGCTGAGACGATCCACGCTGCACGAGGGTAGATCATGCTCATTCACCCCCACACCAGCCAGCCGCGAGGCGATCTGCCGCGCGTCGCCGCGGTTGTTATACGTGCCGTCCTCGGCCACGCCGTAGCGGAACAGTCGCACCAGTTCCGGGTCGAGGTCGCCGTGCTCGATCAAAGACTGTCGAAAACCGCCATCGGTCCAGTCGCCTGGATCGCCGTTGAAGCCGTGGATGAAGATGATGGGAAGTGGATAGGACATGGGACACCTCGCGATTGGACGAAGGACCAAAGACGAACGACGAGCCACCGACCGTATTCGTCGTTCGTCCTTCGTCGTTC
This sequence comes from Chloroflexota bacterium, assembly GCA_026389845.1. Taxonomy (GTDB): domain Bacteria; phylum Chloroflexota; class Anaerolineae; order CG2-30-64-16; family CG2-30-64-16; genus JAPLHB01. The sequence goes on from JAPLHB010000144.1 coordinate 21,696, forward strand.
GTCGTTCAGCTTGTCATCACAATCTCCGCCAGCAACCGCGTCGCATCCACCATGTCGGCGATGGCGATATGCTCATGCGGGGTGTGTACTTCGACCATGCCGGTGCTGATGACAGCGCAGGTGATGTCATGTTCGGCGTAGATGTTGGCGTCCGCGCCGCCGCCGCTGGCCTTGAGGACCGGCGCGAACCCCAGCCGGCGGGCCGCCGCGATCGCGTGGGCCACGACGGGGGTGTCTTCGGTGAGGCGATAGGTGTTGTACGAGCGGGTGATCTTGAATTCGACGCGGCCGCCGTTCCGCTCCGCGGCATCTTGGAACGCGGCGGCCATCGCGACCACCTGAGCCGCCAGCTTGTCGTTGTCCCGGCTACGCGCCTCGCCGCGGATGTGCACTTCGTCGGGCACGATGTTGGTGGCCGTGCCGCCCTCGATCACGCCGATGTTGGCCGTGGTCTCGGCGTCAATCCGGCCGAGCGGCATGGCGGCGATCGCTTCGGCCGCCACCCGGATGGCGTTGACGCCCTTTTCCGGCTCACTGCCCGCGTGCGCCTTCTTGCCGAACACGGTGATGCGGAGGGAATCCTGGCTGGGCGCGCTGATGACGACGGTTCCGATCGGACCGCCGGAATCCAGCACGTAGCCGCGGCAGGCGAGCAGCTTGCTCTTGTCCAGCAGCTTCGCCCCAGCCAGGCCCACCTCTTCGCTGACGCTGATGACCACTTCCAGCGGTGGGTGGGGCGCGCCATCTTCCTGCAACGACTGAATGACTTCCAGGATGGCCGCCACACCCGACTTGTCGTCGCCGCCCAGGATCGTCGTGCCATCGGAGTAGATGACCCCATCGCGGATCTGCGGCTTGATGCCGGTATCGGCGCCCGCGGTGTCCATGTGTGCGCTGAGCATGAGCCAGCCGCCCTGGCCGGGCCAGCGGGCGATCAGGTTGCCGTGCTCGTCGCTCTCGACGGCTCCGCCCAACGCGGCCAGCCGCCGTGCCAGGTCCTGGCTGATGGCTGCCTCGTGGCCGGAGGGGCTGTCAATGGCGACGAGGTCGAGAAAGGTTTGGATGAGACGGGATTGGTTGATCAAGGAGCACCTCAAGAGAGAATTTCGCTTCCCGTCAAGCGCAGGTAGTTCTGCTCGCCGAGGCGTTGCTGCAGATAGGCCCGGCCGCGTGCCTCCGTGTTTTCGGCAAGCGCCTGTTCGATTTCGCTCCGGTGGTCGTAGTAGTAGCTAAGGGCATCATGGACCTGGGCGAGAGTGAGGTGGGGCAGGATGTTTCTGACCAACGATTCCGGCGTCTCTCCCATCCGCAGATAGCCGATCACCATGCTCACCGGCACGCGCGTGCCTTTGATAATGGCCTCTGCACCCGCCACACCTTCCACCATCTCGACGTAAGCGTGTTTGGGCGCGAGTTGCTGTCGCAACAGATCGTCAGCCACCTGGTCGGGCGTGGATGCACGATCACGCGCCTTGTTCTGGAGCCACTGATATGTCAGCCTTGTCAAGATAATCGTCGTCATGAAACACCGCCTGTTTCTACAAAGAAGCCACCGAGTAGATTTTCGGTCATTGCTAACGCCCGTAGTATAACTCAATCGCGTCATTGCGAGAAATGCAAAAAGATCATCACAGCAATCGCTCGACGATCTCTGCGGCGTCGCTGACCAGCTTGGGACAAAGGGAGACGAACAACCCCTTGTCTTTGGCGAGCTGCATGCCTTCGGCGGTTCCGATGTGACAACCGAGCAACTCGGGGCAGCGGAGTGAGCCGTGCTGAGCTACGAACTGCTCCGCAAATGCCCTGGCCAGCGCGTAGGTTTTATCCTTGGCCGGCTTGTCCTCGGGGCTGATCTGGCCGTGTTTCAACCCGATGACCATGAGCGCGCCGGTGACCGCGCCGCAGGTCTCGCCCAGGCGGGCCATGCCGCCGCCAAACGCGCCTGCGACCCGCAATGCCATCTCGCGCTCCAGCCCCAGGTCGGGTGCAAAGGCCGAGAACACGGCTTGTGAGCAACTGAAACCCTCTCGGAAGCACGAGGCTGCCAGATCAACGTGGCTCATTGAACTCTCCTTGTGTGAGGGAATAACTCCAACTGTCGGCTGCCAGGCGCCGTCCCACTTGCGGAACAGTACCACGCCCGCCGCCACCTCGGGGGCGTCCGCGGTCAAAGGCGCCCGGCGTCCGGCGACGCTGCGCCCGGTCGCCCGGCCGTAAGTTGCCGCGGGATTCGTAAGCTCCGAGCAGGAATTTGGCAAACGTTGCCGGCGCTGACGTCATGGCACGGTTTCGGGGCAAGAATGCCGACGGCACCCGAAATGCGGCAGGGGGAGCTGCTGAGACACGGGCAAGAGACTATGTGAGTCTGGCTTTTAGGCCTGATAATGCAAAACCATAGTCATCGCCCTTGCATCTTCAATATCACTTGAACGGTCTTCAAGAGGATCTGTAAGTCCAGGTAGATACCCTGGTGCTTGATATAGTAGAGATCATACTGGAGCTTGACCAAAGCATCTTCAGTAGAAGACGCATATCTGTATTTCACTTGCGCCCAGCCGGTGATCCCCGGCCTTACAGCATGCCGCATCCGATAGAAAGGAATGTCTCGAGCCAATTGTCTTGCGAACTCCGGCCGTTCGGGACGCGGACCGATCAGGCTCATCTCGCCGCGCAGCACGTTCCAGGACTGCGGCACTTCGTCCAGCCGGGTCCTACGGAGAAAACGCCCGATCGGAGTAATGCGTTCATCGTTCTCGGCGGCCCACACTGCGTCGCCGTCTCGCTCGGCGTTCATCACCATGGAGCGGAACTTGACGATGCGAAAGATATTGCCTCCCTGCCCAATTCGTCTCTGGTAGTAAAAGAGATCGCCAGGGCTGGTCAACCGGTTGCCCAACCAGACACAAGGCGCAATCACAAGTGTCACTGCACAGCCGATCAGGGCGATTGCCGCATCAAAGAGGCGCTTAACCGCCAGGTACAAGCGGTGACCAGCCGGCTGGGCGACCGGCATCACCACGTAGAGATCGTACCCTGCATGCTCCACCGGCACGCGTCCAGTGATGCGCTCGTATAGGCTTGCCATCGTAGTGACCGGCACGCCAAGCTCCCGGCAGTCAAGAATCGCCTGGAACAACTCGCCACTCAGGGTATGCGCATGAGTCACGGCAACGATCAATTCGTCAGGATGTAACTCCCGTACCAAGCGAACCAGTTCATCACGCGTGCCCAGAACGGGGATGCCTTCAATCTCACAACCCTGCTTAGCAGGGTCATCATCCACGAAGCCCAAGAGACGGTACCCGGTACCACGATAGGGATTCCCAGCGTTGTCATCTGACTCGGCAATGGCTCGAGCCAAAGTCCGACCGGACCAGCCAGCGCCCACCACCAACGCTCGTTGGTGGAAGGCCGGTTGCACGAACACCAGGGCATAGATGCTTCGCCACACAGCCAGACTGCTAATCGCCAGCAAGGGCAGCACAAGCATCTCCACACGTCGAGTGGGCAAAGCTGGAGTTAAACGCGGGATGAGCAAATAGATTCCGCTGGTCAGTAGAACTGCTCCGCCAGCCGACCAAACAGAGTGCATCGCACTGGCTGCCCGAGCCAGATCATAGGCGTCTAACGACATGGCGATTACCAGCCAGAGTACGCTGAACAGCAGAAACCATGGCAGGCGTTGCCACCAAAAGGGGAAATCCGTAACGTAGTCCTGTCGAATGCTCAACGCGAACTGGAGAGCGCCGTTGACCAGCAAAAGATCAACTGCGGCCAAAACCAACTTACGCTCCGAGAAGCGGAGAGCAGGAGCTTTTGGCCAACGTAAACCGAGGCGTCGTGCAATTCTAGACATGCGTAAGATCATTGCGATTTCGTACTTGAGACCCATACAGGGGTTTGAGGACGCATCGAAAGCCATCGGTATACAGGCTCGCGCGAGAATCCATAACGGTATTTCAGGAAGAAATAGAGCAATGCCCACAGATGTCTGCGGGTTACGGGGCTACGCAAATTCCTCGTGATCCGTTGCTCGTGATGAACGACAACAGCTTCCGGGGCATAGTAGACTTTTTTCCCGGCCTTCCAGAGCCGCAAACAGAAATCCACATCCTCTGGGCCATAAAAGATCCGCTCATCCAGAAGTCCAACAACCTCAAAGATGGAACGCCTGATGAGCTGACAAGCGCCAATCACGTAATCCACTTCAGAGATGGCATCGTGCGCCCACCACCTGAGTTCCTCATCAGACAAGTAATCACGTGCCCATCGCTGAGGAATGCGCCGGGCCAACTTACTAAGTAAAGTCGGAAATCGTCGGCAGGAGTACTGCAGGCTGCCATCAGGAGATATTAGCTTGGGGCCAACCAAGCCGGCCGCGGGTGAACGCGCCATGAAGGAAACTAGCTTGCCCAGGCTACCCGCTGTAAGCACGGCGTCAATGTCTAACAGCAGGACATATTCTCCCCTCGCGCGCAGGATTCCCTGGTTACGCGCAGCAGCTACCCCGCGGTTACGCTCGTTTCTGATCAGTGTGATCTCGTTGAACCCCTGCAATATATCCGGGCTACCATCTAAGGAACCGTTGTCAACAACGATGACTTCGCGCGAAATCTCGCTGGCACCCGTCAGTACAGAATCCAGACATTGCCGGATGAAATGCTGTGAGTTCCAGGTTAACAGGAGAACACTGACGACCGGGGTGGCGCCGACAGTGGATTCTTTATCTGTTGACCAGGGAGACATAAAGCTGCTCATAATGGTCTATGATACCTTCCCAGTCATACCGAAGGCGTTGAGTCTGCCGACCCAGCGCGCCCAACTCCTCCCGCAACGCACTGTTGTTAAGCAAATGATTCGTCCGTTCGGCCATCACCGTGGAAGAGGGAACGACCATTCCCCCGCTAAGCTCCTTGACGTTTCCGACATCATAGCTGACAAAAGGCGTGCCACTCGCCATGGCCTCCAAAATCACTAACGGGAAGGCCTCAACGTAAGAACTCAACCAGAAAACATCTGCTTCCAGAAAAGCGGAAACGACCACGGGGCGGGGGGCATCGGCCACGAGAATAATCCTCGGGTGACATTGCGCCGCCTTGTAACAATCAGCCCAACAACTGCGATACCCCTCAGCTAAGTCTCGCCCGATAATGGCTAATGTGACATCGTTGCGCTCAAGCCGTTCGAAGGCCTCCATCAACCGATGATGCCCCTTGACCCGGTAGTGATTGCCTACGGACAGCAGCAGGAATGGAGTTTTGATGTTGTACTGATTGCGAAAAGAAGGTGCGACCCTTTGGAATTCACTGGAATCCACGCCATTGGGGATAATCGTATAATTAGCTAATCCACATTGATCTCCGAATTGTTTGTCTCGATAGTTTCGTGAGTGGTAGACGATTTTATCATATTCTCTAAGATAACTAGGCAGCTTCCGAAAGTACAGAGCGTAAAATAACCGTCGCCATCCCACAAGTCCCGAATACCCACAGGGCGCGATGACCTTAGGACATTCAAGCTGATCCAGCATCGTAAGGGTAAGATCCGTTGGCCAGGATTGAGCTGCGTAGTTCATGATCAAGTCATAATTCCCCATCATGTGTGTGCGAAACCGTTTAAGCTCGTTTTTATCGGCCTCAAATCCCTTCACGACATTACCGCGAATCGCGAATTCGCTGATCCTCACCCCGTTGAGCTCGGAGTAATTCCGCGCCGGATCTGCTGAAGTGGCTACAGTCACCTGATGACCACGACGCGCCAGTCGCTCGGAGATTTGTCTCACGACCTCTTCCGCGCCCCCGACATGAGGATAATAGAACTCGCAGGTGTGCAGTATGCGCATTCGGTTGCCCTTACTGTACACTCATGACGCGAGAGAAGAGCTCAGCAAACCGCTGATCATAAGTATGATCTCGGATCGTTCGCCGGTATCCTTTCAACGCAATCCGCTCGCGGTCTTCCTCGTGACCCAGGTAATAGCGAACTTTGTCAATGAGATCATCTGTATCGGCAAAACCAACGATTTCCTCATCGGCCTGATAGTACTCGTCCAGGCCTTGAACGCGTCCCGTCAACATAAATCCACCGCAACCGGGAATCTCGAAGTTGCGCCCTTTGATCTGATCCATCCCCGGGACCGAAGCGTTGTTGAGGTTCAAGTTGATCTTGGTTTGGTTGAAAATGCGCACCATTTCATACTGGGTAACTTTCCCTTTCTCCCACCCGTATCCCCAAGTTTGAACGTTGATCCCGGCCTGGCGCAGCCGGGATATCACCTCGCGCCGATTACCATGCGGCTGACCGACAAAACTAACATCGTAGATCTTTGGCAGGTTCATCGGGTAATAGAGCCTTTGATTGCATGCCCACTGAGAGAGAATCACATTTCCGATGCCATGAGTTACATAGTTTTGAAGGGCAAACCTTGACGTAGTAACGCCCCATGTAAAGCGCGGGGCCCAATGGCGGGAAAAGCTATCGAATCGCCAGTGGTCATCGGTAAACCAATTCAGCGTCGTGATCGCGCCCGACTCAGCTACGTTTGGGAATGTGGATTCATCGAACTCATCCGAGAACAATACAGTGAAAACAAGTTGCGGCTTGAACCGATAAGCGGCTTCAACCAGCATTTGATTCATCCGGTCGCGCCCCCATCTTTTCGCTATCTCAATGAAATCAAACCGGATGATCTCGTGGCCCAGTGAATAGAGGGGATGGAAAAAATTATTCTCCTCATAGCTCAGACCTCGTGCCGGGTTGCCATAGTCATAACGTGGGGCAACATAAAGGATACGTAGACGCCGATCGCCACCCTGACCAACCACCGCTTCATGATACCCATCGTCGGTCGGCAACGCATGGGAAACCTCGATACAGCGGCTCAACAATGACTCGAGGCTCACTTCGCGCGCCAATTGCTCCCATACTCTGCGATATGCCTTCCACCAGTAGTGACGGTTCGTCAGCATGTGCCATCTTATTCTCGGCAATCCCAAAGGTCTCATATCACCCCCTTGGTATTACGTTCGTCGTTGAAGACAAACGCTGCCTACCAAATCTGGAGAGCACTGACTCGTTGTTACGAGCCGTTTTCTGAAGTTCAAACCAATTCCCATAGGCAGCAGCCAGACTCAGGAGCGCCCAAAACCACATATTGTCCAGTAAGCTATTGAACAATCCATAAACGGCCCAATTGATGACCAGACCGAGTAATATCCAACTCGTAATCCCATCAGCGGCTTTCGCGTACCGAACGGCCCGCACAAGACATGCGCCAACCCAAAACATGATCCCAAGAAGCGACACCAGCCCCAGCAATCCCTGCTCGGCAAGCGCCTGCAAATACACATTTTCGGCATGGTTGGCTGCGCCAAACTGAAAATCCACCAAATAATACCGTAGATTGCCGACCCCGACCCCCAAGAGCGGATGGGCTGCGCAGATCTCCAAAACTTCGTTAATCAGAGCGACCCGGGCTGCATTGCTATTACCACCTTCAGGAGACAAGGTAAACAGTGACCCCCACCGCGCGACCACCATCGAGAGCCATTCCTGTGGCACCACATATATACCTACCACAATTCCAAAGCCTAACATGAGTACTAGCCACACAGCACGCCGACTGATCCTGACACTAGACTGATTCCAGATGACCAAGAGCAAAAGGGGCGTAATTAAACCTGCCACCCAGGCGCCTCTGGACAAAGACAAGATTATCGCCCCTAGCAGTGCCAGAAGAAGGAGGGACAGCACGACAACGGTAACCGTACGGCGTCGACGTAGATTGGGATACAAATAAGCAAGCAGTAGCCAAAACGTGGCTTGAAAATACAGCACATCGCTGTTCCGGGTTGACTCCGTATACGTTACTCCAAAATAGCCGAGGGTGTGTTCAAGAGGGTCCCCCGTCCTGCCCGTGAAGAACCCGTACGCCCCATAGGCAAGAACACCCACACCCGTGATAGCCGCACACGCCAGAGCCACACGCGCTGACTTCTCATCCACGGCGATCAAAGACGCGAGCAGCGGAAGGAAAGCCATAAGCGCATACTTGATGGCAAGAACAACGTTGAGTTCCTTTGACACCAGCAGCGAAACAATCACTGATAGAAAATAGCCGTATGTGGCGACAACAAGGCCAGGGGCAAGCCGGGCCGTCCCGCGTCGTTTCACTGCATCCAAACTGACGAACACTATCAGTACAACAGACAGCGGTACGGCATAGGGTACAGCGAGAGAACCTGAACCCACTCTGAATTCAGGCACAGCATAGGTACCAAGCGTAAGAAACATCAGGTAAAAAAGGAGTCTTACAAATCTAGTCACGCGATTCCCCGGTTGGCAAAAATTCCAGCACCTGATGAATCAACGCTGCACCTGCGCTCTTGGCGAGGGCGACATAGATTAAGGGAGAGACGCCTTGGCGGCGTGCCACCCTTGCCTGAATACGCAACATCTCCCTGTAGTGTTGGCTCTTGCGAATACGACTGACAGAGGTATCCCGATGCGTTCTGACCACAAGCGCTTCCGGCAGGTTCGCCACTTTGCTTTTCGCGATCACACGCCACCACAACTCGTAGTCCTCCCACCGATAGACGGGATCATAAAGCCCTACCGCATCCAGAATCGTCTTTCGGATCATTACAGTGCTATGCACAAACGGATTATCCCAAACCATCATTCTTCGGATGCTGACGTCACTTAGGGGCACTTGAAAGTGGCTTGTTCGGTCACAATCGGGATAGACGATTTCGCACGAAGACCCGAGCAAGCCGTAGTCGGGCTGATTCTCAAGAAACTCAACCTGCTGCGCAAGACGCACGGGGCGCGACCAATCGTCGGCATCCATCCGCGCAATATAGCCAGCCTTGGCAACGCGAATACCCTGATTCAAAGCCTTCGCCACTCCCTGATTGCTTTGGTGAAGCACACGAAGCCGTTGATCGGAGAACGATGCCAGAATGTCGGCTGTATGATCCACAGAGCCGTCGTCCACCACAATCAGTTCAAGTTCGGAGAGGGTCTGATTGAGAATGCTGCTGACCGCGCGGGCGATCCAGATCTCTTCATTGTAGGCAGCCATTACTACGCTGACTCTGGGCAAAGCCGCTCCGATCACGGTCTGGCTGCTCCTCGCAATTGACGGGCCATCTCACGTTCAACCCTCGCCTGATCGCTCATCTGCAAGTGATCATAAGCCTCGGCCAGGGCCTCATGGGTGTCTGGATTGCGGTCATTACGCACCAGCGACTGAGTCAACCATTGAACCGCCACCCCATACTCCTGCTGGCGCATAGCCGTCAGACCCGCCATATAGTACGGCACGAAATGATCCGGATACTGGGCCATTGCACGCCGGTTCCATGTTATAGCAGACTCCAGATGGCCGACACTCCAATAAGCGGCAACGATTTTTTGGAATAGCCATGGCCCCGCATCCTCATTCTGGGGATGACTGAGTTCCTGGGCGATACCGCGTTCGAAGTAAGGCTCTGCCAGTAAATCGTTTGAATCCTGAATCAATAGCCAGGCGCCATAACTCACATTGGCATCCGGTGAATCAGGATCAAGTCTGACAGCCTCAGCATAGGCTCCTCCCGCTTCCAGCACATCACCGCGTGCCGTCAACGCGTTCCCATAAGCAGTCCATGCGGGGGCGAAGCTGGGATCAAGCCTTACGGACAACTGTAGAGCGGTCATACCGTCGGCAACCTTGTCCATGCGCACCAGGAGATCACCATACTGGACCAGGTTATCTATTGGCGATTCTCCCAGTCCGACCAGAGTACCAGTTCGCACATAGGCCTTCTCGGCATCACCCCATTGTCGCAGCCTGGTGAGACTGTCTCCTAGACCTTTCCAGGCGACGGAGTGATCCGGGTCTAGTGAGACCACCATCTGAAAGAATGCTACTGCATCAGCAAATCGATTGGTCTTAAAGGCGATATCCCCTTCCTGGACGAAATTCGGCACTAACAAGCTGGACTTCGTCTGCCAGGACATCTGGTTCCAGATCATGGCAGCGGCTTCGCGTTGCCCATTTTGGAAAAGTATGCTGCCCATCTCTAGCGAAGCAGTGTCCCAGCGTGGCGCCAGCCCCGCAAGCTCATTGAGAGCTGCTTGATTCTGCCCACATAGCCACAGCAGTTCTGCTTCCCGGATAGAACGCAGCGGATTTTCCGTACCCTGTGACGACATACGGCCCAGAATGGCAGCCAAGCTCGACTGACCTGCGTCCGATATTGCGCTTCTGTCCCGAGACACCGCCCCAAACGGCAGCGCACGAATCACGGGCAGCGTGACAACAAGATGAGCCATGCCGGCAACCAGCACATTCCACTTGAAGTCTCCTACGATCCGGGGGGTCTCGCTGAGGAGAAGACAGACAGCCAAAACGCAAACAAGGCATCGCTGCGGTTTGAGTGTCTTTCTGGTGCTAGACATCTTTGCAAGAATGCACACAGTTCACTTCGGCTAAGAAATCACAGAAGACCGGTTGGAGGATCGTTTTCAGGAATACGCCCGCAGTTGGCCTGAAGTTAACAGCGCCATCCACACTACATAGAAGACCGAGGACAGCAATAAAGCCGCTACGATACCCGTTGGTCCATAGAGTCTTCCCAATCCGATATTTAGCCCAGTATTCAGAACAGCAAAGGCGATCTTGGGCGCAAGTAGGCGGCGGCTTTGATAAAAAGCCTGTGCAACGATCGTCAACAATTGCCCAATGTTAAACATCCCCGCAGACAACACGACCAGGGGCAACAAAGATGAGAGTGTCCAAAATGGGGAAGGCGTGAGCAAACGAAATATGAGCCTGTGCCCCAACCAGCCTGCCAGAACAGAAATAGCAGTTATCGCGCCAACGATATTCACGGCTCGAAAAAGCTGCCTAGTGCCAAACTTGCGCCTGGTATCCTCTGTATTATCACCAACTTTCTCAAATACAATGGGTGTCACAAGCTGAAGCATCACGTTGCCAAGAAGGACAAACGGCGTGTAGCCTATCTGCACCAGCACGGCGTACTTTCCGACTTCTGTTGAACTCCAGAAAGCCTGTAATGCCCAGCGATCACTAGCAGACTGCACCCAACCGAAAATCCCCCACAGTGCAAACGGCAAGGCGTAGAGTACGAGTTGACTGCTAAATGCCCGTACGGTGTTATCGTCAACCCTAACCCATGGGCTGCGCTTGACACCTAAGAGGCGTGCGAGAAACCAGGTCTGCGACAGCGCCACAAAGACTGAAGCGATCACAAAGCCGTATACGGCCGATAGCGCGCCCATCCGCCAAGTCATTACCAGAACGATTGCCAGTCCCAGTCGTCCCCATCGCGAGAGATTCTGGTGCCATGAAACCACTATGCGCTGGCGCGCAGCATTCTGTACGTTATCAAGTGTGAGGGAGAAACCGTCTATGGTCGCCAGTAACCCGGCAGCAATGAGAAACCCAAGCCAGTTTCGGCCAAAAGTAGATGTTAGAAGCGGTTGTGTACCTAACGCAATCAAACAAGCCGCAAAACCGGTGATCACAGTGATAATCAATATCAACCGCGCCGCTGAAGTCATTAGTTCAACTTGCTTGTCTCGCTCCCGTGCAACAGCATAGAATCGGGCGACACCTTGCGACAGCGGCCCATAGAGAAACTGAGGCGAGAAATAGGCCAAGCTCTGAACCAGCGCCAAAACGCCATACTCTTGTGCCCCCAGGGACGAGGTCAGGACCCGAATGCTGACAAAACCGCCAAGCACAACAAGCGCCTGTCCCAAGCCTATCCAGAAAAGCTCCTTTGTGACTCGCACATTGAGCCTGCTGAGCAAAGGCCTGACCCGACTTAAAATCATCTGTCTCATATCTTAAAGGCGTTGAGATGGTCTTGACCTGTGCTGGAACGTTATTCGCCTGGGCCGCGCTTGATCATCACCACATTGACAGACAATTGACTCATGCTTCATCACCGCCACACCTGTTCCGCCAAAACTATCAGCCCATCATGTGCCATTTCCACCCAACGCAACGGATACAGCGCCGGCCATAGCCAATCGGGCCTGGGTGAATAGCGCCGCCGCAGAAAAGCGGGACTGGGGAACACCATCGCCAGCAAGTACAGCAGTTTTGCCCGCCAGCTCAGGGACACAATACGATCCCAATGATCGCTCACCTTCATCTCCATCAAGGAACTAGCAAGATGAGATGAGGAAAACGGTAGCGACTCGTATTGTGCTGATAGACCCGTCAGCACGCGCGACGGTATTGGCGTATTGAAAAGAACCTGGACCGCCTTCAGACCCGCCAGTTGAGATGCTGCCCAGCGTAAAGCGAGCGCTTGCTCCAAGTAGATGTTCCAGTTCAGTCGTTCGGTCAACTGACTGATCAGCAAATGCAGATCATAATACCACAGCAGCCGAGATTGGGCGCCACCGTGTTGAAGAATCAAATGGGCGGTCAGATAGAGAAGATTGGCTGTCGGCGAAAGGATCCGTGCCTCCATGAGTTCGGGGCCACTCGAGAGCTGCCAGAGTTCGCTGTTTTCCCAGAACCACTGCACATCGGCGGTACGTCTGTCTGCGCTGCCAGCAATTAGCCCCCAGTGTAACTCAACCTCGTGGCCCGATTTTGTCAGTGGCAGGAAGTTGACCTGGGTTCCGATATACCGGTTGAGAGCGCGCGATTGCACCGCGACTTCCTGATAGTCCAGGTCTCTGATGATCGTAGAGGCTCGTTCGATGTCTTTGCGCGGGACGAGAAGATCGAGATCGCTCATCGGCCGCAGGGCTGGATCAGGATAAATGGTCTTAGCCAGCACCGCGCCTTTCAGCACGATCACCGGCACCCTTTCCGCACCGAACGCGGCCAGGATGCGAGCCATCTCCGCATACAGGAGCGTATTCTCGGCAGCCGTCATATAGTATTGAGCAGCCAACGTTTTCAGAAGGTCGCTCGGGATGTCATCGTGCGACTGCCTCAACCGCCAATAGACCAGCGGAGCGACCCCTTCGGCCACGGCCAGGCTTGTAAACCCTCTCCAATCCTCCGATGTGAAGGCAGCCCATTCGGGTCGCTCGGCCCCATCGGCCAGGAGTTGGCACAGGACCCGGTAAAGCTCATTCGGTGAAACAGGCATGGTCATCAACAGCCGGGCGGGGTGTCGTCAGGCAGGGTATGAGCAATCAAAATCCCTTCCCCCGGCACCCCACTCTCCCACACTCCCACCGGCGTCCCCGCGTACCGGCCGGCCAGCGCGGCCGCCAGGTCGTGGCTGGCAGCGCGGCTGCGGGCGATCACCATCGCGTAGCCGCCCCCGCCGGCGCCGGCCAGCTTGCCGCCGTTGACATAGGGCCGCATGGTGGCGAACAGATCGTCTATGAATGGGTTGGTGCAGCCGGGGTCCATGCGCTTGTTGAGCACCCAATGTTCGCCCAACAGCGCGCCGAAGGTGTCCAGGTCGCCGGCGTACAACGCCTCCCGCATGGCGACCGCCAACCGCGCGATCTCCGCCTGGAGCCAGACCATCTCGGGGTCGCGTGCCATCCAACGACCCATCATCGCGCGCAGCAGGTTCTTCGCCAGCCGTTGCTGACCAGTGTACACCAGCAACAGGCGATCCCGCAAGCCGGCTGCGGTTGCCGGCTCAAGCTGCACCGGCTCGACGTGAATCTGTTGGGGCAGACCGGGCCGCGTCGTGACCAGTTTGATGCCGCCTGTCAGCCCGCCCACCTGATCCTGCCACCCGCCGCCGGTGGTGAGCATCTGTTCGAGACAGAGCACTTCGTCGAAAAGGATAGAAGATGGGAGATGGAAGACGGATGCGGGATCAGCGGTCCCCCGTCTTCTGTCCTCCGTCCGGTTCAGCAGCCGCGCCAGGCACTCCAGCACCGCGCCGGCCATGATGGAGCTCGTTCCCAGCCCCGACCCGCGCGGGATGGCGGTCTCGGTGCTCAAACGCAGGCCGCCGCGTTCGGCCAACAGATCGCCGATGGGGGTGGCTGGATCGCAACTCGCGGGGACGATCCCGCGCAGCACCAGCGCGGCTTTGAGCAGGGCAAACGGGTCAGTGGGGTCGGCGTAGGCCAGGACTTCGCCGGCGTGGGCCGGCTCGATGGCCGCGTCAATGTCCCGGCTTTCGAGCACCAGCCTGGGTTCCGGCAGCAGCTCGGCCTCGGCGACGATAGGGTGGCGGCCACGCAGAGTGACAGCGGCGTTCAGCACCGTCCCCCCCCGTTCGAGGCTGTACGGCGGCGTGTCGGTCCAGCCCCCGCCGAAGTCAATCCGGGCCGCGGCCGCCACCCGCACCCGCCGCCTCTCGCGCTCAGGCCGGGCGCTGACCGAGCCAGTGGGTGTCTCTTGGAGCGATGGCGTCGCCGCTTCGATCATGGCCGCGAGTGTCTCGAACGCGCGATCTTCCCACGCCGGTTCCTGCGTCGCCTCGGCGATGGCCTTGTAGCCGCGCAGACGCAAGATCGGGGCGCCGGCAGCGAGCCAGGCGCCGACCAGTTCGCCGCGCCGCGCCGCCTGGCCCGTCGCCGTCCCCAGCAGACCGGCGACCTGGGCCGCGGGCCGCTCGGCCACGACTGCAGCGTAGAAGCGCCGGGCGGCCACCTGATCCTCCACGTCGGCCAACTCGGCCAACTCCCGCTCGCCATCCGCGCGGACGAAACTTTCGCCCAACGACAGGCGGGGAGCCGCCAACCAGCGCGTCCGCCAACCCGCATCCGCCGCTTCCGGGACTTGCAGCGGCAGCGCCAGCCGCAAGCTCTCCTCCCGATCAACCGCCAGCGGGTATAGGCGCGCGTTCCACAACGTCCGGCCGTCCGGCGCCGCGTCCGGCCACACCTGCGCGGGGGTCAAGCCCGCCTGCGCCAGCCAGACCGGCCAGGCCTGGTTCAGGAAAGTGGCCCGCGGCGCATCCCACGGTTGCTTGGGATCATCGTACAGCCCGAAGATGCGCGTGACGTAGCCGCCACCCGCAATCGGCAACTGGTGCAAGGCCACGTCGGCGGCCAGCGCCACGGGTTGCGCCGTCTGCACCTCGGCGACCAACGCGGCCCCGGCCCACGTCAAACCGCCCAACAGGCTGTCCGTCACCAGCACCCTCTCGCGCTCCCTCGCGGGGGGAGGGCTGGGAGGGGGGGCCACTTCCGCGCCGATCGCCGCATTAATGAGCACGAGCTGCTCCTGCGCACCCCTGCACCCCTGCACCCCTGCTCCCGCGCCCACCCCATCCCACCCGCACAGCCGCGCCAGGGCGTCGTCGCCGGCAGCCATGCGCCAATACTCAGCCGTGGAGCCGAAATGGACAAAGACGGCCGGCTGCAACCGCTCGACGCTGAACACCGCGCCCCGCAGACGTTCCCAGATCACCCGCCGCGCCGCCTGCACCGCCGGGGTTGCCGGGCCGTCGCTCTCGTCGGCCAGGTAGCCCTCGAACGTGGTGGAGCCGGCCAGGGGTAGCAGCAGATCGCCGTAGAGGTTCAAGCCAGCCGTGGCTTGTGGGCCGCACAGCCCGGCCACGGGAGTTTCGTGGGCCAACGCCAGCCATTTGGCCGCGGTGGCCGCGTCGAGCCAGACCAGGCCGGTGTCAATCTGCACTGTGCCGTCGGGGCTGATGGCGTCCCAATGGGCCAGCTCCGCGGCCGAAGGCTTGTGCAGGTAGGCGCGCACCCGATGGCCCCCCTCGGCCGCCGCGTAGACGCCGTGCCGCCGGCCCATGTCGGCCGGGGCTGCCGCGGCCACGCCGATCACCCCAGGACGCCGGCAAGAGAGCTGCAAGTGATCGAAGATCAACAGCACGTCGCCGGAGCTGATCAGAACGCCCGGCGGCAGCTCGGCCGACAGCGCGCTGAGGCTGATGAGAAACTCGTCGAAGATCGTGGACGTGCGACCATCGGGCAGGGTGCGCGGCACGCGGGCGAAGAGCTTGCCGATGGCCGAGCAGTGGGGCAGCCGTTTGGAATCACCGCCGGAGTGGATGATCAGCAGCCGTTCCAGGCGCAGCGTGGAGGATGCCGGTTCGCCGTCGTTAGTCACGGCCGCCCAGTCGGCCACCTGAGCCAGCGCGTGCAGGGTGGCTCCGCCGGAGCCGATGCGCCGGCCGGCCGGATCGGGGATGACCAGAAAGCGCGTGCGCGTGGGCAGCAGGCCGGCCTCGCGGCGCCAGTCCAACTGCCGGCGGTACATGGCCGCCTGCCGTTCGTCGCTGGCGGTCAACACGCAAACATCGAAGCCGACCGCGCTGCCCTGCTGCAACGAGGCCAGATAGCGTTGCCAGTTGTTGCGTTGGGCTTGCTGCAAAAAGGTGCTGCTGCCGGTATCCATCATCGTGTTACGATCCTTCGTTTAGACCGTCGCAACGTCTTTCGCCCACGCGCGGTTTTCCTGATACCAGTGGACGAGCGCGGCCAACCCTTCGGCCAGGAACGTCTGGGGGCGCCAGTCGAGGAGCCGGCCGGCTTTGCCGATGTCGGCCCAGGTGGCGGGCACATCGGCCGGGTGCGCGGGGTGATATTCCAGCCGCGCCGGGCGACCCACCAGTGTTTCGACCTGGGCGATCACGTCGCGCAGCCCTGCCGGATGGTCGCCTCCCAGGTTGATGATCTCGTAGCCGAGCGGCGTCAGGCCGGCGATCGTGCCCCGCGCGATGTCGTCAACGAAGGTGAAATCGCGGGACTGCGCGCCGTCGCCGTAGATCGTCACCGGCCTCCCCTCGCTGATCCACTGCACCAGGCGAAACGGCAGCATGTCGGGTCGGCCGGCCGGGCCGTAGACCGTGAAATAGCGAAAAACAGTCACGTCGAGGCCGTAGAGGTAATGGTAGGTGTAGCAGAGCGTCTCGGCGGCCTTCTTCGAGGCGGCGTAGGGGGAAACAGGCTGGTCGGTGTTCTGGTCTTCCCGATAGGGCAGACGACTTTCGCGGCCGTACACGCTGGAGCTGGAGGCCAGCACGAACTTGGGCACACCCTGTTGGCGGCAAAATTCCAGCAGGTTCAGCGTGCCCACGGTGTTCGTCTCGACGTAAATCCAGGGATTCTCGACGGAGTAACGGACGCCGGCGCGCGCCGCCAGATTGATCACCGCATCGAAGGACGATTCGCGATTCGCGGCTTGCGATTCCCAGAGTTCCCTCAATTCCTTCTGGTTGACAATGTCCAGCCGATAAAACTCAAAGCCCGGCTTACCTTCGAGTTGCGCCAGCCGCCATTCTTTCAGCCGCACGTCGTAGGCATCGTTAAGGTTATCCGCGCCTACTACCGCGTGTCCGCCTGCCAGCAGCAGTTCGGCCACCTTTGCGCCGATGAAGCCGGCTGCCCCGGTCACCAGATAGCGTCCCATATCCGCTCTCCCGACGCGCGGGTGTAACTCGCGCGCTGCCCGCGGCCAGTGGCGGTCGCAAGCCAAATAGGGGGTCGTTTGGTTCGGTTTCAGCCATTCGGGCCGGTGATTGAAATCACCGTCTGGTACGAAAAGTGCGTTGAAACGCACTGTGCCCCATGGCGTCAACCCGTTTCAACGGGTTTTGGCTGTGCCAGACTACGATTTCAACCGTAGGCGGTGGGCGCTGCAATGGCAAATGCCGCGCCGAACGACCCAGTAGTGCAGTTCATAGGGTAATCAGCGTGAACGGCCGCGGAGCGCAGGCGCTGCAACGCGGCGGCCCGTTGTAGCAAAGAAAAAGCCCGGTCGCTATGTCGGCGCCGGGCTAACCTGGGGTCGGCTCTCGACACCTGCGGGTAACGTCGAGAGAGCCTGAAAACCATCGTGAATCTATCGCAACAGGTGCCCCCGGCCCGACTCGAACGGGCACGCCCAAACGGGCACAGGCCCTCAACCTGCCGTGTATACCAATTCCACCACGGGGGCATTACAGGTTTGATTATAGCCAATTCGCGCGACTTGTCAACTGCGGCCCATCGCAATGACGGCGTGAAATAGCGAAGAATTTTCAATTCTCCCGAAAATGCACGATGATCCGCCGCAGCGTGTCGTCCAGTGAATAGCGCGGCCGGTAGCCGATCAGTTCCTGAGCGCGCGTGATGTCGGGGACGCGACGATGCATGTCCTCGAAGCCTGGCTCATACGCCTGCTCGTAAGGAACCATCACGATCGGGGACGCGCTGCCGGTCAGGGCGATCACGCGGCGGGCCAGATCCATGATGGTGATCTCCTCGGTGCTGCCCAGGTTGAAGACCTCGCCGACCGCGCGGGGATGCTCGGCCAGCTTGAGCACGGCGCCCACCACGTCCAGCACGTCGGCGAAGCAGCGCGATTGCTGCCCGTCGCCATAGACCGTCAGCGGCTCACCGGCCAACGCCTGGTGCACGAAACGGGGCGCCACCATGCCGTAGCGCCCGGTCTGCCGCGGGCCGATGGTGTTGAAGAAGCGGCAGATCACCACGGGCAGGCCGCGCTGCTTGTGATAGGCCAGCGCCAGGAACTCATCCATCGCCTTCGAGTTGGCGTAGGCCCACCGGCTGCGCGTCGTCGGCCCCATCACGCCGTCGCCATCCTCGCGAAACGGCACGGCGTTGCTCTTGCCATAGATCTCGGACGTGGAAGCCAGGATCACCTTGCGCCGGTAGCGGTTGGCGATGCGCAATACCGCGGACGTGCCCAGGACGTTGGTCTCGATGGTGTGGACAGGGTCGCGCACGATCAACTCCACGCCCACCGCGGCCGCCAGGTGATAGACGATGCCGCACTCGCTCACCAACCGATCCATGACCGTCTCGTTGGTGATCGTTTCCAGCACGAACTGGAAGTCGGGTCGGCCGACCAGGTGGCGGATGTTCGCCTCGGCGCCGGTGGACAGGTCGTCAATCGCCACGACCTGGTGTCCCGCCGTCAGCAGCGCCTCGCTCAGGTGGCTGCCGATAAACCCCGCCCCGCCGGTGATGAGTGCCTTCATGAGAACCTCTTGATTTTGCTTTTAATCCAACACCACTCGTACCATCGTCTCTGCCGCGATCCCGTTGCTGTTCAGCGACACCTCGACCACCCCATCCGACCGGATCAGCGTGTAGATCAGGTTGGACTTGCCGAAGACGGGCACGGCCCAGGTCTCGCCATCCCGCTCCTCCAGGCGCACGCGGACGTAGTCGGCGCGACCGCTGGCCGCGGGGATGTTACGGGCCAGTTTCGCCGCGACGGTCTGCGTCTTCAGCGGCGGCGCGCCGAGCAGCAGGCGGAGGGTGGGCGTGACGAAGCGGCCGAAGATGTTGATGCACGAGACCGGGTTGCCAGGCAGCCCGAAGACCGGCTTGCCCTCGCACACGGCCAGGATCGTCGGCTTGCCGGGGCGGATCGCGACGCCATGGACCAACACGCCGGGCCGGCCGAGCGCGTTGATCGCGTGCGCGGTCAGGTCGCGGTAGCTCACCGAGCTGCCCGCGGTGACGACGACCACGTCCGCCTCGTCGAACGCGGCCCTGACCGCCGCGTCGATCTCTTCCTGCGTGTCGGGCGCGATGGGGTAGGTGAGCGGGATGCCGCCCGCGCGGCGCACGTAGCCCGCCAGGGTGTAGCTGTTGACATCGCGCACCTGGCCCGGCCCCGGCTCCTGCTCCGGCGGCACCACCTCATCCCCCTGGCTCACGATCCCCACCCGCGGTTGCCGCGCCGTCTGCACTTCGGTGATCCCCACCGCCAGCAAGCCGCCCAGGTCTTGCGGACGCAGGGTGTGGCCGGCCGATAGGATCAACTCGCCCGCGGTCACGTCCTCACCGGGCTGGATGCAGTTATCGCCCGCGGCCACGGCGCGCATCACCTCGATGCTGTACGCCTCAAAAGCCGCAGGGCTTGTCTTCGTCTTTCGTCCTTCGTCCTTCGTCACCGCAAACATGGGCGGGCCGGCGCGATTCGTGTGCTCGATCATCACCACCGCGTCCGCGCCCTGGGGAACCATGCCGCCGGTGTGCGCCAGCGCGGCCTGGCCCGGCCCCAAGATGAAGTCGGTCTGCTGCCCCATCGCCGCCTCGGCCACCACGTCCAGGTAGGCCGGCATACCGGGCGTGGCGCCGTGGGTGTCGGCGGCCTGCACCGCATAGCCGTCCACCGTGCCGCGGACGAAGGTCGGCAGCTCGTGAGGCGCAGTCGCATCCCGCGCCAGCACCCGGTCGAGCGCATCGGCCACGCGGCACAACTCCGGCACGACGACCGGTGTGAAGTGTTGCGTAAAGATCTCCCACGCCTCATCGGCGGGGAGGAGTTTGAGGAATTCGGGCATAGCGTAATTCGTGAAACGTGATGCGTGACGAGTGCCACGTGACGAGTGCTTTGTGATCGGGAGAGGTCACGCAGCACGCATCACGTAGCACGTTCTACTTCAGCGCCGACAGCGCCAGCACAATCCAGAGTATAATCCCCGGCAGCACGATCGGGATGAACGCCACAGCCAGGAGCGCGCGGTCGAGGGTCAATTCGTGGCTGGCCGCGGTGGCCTTGACGTAGAGCGCCAGCCCCCAGATGAAGGCGATCAGCGCGAGGAGGCCGCCGAGATACGGAACCCAGCGCAGGACGAGCAGCAGGTGCGGCGCGGCGAAGATCGCGGTCGTGCCGAAAAAGCTCGCCAGCGACGCGCGGCCGCCGAGCAGCTTGGCGAACAGCATCACCCAGATGCCGTAGCCGAGCCACGCGCCCAGCGTGCCCGCAGCCAACGGGATGCCCGTGCCGCCGAACGGCCGCGAGGCCCACGCGCCGATCTGTTCAAGAAGTTGCGGCACGGGGCGGGGCAGCGGAGTCGGCAGACTGGCGATGCTCGTGCCGATGTCCAGACCCATGCGGAAGTTCTCGCGGAATTGGTCCAGGCCGGCAAGCGCCGCCGTGCGCACGTCGGGCGGGAGGTTATCCAGGGCGGTGCGCGCCTGATCGAGGCCATCCTCGAATTTCTTCGTAACCTCGGCCGTCTCCGCGGTGCTGAGCGGCTTGTTCTGAAGCGCCTTGACTGTGTTGGTGATCAGGCCAGGCAGTCCGGCCAACAGCGACACGATCAGGATGACCAGAAGGCCCTCGGCGAAGACGTTGCGCCGCGCGCGCAGACGGGCGAAGGCAGCCGAATCGAACAGAAGCGCCCGAATCCAGTCAGTCATAGCTCACCTCCCCGCCGTCATCGCGCCGATGATCGCGCTGGCGACCACGCCCAGCACGACCCAAAGCAGCAGGTAGACCAGGAACGGCAACAGCGTGGCCCAGAACGCCCGTCCCCAGGTCAGATTGTGCGTCGTCCGGAGCGCCTTGTAGCGGCAGATGAGCTGCCAGGTGTTCAACACCCCGCCGAGCACCAGGAACGGGACGAAGTGTAAGCCACGTAGCAGCAGTGGTGTGGTCGCCAACGCTGTTACACCGAGGGTCTGGCCGAGTGAGCCTGTCCCCCGCAGCAGACGGGCGAAGACGTGCGCCAACACGCCGTAGACCAGCCAGCTCAACAACATGCCGACGGGCCAGGTTACGATGTTCAGCGCGGCCGTGGTCGGGCTGGACGCGCCGAAGAACACCGGGAAGACCTGCCAGCCGCGCTCATACCATTGCTGGAATTGCGCCAGCGCAGCCGGATTGCCGGCCATGAACGACCACCACGACATGTGCTGTAGGTTCTGCAGCACGATTTCCTTGATCTCATTCAGATTGGGAGTGCTGGCCCAGGCGAGCAGTTGGCCGATGAGCGCCAGCATCGCGGTGACCACGCCGATGATGACGATGAGGAACAGGCCCTCGACGAACGGGTTATCGTCGTCTCGCAGCTCGGCATACGCGTCGCCGTCGAGGAACAGGGCACGCAGGACGAGCTTGAGCGACAGTGTCCGATGTCCCATGCAGACCTCCTTTCACGGAATGGCTGGATGAGACAGAGTATAGCACAAGCGGGGCGATGCGGCAAGGGGAAGATGAGGCGGAACAAGATCATCAGTATGCTGTCATGCTGAGCGGGTCGGTCCCGTGTCTTGTGTTGCGGCAAGATTCCAGCGAAGCATCCCCTGGATTGCGAGATTCTTCACTGGCGTCACGCCGTAACGAGAGTTCAGGGGCAGACCCGCTCAGAATGACAGGCAACGGGTAATGAGTTTTGCGCCAGTACGTTTTTACGGCGTCGGGGTGGGCGCCGGCCCCAACGGCAGCACCCGCACCCACGCGGCAACCAGCGAGCCGTCGGCCTGGGTGAGCGCGCCGACCTGCGCCACCGCACCCACGCGCGCGAAGCGCAGCCCTTCGATCCGCGTGCCGGCGTTCACCGTCACCTGATGCTCACCGACCGTCCACACGCCCAGCAGGTTGCCCGCAGGCAAGACGTGGATCGGCCCGATGAAGTGGACGTAATCCTCGCCCCAGGCCGGGCCGCGCATCACCGTGATCTGCGCGGCGGTGAGCGTGTCGCCTTCCTGCCAGCCGATGACCACGGCCTGCGCGCCGACGACTGCCGGTCCCCGCTCCTGGTGTACCGTCGTCGCATCGCTCACCGTCACCTGCCGGCCACCGACCTGCCAGGCGCCGTTCAGATTTCCGCCCGGCAGTTGCTCGATCGCACCGGTGAACTGGACGGTGCGGCGCACCTGGGAAGGATCAAGCCACATGACCCGAATGTGCTCGGCCACCAACGCGTTGCTGCCCTCCTGGAGTTGGGCCGATGCCTGCGCCAGCAATCCCACCTTGGGCACCCCCATGATCGTCGTCGTTTCTGTTACCGTCACCGGGATGCTGCTCAGCACCCAGTTGGTCAGGTTGAACGACTGGATCGCACCGTAGACTTCGACGATCTGTTGTTCAGGAGCGGGCAGCCCAAGCATGCGGACGGCCTTCAGGGGGCCGGCAGCCTGCTGCAGGGCGAAGACCTCGGCCCAGTTGCCCACGTCCAGCGCTGCCCCGCGCGTGCTGATCTTGGTATCAGCCGTCACGGCGATGGTCTGGCCGGCGATGATCCAGTCGCCGACGCCGTTAAGATCGGCCGGTTTGGCCTGGACGGGGCCTCTCAGCCGGACTTCGGGCGGCAGGACGACGATCTTGGAGGCCAGCAGCGTGCCGTCACCTTGCCGGCGGGCCGTCACGTCGGCCCACATACCGGGGGCGACCGCGCCCCCGGCCAGGCGGATATCGGTCTGCGCGTTCACCGCCACGTTTGTTCCGGCGATGACCCACGGCTGGCCGGGCGTGGCCGGCACGGTGTTTACCACGCCCGAGAACTTGATCTCGGGGCGCATGCTCTGATCCTCGGCCAGAGCCGGCGCGGCCGGCACGAGGACAATGGCTGCCAGAATGACAACGGTCAGCAGCCAGGCGAAGGATGATTTGTGGTTCATGGTGATCTCCTTTGTGTCGAGAGGGGCAAGTCGGCCCCAGCGGGAGTCATTGCGAGCGCCGGTTGCGAAGCAATCTCCTGCATGACCGCGCGAGATTGCTTCGTCGCAAACCCCGCTCCTCGCAATGACATACGTTACCGCACGATCTGCGGCAGGTAGCTCTTGTGGCGCACCTTCCACGGCGTAACGGTCGGCGTCGGCGTGGGCGTGCGGGTCACAGTCGGTGTAGCCGTGAGTGGGCTAGACCCCGCGCAGGCAATCAAACTTACGTCGTCCACGTAAAAGTCGGTCGGGTACTGGGTGTCGGTGTGGCCGGTCAGACGCAAGATCACGTTCTGTCCGGCGTAGGCCGTCAGGTCGAAAGCCAGCTCATCCCACTGGTTCACCGTGGCGCTGTCGTCCAGCGTCGCCAACGTCGCCAGGGTCGAGCCATCGGGTCGAAGCAGGGAGACGGTCAACGTGTCGAGACCGCCGCCCACATCGGTCGTCGTCATTGCCCACCACAGCCGCAGGGTGATCGAAACTGCACCGGACGGCAGGCTGATCGCCTGGCTCAACCGGTCATCGGCGTTATTCGCGCCACCCAGGTAGGCGCCCAACTGACCCGAATGCGGGTAGAAGTTGCTGATCAGGTTGAACCCACCCGCGCTGTACTGCGTCCAGCTCGCACCGCCCGCCTCGAAGCCGCCGTCGGAGACCAGGTCGGCGCAGCCGGTCGGGTACGCACCATCGGCGCGACCGGTCAGCAGGCTCAACAGGAGCAGGATGGCAAGGATCGCAGTGCTGATCGCGATGTCGTAAGAGCGATGTGGGCGGTACATGATCACCTCACGGTCGCGTCGGGCTGCGTTGGATAGACGGCAGCGGCTCAACGGCCGGCGCGGGCGTGCTTCCCGCACTGGGGCCTGCCTCCGGCGTGACGGCCGGTTCGTCGGACGTCGGCTGTGGGGTGCGAATACCCCGCCGGCCGGGCAGTGGAACCGGCGATGTCGCCTCGGGCGATTGGGTCAGCCGGGTCGCGATCGGCGGGGGCAGGGTCATCGGCGGCCGCGCGGTCACGGTCTCAATGATGGCCGTGGCGCGCCAGCCGGGCGTGAGCGTGCCCGTGGGCCGCGGGAGCCGGGTGCCTTCCGTCGGGCGGGGCGGCAGCGGTTGAGTCGTGGCCGTCTCAACGATGGCCGTGGCGCGCCAGCCGGGCGTGAGCGTGCCCGTGGGCCGGAGCTCGGGGGGTAATCCTTCACCCGGTCGCGTGGCTTCGGGCGGCAAGGTGGGCCGCGGCCGGTCGTCGGGGGACGGCGTCGCCGTGCCAGCCTGGGGCGTCTGCGTAGCGGTCGGAGTGGCTGTTGGCGTCCCGGTCAGGGTCACTGTCGGGCTGATGGCGGGCGACGGCGTCGGCGTCGCTCTCGGCGGCGTCGGGCGATCGGCGGGGCGGCCCGGCGGCAGGCCCTGGCGCAGCCGCCCGGCGATGGCGTACTCGCGCTCGGCGGCGGTGATCAGGGCCGCGGCAGCCGCCGGATTAACCGCAACTTGGGATAGTCTCGTCAGCGTGGCGGCGTGGGCAACTACGCGGTCGGCCACGCGGTCGCGCTGTCCCGTTTCGGCGACGGCGCTGGCGTGTTCGGCCGCGGCCGCGTCGCCGGCCAGCAGCGCGGCGAGCGCGGTTTCGTCGGATCGCCCCGCGGCCGTCAGATGCCTATCCAGGTCGGTCAGCCGGCGCTCGGCCACGTCCAGCTCTGCGGTCGCCCGACGTTCCGGCGTCGTCTGGAGGACGGCCGGGGCGCGCTCGACGACGACACGCAGCCGGTAGGCTAAGTCGCCGGGCTGGCTGGCGGCCACGCCATTGACCGTCAGCGCGACGAACAGCGCCGCGGCCAAGATGGTTGCAAAGGCGACCCCGCGCGTCCGGGCGAACACCGTGCCCCACGACAGCCACGAGCGCCGCGCCGATCGGGCCGCCAGCGTCTCGCGGAGCGTCACCTTCGCCCGCAGACGTTGCCCGTTCGACAGATGATACCCGGCCAGACCCCGCACCTGCACGGCAGCAGCCAGCAGCGGTCGCAAGTCGGCCGCCTGGTCGGGATAGTGCGTCAGGCAGCTCTCGACCGTTTCGCCGAACTGTAACCGTTGCAGACAGTCATCCAGGATGTCCGCCGGGTTCATCACACTGACCTCAATATCCGCCCCAGCGCGTGCAGGGCACGATGCTGGAGCGATTTGACTGCCCCCTCGGTCTTGCCGAGCCGGGCGGCGATTTCGGCGTTGCTTAGCTCCTCGCCGAATTTACCGTGGAGCACCAGGCGTTGATCTTCGCTCAACCGCCCCATCGCCTGCGAGAGCCAGGCGATGGTCTCGCGCTGCTCGACTACGTCCTGCGGATCGGGCAGGCGAGCAGCCAGGGGCAGGTCGTCGTTCAACTCCACCTGTGGCATCCGGCGACTGGCCCGACCCTGGTCGGCCGCCAGGTTAGCCGCAATGCGATAGAGCCAGGCGCTGAAGGAAGCTGCCGGTCGTCCCTGGTTCAGCCGGAAGCCGCCGACGTGCCGAATCACCCGCACGAACAGCTCCGTCGTCAGATCGGCGGCCGCGTCGCGATCACCCACGCGCGTCAGCAGATAGCGATAGAGCGCGTCGGCGTAGAGGTCATACAGCGCCTCCACGGCCGCGGTCTCACCGCGCTGACATCGGGGTACCAGGGACGTGATCTGTTCGTCTGTGATCGCCGTTCGCATGGCCATGTTCGACTATATCAACGAGAGAAGGGGGGAGGAGATACGGGGGAGCAGAATGCAAGACGAAAAACGAAAAACGCAAGAGGGGTTCCCCGAAGATACTTTTCGCGCAGTATTGCCTTTTTTGCAATAGCGCAATACTCGCTACCCGTTGCCTGTCATTCTGAGCGGGTCTGTTCCTGAACTCTTGCTACGGCGTGACGCCAGCGAAGAATCTCCTTGCCGCGACAAGACTCCTTCGACTGCGCTCAGGGCAGGCTCTTCGCTGGATTCTCGCCGCAGTGCACTTCACGGGGTCAACCCGCTCAGGGTGACAAAAGCGAGTTTTGCGGTATTGCCCTTTTCGTTTTTCGTTTTACGTCTTACCTTCCCACACCTGCCTGACAAGCGCCTCTTCCTCCTCCCGCGTGCTGATCTCCCCGTCCAAATGGGCGGCACGGAGGCGTTCGAGAAGCTGGCTGTAGATGCGGCCCGGCTCGATGCCCATGCGTCGCAGGTCGTCGCCGTCGAGGATGGGCCGGACGTGACGCAGCCGGCGCTGGTACTGGTCGAGCCGTTGGCGTGCGAGCCACGAGTCGCTGACAACGCGCAGCAGCAGCCGCGCCTCCGGGGTGAATTCTTCCAGCAGGATGACGACCTCGCTGGGGCGCAGGTGATTCTGCTCCAACCGGCGGACGACGTCGCGGCCCCGCGACGCCTCCTCTTGCAGCTCGCGATATTCCCGTCGGATGCGGAACTTTGCGATGAACTCGCCCAGCGCCGCGGCCGTGAGGTTGTAGGTGAAAAGCGCCATGTGCAGCCGCGGAGGCGCGTCGGCGGCCAGGGCCATCGGCGGGGGAGCCACGCTCGCCCCATCTTGCGCCTGCACGATTTGGCTGCGCAACTCGACGGCCTTGCTCGCCAGCCAGGGATCGCAACGCAACTCAGGATGCAACGCGACCAGCACGCCCAGATCGGCCAGGCGGCCGAGCGCGTGCTCCGGCTCAGCCTCGGCCATGATCAGCTCCAGCTCGTGGCGGATGCGTTCGGCGCTCACGCGCTCCAGTAAGTCGCGCGCATCGCCAATCAACTCCTCGGTGCGCGGCTCGATGCGGAAGCTAAACCGCTGCTCGAAACGTGCCGCGCGCAGGATGCGCGTCGGGTCTTCCACGAAGCTCAGGTTGTGCAAAACGCGGATCAGCCCATCGTCCAGGTCGCGCCGGCCGCCGTAGAAGTCCAGCAGCTCGCCCCAGCGGTCGGGGGTCAGTCGGACGGCCAGGGTGTTGATGGTGAAATCGCGACGGTGCAGGTCTTGCTTGATGCTGCTGCGCTCGACCGTGGGCAGCGCGGTCGGGTGCTCGTAGAACTCGGTGCGCGCGGTGACGAAATCTAGGGCCAGCGTATGGCCGATGGCAGATAGCTGTTTTGCGACCGGCCATTCGCTATCAGCCATCAGCCACTTGGCCGTGCCGAAGCGACGATGGCTACGCACGTGGCCGCCCAACCGGCCCGCCAGCGCCTGGGCCAGCTTGATGGCGTCCCCTTCGACGACCAGGTCTACGTCAAAGTTGGGCGTTTCCAGCAACAGGTCACGCACAAAGCCGCCGACTGCGTAGAGCGGATAACCCATCGCGCCCGCGGCCGCGCCGGCTTCCTTCAATAAATCCAGGAGGGGCGCGGGCAGCGACTTCGCCATACGTCCGCTCAAGTTCTCGGCCTGCGGCGCCACGCCCCCGGCCCACTGCTTGATGAGGTCGGTGCGGGTGACGATGCCGAGGAGCGCGCCGGTCTGCGGATCAAGCACGGGCACCTGGCCCCAGTCCTGCTCGGTCATCACCCTGCGCAACTGCTCGGCCGAATCGTCGGGGGTCACGTAGACCTCGCCGGCACGCATGTAGCGGCTGATCGGGTGGCGGCCCAGGCCGTGGTGCATGGCGCGATCAATCTCGCGGCGGGTCAACATGCCGATCACCCGGCCGCTCTCCATGACCGGGAAGCCCTCGAACCCGTAGCGGCTCACCCGTGCGGCCGCGTCCGCGACGGTGTCGCCGGGCGCAAGGGTCTGCGGCGCGCCGTAGGACATGATCTGGCCGACGGTGACGGTGGGCTTGACGTGGCTTTGCAGCAGGTAGACCAGGGTTTCGTAAATGCTGTGGAGCGTGCCTTCGCGGATGAGCGCGGCCGCGGCCCGGCTGTGACCGCCGCCGCCCAACGCCGCGGCGATCTTGCCCACATCCACCGCGTCGGAAGTGCTGCGCGCGACGAACTGTACGTGGTCGCCGCCCATCGCCACCAGCATGAAGATCGCGTCCGGCTCGTAGAGATCGTGCAGCTTGTGCGCCAGGGTGGAAATCTCTTCCACCGGTTGGGGCGCCGTGGCCGTGGCGATGATGATCGAGTGGCCGTGAAACTGGTAGGGCTGGCTGTTCTCGGCCAACTGCGAGTAGAGCTGGCGCTGCTCGTCGGTGAGCGGATGGTGCAGGAACTTGTTGACCAGCAGCAGGTTGGCCCCGCGTTCCATCAGCCACCCGGCGCTGCGCAGATCGCGCGGAGTGGTGGTCTCATAGCTCAACGCGCCGGTGTCTTCGTAGATGCCCAGGGCCAGCAGGGTCGCTTCGACCGGAGCCAGGGGAAGCGCGGTCTCGGCCAGCCGCTCGACGAGCAGCGTGGTAGTCGCACCCACCTCTTCGCCGGAGAAGGTCCAGCCTGGGGACAGCTCGCGCATCAGGGGGTGATGGTCTACGACGTGCCCGGTCGTGCCGGGATACATGCCGCGCACCGGTTGCACCGCCTGCGTGTCCACCAGGATAGCGTGGTCAATGCGGCGCCGCGGAAGGTCTTCCAGCCGCACGAACGGCAGCGCGTCGCGATAGACCGCCAGGAACGCTTCCAGGTTGCGGTTCATCTGACGCGGCAGCACGGGCACGGCCAGGGGCCACAGCTTTGCAGCCGCCAGCATCGCGGCGAGCGCGTCGAAGTCGGTGTGCTCGTGCGTCAGGATAACGGTGTAGGATGGCGATGCGATGGTTGCGGGCATAGAATTTCCGTGTTGCGTAGTGCGTATGCCGTGGATCGCGGTGGATGAGAAGACACGGAACACGCACCACGCAGCACGAGCAGATACGCAAACGCCCGGCTTGCTGGTGGCTTGCCGGGCGTTTCGATAGGGGCGGGTCTTGTCCTCGCCCTGGACGACCACGAGGGATTGCCCCTACAGGCCGAAGGTCAACGCCGGCGTTGGGCGCATTGGCTGCAAACGGTGGTGTGGCTGAGGACGGCCAGCCGCTCCGGTTCGATGGGCTTGCCGCACCGCTCGCAGCGGCCATAGATGCCCATGTCGAGTTGTTCCAGGGCTTCGTCTATCTCGG
Source organism: Chloroflexota bacterium (assembly GCA_026389845.1). Taxonomy (GTDB): domain Bacteria; phylum Chloroflexota; class Anaerolineae; order CG2-30-64-16; family CG2-30-64-16; genus JAPLHB01. Next base: position 51,055 of record JAPLHB010000144.1, read on the forward strand.
CCAGGTGCTTCTGGGCGCGTTCAAGCAGAGCGAGGTTCAGCTCCCACTGATAGATCATGGGGTCGCCTTCGCCCAACCCGTAGCTGCCTTTCGTCTCCAGACGAGCACGCAAGCTCTCGACTTCATTGACGACTTCGGCGCGCTCAGCCTGCAGGCGAGCGCGCGCCTCGGCGATAGCGTTGTCCTGGGTGGCCATGGATGTCCCTGGGATGGAGATGTGACCCGAGCAGCAGCACGGGAGTCGCCGCTGCTGCTCGGATGTGACAGAGGTCAGACGACAGGCTCGGCGGTCTCGACGGCAGCGCCCAGCTCAGGCTCGACCGCCTCGACAACCGGCTCGACCGCTTCGCCGATCGGTTCGGCCGCTTCGACGACCGGTTTGACCGCTTCGCCGATCAGCGCTTCCGGCTCGACAGCGACCACTGGCTCAGGCTCGACGGCCTCGACGACCGGCTCGGCCGCTTCGACGATCGGCGCTTCCGGCTCGACAGCGGCAACCGGCTCAGGCTCAACGGCCGCGGCAACCGGCGCGGGCGTTTCGACGGCGGCAACCGGCTCAGGCTCGACCGCCGCGGCGGCTTCGGTTGCCTCGGGCGCGGGGGCGTGCTTCTCGCGGTAGCTGGCAGCCCATTCGGCCCATTCGGTCTCGGACACCTGGCGCAGGCTCAGGCCGATGCGGCGCTTGTCCGGCTCGATGCGCAGGACGCGCAGCAGGAGCAGATCGCCGGGCGAGACGAGGCTCTGCGGATGATCGGGGCGGATGTCGGCCATTTCGGAGACGTGCAACAGGCCCTCGACGCCGCTTCGCAGCCGCACGAACGCGCCGAAGTCGGTGACGCGGGTCACAACGGCTTCCACCAACTCGCCGACCTTGTAGTCTTCGTGGACGCGGCTCCAAGGATCGGGCTGGACGCGCTTAATGCTCAGGCCGATGCGCTCGCGCTGCTTGTCAATCCGCAGCACCTTCACCTCAACCTGCTGGCCCACCTTCAGCAGCTCGCTCGGGTGGCCGATAGGGAACCAGGCCATTTCGGAGATGTGGATCAGGCCATCGGCCCCGCCCAGATCAATGAACGCGCCGAAGTTGGACAGGCTGCGGACGATGCCGGTGCGCACTTCGCCAATCTCGATCTCGTCCAGTAGTTGCTTGCGATGCTCGCGCTGCCAACGGCGATGTGCGGCCCGCTCGGACATGATGAGGCGACGCTTGCGGCGATCCACCTCGACGACCTTGACCGGGATGGTCTGTCCGACGTAGGCCGCCAGGGCGGCTTTGCGCTCTTCCTCGGACATCGCGCGCGGTAGGGTGGAAATGTGTGACGCTGGCACGAAGCCGCGCAGCTTGCCGAAGATGACCTCCAGGCCGCCGGCATTGTAGCCACTGACCTTGGCTTCGAAGATCTCGTTGGCGTCCATCTGCTGCTGGGCGACGAACCAGTCCTTCTCCTGCATGGCGCGCGACAGCGAGACGATCAGGTTCCCTTCCCGGTCGGATGGCTGCATGATGTAGACCGGCCAGGTCGTGCCTGCCTGAATTTCCGCGAGTTGGCTTTTTTCGAGCCGTGCCAGATCATTGCCTGGCACGATGCCCTCCCGTTTCAGGCCCAGGTCAATGATGACCTCTTGTGGGCTGACGGAAAGGACGGTACCCTCACGGATATCCCCGCGCTGGGGCATGTCGTAGCCCCCCTGATCGAGCAGGGCTTGCATCGGGTGTACTTCGGCAGGGGGCTTGGTGGGCATCAAGTTGGTAGTCATGGGAAAGGAACCTCCGAACGTAAGATGACGTTTGCCGGGCAGGGCCCGGGGCGAAAAATCGCCCGGCTGTTGCAGCCGACCTGCATGGCTTGGCAGCCGGGCGTTGAACACAACTGAGACGCAAAACGACCGAGCAGGCCGTTCGCTCCGAAACGATTGGGCGATCGGCGCTTGCCCGGCCACCGGCCTATCAACTGCATGGGCGTGCGGCCAAAACACCGGCCGGCACATAATGATCGAGTGACTCGGCGCCAATCACATTATAACGCAGGGCGTGTCGCTTGTCAATGCAACGCGCCCTGCTTCAATCACTTCCCTAACTTTCGCTTGAGCGCCGCGGTCAGCGCGGGCGTCACCTCGAATAGATCGCCGACGATGCCGTAGCGGGCGAGGCTGAAGATCGGCGCGTCCTTATCCTTGTTGATGGCGACGATTACCTTAGCGTTGCTCATGCCAGCCAGGTGTTGAATCGCGCCGGAGATGCCCGCGGCGATGTACAGGTCCGGCCGCACGCTCTTGCCCGTCTGGCCGACCTGGTGAGGATAGGGGATCCAGCCCGCGTCCACGGCCGCGCGAGAGGCGCCTACCGCGCCACCGAGCAGCCGCGCCAACTCGCGCAGGGGTGCGAAGCCTTCTGGCCCCTTGACCCCACGTCCGCCGGAGACGATGATGCCGGCGTTTTCCACGCTCACTTCGCCCGTCTCGGTCGTCTCGAACTCCAGCACCTCTTCCGCGCTCGCCAGCCCGTCCAGCGCGACGGCCAGGAGGACGATTTCGCCCGTTCGGGACTTGTCGGCCGCGGGCAGCGGGAAACTGCGGGGACGCACGGTCGCCATCTGCGGTTGGGCGGCGAAGACGATGGTGGTGAGCATGTTGCCGGAGAAGACGGGGCGCTCGGCCAGCAAATTGCCGTTCGCGTCCAGGGCCAAGCCCTGGCAGTCAGCCGCCAGGCCGATGTTCAGCTCGCACGCGGCCAGTGCGGCCGCATCGCGCACGCCCGCGCTGGTCGGGACCAGGATGATATGCGGCTTGGCCGTCGCAATCGCGGCCTTGAACGCCGCGACATAGGCATGGGTACGGAACTGGCTGAAACTCGCGGCGTCGGCGACCAACACCTTGTCCGCGCCGTAGGCGATCGCCTCAGCCGCTACCCCTCCTACGTTCTGCCCGACGACAAACGCCACGACGGGCAGACCCGTCTTGCCGGCCAGCTCCCGCGCCTTGCCCATGATTTCCCCGGAAACCGGCTTGGTCTTGCCTTGAAAGTGATCTACGTAAACCAGGATGCTCATGGTGTGGTTCCTTTCGTGTTGACGAATGACGAAGGACGAACGACGAGTGATGAACGACGAACTTCAATTTCCGTCATTGGTCGTTCGTCGTTCGTCCTCAAATCACCTTCTCGGCGATCAGTTTATCGGCCAAAGCCGCGGCCTGATCCGCGACGGTGGCGCCGGCGATGAACTCGCACTTGCCCGTGCGGGCCGGCGGCTTGCGCAGGCTCGTCCACTTGACCAGCGCGGCGCCCTCGCCGATTTGCGCCTTGTTCAGGCCAGGCAGGTCTTTGGCCTTGATCACGGGATATTGCATCTTCGATGCCTTGCGGATGCCCATGAAATTGGGGTAGCGCGGCTCGTTGATCTCCTTAGAGACCGACAGCACGGCCGGCAGCTTGACGCGGACAGTCTGCATCCCCTCGTCCAGGCTGCGCTTGACGGTGACAGTCTCCTCGGTCAGATCCACGATCTTGGCGACCTGCGCGACGAACGGGACGCCCAGGCTGGTCGCCAGGCCGGGGCCGATCAGCCCGCTGTTGCCGTCCACCGATTGCCGGCCGGTGAGGATCAGGCTGTAGTCGCCAATCTTCCTGATGGCTTGGGCCAGCACGTGGGTCGTGCCCCAGGCGTCGCTGCCGTCGAACGCGGGATCGGAGAGCAGGAACGCCTCCTCGATGCCCATCGCCACCGCGCGCTTGAGCGCCTCGGTGGCGTCGGCGCTGCCCAATGTTACCACGGCCGTCTCGCCTTCGAAGCGTTCTTGCAGTTGCAGCGCCTCCTCCACGGCGAACTCGTCCCAGGGGTTCAACACCATCGTCACCCCCAGGTCGTCGCTCCCGACATCCTCGGCCCGGACTTCGGCCAACTGCTCGGTGTCGGGCGTTAGCTTGACACAGACGATGAACTTCATGCGCGTACCTCCTCTTTGAGATGGGGGGAGTATACCACAAAAGAAACACCGTGCGCAAAGCAATTCTGGAAGTTGGAAGCTCGAAGCTGGAAAGTCCCCCGCCGATGCACAGTTTCCAGCTTCCAGTTTCCAGCTATCGTCCGATCTCTCCAATCCGCTGCGGCTCCCCCAGGTGGCGCAGATCGGTCGTGCCGGTGTAGAGACCCACCAGGATCGTGTAGGGCGGCCGGCCCAGGGCGGCGGGCAGTGACAGCGTGTGCGTGTCGGCCAACGTCTCGCCCGGCTTCCAGAGCGAGGTCGGGTAGTAGACGCCGCCGGGGCGGTGATCGCTTTGGCCGATCTTGACGCCGTCGGCGTTGAGCAGTTGCACGAAGGTCGTGTAGTCTGCGTCCAGGCGGCGCGCCGGCTGCCAGTAGAGGGTGAGGGCGGCCGATCCGCCTGGGGTCAGGCTGGCCGGGCGCAGATCGTAGCCGGTCAAGCGGATCGCGTCGGCGTAGAGGGCATCGGCCGGCCGGGCGGGCGGATTCGCAGCCGCCGGGCCGAGGACGCGGACGAGAGCACCGGCCGGTTCGAGGTCAAACTTGACCTCCAACCCCGGCATCGGTTTGACGAGGAACACCGGCCGGCCGCTGCGCAGCGCCTCGCTGGTCACGCCGCCCACGTCGGTCCACGCTGGCTCCGGCCGGATAACAGGGAAGAGGCCGGTCAGATCGGGCCGGACGCCCTCGACGTGCTGCATGTACCAGAGCGGCATCATCTCGTCGCGGTCGTTTGTCACCAAGATTGCGTCTTGCGGGATCGGCTGCGCCAGGAGCGCCTGCCAGGCGGCGCGGGCCTGGATATTGCGGCTTTGATCCAGGGCGTCAAAGCGGGTGACGAGCAGCCAGGCGGGCAAGATGAGGGCGAGTAGACAAGTAGACAAGTAGACAAAGGAGGACGTGATGCGTGATGCGTGATGCGTATTGCGTATTGCGTATTGCGTGATACGCGATACCAATGTCGCCAACGCGTTCACGCCCGCGGCCATCCACAGCGTCCAGATCAGATAGGCAGGGATGTAAAAGACGAAAATATCGCCGATGCCGTAGAAGAGGTTGAAGCCGAAGACGCCCAGGAAACTCAAGCCAGTCAGGGCGCCGATCGCTGACCGCTGACTGCCCCCTGACTCCCATCCTGTGACTCCTGCCCCCTGACTCCTGCGTCCTGGCACAACCAGCCACAGCAGGCCAAGCAGCCCCAGCGCGATCCCCACCCACGTCACCTCGTTGACCAGCAGCTTCATCGCCGGCAATGCGCGGGCGATGGCCTGGCCGGGCGCGCCGAGATCGCCCTGGAACGACTGTCCGGCGACGTAGGCGAGGAAGCCGCGCCACGTCGGTTCGTAGAGCGCCACGGTCTGGGCCGGGCCAACGCGCACGCTGGCGTAGGGAGCCAGGGGTGCGCGGAGGGGGATGTAGGCGTAGAGGAGGAGGGGGGGGAGCAGGAATGCTGCGGCCAGTAGAGGTGCGGGGGGGCGTGGTGCGTGATGCGTGGTGCGTGGTGTGCGCCAGACGAGCCACAGGTAAACAGCAATCGCCGGGGCCAACAGCAGCATGGTCCGGTGGTGTGCCAGGCTCAGGCCGTAGATCGCAGCCGTGACGTAGAGCGTACGCGGATTGCGGCTGGCGGCCCAACTGACCAAACCCAGCAGCACCGCGGCCACGAACGCGGCGTGGAGGGTGTAGACCTCGGCGATGACGGCTTGCGACCAGAAGGTGGGAGTGACCGCGAAGGTGAGCGCGGCGAAGATGGCAAGCGACCTCACCCCCCAACCCCCTCTCCTATGAGGAGAGGGGGGGGCTGCTCCCCCCTCCCTGGCAGGGAGGGGGGCCGGGGGGGTAGGTTCCACCACCCGCGACATCCGCACCACCAGCAGATACACCAGTCCCACCGCCACGCCGCCCCACAGCGCGGAAAACGCGTTCATCCGCCAGGCGGGATCGTGCACCGGCAGCAGGTGCGACCAGAGGTAGCCCAGGACCAGATAGAGCGGATACCCCGTCGGGTGGACGAATCCGCCGAGCCATGCCGCAAACTGGAATTCTCCGCTGTCGCCGCCGAGCAGACCGGGGGCCAGGGTGCGGAGGTAAAGTGTAAGCGCAAGGAAGGCCGCGAGGAGTGCGAGCAGGTAATCGGTGAAGCTGGAAGTTGGAAGTTGGAAGCTGGAAGTTGGAAGCTGGCGTTCGGAAGCGGGGCCGAGCTGGTCGGTCGGGTGGTGTGCGAGTGGATGAGATGATTCTAGCATGGCGGCAAGTATCCAGCTTCTAGTTTCCAGCACTCAGTTCGGCCCAATCCACCGCCGCGGCCAACGTGCGAAAATCGCCGGCGACGCGGAGGAAGACATCCTTCGAGCCAATGGCTTCGGCTGCGGCGCCGGGGGCCGCGCCCTGTATGCCGACCAGCGCGTGGGCCTGACCCGTCAACTCGGCCGCCGCGGTGACGCGCGAGCCGAGGCCGCGGAGGGCAGCGACCGCGGCGGGAGTCAGATTGGCGGTGGCGTCGCCTTTGGTCGCCAGGACGACGATGCGGCCCTGGGGGATGCCTGCCAGGTACGCGGCCAGCGCGTCGGCCTCGTAGGCATTGGCCGCGGTATCGAAGCCGCGTTGATCCAGTACTTTGCCCGTGCGCTGATCCAACACGGCCACGTTGTAGCCCCGCCGGCCGGCCGATGCCTTCGTCTCGCTCCCATCGGCCGCGAACGCGCTGATGAACGCCTCGCTGAAGCTGTGTACGTCCAGGTTGACCGGGCTGACCGTGCCCGTGCCGCCGATGACAGCCCGGCTGGTCCCATCTGAGAAGACCTGGCGCGGGCTGCTGACCCAGGCGAAGGTCAGCGTGACACGGTTGGGGCCGCGTCGCGTCGCTGAGGCGGGTACACGCGCTTCGATCGTCTGCCAGCCGGCGGCCAGGGGGCGACTTTGCAGCACGGTTGTCCCGTTGACGTTGATCGCCACGGTCTGGCTGGACGCACCGGCATAGGTCAGCGGCGCCACGGCCATCCGCAAGATGACATCACGGGCTTCGGCCAGCGGCAGGTATAGCTCGGCTTCCCGTTTCGTCACCCAGAGCGCAGAAGTCTGGTCAATCCGAAATCCGAAATCCGAAATCCGAAAACCCGTGTCCCAACCATCGCCGACGTATGGCTCGATGCCGGGCGTGCCCAGATCAACCCGGAACGGGAACGGGAGCTGCGGCTGGATCACCCGGTAGGCCCGGTAGCCATCCTGCCCCCAAAACGCCGGCTTTTCCAGCGGCAGTACGCTGAGCGCATACTCCTCGGTCCGCTTCCAGGTATCCTGATACGGATAGCGGCCCGGAATCGGCGGCGTGGTGATGAAATAGCGCACGTCGTAGAGTGCCATCAGGCTGGCGGCTTGGCTGCGGGCGGCCGCGTCGGTCTCCGGCGTGACAGCCTGGTACATTTCGAGATCGGTCAGCGCCCGGAAGAGCGGGATGCGCCGGAAGTAGTCCATCTTGAAGGCCGGCGCCCGGCTGATGTTGCCGCCAATCATCGGCTTGCCGTGGACGGTCTGGAAATATTGAAGCTGCGTCTGCTCGCTACCCAGCACGCCGAAGCTGTTGCGCCAGCCGAGCGGCAACTGCATCACCGCGAAATCGCCCGGCTCCTGGCCGATCTGGCGGTAGATGTCGGGGACGCGGGCATCGGTGGTAGGCAGGGGGACGGCGAGATGTTCCAGGATGACCAGGGTAGCAAGGAGACAAGTAGACAAGTAGACCAGGGGGGGCGTGTTGCGTATTGCGTGTTGCGTATTACGTGCCTCACCCCGCGTGATTCGCTGATTCGCCGATTCGCTGATTTTTCCCAACAACCACGCCGCCCCATACGCCGCCAGCACGGCCAACGCCAGCATCGCAAGCAAGCCGTAACGGTTGGGGGCGCGGTTGGCGCTGACAAAGGGGATAAAGTGCAGCAGCGCGCCCGGCAACAGGACGGTGGCGCCCTCAGGCAACAGCCCACCCAGGCTGAAGCGGAAGCGGCCGTTGACTTGCAGCAATGGTCCCAACGAAAACAGGCCAAAAAGCAGCGCGCCCCAAATCCAAACCTGTAGCTTCCGGCGGCCCAGCCACGCGCCCAAGATCGCCAGCCCCAGCGTGACCCACCCCAGGAAGACCGTGTTGATGTCACTGAAGCGGCCCTTGCCCTCCTCCACCTGGCGCAAGGCCGCGGCCCAATGATCTCCCGCGCCGCCACCCATCCCCAGCCCCCTGTCCCCTGTTCCCAGTCCCCAGTCACCTGTCCCTAACGGGTTGAGCTGCGTCGGCGTCACCAGCCCGACCAAATCCGCGCTGAGTTTGACGCTCTCGCCCCACCCTTCCAGCGCGTAATCGCCGCGCACAAACTCGCGCACGATCGGCGCCAGCACCGGCGACCAGAGCAGCAACGCGACCCCGCCAGCCAGGATCAACCGGCCCACGGCCGCCCACCGATCCCGTAGCCCGCGCCAGGTCACCAACAAGACCAGCACCGTGAAGAGGCCCAGAAAAGAGGCAAACGTGGTCTCGGCCAGCGCGGCCAGCGCGAAGAAAAGCCCCGCCAGGAGCGCGTCGCGCCAGCGCCAGCCACGCAACGTCCGCAGCAAATAGAGCACGTAAAACGGCAGCCATTGGGTGGTGGCGAAATTGTAATGCCCCAGCGCCATATAAATCGAACGCTGGGCGGCAAAGGCGTAGATGAGGCCGGCGAGGAGCGCGGCGAGACGGAGGTACGCGGCGTTTTTCGTTTTTCGTTTTTCGCCTTTCGGATCACGCAAAACGAAAAACGAAAGAAGGTACGCGCCCAGGCCGCTCAAGGTCGTTGCCAAGAGCAGGGTCACATTGCTCGCCAAGGGCAGGCTGACAGCGAGTTGCAGCGGCAGGGCGATGAGCGCGTTGAAGAAGTTGAAGGTGTAGAGGATCAGGTCAATGCCCAGCGGATACCAGATCAACTCCGAGTGCAGCGGGCTGGTGTGCAGGTCGAGCAGCGCGTGCTTGAAATGCCAGATGTTCCAGACGAAGGTGGACTCGTCGAAGGCCCAGGTGGCGGTGCCGGGCAGGCGGTCGCCCAGGTGGGCAACGAGGGGCCAACTGAGCGCCAGCGCGAGCACGGCGAAGAGGCCCAGGATGGCCCAGGTGATCCGCGTGCGAACGGGGTTGTGCGGTGAATCGGTCATGGTTGGATCGTACCATACGCCGCGGCGTCGCGCAAAGTAGGGGCGGGTTTATCATCGCTAAACGGGGTCAGTTGACTCAGTAGACTAAACCCGCCCCTACGATATTGGCACCTCATGCCACCCATCCGCCGCGTCGGGCGAAGTCAGCGGTCGCCCGTCGCTGGTCAGCAATCGCAGGCGCAGCGTCCGGGGCGGATCGCCAACTAGATCGAGCCGGTGCCAGGTGACGAAGCCGCCGCCCGCCACCCATTCCGGCGGCCGGAACGCGTCGAACGAGACGACCTGCCCCCACCCACCCGCAGCCACTTCGAGCCGATAGCCCGGCCAGCCGGCCGGATCGGGACCAGCGGTGCGCCACCCCAACATCAACTCAGCCCGGCCATCCGCGCCGGCCGACCAGGCGGCGTTGACCAGCGTCAGATGATCGCCGAAGGCAACGGGGAGAAGTCCGGTTTCTCGCAGAAACCTGGCTTCTGCGCTAGCGGGCAGTTCGACCACCGTCAGTGCGGGCGAGCCGTTCGGGGCAAGGATGCGGTCGCGCTCGACACCCCGGCCGGCCAGCAACTCGGCCGCGGGGCCGCTCAGCGCCGCGCTGGCGCCGATCAGATAGGTCGCAGATTGGCCGGGCGGCGGCAGCGGCAGAGAGACGCGGGCGTCGAACCAGCTCAGGTTCGGGTTTTCGTGCTCGAAATATCTCTGCACCGTGGCGTGCTCGCCCAACAGCATGAAGGTCGGGTGGCGATAGATGTCGGACGACAGATAAACGTGCCCGGCCGGCTGGTTGGTTCCCAGCCAACGCCACGCGGCCGTCATGTCTCCTTCGAACGCGTCGAACGTCGCCTGTGACGGCCCCCAGGCGCGGAAATAGTCGCGGTAGGTGAGGGCTGCGTGGATGAGGAGCGCGGCGGCAGCGAGGATGACAAGGTGACGAGGTGACACGGTGACACGGTGACGATCCCGTCGCACCGCCTGATCTTTGCTCCCGGACATCAAACGGCCAAGAGCTGCGATCACCGCCACGACGCCGATTGCGGGAAAGAAGTAGACGCCCGGAATCACGCCGAGCACGCGCGGCAGGGTGGGGAAGCGGTCGGTGGCGAGGAACGACGGGAGCAGCAGCGCCGGAAACCAGGTCAGCAGGAAGAGCGCGGCCGGCTGGCGCCAGCGCCAGAGCAGCGCGGCAACGCCGATCAGCGCCAGGACCGCGGTCAGCGGATCGAAGACCGGCCGGCCGGGCAGGTTGTAGAACTGATCCATGTCTCCGCGGCCGGGCGCGAAGAACTGGAGCACGTTCGCCACGGCCGCCTGCCCCATCCGCGCCAGCGGACTGGCGTCCTTGAATACGACGACCTCGCCGGCCCGTTGGCTGAAGCTGCCCGGGTGCTGGAGGAAGTAGACGCCGAGCGGCGCAAAGACCAGCGCAACGACGGCATAGAGGATGACGATGCCCCAGAAATGCCGCCGTAGAAGCGCCTCCTCCCGCTGGCCCGACGCGCAGGCGATGATCGCCTGCAATACCAAAAATCCGCCCAGGAACACCGGGAAAAACCGGCTGGCCGTGTAGAAGTGCGTCGCCAGGCCGAGGAAGAAGCCGCTGAGGGCGAACCAGGGAGATTGCGGATTGCGGATTGCGGATTGCAGATTGCAGATTGCGGATTGCCGATTGCAGATTACCGATTTGCCGATTCGCTGATTTGCCGATTCGCTGATTCGCTCATTCGCCAGGTTCACTCCGCGCCAGAAGGCGGCGAAGGCCAAGACGCCACAAAGGGGCGTAAAGACCCCGCGGATGCCGAAGCGGCTGAAGTGAATGTGCCAGTAGGAGGTGGCGAGGTAGAGCGCGGCGATTGGGGCGACGAAAGACGAAAGACAAAAGACGAAAGAGCGACGGTTGTTCGTCCTTCGTCGTTCGTCCTTCGTCAGTTCCAACCCCAGCCAATACGTCGCCAGCGCGCTCAGGATGCCGGCGAGGGCCGAGGGGAGACGCAGTGCCAGCGGCACGACGCCGATCAGCCGGAACATGCCGGCCACGAGCCACATGTGCAGCCCCTCGCGGCCAAAGTTGGCGGGGAAGAAGATCGCACCGCGGCCGGCGAGCACGTCGAGCGCGTCCAGCCCATCGGTTGCCTCGTCGCCGAAGAGCCCGGGCGGGATGCTGTCGATCCGCCACAGGCGAAAGAGACCCGCGACGAGCAGGATCAACGCGAGATGAAACCAGGAGGAATGCAACACGCAACACGCAACACGCAACACGCGTGTGTCCCGTCCTCCGAGATTACCGGTGGCAGGTTCGTCTTTCGTCTTTCGTCTTTCGTCCTTCGTCGTCCGCACGCCAAGTTCCTCTTCGCCGACGTTACTTCAACACCTTGCGCCCCAGCACCCAGCGGTGATGCGCCCAGACCTGCTTGATCTTCCACGGCGCCGGCAGGCGCTCCAGCCAGGCGTACTTCATCACACGGTCGTAGAGATCGGGCTGCTTGCCCAGGTAGTAGTCCATGGTGGCCCAACGCCAGCCTTCACCCTGGAAGCGGCTCTGGAGCTTCTGCGAGCGGATGCCGAGCCGGGCCAGCAACTCGCTGGCGGGCATCACCGTGTCGGGCCACGGCGGCACGTCGAGCACGCCCTGGTCAATGATCTCCACTCCCAGCCATGCGAGCTGCCGGCGGATTAGGCCGATGTCGGTCCAGCGTTCGTCAATCTCCTTGACGAACTCCGGCTCGGCCACGTATTTGCGGAACTGGTAGCCAACCTGGACGGGATTCGGCACGGCGACGAAGACCAGCTTGTTCGAGCAGCGCACCATCTCGCGCAGGAAGTCGCCAGGGGCTTTCAGATGCCAGAGCGCGGCCCAGTTCCAGACGAACTCGAAGCTGTTGTCGTCGAACGGCAGCCTGGCCCAGTCCTCCGCCAGAGCGAATCTGGCCGGCAGCCCCAGCTCGCCCCAGATGCGCTCGACGCCGGCCAGCCGCTCCGCGTTGTCATCCACGAGCGTCACCGGCGTCTTGATGCGCGCCAGCGCCACGCTGTTGATCCCGCTCACCCCGGCCATGCCGAACAGCGGCGCCTCCAGCACCGAGGCGAAGCCGTACTGGCCTTTGAGATAGAGCAGAAAGTCGTTCAGCACGAACCGCTCGTAGACGAGGCCGAGGCCCTCGTCGTAGTCGGTGAGGTAGTGGCGCCAGGTGGGTTCGGATGTCATGGGGTGTTGTTCCTGTCGAAAGCGTCACGTGCCAGGCGCTTTTCGGAAGTGCCTGGCACGTAATCGTCGCAGCAGTGTATTGACTCAGGCTACCGCCTGCATCTGACTGGCTCCGATGGGAACCCAAGTCAGGTGCAGGACAGCTTCGATGGCATCAACCAGGCGTTGCGCCTCGGGCGCCAGGCGGGTTTCATGCCCGTCCGGGCAGTAAAGCTGGCGCAGACCGCGCAATTGCGCTCGACCGTCGGCCAGGCTCACATCCACGTAGCGGGAAAGCAAGGTCTGCTCGCACTTGGGGCACCGGTTGCGCGGGCGTGGCCCGACCGTCACCGACACCGGCTGCGTAGCATCCAGGTAATCGGTGGCGTTGCGAGTTTCCCAGAATTTGCCCTCTTCGACTCTCGACATTGTTGGTAGCTTGTCCATCATCACGATCCTTGTTGTACTCGTTCCAGATGAGGTCTCGGACGTGCATGATCGCGCCTCAATGAACCAGATTATAGCAGCCATCCAGAGAGTCTACAAGGCACATCCCCTGAAATTTACCGCGGCGACCACCCCGAAGGGGCGGATTCGCGTGGTTGGCCGCATCGAACATCGCACGTGGTCGAGTCAGTTAGTGGACATACCCAGAGTTCAGATTGCCCAGAGCCTGTCCTGAGCGCAGTCGAAGGAGCCAGCGTCATGAATGAAGGGGAGACGCAACCACCCGAAACCCATCGTTCCTAAGGAAGGGGAACGGATCGTCCCCATTCCGCACAGCGCAGCGCACGCCCACCGCACTGGAGAGGTAGGAACCGCCCCGCACCACACGCGTTCTGACGGCATCCACCCTGTCCCGGCCGTCATATGACTGATACGGGTACGGCCGATACAGGCTCAACGTCCACTCCCATACGTTTCCGCTCATATCCAGGGCACCACATGGGCTGGTGCCGGCCGAATACTGCCCGACGGCCATCGTGTCGCCTTCGTTGTTGCCGAAGTTGCACAGCGTCTTGTTCGGCGCCTGATTCCCCCAAGGATAGATCCGGCCATCGGCCCCGCGCGCTGCTTTCTCCCACTCGGCTTCGGTCGGCAAGCGGATGGACCGGCCGGTAGCCACACACAACCAGTCACAGAAGGCGACCGCGTCTTCCCAGGTCACGTTAACCACCGGATGGTCACCCTTGTTCGCAGGAATCTGCCCATTCGCCCAATCCTGAGGTGCCTTGCGCATTGTTACCTTGATGAACACCGCATATTGGTCGTTTATCACCGGGTATTTATTGATGTAGAATTCCGGGACATAGACGCGGTGCTGAGGTTTTTCATCATCGTAGGCCTTGCTGTCTTTAGCCGGGTCGCTGCCCATCAGGAATTCTCCGGCGGGGACGCGGACAAGCTCAAGGCGAATGGGGGATTCGATGGTCAAGACATCCGGCAATAACAGAACGGAGGCAGGTTTTGCCGGTTGAGCTTCCGCTTTCAGGACGGCCGGTTGGGTCAGCGGAGGCTGGCTCTCAGCCATGGCCGATGCCGGCTGTGCGGTCAGCGCAGGGACGACCGGCTGTTCAGTCGCTTGATGCGCTCCGGGTGGATCAAGCCTGCGAAGCAACTGCTGCAGCCCATCTTCATGCCGGCCGTTGAACGGCACGCGCTGATAGACATTCCACAGCGTCGGCGGCTTGCACGGCTGTACGTCGAGCGGGATGAAGCAGATATCGTCCTGCATTTCTAGCTCGATGGCGATGTTGGTCTCCATCATCACCCACCGCGACTTTACGGCCGTCAGTGTCAACACCACGATGAAGACGCCACTCTCCTCCAGCCCACGGTTGATTGCCTCAACCCACTTCTCGCCCGGCCGGATGCTGTCCGGCGCGATCCACACTCGCCAGCCATGTGCTTGCAGGTCGGCAGCCAGCCGGTGCGCGAACTCCGCGTCTTCGTGCGCGTGGCTGATGAAAACCTGCTTGGGATCGCGTTCTCGCGGCGCAGGCGCAAGGCCGACTTTCACGACGACCGGTCCGAACCGCTTTCGATATTGCTCCGGCCGATCCTTTTGCAGCGCCGCGAGCAGGTTGGGCATCGCGTCGCGCCGCTGGCAGTGATCGAGCAGCAGTTGGATCTTCTGCCCCTTGTTCATGCCCGTCGCGAAGTTGTCGGAGACGTCACGGAAATAGTCGGCGCAGAGCACCGTGATCTCTTCGTCGCTGTACGCGCTGGTGAGGTATTGGCGGATGTCGGCGGTGTTGGGATTTGCCATTGCGTGGCTTCCTCGGATGCGTGCCAAACTTGCCGCCAAGTTTACCACGTTTCCCCGTCTTCGGCAACGTCACCCGCCGCCCGAATTGGCCGATCCGCGACGCGTGGGCTACAATGCGAATCAGCAAATCAACAAATCAGCGAATGGCGAATCAACGATGAACCAACCTTCCAGCTTCCAATCTCCAATCTCTAATATCCAATACCCAGTTCTCATCACCGGCGTCACCGGCTTCATCGCTGGGCACCTGGCGGAGCGGCTGGTGCGCGAGGGGGTGCGCGTGCGCGGAACCGCGCGGCGACCGCAGACCTTCGGGGTTTCGGAAACCTCGAAGGTCTCGCGCGATATCGAAATTGTTCAGGCGGATCTCCTGGACGCCGAATCGCTCCGGCGGGCGGCGGCGGGTTGTCGCGCGGTCGTCCATGCGGCCGCGTGGACCGGCGGGCCGGAGCTGTCGCCGGAGATGGCCTGGCGCACCAACGTCGAGGGGACGGAGAATGTGCTCGCCGCGGCGCTGGCGGCCGGCGTCGAGCGGTTCGTCTACGTCAGCAGCGTGACGGTTTACGGGATGAACCGGGCGCGGCTGGTGGATGAATCCATGCCCACACCGCCGGTCAGCCAGCTCTACCCGGACAGCAAGATCGCGGCCGAGGCGGCGGTGCGGGCGTCGGGGCTGCCCTGGGTCATCGTCCGGCCCGCGTCCACCTACGGCCCGCGCGGGTCGGCGTGGACGGTGGGGCCGATCGAGCAGATCAAAGCTGGACGGTTAGTGCTGCTGGGCCGCGACGAGGGGGTGGTGACGCCCGGCTACATTGACAACGTGGTGGACGGCCTGTGGCTCACACTGACGCACTCGGCCGCGGTCGGCGAGACGTTCAACCTGTGCGACGACCGCGCCGTGACCTACCGCGAGTTTTACCTGGCCTATGCCCGGATGCTGGGTAGGAACAGCCTGCCGACCGTGCCGGCGTGGTTCGCGACCCTCTCGCGCACGCTGCCGGCGAACCTGGCGCGGCGCATCCTGGGCCGGCCGGCGGTTGGGCGGTGGAGCCTGCACTTCCGGCGCAACCCGTCGCAGTTCAGCGTGGCGAAAGCGCAACGGGTGCTGGATTACGCGCCGAAGGTGGATTTCACAGAGGGGATGCGGCGGACGGAGACGTGGTTGGCCGCGGCGGGCCATCTGAAACGGTAAGCTGTCGAACGGCCCTTCAATCGCTCGACTTGCGCCAGGCCGGCAGGCTGACTACGACAAAGGTGATAATCGCGAGCAGGGCAACCACCTGCAGGACGATGCGCTGGGTCTCGTCGGTTGACACGTCGTAGACTCGTCCCGGACAGACGCCCACAAGAGTACGACCCACATACCAGTGAATCTCGCACGGACCGGCCGGCCAGCTCAGGACGCCGGGCGCAAGAGGTCTGGCGTTGACTGATACCAGGAAGACGAACAGAAACAGAACGAGTAGTACGCGTTGCATGACGCAAGCATAGCACGCCGCTGCTGTCCGGTCAATGGGAAAACGGGGCCGTTTTTGCTGGCATACATATAACGATGGGTTTGCCGTCGGCGCGACTTTCCGTTATACTGATTCCATGCGTATCTACCTGGAAACGTTGGGCTGCCGCTTGAACTACGCGGAAATGGCCGCGCTCGGCCGTCAACTGGCGGGCGCCGGGCACGAGCTGGCCGCATCGGCGGCCGAGGCGGACATGTGCGTGCTCAACTCGTGTACGGTCACGGCCGAGGCCGCGCGCCAGAGCCGCCAACTGGCCCGCCGCCTGGCGCGCGCCAACCCGGCCGGCCGCCTCATCGTCACCGGCTGCTACGCCACCCTGGAGGGCGAGGCTGTCGCCCAATTGCCCAACGTGGCCCTGGTCGTCGGGAATGCGCGCAAGGACGGGTTGCTGGCGTTGGTGCAGGAGCTGGGCGATCGGCAAAATGCAAAATGCAAATCGCAAATCGCAGTACCCAACACGCAATACGCCACACGCAACACGCAACACGCCCCCCGCACCCGAGCCTTCGTCAAAGTCCAGGACGGCTGCCGCAATCGCTGTACCTTCTGCATCGTGACCGTGGCGCGGGGAGACGAGCGCAGCCGGCCGATCGCCGAAATCGTGGCCGAGGTGAACGCGCTGCACGCCGAAGGGTACCAGGAGGCAGTGCTCACCGGCGTGCATTTGGGCGGCTATGGGAGCGACCTGGGGTCAACCCCGGCTGCGCTGGTCGCCGCGCTGCTGACCGAGACGACCATCCCGCGCCTCCGGCTATCGTCACTGGAGCCGTTCGATTTGGCGCCGGACTTCTTCGACCTGTGGGGCACGAGCGCCGGCCGGTTGATGCCGCATCTGCACCTGCCGGCGCAGGCGGGCAGCGACGCGGTGCTGCGCCGCATGGCCCGCCGTAACCGCGTCGCCGATTTCGAGGCGTTGGTAGCCGCGGCGCGCGCCGCCATCCCCGGTCTGACGATCACCACCGACCTGATCGCCGGCTTTCCGGGCGAAACCGAGGATGACTTCGCCCAGACGGTCGCCTTCGCCCGGCGGATCGGCTTTGCGCACCTGCACGTCTTCCCCTACTCGCCGCGAGAGGGCACGGCTGCGACGCGCTTCGCCGGCCAGGTGTCCGAAGCCGAGCGCAAGCGCCGCGCCCACGTTCTGGGTGATCTGGACGCCGAGTTGGGCGCGATCGTCCGGGCCTCATTTGTCGGTCAGACGCGGCCGGTGCTGTGGGAAAACAAGGAAGCAAGCCCGGTAGCCCCCTTCTGCCCCCCAATCCTGGGGGAAAATAACGCCCCCCAAAATTGGGGGGATGAGGGGGGGGTCTGGACCGGCCTGACCGACAACTACCTGCGCGTGTTGACCGCCGCGCCGGCCGGCATGGATTTGCACAACCGCATCACCCCCGCGCGCCTGCTGCGAGTCGAAGGGGACGCGCTGTGGAGCATCATTGACGAATGACCCACGCTGGATGACGGGGGATGACGGGGGATGGGTATCCGTCGTTCGTCGTTCGTCCACCACAAGGAGAAACTCAAATGACCCTGGAAGAACGACTGAACGCCGATCTCCATGACGCCATGCGCGCCAACGATCAGACGCGCAAGCTGGCGATTCGGGCCGTGAAGACAGCCGTCACCGAAGCGAAGGTCTCTGGAACTGAGGCCCGCACCCTCAGCGACGCCGACGTGCTGGCGATCATCGGCAAGCAAGTCAAGCAGCGCCGTGACAGCATCATCGAATTCGCCAAGGGCGGCCGGCAGGATTTGATCGCCCAAGAAGAAGCTGAGATCGCTGTCCTGGAAGTCTACCTGCCCAAGCAACTCACCGAGGCCGAAATCCGCGCGCGCGCGCAGGCTGTCATCGCCGAGCTGGGCGTGAGCGACATGAAGGGCCTCGGCCCGGTGATGAAGCGCCTCACCTCCGAGCTGCGCGGGATCGCGGATGGGCAGGTGGTGAACCGGGTGGTCCGGGAATTGTTGGGGTAGTCCTGATGACCTCCCAGGACATTCCCTGGCGAGCGCGCGAGCGTGCGCTGGCGCTCTGGCTTATCACGGTGCTGCTGAGTATCGTGGTCCTGGTCGTGCGTCTGCCGTTCAGCGGTCAAGTGACGTTGGTGGTGGGCGATGTCGCGGCGACCGACGTGGTGGCCCAGCGGCAGATCACTTACGTCAGCGACATCCTCACCCAGCAGCGCCGCGATCTGGCGGCCAACGCCATGCCGGACGTCTACGACCCAATCCAGGCGCGCATCGGCCGGCAGCAGTTGACCGTCGCCAGCCAGCTCCTTGACTTCATCGGTACGGTGCGAAGCGATCCCTACGCCGATCTGCCCACCAAAGCGACCTATCTGCACGCGTTGAAAGGGGTAGACCTGCCGCCGGAGGTGATCAGCCGGACGCTGGCCTTGAGCGGCCCGGCGTGGGATCGCGTGGCGGATGAGACGCAGGTGGTGCTCGAACGGGCCATGCGCGAGGAAATCCGGGACAACACCGTGACCGACGAGCGCCGCAAGGTGCCCGCGCGGGTGCGGCTGGATCTTTCCGACGAGGATGCCGCCATCGTCACCGCGATCGTGGAAGACCTGCTGGTTCCCAACAGCTTCTTCAACGCCGAGAAGACCGAGCAGCGCCGCCAACAGGCCCGCGAGCGGGTAGAGCCGGCCACGACCAACGTCGAGCGCAACGAGGTGATCTTGCGCGCAGGCGACATCGTCAGCCCGCTGGACATCGAGGCGCTGGAGGCGTTGGGGCTGCGCCAGACCACTTGGTCATGGGAAGACGTGCGGGCCGTGGCTGCGTTCGTGCTGCTCCTGGCGCTGGTGCTTCTCTACTATCTGTGGCGGCAAGAGCCGCAGCTCTGGCTGACGCGGCATGAGCCGTTCATCCTGGCCCTGGGCGTGCTGACCTTCCTTATCAGCGCGAAAGCGCTCGTGCCCGGCCACACGCTCTTTCCCTACCTCTTCCCTTACGCCGCACTGCCCATGCTCCTGGCGATCCTGATCAACCAACGCGTGGCCCTGGCGACTGCCAGCCTGTTTGTTTTGGTGATCGGCTGGCTGACGGGCGGCAGCGTGGAGCTGATGACGTATACGCTCGTCGGATCGCTGCTCGGCACGCTCAAGCTGCGCCGGGGCGAACGGCTAGCCAGCTTTGCCTGGGCCGCGGCCTACGTGATGTCCGCCAACCTGGCGATCGTGGGAGTGTTTCGTCTGGCGGCCGGCAAGTGGGATCCCCGCGGCCTGGCCGAATTGGCGGCCATGGCGTTGTCCAACGGCCTGGTCACTCTGACCGTGACGCTGGTCGGCATCTACCTGGTAGGGGCGGTGTTAGGCATCGTCACGCCGCTGCAACTGATCGAGATCTCGCGGCCCACGCATCCGCTGCTGCGTCAGCTCCTGCTGAAGGCCTCCGGCACCTACCATCACACCCTGATCGTCAGCAACATGGCCGAGCGCGCAGCCGAAGCCATCGGCGCGGATGCCCTGCTAACGCGCGTCGGCGCGTACTACCACGACGTCGGCAAAACGATCCGACCCTATTTCTTTATCGAAAACCGCACGGAGAGCGCGGATCCGCACGCGCGGCTCGACCCCTACACCAGCTCCCAAATCATCATCAGCCACGTGCGAGACGGCATCGAGTTGGCGCGCAAATACCGGCTGCCGCAGCGGATCATTGACTTCATCCCCGAACATCATGGGACGCTGCTGGCCGCCTACTTCTACCACCAGGCGGTCAAACAAGCCGGCTCGCCCGATGAGGTGGACAAAGTACAGTTTCGTTACCCCGGCCCCCGGCCGCGGACCCGTGAGACCGCGATTACCATGCTGGCCGACGGCGCCGAGGCGACCGTCCGCTCCAAGCGCCCCGCGTCGATCGAGGAGATGGAACAGATTGTCGCCGAAAGCATCCAAAACCGGATGCTCTCCGGCCAATTGGATGACTGTCCGTTGACCCTGGCCGATCTGCAAGGGATCCGCAAGGCGTTCGTGGACGTCCTGCGCGGCCTGCATCACCCGCGCATCACCTACCCGACCGAGATTCTGCCCACCGCGGCAGCCGCCTTAGATGCCGACGCGCTCGGATCGTCGGCCGGCGTAGCCCCGCCGCCAAAAGAGCTTACCGCGCCGCCGAAGGAGCGACCGGGCGAAGCGAAGCCGGCCAAAGAGCGGTCGGGCGCGACGCGCGCGTTCTAGCAAAATGATCGTAAAAACCCTGTTTCTTCACCCACTTGGTCCGGCGTGCGTGCTGTCCCTGGCCGGTCTGCTCCTCGGCGTTGCCGATCGCCTGACCGGATGGCAGGCCGCGCAACGCCAGGCGCGGCTGCTGGCTTACGGCCGGCTGGCGTGGTCGCTCGTCGCCGTGGCCGGCGCGATGGCGGTCATGGTCATCTTACGGCTGCCGCCGGTACACGGAGGGCTGCGCTGGGTCTGGCAGCCCTTGACGGTGGCCGGCAGCGCGCTCGAATGGCGGCTGGATGGCTGGAACTGGCTGGCAGGCTTGTTGATTCTGCTTCTGACCGCCACCGTGTTGTTGCTGGACGACACCGCCGCCACTCGCACCGGCGGCCTCCTGAGCGACAGCCGAAGGACGCCGGCCAGCGCGATGCGAACGTTGTGGCTGGGCGCCGCGGCCCTGGCCTTCGTGTTCTCCGCTAACGTGATCACGCTGGCCGTCTGCGCGCTGCTCCTGGATGGCGCTTTGGCGCTGCGTCTGCAACCGGAGCGGAGCAGGGACCCGGCCGGCCGCGCCTGGGTCTTCCTCAGCGTCACGGGTTGGCTTCTGCTCAGCCTGCTGGTTCTCTTGGCCGAGGACGGCATCCGCGAGCCGTTGACTGGCGGGACGTTCAGCGGCATCGAGTTGGGCCTGCTCTGGTTGGTCGCGCTGATCCGGGCCGGCGTTTATCCACTGCATTTCTGGCTCATCGGCTCCGATCAACCGGCCGCGCAGACATCGGCTGTACTTTCGCCCGATGCGGTCGCCTTGCACCTGATCGTCCCGACCACCGGCCTGTGGCTGTTGGGGCGGGTGTACGAGGCGGCCGGGCCGCAGTGGCTGCACCGGCCGGAGTGGGCGGCGTTGGGCGCGTTGGCCTTGCTGGGGACCGCGCTGGTCGCCTGGGTGGCCGAGGACGAAAGCTGGCGGTGGCGTTGGATCGCGCTCAACCGGGCCAGCCTGGTGGTCATGGCGGCCTACGTGGCCGAGACGGCCGGGCCGTCGGCGTTGGTGTGGTCGCTGGTGACGTTCAGCCTGGGGAGCGCACTGTTGGCCGCAGGGCAGGCCATCCGCGCGCACTGGAACTGGCGGCTGCCGGTCTGGGTGGCTGCGCTGGCGCTTTGGGGCTTCCCCGGCACGCCCGGCTTCCTGGCTCGCACGGTGCTGACGCTGGGCGTGCCGACCGACCCTTCGCTCCACTCAGGGCAGGCTCTGGCCGTGGCCGTGCCACTGTTCGCCATCATCCTGATCGCCGAGACCTTGCTGGCGGCAGCGTTGTGGCAGGCGGCCGTCGGCGGCGAGACAGCGACCGACACCAGGCCGGCCGGCGTGGTCGTCGTCCGTCTGAGCCTGGCGTTGGGGCTGCTGGCGGCGCCGGTGCTCGCCTGGGGCCTGGCTCCCGTGCAACTGGCCGCCCTGGCGGGCTTGCGCGCCGGCGAAACGTTCCCGGCGTTGCCGTGGCTGCTTGTCCACGTGCGGCGCTCAATCTGGATCGGATTGATCCTTTCGGGTGTGGCCGGCGCGGTTCTAGGACTGTATCGTGAGCGAATTTTCGCCCAGATGCGCGGCTGGCAGCGGGGCATTACCGCCGTCGTCAGTCTGGAGTGGCTCTATCGGGCCGCCGGGGCCGGGCTGGCGCTGGCGGGCAGCGGGCTGCAATACTTCGCCACGCTGGGCGAAGGAGAAGGCTATCTGGGATGGCTGGCGCTGGCCGCAGTCATTCTGTGGGTGCTATTACGTGGGTAGGGGCGACCCTTGCGGTCGTCCAGGGCAGGTGCAAGACCTGCCCCTACGGTGGGGTGTACAGCCCGCGTGCGGCCGGTGGTAGCAACGCGGCGATAGCCGACATCACCTCGGTCTTGATCCGGTCATCTTCGTCGCGTCGATCCTCGCCGGACCGGGCCGCCAGCCGATAGGGCTGGCCGAAGCGAACCCGCAGCGCGCCGTGTTCCTCGCATAGGCCGGCGGGCACGATTGGCGCGCCGGCCGCCAGCCGCAGCAGAAAGCGCCCGGCCCCACGTGGCGGCTTGATCAGCACGTCTTCCCCTTGGCCCTCGGGCGCGATCCCTAGCGCGCCGCCCCCGATGAACAACGTCTCGACCTCCCGCAAGATCTGGCGCACGGCCGTGGCGCGACGCGCCAGCTCGCGATCATCTGGCGGCATCGGTAGGAAGCCCCAGACGCGCGCGGCGCGGCCGAAGAGCCAGCGCGTCAGCGGCGTGAGCGTGACGCTGCGCAGGCGATCGAGGTAGTACCATTCGCTCGTCACCAGCCAGACCGGGTCCACGCCGCGGCGGCAGGCCACGGCGGTGAAGACCAGCGCCGTGCCCCACCACGCGCCCAGGCCGGGCCGGCAGTAGTGGTTCTGGGTGACCAGCAACGGGCCGGTGAGAGGGATGGCTTCGATCCCTTCGATGTGCGGGGGAACGGGAGCCGCGGCCAGGACGCGCGCCATGTCGGCGGAGCAGAGGGCGCGCCGGCCGGCCAGGATGCGCCGCGCACCGAGCAGCCGCACGCGCCAGGGAACAACGTAGCTCGGAGCGACAAAACCCGGGTTACTTCCCAATCAGCCCCCGCAGCATCTTCAGGTTCTCCACGTCCTCGTGCATGTCGTCGCTCTTCGGCGTCTCCAGGATCATCGGCGTGGCGGCAAAGCGCGGGTCATTCAGGATGAAGCCGAACGGTGCCAGCCCCAGCAGCCCGGTACCGATGTGGTCGTGGCGATCTACCCGCGCGCCGAGGCCTTTTTTGCTGTCGTTGAAATGGAAGCCCCTGAGCCGGTTCAGTCCTACCAGCCGGTCGAACTCGGCCAGGGTGGCGGCGTAGGTTTCCGGCGTGCGGAGGTCGTAGCCGGCCGCGAAGACGTGGCACGTGTCGAAGCAGAAGCCGATCCGCTCCGGCTCCTTGACCCCGGTCAACATGGCCTGCAACTGCTCGAACCGGTAGCCCAGGGCCGAGCCTTGCCCCGCGGTGGTCTCGATCAAAGTCAGCGTTTTGTAGCCGGCGGTCAGCGCGTGGGCGCGATCCAGCCCGGCGACGATGCGGGCGATGCCGGCCTCCTCACCCGTGTTCATGTGCGCGCCGGGGTGCAACACCACGCCCAGAATGCCCAACTGCTCGGCGCGGGTCAGCTCGTCGGCCAGGGCATTAATGGACTTGACCCACAGCGCATCATCGGGCGTGCCCAGGTTGAGCAGGTAGGCCGCATGGGAGACCACCGGGCCGATGCCGGTCTCCCCTTGTCGGACGAACCACCTGTCAATCTCCTCCGCGGCGGCCGGTTTTTGCTCCCACCGGGTTTGGTTCTTGGTGAAGACCTGCATGGTGTTGATGCCGATGGACTGTGCCCGATCAAAGGCCGTGCTCAGCCCGCCGGAAACGGACATGTGGGCGCCGAGTAACATAGGGGGGACTCCATTCTGGTGCTGTGTACTGCGTATTGCGTATTCCGTATTCTGTCAACGATTTTCTACCGTGCAATGCAACGCACACGACGCACTACGCAGTACGTACTACGTAGTACACAGTACGCTTCATTCCGCCGCCAACGTGTACTTCTCCACCCCCTCCGCCTTATCCTCCACCCGCGCCATGACGAAGAGAAGGGAGGAGAGGCGGTTGAGGTATTTCAAGGGCGTGTCGTCCCGCAGCTCGCAATTATGCGCCAACCTAGCCACCAGGCGCTCGGCGCGGCGGACAACGGTGCGGCCGATCTCTAGCGTCGCGCCGCCCACGCTGTCGCCGGGAACGATGAACGCTGGCGGCATCGCCACGTCCGCACCCAACTGGTCGGTGGTCTGCTCCAGCCAGGCCAGCCGGTCGGCCGCCAGCCAGGGAAGCCGGGGGGCGGCTTCGGGCAGGGTCGCCAGGTCGCCCATCATCTTATAGAGGTCGCGCTGGATTGCCAGGACGAGGTCGCGGATGGCCGCGTCTTTGGCCTGCGCCCGCGCCAGTCCCAGCACCGCCGAGGCCTCATCCACCGTGCCGTAGGCGTCGGGCCGATCCGCATACTTGGGCAGCCGCTCACGGCCCAAGACGCCCGTGTAACCATCGTCGCCGGTGGCTGTGTACCACTTGACTGCCATTTTTACCTCACTCCCACCCCGAGCTGGTAGACCAGCTTGCCCCCCAAAAACCCTTCCACAAACACCAACGCTACGCCGGCCAGGAGCAGGACCAGGTAGGGCCGGGGGATGCGGCCGGTGAACAGTTTCTTGTCGCGCAGCGGCCAATAGAGCGCCAGGCCGACGACGACCAGGAGCGCCACGCCGGCGGTGATGTGCTGGTTGATGGCGCCGGCCACTTCGGCGGTCTGCGGCGCGCGGGACTGGTCAATTAAGCCGGTGGCGACGGCCGTCAGTACGCCGAGCCAGCCGAGCAGCAGGCTGATCCGGCCGTAGCCCAGCCAGCGCTCCTGTCGGCGCATCAGGCCGAACGCAATCGTCGCCGCTCCCACCAGCGTCAGCGCGATGGGGAAGTGGACGAAGCGGGGGTGGAGGGGAAAAAACAGCTCCATGTGTCTCATTCCGCCGCTACCGCGGCCGTCTGCACCATCACGTTGTAACCGGCGGCCATCAAACGCTCGGCGAAGTGCTTGCCGCGCGGCATTCCGCCGTTGCGCATCTGGTGCGCGACCGCCGGCACCGGGTAGTGGATCCGCCGATGCTCGACGCGCCACTCGCGGCGATCCCAGGTGAAGATGGCATACGTAGCGCGCGGGTCGCCGTCCATCGGCAAGCCCACGCTGCCCACATCGGCCAGGAGCCGGCCCCGCCAGCGCAGCGTGAAGGGCACGTGGACGTGACCGAAAGCCAACACTTCCCAATCAGGTTCGCCGCCGCCCTGGCCCAGGAGCAACCCGTCCAGCTCGGCGTCCGGCAGGTTCGGATAGATGGCCTGGTTCAGGTCGGTCGGATTGGCGTGGACGACAAGCAGGTCGTGACCGGGCGCAGGCGAGATCCGGTGCGAGAACGGCAGGCCGGCCAGGAACGCCGCGCGTTCGGGGCCGAGCTGTGCCCGCATCCACGCGAGCTGGGCCGCGAAGCGGTCGTCTTGCTTGCCCGGCGGCGTCTCGCCGGGCAGCCGGCCGAAGAAGGCGTCGGTATTGCCCTGGATGACGGCAGCGCCCGCGCCGCGGACGCGATCCACTACCTCCGCGGGCCATGGCCCCGACCAGGCCAGATCGCCGGCGACGATGATCTGGTCGAACGAGCTTTGTCTTGCCATGTCGGCAATGACGGCGTTCAGCGCCTCCAGGTTGCCGTGAATGTCGGAGAGTATGGCAACGCGCATAGCGACCTTTCCTCATCGAAAGATGGACTGGCAGGATGCCATCGGAGCGATCAGATCAAGTTCTCATCAGATGAAGTCCACCCCATTATACCACTGCGGGCAGTAAGCGCAATCGCGGCCCTGCGCTCTTTGAATAAATCTTCATCGAATTAGGGGTGTGCTTCCATTGACACGTCATAAGCTCAGTGCTATAATATCGTCGTCCGTTTTCGTTATTCGTCTGCCGGGCACAACGTAGCGCGTTTGCGACGGGAGCGTCTCCCATGGACACCGCGGTAACTCAAGTGGCTGAACCGCTCGATTCACATTCCGCTACCTCCCCTTGTGCCTGTCGTAGCCCGACCACCTTGGTCGAGGGCTACCTGTTCGCGCGGAGCTGTTCGCTCCTGACTTTTTCGGCGCCCGGCGGACCGGGCGATCGGTTAGCGTGGCTGTTTTGATCTCGTCTGTCCATCACCTCATCTTCATCTCAGGAGGAGTCTTATGTCCGAAACATCCGGTATGCGCAAGGCGAGTTTGCTGTCTCTGGCGTTGTTGGCTGTCCTGATACTGTCGCTGGTCATGGCCGGCGGCGCCAGCGCCGAGGGTGGCCCCTACGTGGAAGTGCCCAGCTACCCGAAGATCGGCTGTTACGACGTCGTCTCTTCGGGCATGGGCATGTTCACCGGGAATACGTTGTGGCCGCTGATCCTGCTGGTTCCCGGCCCCGTCGTGGACGCCTACATGGTCTGGGCCGGCACCGAAAACCCTGGGCCCGGCTCGCCCAATCAGAACACGCTGGGCGTCAACGGCACCTCCGTCATCGGCAACAAGGTTGACGCCTTGGGGGCACCCTTCCTAGACCCACCGTGGTACATGTGGCGGGCGGACCTCGGGCCGGGCGGCGCCAACCTGGTGAAGCAGGGCTACAACAGCTTCATGATCACCGGCTGGTTCGCCGTCCCTGTGTACCCCAGGCGCAACGGCGTAAGTATCATCGCCGTCTACGACACCGGCGCCTGCACCAGGCCAAACAAAATTGACCTGATGGACAACTTCGATTGGTTCTTTGAGGGCGCGGCCGGTCAAGAAACCTCGTCGGTCGTCGGGTTCGATTTTCCGCTGGCCCCGGTCAATCGCTCGGTCACGCTTTGGATGCACCACGGCGGCACCGATCACGACAACCTCTGCCGTCCTGAGCAAATTTGGGCGGCTACGGGCACGGGCGCCAAGCCCACCACTCTGATCAACTACGGCCAGCCGTCCACCGGCGTCAACGGCGGCACTCTGATCATCACCGGGGCCTTCTCGCCGAATGCCTGCGGCGGCACGGCCTACCCGCCGGTGACGTTCCTCGACGGCGGCTACATTGACGCGGAGTGGTCGATCATCCAGGTCAAGATCAACGTCCCGGCTGGCGCCACCTGGCTGGCTGTGCAGGCCGAATCGGTCAAGACCGGCGTCCCCACCGCCCCCGGCGAGAGCGGCATCTGGTTCATGCAAGCCTCCGCCCCGCTCTATAACCCCGCGCTGAAGGTCACCAAGACCGACGGCAAGACCGACGCCAACCCCGGCGACGATCTGACCTACACCATCGCTTACGACAATCACGGCTATGGCCCGGCTGAGAACACGACCATCGTGGATACGCTGCCGGAGCGCATGACCTTCGTCGGCGCCAGCAATGGCGGCGCGTACGATCCGGCCACGCGCAAGATCACGTGGAACCTGGGCACGGTCAACAACGGCGTGAGCGGCCAGCTCACCGTCCAGGTCAAGCTCGATCCGGTCTATCCGGCCGGCACCACGACGTTGACCAACAACGTGACGATCAGCACCACCACAGTCGGTGAGCAGGACACCAGCGACAACGCGGCGAGCGATACCACCAACGTCTTCGCCAAGGTCGAGCTGGCGATCACCAAGATCGCCGCACCGGAGCCGGTGGATGCTGGCGCGCCGCTGACCTACACCATCGGCTGGATCGTGGACGGCAACGCGTTCGCGCCGGGCGTGACCATCGTGGACACCCTGCCCCAGACGGTGACATTCGTCAGTGCGTCGGACGGCGGCGTCTTCGACCCGGCCACGCGCAAGGTCACCTGGAGCCTCGGCACGGTGACGCCGCTCAAGTCTGGCACCTACACGATCAAGGTCAACGTCAAAACCCCGCTCTACAACGGCACCAAGCTGCCCAACAGCGTCGTGATCGCCGACACCATCGGCGACAGCAAGAGCGCGAGCACTGTCAGCACCGTGCGCAGCGCGCACGTGTTGGCCGTGACCAAGACCGACGTGCCCGATCCGGTGGAAGCCGGCGCCAATCTGACCTACACGATCTCCTGGAACGTCTCCGGCACCGAACCGGCCCGGGACGCGGTGATCGTGGATACGCTGCCCGATCACGTGAGCTTCGTCAGCGCGACCGGCGGCGGCGTTTATGACCCGACCACCCGAAAGATCACCTGGAACCTGGGTGAGCTGATGACGCCGCAGAACGGTAGCTTCACCGTGATCGTCAAGGTGGACACGCCGCTCTACAACCAAACCAAGCTGACCAACGGCGTCACCTTCTCCGACACGACGCCGGGATCCACGCCGGCCACGACGACCCAGGAAACCACCGTACACAGCGCGCACGTGCTGGCCGTGACCAAGGTGGACAGCCCCGATCCGGTGGAAGCCGGCGCGAACCTGACCTACGCGATCGCCTGGAGCACGACGGGCAACGAGCCGGCGAAGGACGCGATGATCGTGGACACGCTGCCGCAACACGTCGCGTTCGTCAGCGCGACCGGCGGCGGTGTTTATGACCCGGCCACCCGAAAGATCACCTGGAACCTGGGCGCGTTGATGACGCCGCAGAACGGTAGCTTCACCGTGATCGTCAAGGTGGACACGCCGCTCTACGACCAAACCAAGTTGACCAACGGCGTTACCTTCTCCGACACCACACCTGGCTCCACGCCGGCCACGGCGACCCAGGAGACGACCGTTCACGCCGATCACGAGTTGAGCATCGTCAAGAGCGACAACCCGGACCCGGTGGAGAAGGGCGCTAATCTGACCTACACGCTCGACTGGGCCGTGACGGGCAATGAGCCGGCCGACAACGTGGTCGTGACCGACCCGCTGCCGTTCGGCATGCAGTTCGTCAGCGCCACGGGCGGCGGGACGTATGACCCGGCGACTGGCATCGTGACCTGGAACCTGGGGACGCAGATGACCCCCAAGAATGGCACGCTGACCCTGGTCGTGAAGGTCAATAAGGACTTTCCCAACGGACTGGACATCTCCAACCGCGCGACGATCAAGGATGACAAGGCCGGCAAGGAGAAGCACGCCGACGCCCTCACTAAAGTCGTGCAGACCCCCGAAGGCTCCATCGGCGACACTGTCTGGTACGACGCCAATCGCAACGGCATCCAGGAACCTGGCGAGCCGGGCATCGGCGGCGTAGGCTTGATCCTGTACCAGGCTGGGCCTGACGGCCAGTGCGGCACGGCCGACGACGTGGCCGTAGGCAACGCCGTCACCGACGCGATGGGCAAGTACCTGTTCAACGGAGTCGCGGGCGGCAAGTACTGCGTCAAGGTGATTGACGCGACAGTGCCCGCCGGCCTGACCCTGACCAGCGGCGCGAATCCGCACGGCCCGATCGTCCTGGCCGAAGGCGCGGATTACCGCAACGCTGACTTCGGCTATGGCCCGGCGACCGGCACCGGCGCCATCGGCGACCGCGTCTGGAGCGACGCCAACGGCAACGGCCTGCAGGATCCGGGCGAGGTGGGCATCGGCAATGTAACGCTGAACCTGCTCAACGCCGGGCCGGACGGCCGCTGCGGCACCGCGGATGACACCGTGGCCGCTACCAAGACGACCGCCCCCGACGGCTCCTACCTGTTCACCGGCGTCGCGCCGGGCAAGTACTGCGTCAAGGTGACGGATACCAACAACGTGCTGACCGGCCTGACCCTGACCGGCGGCGCGAATCCGCACGGCCCGATCACCCTGGCGGCCGGCGGCACCTACCTGAACGCCGACTTCGGCTATCACGGCACGACAACCTTCAACGGCCAGATCGGTGATCTGGTCTTCTACGACGGCAACCGCAGCGGCGTCTTCGAGCCAGGCCCGGGCGAACGCGGCATCGAGGGCGTGACCCTGGCCCTGATGGCCGCCGGCCCCGACGGCGTCTTCGGCACCGCCGACGACGTGATGGTCGCCAGCACGACGACTGACGCCAACGGCCATTACCTGTTCACCGGTCTGCCCGACGGTCAGTACCAGGTGGTGGTGACCGACCTGCTCGGCCGGTTGCCCGGCTACACCCAGACCTACGGCGTGCCGAACACCGACAACAACGGTCAAGTTAGCCCGTACCCGGTGACGATCACCGGCGGCGCCGCGGTGCTGACCGCGGACTTCGGCTACGCCGACGGCCACCTGCTTGCGATCAGCAAGGCCAACAACATCCCGGCTGGTCAGCCCGTGGAAGCCGGCGCGAACATGATCTACACGATCAACTACAGCGTCAGCGGCCGCGAGCCAGCCCCGAACGTGGTCATCAACGACATGTTGCCGATGCAGGTGGACTTCGTGTCTGCGAGCAACGGCGGTGTCTACAACGCGGCGACTCGCACCATCACCTGGAGCCTGGGCAACCTGAATCCGGGCGCCAGCGGCTCCGTCACTCTAACCGTCCACGTGAAGAAACCGCTGCCCAACAACAGCTACATCTTCAACACGGCGGTCATCAGCGATGACGCCAAGGTGACCGACGAGGCCACCGACATCGTGCGCGTGCATGCCGAGCCGATCCTGACGCTGACCAAAACGGTCAATCCGACCGGTACGGTCAAGCCCGGCGACACGCTCCACTACTCGCTCTGCTACGCCAACACCGGTAACGGCGACGCCACCAGCGTGGTGCTGATGGACGGCATCCCGACCCGCACGACCTACGTGGCCGGCAGCGCAACCGGCGGCGGCGCGTACGACGCGGCCAACCGCAAGCTCACCTGGACCCTGGGCACCGTCGGCCCGGATGCCAACGCCTGTGTCTCCTTCGACGTGACCGTAGACCTGACGCTCCCCGGCGTGACCGAGGTCAACCAGGGCTGGACGGTGGACAACACGGCCACGCTTGACAGCGCCGAGCTGCCGCAACTGACCCGCAGCACGTCGAACCCACTGAACGCGTTCGTAAAACCGACGCTGACCAAGACCGCCGAGCCGACGGGCGAGTCAAGCCCGGCGACGGCATCAAGTACACGCTCTGCTACGCCAATGAGGGCACAGCCAATCTGACGGGCGTTCTGCTGTCCGACGTGATTCCGGTCAACACGACCTACGTGGCCGGCAGCGCGACGGGGGGCGGCGCGTTCGACGCGGCGACAAACAAGCTGACCTGGAGCATCGGCATCCTCGGTCCCAACGCCAGCGCCTGTGTCTCCTTCAATGTGACGGTCAACATGACCATCGTCGGGCTGACGGGGCAGGCGGGCGCGTTGAGCTTCGCCGAGTGGCAGGCGATGTCCATCACCAACATCGCCACCCTGAAGACCGACCAGGTCCCGGACAAGACGGCGACGGTTGTCAACCCGCTGAATGCTACCGTGACCCTGACGATCTACAAGTCGGTCAACTCGCCGACCCGCCATACCGGCGAGACCGTGGTGTTCACCGTCACCGTCACGAACATCGGCACGGCTAACGCCAACAATGTCATCCTCACCGATGTCATCCATCCGAAGCTGGAGGAAGTGACCCTGGCGACCTCGAAGGGTACGGCCAGTTACGATACGGCGACGCGGATGTGGACCGTCAACGTAGGCGTGCTCGCGCCGAACGAAACGCTGACAGTGGTCATCACCGGCAAGGCGATGCGCGTGCCGGCGGGCGAGTTGCCATACCAGATCACGAACATGGCGACGGTGACGTTCCTCGAGCACGAGGGCCATCAGCAAGCCCACGAGTCGAATGTGGTGACCGTGGATGTGGTGTACTTCCAACCGGGCGAAGTGCCCGAGGCCAGCACCTGGCTGCTGCTGGGCAGCGGTCTGGCTGGCGTGGCGGGCTACGCACGTCTGCGGCTGCGATCGCGGCGGCGCAAGTCGGCGTAAGCGCACCCCCTAAAGAATGAACAACGCCCCCGTGGCATCTGCCACGGGGGCGTTGTTGTGCAGTGCGCCTGCATCCGCGTCAGGTGCGGTGCGATTGGCTGTGGACGGGGATTTCCTGCCTGGCCTCCAGCGCCGCCAGCGGAGAGAGGATCGGCTCGCGCACCTGCGCGACGGTGTGCTTGACGAAGCGCGCCCGATCCAGCGAGGGCGCAAACCCGAAGCCGGTAAGGGCGCCGCTCACTCCGATCTCGTAATCGCGCACGGTCGCGTAGACCGGTAACGTCCGGCCCCGCGGCCACGGCGCTTCGGCGAGCAGGTGGAGTCCCTGTTCCACCAGGCTGCGCAACTCGCGGGCAGCCAGTCCGTTGGCGCCCCAGAGACGCAGCCAATGACCCGCCCGGCCGACGTGGACCTGCACGGCCCCGCGCACCTCGCCGGCCGGCTCCCACACCACGCCGTGCCACCGATCAGGATCCCACCACGACAGGGGCGGCGAGCCGACCTCCCCGCTGAGCGCGCCTTCGGCCGATTGCACCAGACGGGGAGTATTGCGCGTATAGAGCCTCTGCAACGCCCAGCTATCCTGCGGCCCCTGCCGACGGAAGCCGGCCGGCGAGGCATCGGCGGCGGGCAACGCCGCCAGCGCGTAGATCGTCTCGCGCGTGTAGAGGCTAAAACCGGCGTCCCGCAGGCAGCCGCCTGCCGGGCCGTTGTCGGGGACACTGGCGAAGATGCGCTGCAAGCCGTGTCCACCGGCCGCCTGACAACAGTGCGCCAGTAGCCTGCGCCAGGTGACCTCGGCCGGTGAGCCGCCCGCGCTCGGCGATGGCAGGGCAGGTGCGACATGCAACAGGTCGGCTTCGGGTCGGGCGGCCCGTTTCATCAACTGGGCAAAGCCGGTCAGGCGTTCGCTCCCGCGAGCTTCGTCCAGGATGTAGGTCGCCACGCCCACGCCGGCCCACGGCCAGGGCGCGGTCAGCGCGATGGTCAGCGGCGACTGGGGATGCGTCAGGATTTGCTCGATCGCCAACGCCGCGCTATCCCGTTGCAGGTTGCGCATGAGGAAAATGTCAGTGAGGCCAAAGGGATGAATCACGGCTACATTCTACACGCAAAACGGAGCGTTGGCAAGTGATTTTCTCTCGGGAAAAACCAAACCCCCGGCGGAGGCCGAGGGCTTGATTAACAACGAGCGTGCAACAGGCTCGGTCGGAGACCGGCCAGAGCCACTCAAACGGCCGTTCAGATAGGGGTCACCTGAACGGCTTGCGGCCCCTTGGGGCTATCCTCGATGACGAACTTGACCCGCTGTCCGGCGTCCAGGTTACGGAACCCATCGCCGACGACGTTAGAAAAGTGGACGAATACGTCCTTCTGGGCTTCACCGTCCGGGGAGATGAAGCCATAGCCCTTGCTGCGGCTGAACCACTTCACGATGCCCGTGGTCTCCATGTCAAAAGCGCCTCCTGGAAGTAGTGCTGGAACGATAGGCCGGCAAGCGGAGCAACAAAAAAGCCACCTGTGCTCGAGTACAGCACCGGTGGCTGGTATCTGTCGCACTTCCTGCACAAGCAAAGGTATCTTCTCGTTCTGGCTGGCGATACTACCATAACCGGCAACCGGTGTCAAATCATCTTGTTTGGACTCTTATTCGATAGTCCCAGTTGCCAACCGCAGGCCGCGCACGTCGCACAATTCGATCTTGCGGTAGCCTAACTCTACCAGTCCCGCTTCCTTGAAGCCGCGCAAGATCGCGCTGATGGTCTCACGATAGGTGCCCAGCATATCGGCCAGCGATTGATGGCTGGTGCCGCGGATGGCCTTGCCGCCGTTCGCCAACTCCAGCAGCAGCCCCGCCAGCCGTTCTGGCAGTCGTTTGTAGGCCACTTCTTCCATGCGGTTCTCAACCTGGGCCAGCCGTTGTCCCACGGTCTGCAACAAACCCCAACTCAACACGGGATAACGCACGGCCAGGGCTTGCGCCTGCGGCGCGGGAACCATCCACATGACGCAATCGGTCAAGGCCACGGCCTTCGCGCGGGGATCGGTGGCGCCCAATAACGCCCCTTCTCCGAACATCGAGCCGGGTCCCAACGTGGCAAGCGCCAACCGCCGGCCGTTCGGCCCCTCGCGGATCAACTGCACGCGGCCCTTCATCAGGGTAAATAGATTATGACTGAGAACAGCCGGTTCAGCGACGGTTTGGCCGGCGCGGAAAGAGTGGGCGGTGATGGCCTGCTTGAACTCGACGTCGTCTTCGCGCAATTCGATCAAAATTTCAGGCATGGAGCGTTGCTTGCTTCGGGATGCCACGTGATTGCCTCCTATGTCCTCTGCGGTTCGAAATTCATCAGATTTCTATGAGAACTATACACCAAAACCGACGTCCTGTCAAGAGTTTGTCAAAGGGGTTAACGAAACTTTAATGTAAGGTAGTGCCGATTGATTACGTTCCCCATGACGCGCGGTCAAGAGACCGGCGCGAACAACTTTCCATCAATTCCGCGACAGAGTTATAGATCGGCTCCTTGTTCAGGAGTCTATTGATAAGAGGTGGAGCGCGAGAAGCGGAGGACAGGGAAGATGGCGGAGGATCAGAAACGGCTTTGCATCCCTACTTCGTGCCCCAATGAAGCGCCACCGTACCGAGCATGGCAGTGCGGTAGCGCACGTCGCGCAGGCCGGCCGAGGCCATGACCCGCGCCAATTCCGGCGGCCGCGGGAAGGCAAGGGTGGAGTGCGGCAGGTAGGTGTAGGCATCGCGCCGGCCGCTGATCAGCCCGCCGACGAGGGGCACAAAGCGGAAGAAGTAGAGATCGAATAGCACCCGGAAGGGCGGCCAGGCGGGTCGGGTGATCTCCAGACAGACGACGCGGCCGCCCGGTCGCACCACGCGCGCCTGCTCGGCAAACGCGGCGCGGACGTCGGTGACGTTACGCATCATGAAGCCGGAACATGCGGCGGCGAAAGTGGCATCGGCGAAGGGCAGGGCCAACGCGTCCCCTTCGGTGAAGGGAATACCTTTGTCCCGCCCATACAGCATCATCTCACGCGTCAGATCCAGCCCCACCGGTCGCGCGGTGGGGTCTCTCTGCAATGCCTCGTAGGCGATGTCGCCCGTGCCGGTCGCCGCGTCGAGCAGCCGGCCGCCAGGTGGCAGCGCGCACAGTCGCACCACCGTTCGCCGCCATACCTGGTCGCGGCCGAAGGTCATCAGCCGATTCATCAGGTCGTAGCGCGGCGCAATCGCCGTGAACATCCGGCGGACGTAGGAACGTTTTTCCGCGGAAGGGGGGAGAATGGGACGTGAATCATCAGGCGTCATGGAGATGCTCCCGGGTGTGTGCTACGTACTGCGTGCTACGTGAAATACGATGCCGAGATAACCATTCAGCCGATGACCTTCTCACCAATCTTGCGCCAGCAATCCGGCCAACCCCTCGGCAGTTGGGTTGCTGCGGACCGGCACTCGTTTTAGCTCGAAAATTCCATCCAAAGTATGGGTTGCACCGGGCTGAGTAGTTAAGCCTCCCCAATAGTGTGCCGATCTGTAGACAGCAATCGTTTGGTTATCATACGCCCCTGAAGGATACACGATCCAGCGCGGGTGATACCCCAGGTGTTCCTGAATAGCCTCCATGTCCCCTAACGCCCGGTACACCAGTTCATCCACAGACTTGCCCCGCAAATCGGGATAATGGTATCGCCCATGAGCGGCGAAGCGTTGCCCTGCAGCAGCCATTTCTTCGATCTGAGGCCATGTCATGTAGCCAGGCGTGTTTGCGTTGACCACGTCTGTCATGATGAAAAAATGGCCGACCATCCCGTACTTCTTCAGCAAAGGGAAGGCGTCCGTGTAGTTATCCGCGTAACCGTCGTCGAAAGTCAGGATGACCGGTTTCTCCGGCAGCGGGCGGCCCTGGGCCAGGTAATCCAGCAGGTTGTCTAAAGTGATGACGTGGTAACCGTTGTCGTGCAGGTGCTTCAAGTGACTTTCGAATCGCTCCGGTGTCACCGAGATGTCCCGCCGGACGGCGTCGGCGTTGTCGGGCGGCGTCTGGATGTGATGATACATCAGAATCGGCACTTTGACTGTGCGCGTCATTCCATCGGGTGTGGGGCCGGGGGTGCTGGTGGGCGTGGCCGATGGCGTGGGCGTCTCTGCGGCCGTTGCGGTGAGGGTCGGCGTCGCGGTGGGCGTCTCCGTGGCGGTCGCGGTGAGAGTCGGTGTCGCGGTAGGCGTCTCTGTGGCGGTCGCGGTCGCCGTTGAGACGACCGTGCTCGTCTCGACGGCAGGCGACGCGCTTTGGAAGGGGCTGCTCGGCGCGCGCCCTGCCTGGGGCGAGCCGCCGCTTGCCCCACGGCACGCCACCACGCAGATGGCCGCCACGAGCAATACCAGGCCCGCCCAGGCTATCCGTGCCGACCGCCGATGACCTATAGACATGACGACAGAATAACCGAGAGCGGCGCTTCTGTCAAAGCCAGGCGGCTCGCCTTGCCGGCCACCCGGCTCCGGATCGGGCGAGCAAACGAATATGATGGGGAACCCGCCAAGAAAAACACGAGACAAGAGCCGATCCGTATAGAGCGAATGTCGCAATGTGGCAATTAAAAGAGTTGACAGCCTGGGTCTACCTGTGTATAATGAATCTGTATATGCACAGTGCGAGCGACGATCCAATGGGCGCAAATCCCCCCAGATTCTCTCGGCGCCGATTGGTGGGCATCCTGACGGTAGGATGTTGCATGATGGTCGTCGCCCCCTGCAGGGATGCCGTTGGGTAGCGCGTTTGTTGAGCGGTCCTCAACCTGGCATAACCCGGCCAGAACACGGCGTTCCGAACCTTCGGGCCCGCCTGGAGCCCGAAGACAGTCGCCAGCCAGTTCGCCAGGGTCGCGACTGGCACAAATCCAAAGCGAGGTGAGAGACATGTTCCGAGAAAATATCCGCAAGCACTACGACCACCTGTCCCGCAGCTATCGGCGGGTCGCTGACTTCATTCTCAGCGACTACCGGACGGCGGCCTTTATGACGGCCGCCGCTCTGGCCGATGCTGTGGATGTGGACACCACCACAGTGGTGCGTTTCGCCCAACGCCTGGGCTACCCTGGCTTCCCTGAGCTGATCGAGGACATCCAGAGCCAGGTCAAGGTCGAGTTGAACCAAGACTATTCGGCCCCGGCCGAGGAAAACACCCTCCAGGCCGCGGTTCAGCGCCTGGTTGCCGAGGATCGCAACCACCTGGAGAAAGCCCTGGCGCACAACAGCCTCGAACTGATCGAGACTCAACTGGACCTGTTGCGCGCGGCCCCGCGAATTATCGTCACCGGGGAGTCGTACGCCGCCCCGTTGGCCGAATCGTTCGCGGGCATGTTGCGAGACGCGGGCTTGCCGGTCGTCTATGCCAGCCCGGACGTCTACGAGCGGGCGCGGGCGCTGGCACACCTGGTCCGCAAGGAAGTCGTCATCGGCATCACGCCGTTGGAAGGCGCTTCGGGCGTGGCGAGCCTCCTGCGCTTCGCCCGCAGTGAGGGCGCGGCAACCATGGCCTGCACGCCCAGCCTGAGCAGTCAGGCGGCGCGCGCGGCCGAGCATCTCCTCTACGCGCCGGGCGAGGGCACGGGCGCGCTGCCCAGCCTGACCGGGCTGTATGCGCTGTTGATCGCCTTCGCCCAGGCCCTGGCGACCCTGCAGCCTGAGGCTCGCGCCAAGCGGCAGGCGGACATCAGCCACGCCCTGGCAGAACTGACGTGAGTAGATCTTATCGGCAATAAGAAGCGGCGTCACCCCTTCGTTGCACTCAGGGCAAGCTCTGAGCGGGCCTGGCCCGTGAATTGCGTTGCGGCATCAGTCCAGCGAAGAGCCTGTCCCTTCACTGTGTTCAGGGCAAGCTCTGAGCGCAGCGAATGGATTCTTCGCTGGTTTCACGCTGCAACAAGAGGTTCGGGGTAGACCCGCTCAGAATGACCGTTATTCCCGATAATCTCTATGGATAAGTCGAGCAGAGAGGGCTGTGGTGAGAATCCCTACGATTCTTGCCACGGCCCTTTTGTTTGGAGGGTCTTGTGTATCAAACGCGCATTCGCGAGGCATATAGCCAGTTGTCGGCCGGTTATCGCCGGGTGGCTGACTTCGTGTTGAACAATTACCGTGACGTGGCTTTTATGACGGCAGCGCAGGTGGCCGTCGCCAGCAAGGTAGATACTGCCCTGGTGGTCCGGTTTGCCCAGCGGTTGGGCTATCCGGGTTATCCCGAGCTCCTTGCAGAGGTGCGAGGCGAAGTCAAAAAAGACCTGCGCGCAGTATACGAACCGCCGCAGGCGGAGAACACCACAATTGATATCTATCAACGCAGTCTGATCGAAGACAGCAATAGTCTACAATACATGCTGCGTCACCTTGACACGCCGACCATCGAGAAGGTGGTGGCGATCTTGAAAAACGCGCCCCGGATTTTCGTGATCGGGGAGGGCGTGAGTCTTTACCTTGCCGAAGCATTGAGCCTGCGGCTGGCCGGGTGTGGCTTCAATATCCGCGTGATCCCCGGCGATTTGACCGCGCACATCGGCTTGATCGCGAGCATGTCGTCCGGTGATGCGATGATCGGCCTGGATATGACGCTGTTGTCGCGCAACGTGGGCGTTGGGCTTAGACTGGCGCGTGAAGACGGCGTCCACACCATCGCGATCGTCAATTCAGCCGCCAACCACGCTGCCAGGACCGCCGAATACGTGCTCTACGCGCCCGTGAGCACGATCGGCATCTTCTACAGCCTATCTGCGTGCGTAACCGTGCTCCATGCCCTGGAATCGGTGCTCCTCGCACAAAAAAGCGACTACGCCGCCGATTGGGCCATGCGCTCCGACCGCCTGTTGCGCCAATACACCTTAGCCTGGCGCGAATCCCCTTTGTCCGTCGGACAGATAGTCGCCGAATACAACTTCGCCCAGGACGGCGACCGAGGTGAAGGACAACAGACAGCAGCTCAAGGCTGAGCTTGCACGGGCGACGAACATCTCTCCTCGTCTTGACAGATCGCCAGGATCAGTACGGCCAGGATATACCCCAGGTAATTTTCGTTGAGAAAACGCGAGAAGAAGAAGAACACGAACAGAAACAGCGCATAGCTCCATAACGCGCGGCCGGCTGTATTCTCGCGTGTCTGA
The DNA here is from genome assembly GCA_026389845.1 of Chloroflexota bacterium. GTDB lineage: Bacteria > Chloroflexota > Anaerolineae > CG2-30-64-16 > CG2-30-64-16 > JAPLHB01. The sequence continues at coordinate 89,940 of JAPLHB010000144.1, forward strand.
CGCCATCCCAGCCAGCCCATCAGCGGCGCACCGATGAGCAGTTGTGGAATCCAGAACGGCCAGTACGCAAACCGGCTGGCGGTCCAGCCGAGCGCCAGCGTCAGGTTGGAGGCGCCCCAGCCCCAAATCTGATACGCGTTGGCCGATGTACCGTTGGCCCACTGCCACACGTCGTCAATCATCGCCGCGGGGTTCCAGAGCAGATATGGGCCGATGACGAGGACCGCGGCGACCACCGCGGGCCAACCGGCCCTTGCGGCCCGGTGGAGCCAGGCCCCTGGGCGTCGCCACAGGTCGGCGGGGGCGCCGCCGGCCAGCAAAAACAGATAGAACGGCGCCAGGAACCATGCGGTCGGCTTGCTGGCGCACGCCAACCCGAACGCCGCCGCCGCACCCCACGTCCGCGCCCGTCCGCTCTCTTGCCCGCGTCGCCACAGCCACAGGCTCAATACGAGCCACGCCAGCACGAAGCTATCATTCTGCCCGTAGATCAGATCCGATCCCATGATCGGGTTGAGGCCGATCAACATGACCAGCAGCAGCTTGCTCGAACGCTCGCGTGCCAGCCCCGGCAGGAGCAGCAGCGTCAGGGCAAAGAGCAGTAGGTAGACGAACCGCTGGTCGTACCAGCCGATCACGCTGTCGGCCAGCAGCTTGAATGGCGCGGAGAAGAGGAACGTCCATGGCAGGTAGGGGTAGTGATAGAGCGCGGTGCGGAACTCGTTGATGCCCCATTCTGCCATTGGCGTGGCCGTGTAGTCCTCGACGTAGGGGTTGCGGCCATGCAGGAGGAAGTCAATCGTCGCTTCGGTCTGAATTACGCCGCCGTCGTGGCTATAACTGGCCGGGCCGCTGCCCTGGCGCAGCAGGATGAGTTTCATGCTCGGCGCAAATACCGTCAGCCCGATGAGGATCCAGACGAGCGTCAGCCTGACCCAATAACGCGACCGCTCGCCCCGGACGAACTCGTGTACGAGCAGGTAGGCTAGCAGGCAGCCCAGCGCGGCGACGATCAGCAGCAGGCCGATGGGGTCCACGAGCTGCTGTTGGGCCAGCAGCTCCATCGCCTGGGGTGGCAGCAGGTGGCCTAGCCAGGGCTGCCGAGCCACATCCTGTTGCCGCAGTGGCAGATAAGCCCCTTCGGCCAACGTGTCAATGCGCAGACGAGCCACGACGAGGGCCGCCAACAGCAGGGCGTCGAGGCGTCGCCACAGAGCAGGTGTGCCGATTTGGGAGTTCGTCATACGGGGCATTATACTCCACCTGGTTATGTTCGGGCAAGGGTAACTGTTCACCGTCAGGGTAACGAACTTGTACGCCGCAGGCGTAGCCCCTCGTGGGCGTTCGGGCGGGCACAAGGCCCTATGCTACGGGGTAACGCTGAACAGTTACGGGCAAGGTGTTGTGTGGTTTGGCAGTTTGACGTATAATAGCTGCGGTCTATCAGTGTTAAGCGAGTGAGGTGGCATGTGCTCGTTCCATGATGACTGAGTTGCGCTCGGTCATCGTTCGCGTTATTCTCTGAGGACATCATGGCCGATAAACAAGTCTTTTTATCCGACATGGACCTTTTCCGCGGCCTGTCTGAGCGCGACATGGTGGAACTCAACCGAGTGACCACGAACACCCACGTGCCGCGCGGCCGAATCTTCTACCGGCCCGAAGACGTGGGCGAGGTGCTGTTCCTGCTCAAGCAGGGCAGCGTGCAACTCTACCGCATCTCGCCCGAAGGCAAGAAGCTGGTCATCGCCACGTTGGGGCCGGGCACGCTGTTCGGGGAGATGACGCTGTTGGCCCAGCAGATGCACAACGCGTTCGCCGAGGCGCTGGATGACTGCGAGATCATGGTCATCAACCGGGCTGGCCTGGAGCGGCTGATCCTCAACCAGCCGATTGTGGGCCAACGGATGCTGGAGATCACGCGCCGGCGTCTGACCGATGCCGAGGCGCGGCTGGAGGACATGGCCTTCAAGGGCATCCCCGCCCGGCTGGCATCACTGCTGCTGCGCCTGGCGAGCGAGCGCGGCGCCAACGAGATCGTCGGCCTCACCCACCAGGATCTGGCCGAGACCATCGGCACCTATCGCGAGACGGCAACCCAAGTGCTCAACGACATGAAGGCCGATGGCCTGATCGAAATCGGCCGCAAGCGCATTACCATCCTGGACGCCGAGCGGCTGCAAGCCCTGGCAGCAAGTTGATGTTTGACAAACAACCGAACCCCTTGTAGAATGGCTTCAACCTGCCGACAGACAACCGGCATGACCCGCGTTGCCTGTATTCCATTTTCCCCGTGACTCAAGGAGGAGCAACATGACGCACGTAATCTTCGACCTGTGCATTCGCGACGGCGCCTGTGTCGAGGTCTGCCCGGTGGAGTGCATCGTTCCGGGCGAGCCGGAAGAACAGTGGCCCTGGTTCTACATTGATCCCGACACCTGCATTGACTGCGGCGCCTGCGTCCCCGAGTGCCCGGTGGATGCCATCCGACCCGAAGAAGACCTCGGCACCGAGTTCCCGCAGTACGTCGGCGCAACCGAGTTGAACGCCAAATTCTTCAAGGAGGGGCCTGGCTACCCGGCCAAGAAGTAAGCGCGCCTTCTCGCGACATCTCGTTTTCGATAGGCCTCTGCCGCGGCAGGGGCCTATTTTTGTAGGCGACCATGCAACCCATCACTTCCCAGAGTCCGATCCAGGGCGTCATCTTTGACTTCGGCAGCACCCTCGCCGTTGCCCACGCCCCCTGGCCAGCCATCATCGCCGACGGTGCGGCCCGTCTGACCGGCTGCCTGCGCGACGCCGGCCTGACCTTGCCGCCCGATTTTGCCGACCTGTGGCGGGGCATGTTGCGCTTCGCCAACCAGTTGGCCGACCGGGAAGGCGTCGAGCGCCCGGCCGGGGCCACCCTGGTCGCCTTGCTGACCTCGCAAGGTTACGACGACGCCGACCCGGCGTTAGTTCGCGTCGCAACCGATTGTTTCTTCGGAGCCGAAGATGCGGTCCGCGCCCCGGCTTCCGGCGCGGTGGAGCTTCTGGCCGAACTCAAGGCCGCGGGCTACCGCTTGGGGCTGCTCTCCAACACCATCACCGATCGCTGGGTGCAGCGGTGGGCCGATCAATTCGGCTTCCGTCCCTACCTCGACGTCGTCGCGACCTCCGAGGCGCTCGGCTATCGCAAGCCGCGGCGCGAGGCGTTCCTGCCCGTCCTGGAACGCCTGAGGCTGGCCGATACCCCCGATCGCGCCGTGATGGTGGGCGACACGCCCACGCAAGACACCGCTGGCGCGCAGGCGCTCGGCATGAGGACGGTGCAGGTGACGCTGGCGGAAGATCTCAGCTTCCAGCAGCGGATGTTGGCGGCGGCGCCCCCGGCCGCGCCCGATATCCAGCCCGACGCGGCCATCACCGAGCTGGCCGGCCTGATCCCCGTGCTCGAAAGGTGGCAGGCCGATGGCCGATGACCGCGCCGACCGGCTCTATCCGTCCCGCCCCCTGCCCGGCGTGGGCGCGGTGGTGTGGAACGGCGCCCAGGTGCTCCTGGCGCGGCGCGGCCGGCCGCCCAGCCAGGGCAGTTGGGCCATTCCCGGCGGGTTGATCGAGATCGGCGAGACCGCGGAGGCGGCCGTGCGCCGCGAGGTCTTCGAGGAGTGCGGCATCGAGATCGCGGTCGGCCCGGTGCTCGGTTTGTTCGAGCCGATCCAACGCGACCCGGACGGCCGGATTCGCTACCATTACGTAGTGGTTGATTACCTGGCGCGCTACGTGGCCGGTCAGCTTCAGGTCGGCGACGATGCGGCCGAGGTGCGCTGGGTTGCCCCGGCCGAGTTGGCGCAATATGAGCTGTTGCCGGCGACGCGAGAAATGATCGCGCGGGCGCTGGGGATAGTGAGCGAGGGCGTGGAGGCGAACACTTAACCAAAGTAGGAACGACGGGCCATTGGCATCGCACTCCATTCGTGCTAGACTGCGATTGTTCTGGGCATCTTCTCAATCATCCGGGGTAGGGGCATGGCCTTGCGCCTGCCCGCCAGGGCGACCGCAAGGGTGCGCCCCTACAAATTGAGAAGATACTGTTCTGGCATCGCTGAGGCGACCTATGTCCACACGGATTTCCCGGCGTTTAGTTATCATCGTCTGTCTCGCCGTCCTGCTTACGGTCGTCCTGTCGTGGCAGTTGCAGGCCAGCTCGTTGACGCCCGGCGGAGTCTTGTCGCCGATTTTGCCGATCTCGCCCCTTCGCATCCTGCGCTGGATTCCGATCTTCCTGGTCCCGGTCGCCACACCTGCGCCTTGACCCCGATCGTTCTTAAGAATAGAGGCGTCAGGCATTCGATCCTGAGAATCGAACGCCTGACGCCTTTGCGCGTTTGGTAAAGACACATTCTCGGAGTTTTCCCCCGACCTATGCTACAATAGAGATTATCGGGAATAACTGTCATTCTGAGCGGGTTAGCCCCAGACTCCTCGTTGCAGCGTGAAACCAGCGAAGAATCTCGCTCCATGCCGCACGAGACCCTTCGCTAGAGGCTCGCCGCAACGCACTACACGGGGTAGACCCGCTCAGGGTGACACTCGCTGCTATTGCCGATAATGTCTAATAAATTGCGTAGGCAGCGCCGACACTGCCCGACGCAACTATTTTGCCAATGGAGGCACGATGTTTCAGGACTTTGCCGCCGCGGCCGCGTTCGTGCGCGAACGCGGCATCCACATGATTGACCTCAAGTTCACTGACCTCTGGGGCCGCTGGCACCACGTCACCCTTGCCGCTACTGAGTTCACCCCAAAGCTGATGGCGGCCGGCGTAGGCTTCGATGGCTCCAGCGTGGGTCTGCGTAGCGTCAAATCGGGCGACATGGCGCTCATTCCCGATCTGGGTACAGGCGCACTCGATCCCTTCTGGGAAACGCCGACGTTGAGCTTCATCTGCTGCACGGTGGAGGCCGACAGCAAGCGGCTCTACTTCCGCGACCCGCGTGTGATTGCGCATCGCGCCGAGGAATACATGGTCGCCACCGGCATCGCCGACGAGAGCCGGTGGGGGCCGGAGTTCGAGTTCTACGTCTTGGACAACGTGTCGTTCGAGAACGGCGTCAACGTCGCCAGCTACCGGGTGGACTCGGCCGAGGCCGAGTGGCACAGCTCCGGGGGCGGACACGGCCATTACGTGCCGCTCCACGGCGGCTATCACGCGATCCCACCCAAGGATCAGCTTTTCAACATGCGCACGCGCATCGTCACCACGCTGGAAGGGATGGGTGTGCCGGTCAAGTATCACCACCACGAGGTCGGCGGCCCCGGCCAATGCGAGATCGAGACGCCGCTCATGGGCCTGCTGCCGGCCGCCGACGCCGGCCAAACCCTCAAGTACGTGGCGAAGATGGTCGCCCGTCAGGCCGGCCAGACCGTCACCTTCATGCCCAAACCGCTCTACGGCGAGGCGGGCAGCGGGATGCACTTCCACCAGCAACTGTTCAAGCAGGGCGTGAACCAATTCTACGATCCGGCCGGCTACAGCCTGATGAGCCAGACCGCGCTCTACTACATCGGCGGACTGCTGACGCACGCGCCGGCGTTGCTGGCGTTCACCAACCCCAGCACCAACTCGTATCGCCGGCTGATACCGGGCTACGAGGCGCCGGTGAACTGTTTCTTCTCGAAGGGCAACCGCAGCGCGGCGATCCGCGTCCCGGCGTATGCCACCGAACCTGAAAAAGTGCGCTTCGAATACCGGCCGCCCGATGCCACCTGTAACCCCTACCTGGCGATGGCGGCGATGCTCATGGCTGGCCTCGACGGCATCCGCCGGCAGATTGACCCGACTGCGGCCGGCTTCGGGCCGATTGACCAGAACATCTTCGACTGGCCGCCGGAACGTCGCGCGACGATCAAGGCGCTGCCGACCTCGCTCAAAGAGGCGTTGGACGCGCTCGATGCCGATTGCGGCTTCTTGCTGGAAGGCGGCGTATTCGATGATGAGCTGATCGCGGATTGGATCAAGGCGAAGATGGCGGAGTTCTACCAGGTGAGAAATCGGCCGCATCCGTATGAGGTGCAGTTGTATTTCGATTTATAGGCAACTTTTCGGCCCTGCCTCCGTAGTGGGAAGTAGCAAACCACAAGCGGAGGTAGACGGTGAAAAGCAATCGCACGCTCTGGATCGTAATTGTACTCCTCGTACTGGCACTGTGCGTATGTTGTGCGGCGGTGGCCGGGGTTCTCGTGTTGGGCGGCTGGCAGTGGGGCGGTGCCTGGCTGGATAGCGCCCGCACCGAGATCACGGAGCCGTTCGCGAAGACATTCGACGTGCGCGGACCGGTGAACCTTGTCCTGGATGCGCCTGTTGGCGACGTGACGATCAAGGCCGGCGCGGAATCGCAGGTTGTCATTGAGGCGACCAAGCGCGCCTGGGGTAACAACACCGCCCGCGCACAGGAAACGCTGGGGCGCATCACGATCAACGCCGACCAGGTCGGCGACCAGGTGCGCATCCGCGTGGCGGGACTGACCGGGGTCACAAACGCGCCGCGCTCACCCCAAGTTGACTTCGTGATCTCCGTGCCGCGGGACACGGCGCTCAAGCTCGATTCCAGGGTGGGCCGCATCTCGGTCGCTGGCACGCACGGGGATGTCGCGATCAAGGCCGACGTGGGCGAGGTGCTATTGGCCGATGTGCTGCCGGTGGAGCAGTTGGCGGTGGAGACGCGGGTGGCGAGCGTCGAGTTCTCCGGCGCGCTGACCCCCGCCGCCAGCTACCGGTTGACCAGTGACGTGGGGCGGGTCGCGCTGCGCCTGCCCACGGACAGCGCCTTCAAGATTGACGCTCGCAGCGACGTCGGCGACGTGCGGGTGGACTTCACAGTGACGGGGCGCAACTCGCGCGAGGGTCTTGTCAGCAAAGAGGTGCGGGGCGAGGTGGGGACGAATCCCGCGACGGAGTTGTATTTGCGGTCGCGGATCGGGGAGATCACGGTGCGGTCGGAGTAGAAGACGAGGGACGAACGACCGCCGACCGTCCGCTGGATGAAAAGACCTGACAGGTCTGCGAGGCTTGTCAGGTCTTTTTTGGCAGTACCGCAAAACTCGCTTTGTCACCCTGAGCGGGTTCGCCCCGTACACTGCGTTGCGGCGAGCATCCAGCGAAGGGTCTCGTTGCGGGATGAGATTCTTCGCTGGATGCTCGCCGTTGATAGAGATCAGGGGCAGACACGCTCAGAATGACAGGCGATGAGTAGCGAGTTTTGCGCCATTGCCTTTTTTTGCTACTTGCGCGGCACCTCTGCTAATACTTTCAGCCCCACTTTCTCCAAATCGTCCCGTCCCCGCACCGATTCATCCAGGTAATCCAACAGAAACACCAGCCCCAGCCCTGCGGCCAACGCCAGGAGGACACGCAGCGGCAGGTCGAGCTGTTCACGCGCGGCCCGGCCGACGCGGGCGACCGCGGGCGGGTCAATCAGCCGGATGTCGGCCTCGGCCGCGCTGAACTGGCCGAAGAAATCCGCGCTGCGCTCGGTCAATGTGGCCGCGATGGCATTGGCGATGGCGCGGAGCTGCGCCTCGTCGCCCCACGTCACGCCGATGGTGAGGATGCGATGCAGCTTGCCCGGCTGCGTGCTGGCGCCGATGACCCCCGCCGGCACGACGATTCCCTGGCTCTCCAGGCGTTTGCTGACTGCCTGGGCGAACACCTGACTACGCGCAATCTCGCCTAAGTCATCCACCAGGTACTCGGAAGTCAGCATCGTGTAGTAGCGGTCGTAGGTATAGACGCCGGGGATGCGCTCCGGCTGGATGCCGACGTTAAAGCGCATCGTTGCGCTATACGAAGCCGGCTTCGGCTGCCAGGGCTTTTGCATGACCAGGGTCAACAGGCCGACCGCGACCGCCAGGCCGACCGGCAGCCACCAGCGGCGGAGGATGATGCGCCAATAGGATCGTAGTTCCATGTTTTCCTCAACAGTGTTGCGTGGTTCGTGTTGCGTGTTGCGTGTTGCGTGTTGCGTGGTTCGTGTTGCGTGTTGCGTGTTGCGTGTTGCGTGTTGCGTGTTGCGTGGTTCGTGTTGCGTGGTTCGTCCAACAGCGTCGTGGCTGTTCCAGGTACGCAGTACGCACTACGCAGTACGCAGTACGAACTCCCGCAACTCACGCTCGAATCTCTCGGTTCCAAACCGCTCCGCGTTCGCCCGGCACGCGACCGGATCGTAAGCGGCCGCGTCAAAACGTTCCAGCGCGGTCTTGAGCGACGCCACCGTCGGCTCGGCAAAAAATTCGCCGGTCTTGCCTGGGATCACGGTATCGAGCGCGCCGCCGCCGCGGAAGGCGATCACCGGGCGGCCGGCCGCTTGGGCCTCCACGGGCGCGATGCCGAAATCCTCCAGGCCGGGAAAGATGAACGCCCGCGCCCCTGCATAGAGCCGCGCCAATTCGTCCCACGGCACCCGGCCCAGGAAGGTGACGCTCGGCCCAGCCATCTGCTCCAACGCCGGGCGGTCGCGGCCATCGCCGTAGACCAGCAGCCGCAGCCCCAGCTCCGAGCAGGCCCGCACGGCCAGGTCGGTGCGTTTGTACGGGATCAGCCGGCCGCCGGCCAGGAAGTAATCGCCGGGCGGCTCGGTGCGCAAGCCTCCTTTAGGGCCGGAAGGCCGAAACCGGGCGATGTCGGCCGGTGGGTAGATGATCGTGCTTTCGCGGCCGTAGAAGCGCCGGATGCGTTCATGGATCTCGGTCGAGATGGCGATGAAATGGTGCACCCGTTGCGCCGCGGCGTAGTCCCACCGGCGCAGCAGCGCGACGGCCGGCCGCAAGACCAGGTCGGCGGCCTTGCTCAGCCCTTCGCGCGCCCGGTAGGCCTCATATTGCCACAGAAAGCGGGTTGGCGTCAAACAGTAGCACACGTGCCGCGCGCCGGGGGGGATCGGCACGCCGTGACAGAAGCCGCTCTTGTTGCTCAGGATCAGGTCGTAGCCGCGCAGATCCACCCCCCCGAATGCCAGCGGGTAGACCGGCAAATAAGCCTGGTGGTGCGTGAAGACGCCCGGCAGCCGCTGCATGAAGGTCGTGCGGATGTCCCACAGCCGGTACTCCGCCGGCATGAGGTCGGCCGCATACATGCTGGTGAAGACCGGCGCGCCCGGATACATGCGCACCAGCGTCTCCAGCACGTTCTCCGCGCCGCCGATCTGGTTGAGCCAGTCGTGGATGAGCGCGGTGCGGGGTGCGTGATGCGTGATGCATACCCCATAGGAAGCAACGAGGTCATAAGTTGACAACCGCGTTATGGGCGGCATTCAGACGGGAGAGCGTTGAGGAGGTCGCCTCTATTGCTCATAAAGCAAAACCCCCTCTCTGATGACGGTAGTCACGAAGGCATTCGGCACGTCGCGCCATTCGGCGATTTCCTCGGGCGTCCAGACCAGGATATCCTTGGCGGGGCTGACTCCGATCAACAAGCCTTTTGTTGATTTCGGCAACCAACTCCCGACTCTATCTCACATTGCCAAGCTAGAAGCCACGGAGAAATCCCGTCAACGATCCATACGGAGAGCGGTAGCCCTGCTCGATCATCTGGTGCAAAAGGCGATCGCCATCAGCGATGTCCAAGATGCCCTGCTCAACCGATAGCGCCAAAATTCCAACTGTGCCGGTGACAGCGAGTCCCAGTCGCCGAGCAAGGCGTCTTGCCTGAAGATCATCTGTCAAGATCAGCCAGCCCCGTGACTGTGCCAATGCTAGACACGAAGCTTCGCCGTATCCGAGCGTTTTCGTGAACTTACGGAAAGCATCTTCTTCTGCGCGGCTCTTGAATCCGGTCAGCTCCAACCAGGCGGTGGGGTCCGCCCCGATCTCGTTCGCCGCCTGTTCAAGGAAGTCGTAGCCCTCTTCCAGGCCACGCAGCACCTCCTCCCGCACCTCGTAGGTCACATAGACCTTGTCGAATATAGCGTTCAGGAGATCTAGCCGGCCGACCCGGCAGAAGTTGGAGAGCACTGTGTTGTCAACGACGCGCGGCATCCAGATGGCTCCGTAAAGCCGCAACTTCGGCCTGGGCTTCTTCCTGCGTCTCCGACCCAAAATGCAATTCAGCGCCTCTGCACAGAAGGATCTCACGCATCTGCTCAAAACTGACCCCCGCCAGGTTCGCGGCTTTTCCCAGCGAGATGTCTCCTGCCCGGTAGCGATAAACCGCCATTTCCAGGCGGAGCGCGGGTCGCACCTGGAGCAGTGACCGGAGAGCATCCTGGATAACACTTCGCTCATCCGGGTAAAGTCTGGCGTTGACGAAATCTCGCGTCTCCAACATACCTATCGCTCCTGATGTGAGGTTAAACTCGCAAAGCTGACACCTCGCAGCGCCTCGGTTTTCTCCTCCAGCCGCTGCAGCAGACGATATTCCCCGATCCATTCGGCAAGTTCCAAGGTCTCGTCTGGTTCGTCGTTTTCGAAGCGACGCACGAACTCTTTGGTCGCCATCCGATAGGTCGTTTCGAACTCACGTAAGCGGCGCTCCGTTCGGCGTTTGCCGACTTCCAGCAAACGTACCTCGTTAGCCAACGCAGTTTCAACCAATGGTCTGAGCGGCAATTGCCGGGTGGAAACCAATGTCAATTCAGTCATCAGCCTGTCTCCTTGTGCGCTCTCTCTTCAGGAACGTATTCTACTCCTCATCCACCGTTTTGTCGAACCATCCTCAGATACGGTCGGTGACCGGCTTTTCGTTCAAACAAGGCAAAGTCTCCTGGCTCACGTCGAGGTGGGAAACCACTACAGTATGGTATAATACCGCAGCCGACGCGTTGTGGCAAACGAGCAGCACCCATCATTGCCGAGGTTTATCTTGCACCCTCTCGAATCTTATCTTCGCGAGCTTCAAGCAATCCGCGCTTCGGGCGCGGGCGTGCCGGAGACCTCCGGTTACGGCGCGCTGGCGACGCTGCTGAATGCAGTCGGCGCGACGCTCAAGCCGAAGGTGCGCTGCGTCATCAACCTGCAAAACCAGGGCGCGGGGCTGCCCGATGGCGGGCTCTTCACGCCGGAGCAGTTTCAGCGGGCCGCGGATGGCGAGCCGCTGCCGGGTCAACTGCCGGGGCGCGGAGCCATCGAGGTGAAGAGCGCGGCCGCCGACCTGGATCAGGTGGTCGCCACCGATCAGGTCGCCAGGTATCTGCAAAAGTACGGCCAACTGCTCGTGACCAACTATCGCGAGTTCCTGCTGGTGACGCCGGGAGTGAACGGTCAGCCGATGCCCGGCGAACGCTGCCGCCTGGCCGAGAGCGAGACGGCGTTTTGGGCCGCCGCCGCCCATCCCCACAAGACCGCGGCCGAGCACGGCGACCGCCTGGCCGAATACCTCAAGCGTGCCATGCTGCACTCCGCGCCGTTGACCTCCCCGGCCGATCTGGCCTGGTTTCTGGCCTCCTACGCGCGCGACGCACACGCCCGCGTGGACGCGCGGGCAGACCTGCCCGCGCTGGCCGCGCTGCGCAAGGCGATGGAGAACGCGCTGGGGATGGCGTTTCAGGGGGAGCAGGGCGAGCACTTCTTCCGCTCGACCCTGGTGCAGACGTTGTTCTACGGCGTTTTTGCAGCGTGGGTGTTGTGGTACAAGTCCGTCCAAGTCTCCCACGTGCCAGGCACTTCGCAAGTGCCTGGCACGTCGCAACCAGCTTCCTTCGACTGGCGGCTGGCCTCCTACTACCTTAACGTGCCGGTGATCCAGGCGCTGTTCGAGCAGGTGTCCGCGCACAGCAAGCTGAAGGCGCTGGGGCTGATCGAGCCGCTCGATTGGGCCGGCGCGGCGCTCAACCGGGTGGACCGCGACGCGTTCTTCGCCCGATTCGAGGAGGAGCACGCGGTCCAGTATTTCTACGAGCCGTTCCTGCAAGCCTATGATCCTGATTTGCGCAAACAGTTGGGCGTCTGGTATACGCCGCCGGAGATCATCCGCTACATGGTGGCGCGGGTGGATGCGGTGCTGCGCGGGGAGTTGGGCGTCGCGGACGGCTTGGCCGACCCAGACGTTTACATCCTGGATCCGTGCTGCGGCACCGGCGGCTTCCTGGTGGCGACGCTGGCGCGCATCGCCGAGACGCTGGCCGAGAATGGCGAGGAGGGCTTGCTGGCGGCCCGGCTGAAGCAAGCCGCCACGCAGCGCGTCTTCGGCTTCGAGATCCTGCCCGCGCCGCTGGTGATCGCGCACATGCAGGTGGGGCTGGCGCTGCAACGCCAGGGCGCGCCGCTGGCCGGGGATGAGCGCGCCGGCGTCTATCTGACCAACGCGTTGATCGGCTGGGAGCCGCCCGACGCACAGAAGGAAAAGGCGCTTCAACAACTCCTGATCCCCTTTCCGGAGTTGGCGCACGAGCGCGACGCGGCCCGCGAAGTCAAGCGTCACGGCAAAATCCTGGTCGTCCTGGGCAACCCACCCTACAACGGCTTGGCAGGAGTCGCTATCGGCGAAGAGCGCGATTTGTCGAAGGCTTACCGCACGACGCGGGCCGCGCCCGCGCCGCAAGGCCAGGGCCTCAACGATCTATACGTGCGCTTCTACCGTATGGCCGAGCGCCGTATCGTGGAGCAGACCGGCCGCGGCGTGGTCTGTTTCATCTCCAACTACTCCTGGTTGGACGGCCTCTCGTTCACCGGAATGCGCGAGCGCTACCTGGACGTCTTCGACCGCATCTGGATTGATTGCCTGAACGGGGACAAGTTCAAGACTGGCAAGCTGACGCCGGAAGGGGAGCCGGACCCCAGCATTTTCTCCACCGAGTTCAACCGCGAGGGGATTCAGGTGGGCACAGCGATTGCGCTGCTGGTGCGCACTATGGGAGCGCGCACTGCTGCGGTGCGCTTCCGGCATCTGTGGGGCAAGACAAAGTGCGCCGAGCTGTTGGCAAGTCTTGCGAAGCCATCGGAGACGCTCTATCAGGCGATCGCCCCGCCGCTCGCGTTGGGGTTGCCGTTTATGCCGGGGCAAGTAGGGGCCGACTACTTCTCATGGCCGTTGTTGCCGGACCTTCTTCCGTCTTCATCGCCCGGCGTTAATACCAGCCGAGACCTTGACGTGGTGCAGATTGATCGGTCACAGTTAGTGCGCCGATTGGGAACATATTTCAACCCGATCCTCAGCGACGCAGAAGTAGCCGTCGTTGTGCCTTCGGTGATGACCTCGACTGCACGATATGACGCTTCAGCATCCCGCAAACACCTGCTTACACGCGGGGTGGATAGCGGATTTGTCGTCAGTTATGCTTACAGGCCGTTCGACAGCCGGCTAGCTTACTGGCATCCCGAAACCAAACTCATTGACGAGAAACGCGAGGATCTGTTTGCGGCCTTCCACGCAGGGGCGATCTTTCTGACCTCTCGTCAGAAGGCCGAACGCACGGGAGAAGGCACACCGTTCTATGTAACTCGCCACCTGCCCGACCGGCATTTAACTCGCCCTGGCAGCGCGTGCTTCCCGCTGCAACTGCCTGCCACCAAACAACCTTCGCTGCTGACCGAGCTTCCAGCTTCCAGCGATCAACCAATCGCCAACCTCTCCCCCGCCGCCCGCGCCTACCTGGCGGCCCTGGGCATCGCGGACCCGGACGGCGACGCCGAAATCGCGCCCGGCCTGCGCGCCTACGAATTGATCTGGCTGCACAGCCTCGCCATCGGCTATGCGCCCGCGTACCTGCAAGAAAACGCCGACGGCATCCGCGGGGATTGGCCGCGCATCCCCCTTCCGGCCAGCCGCGCCGCGTTGCTGGCGTCGGCTGCACTGGGCCGGCAGGTGGCCGCGCTGCTCGACACCGAGCGGCTCGTCCCCGGCGTTACGCAAAGCCCGGTGCGCCCCGAACTCAAGCCCATCGCCGTGCTGGCTCGCGTCGGCGGCGGCAGCCTCGATCCCGCGG
>JAPLHB010000079.1 GCA_026389845.1 Chloroflexota bacterium
TTTCCGCCTTGAGCCGCGCGCCGTACGTCGTCGTCCGGCCGTCTATCCTGCCCTGAAGGGCGCGCGAACCGATGCCCGCCAAAGCTTGCTTGAGCGACTACGGGAGCCCACCAAATCTTAGTGCCATTGGGCTAAAGCCTCAAGTCCAAAAAATTATCTGAACATCTATAGAATTGCAGCAAGCCTGACTCGGAGATAACATCATGCGTCTATTCTGTCTTTCCTGCGAAGTCCTCGCCCGCCCCGTTTACCTGTGCGCGGCGCGGTCGCCCCACATCGTTGATATCGAGCTGTTCGCCAAAGGTCTGCACAACGAGCCGGCCGACCTGCGCGCCAGGCTGCAAGCGCGCATCGACGCGCTCGCCGGCGAAAAGTACGACGCGATCATCATGGGCTATGGTCTCTGCGGTCAAGCGACCGCCGGGTTGCAGGCCCGCGCCATCCCGCTCGTGATCCCGCGCGCCCACGACTGCATCACCCTCTTCCTGGGCAGCCGCGAGCGCTACCAGTACCAGTTCGAGAATTTCTCCGGCACCTACTGGTATGCGCACGACTACATCGAGCGGAGCGATGGCTCTGGGGGCGCGCTCTCGCTCGGCGCGAGCAGCAGCACCGGCCTGGACAAGACCTACGAGGAATATGTCGCCAAGTTCGGCAAAGACAACGCCGACTACCTGATGGAGGTTCTGGGCGGGTGGCAGAAGCACTACAAGCGCGCCGCCTACATTGACCTGGGCGTGGCGGATGGTTCGGAGGTTGAGGCTAAGGCTAAGATTGAGGCTGCTCGTCGCGGTTGGGTCTTCGACCGCGTGGCCGGCGACCTGGTGCTGATCCGCCGGCTGCTGGATGGAGATTGGGCGGGCGATTTTCTGGTGGTGCAGCCGGGGGAGCAAGTGAAAATGACGTATGATGCAGACGTGATCGGGTGCATGTTGATGGAGACTTGAAAGACTCAGAGTGTCCGACCAGTCACGGATGATCGTTGGGATTGGTATCGTTTGATCAGTGCGCTGGTGTCGAGGTAGCAGGTGCTCATCGCCCATCTCGTTCCGCGATTATAAGCTCGGACAGCGGGCCGGCTGCGCCGGGCGCACTTCTGGCAGCGGCGAGGCGCACTTCGTCAACTGGCACGCGGGGGGGCCGGCGGATGCGGTCGGATGACACCTGCTTCTATCAGCACCCGCAACGTCTCCTCTCGCTCGGTGTCCTCCACCAGCGGCTCCGAAACAACCTGGATCTGGACAAGGCTGCGGTCCTTCAACCTGAGCGGCATCAGCGGACGCAGAATACCCTGTTCGTACATCGCGGTAATTGCCTGACCCATGGTAAACACTCCTTCCTTTCTACTCTCGCCTTCATTGTACCATATCAGCACGCGGCCGGCAATCACGCGTCAAGAGTGTCGGGGGCTTTCCAGACACCAGGCGCTTTTCAGGTGCGCCTACTGCTGACCCTGACGGCCTTTTGTGCCTGTTCTCAGTTGTGTTAGAATCACGACACATCACCTACCGAACCCAACTGCGCCTATTGGAGCATCCGTCGTGACCGATCCTTACCCAACCACCCCACCCCCCAACCACCCAACCGGGCCGGTCGTCCCCGCCCAACCGCGCGCCACGGCCCAGGTGCAATTCGCCGACGGCCGCGCGTTCGAGGCGCCGGTGTGGACGCCACTCGATGCTTATGTCAAGTCCGCGGACGACGGGCGCTGGAAGTTCCCCATCGTCGCCGCGCTGATTGACTACGAGCTGCGCGAGCTGACCTACCACATCGAGCACGATGTGAAGGTCACGCCCCTGGGCATGGACGACCGCGACGGCAGCCGCGTCTACCGCCGCTCGCTGACCTTTCTGCTGTTGGTCGCCATCCACGAGCTATTCCCCGAGGCCGAGCTATTCGTGGATCACTCCGTCACCTTCGGCGGCTACTTCTGCGAGGTGCGCGACCGGCATCCGTTCACCCCCGCAGAGCTGGTGCAGATCGAAGCCCGGATGCGGGAGATCGTGGCCGCGGATGCGCCGATCGGCAAGCAGCGGTTTCCGCTGGCCCAGGCCGTCGAGATGTTCCGCCAACGCGGCGACACCGACAAGGTGCGCCTGTTGACGTTCCGCAGGAAGGACTACCTGGTGCTCTACGAGCTGCGCGGCTACAGCAGCTACTTCCACGGCTACATGACGCCGTCGGCGGGTTATCTGCAACATTTCGCGCTCACCTATTACCCGCCCGGCTTCATCCTCCGCTTTCCCCCGCGCAGCAGCCTGGAGTTGGAGCCGGTCGTAGACTACCCCAAGCTGATCACGGTCTTCCGCGAGTACGGTCAGACGCTGCGGCTGCTCGGCGTCGGCGACGTGGGGGCCATGGACGAGGCGCTCCGGGCCGGTCGCACCAACGAGATCATCCTGGTGGCCGAGGCGCTCCACGAACAGCGCATCGCCCAGATCGCCAGCCAGATCGCCGCGCGGCGCGGACGGGTGCGGCTGGTGCTGATGGCCGGACCGTCGTCGTCGGGCAAGACGACCTTCTCCAAGCGGCTGGCGGTGCAACTGCTCGCCAACGGCCTCCGCCCCCTGGCGGTCGAGATGGACGGCTACTTCGTCAACCGCGAGGACACCCCGCGCGACGCCGACGGCAACTTCAACTTCGAAATCTTAGAGGCGCTCGATCTTAAGCTGTTCAACCAGCAGTTGGTTCAGCTCATGGCCGGGGAAGCGGTGACGCTGCCGAAGTTCAACTTCGTCAAGGGCCAGCGCGAAGTCGGCAGCACCATCCAGTTGGGGGCCGATCAAATCCTGCTGATCGAGGGCATCCACGGGCTGAACCCGCGCCTGGTGCCCGACGTGCCGCAGGAACGGGTCTACCGCATCTACGTCTCGGCGCTGACGCAGCTCAACATTGACCGCTACAACCGCGTGCCCACCACCGACGTGCGCCTGCTGCGCCGCATCGTGCGCGACGCCCGCACCCGCGGCTACACCGCGGCCGACACCATCGGCCGGTGGGAAAGCGTCCACCGCGGGGAGCGCGATTTCATCTTCCCCTACCAGGAGCACGCCGACGTGATGTTCAACTCGGCGCTGGTCTATGAGCTATCGGTCCTCAAGCCGTTCGCCGAGCCGCTGCTCCTCCAGATCGAGCCGGGTAAGCCCGGTTACACCGAAGCCAAGCGGCTGCTGGCGTTCCTCCAATGGTTCGAGCCGATCCCGACCGACCCGATCCCGGATAATTCGATCTTGCGGGAGTTCGTGGGGGGGAGTAATCTGGAGAACTTCGCGCCGAAATAGGGAGTACAAGCGATTTGCGGGAGCTTGGGCATGGTAGAACCGCGCTATGCGTATGCTGATGAAAGCGGAGACCCAGGGTATGCGTTCGGTGAGAACTCCTCGCCGCGCTTCGTGCTGGGTGTGATTTTGCCAGAGCAGCCAGAACGTCTCATTGACCGGTTGCTCGCATTGCGACGTGTGCTGGGCAAACCTGCGACCTTTGAATTCCGTTATCATCAGGCCAACGCCGCCATTCGCCAGGCCTTCTTTAGTGTAATTCGCGATGAATCCGTTGCCCCGCTGGTCGCAGTCATTCACAAGCAGTATGCGCCCGCTGATTTCCGACGATTGGGCAAGCCAGGGATCTACAGCCATGCCCTGGCCGGATTGGCGCTGCGTGCGCCGGTGGAATTGACCGACTGCAAATTGTACCTGGATGGCAGCGGCAAACAGAAGCAGTTTCTACAAGGGCTAAGATCTCAGGTGCGGTGGGCCTGTCGTGTTGCCAATCGTCCTGAGCGAAGCTGGCAAGACATCCGTCTATTGGACTCAACTCACCCTCTGATTCAGTGCGCCGACATGATCACGGGAGCTGTTGCCGAATATGCCAACCACGGCGATAGACGCTGGCTCGATATGATCGTCGCCCAGATAACGGTACTCTGGCATGAACGGTTCGAAATGGGTGGGGAAAAAAGAAACTCTCTCGACTAGCCCTTTCAGGCAAGCCGCCCATTAGAGGGCGACGATTCGTCGAGAGAGATAAACGGCGTACCGTTTTATTGATCTAATTATATATGAGACTCGCTGCATTGGCAAATTGCAGGAATGCTCCGATGGATGATCAAGTGAGAGACATAATGAACCATGACCCGCCCATCGCCATCATCAGATCCTCGTCGTTGAAGGCCGTGTTGAGCAGCAGATTCACCTGCCCAAAGGCGCAGCAAATCTGTTCGCGCCTTCGTCGCCTTGTCACGTGTTGCGGGACGTGCTATACTCGGCACGTGCATAGGATTCTCGAAGTCGAAGGAGTAGAGCCATGCTGATAGAGCGACTCACGGTCTCCGGCCTGTTGTCTTTCGGCCCACGCGGGATCAATCTCCCATTGCGTAACCTGAACGTGCTGATTGGGCCGAATGGGTCGGGGAAGTCGAATTTTCTGGAGATGCTCGCTTTGCTGAGGGCGGCGCCGACCAGATTGGCTACGCCGGTCAAGGCTATGGGCGGAATCGCTGAATGGTTGTGGAAGGGGCCTGAACCCAGCACAGAGGGACTGGTAGAAACGGTCGTTAGCGGCTTTGAAACGGGGACTCCGATTCAGCATAGCCTGGTCATCGCTGAACACGGTGGCCGATTCGAGGTCGCGCAAGAATCAATTGGCGAAGTATTCACCTCCCATGAAGTCGAAGGGGTTGAATTGCAGTACTTCTACAACTATCAGCGCGGCAATCCTATACTCTGGAGCCCCGACTCCGAGGTACGCCGCATTGATCGAGAAACCCTGAGGCCAGAAGAGTCCGTGCTCTCGCAAATCCGCGACCCGGCACGCTACCGTGCGCTCAACTGGCTAGAGACGCAGTACGAGGATATCCACCTTTTCCGCAATTGGTCGTTTGGGCCGACCGCGTACCCAAGACGAGAACAGAGCACCCATGCCCGCACGGATTTTTTGGTGGATGGGGGCGAGAATCTGGCGCTTGTGCTGTCCAAGATGCGACCGCGCGTCAAGGCAGAATTGATCGAGTCAATTCAAGAGCTGTACGAAGGGATCGAGGACTTCTACGTTGATATCAGCGCAGGCAATGCGCTGCTCTACCTCCAAGAAGAGGGTGGACGCAGCATTCCAGCCAGCCGCCTCTCCGATGGCACGTTGCGCTACCTGTGCCTGCTTGCAATCCTGCTTCATCCCGAACCGCCACCGCTCATCGCGATCGAGGAGCCGGAGTTGGGTTTGCATCCGGACATTATCCCGCGGGTGGCCAGGCTACTCGTGGCTGCATCCGAACGGACGCAGCTTGTCGTCACGACGCACAGTGACACATTGGTGGATGCGCTCTCGTCGCAGCCGGAAAGCGTGATCGTCTGCGAGAAGGAGAACGGAGAGTCGCAGTTTCGGCGGCTCGATGCCGACCAGTTGAAGATTTGGCTGGAGAAGTACACCCTCGGCCAGTTGTGGAGCATGGGCGAAATCGGGGGCAACCGATGGTGACGGTCAAGCTATACGTGGAGGGTGCGGGGCCGCGACGCGCCCAGCAATCGCAGTGCCGCCGCGCCTTCGCCAGATTCTTCGAGTCGGCCGGCGTGAAGAACCGGCCGGGGGTAGAGCCGTGCGGGGGCCGGCAAGATGCTTTCGACAATTTCAGCCGGGCTATGAAATCCGCCGCCGCTGACAGGTTGCCCCTGCTGTTGGTTGATGCGGAAACGACAGTCGAAGGGGCACGCACGGTCTGGCAGCATCTGAAGGCCCACGACGGCTGGGACATGCCCCCTGGCGCAGGGGATAGCCACGCGTTCCTGATGGTGCAGGTCATGGAAACCTGGTTACTGGCCGACCAGGTTGCGCTACGCCAATACTTTGGCCCGCACTTCTCAAACGCGCCTTTCCGTGCCTGGCCCGCGCTGGAAGCGGTGCCTAAGCAAACCGTCTATGAAGTTCTGGAGAAGGCGACGGCGGGCTGCAGGCAAGCGTATTGTAAGGGTGAAGTCTCGTTCGAGGTTCTCGCCAGTCTGGCCCCGGCCAAGGTCGAGAAGGCTTGCCCCCACGCAAAGGCGCTCCTCGAGCGTCTGCGGGGTATCTAAAACTAACGCAACGTGTCAGACCGGTCATATTCGCTATCAGTTCAACCCCCACGAATCACCTTCCTACAGTCCCCGCTCGCCGTCTATCCCCATGACCGGCCCGCGTCCAGTCTTGGATTGCCCTTTTCGGGCGTGATCTGTACACCAAACATCGTACAATATAAGTAGCGAGGGCGGCCTTCTGCGATAGTCCTTATGCTATCCAAACTCCATCCGTTGCGCTGATGACAGGGCCGCGACTTCAGGCTATAGTCTACAAATGGCCACGTGGTGCTCGTTGGACAGACCTTTCAAATCAAAACCGGAGGAAAGAGATGAAGAAGAAACTGTTCTTTGTTGTTTTGATAACCGTATTGCTTGTGATGGTCGCGGGCTGTGCTCCCGGCGATGTCGTACAAATCAATACGCCTGCCCCGAACACACAAGCCGGTACGCCCGCTCCCAGCGGTCAAATCAACGTGCCCGGCATAAGCATACAAATCTCTGCGCCCGGCCCGAACCTGATGGTCAATACACCCGATGCGCATAGTCGTGTCGCGGGTATATTGATGGGAATCTGGCACGGGATCATCTCCCCGGTAACTCTCGTTGTGTCACTTGCTAATCCGGATGTTCAGATGTACGAAGTGCATAACGACGGGAGCCAGTATAACTTTGGTTTCTTGCTTGGGGTGGCAATCGTGTTTGTCATTCTGGGCGCACTCGCTGGTTCGAGACGCCGATAACGCGAAACACCGGATCTCGAGATTCGGGCCAGCTTGCTCGGCGCAGGTCAGCGCCAAGTTCGTCAGGCGGTCGTCCACGCGGAAGCAGCGAGCCGCACGGGGGACCGCCTGACAGCGCGCTGAAGCCGATTCTGCAACGGCTCAGGAGTCTTCGATGTTCGACCTGCGCCCCTCCACTTTCTCAAGCGACGTTGTTGCTCTGGCGTAGTCGTCCATCACGGCCTCACCCGGTCAGTTGTCCTGCGAACCGCTGATACTGCTTCGGGTTGGCCTTACGCACCACAGCCAGCAGGTGTTCCACCTGTTCCTGCCGCTCGCAAAAGTCCAGCAACCGCTGTATCTTCTGCCCCTTGCTCATCCCGCTGGCGAAGTCATCGTAGACCGGGCGGAAGTAATCGTAGCAGAAGGTCATCAACTCATCGTCGTTAAAGGCCGCGTTGAGCAGATCACGCCTAGCCGCAGTATTCCGTGCGCTTCCCGTCGGCCGCACTGCTGCTTCGGTGGGGGCGGCCGGAGCTCCCTGCAAGACGCGGCTACTGGAGCCACCCCCCACTACGTTGCCGCTCCCGACGATGATGACGCTTGCTGTCTCGCTCGGCTGCTTGACTGCCTCAGTCACCCCTAACGCGTCGCGCATCCTCTCCCGCAGCAGCGCGCAATAGCTTGCCGCGGCCGCGCTATGGGCGCACAAGGCGGCCACATAGCGACGGCCCTCATCATCATCCAGGTGATCGTATTCTGCGGCGCTCGGTGGAGCGGCACAACGCAAAACCAGCCGTGTGCTGCCATCGGCACGCGGCATGATCTCGGCCTTGACCGCTTGCGGGTCTTCCAACTTCCTAGGGTTGTGCGCATCGGCGTACCGGATCGCCATGATAGTAAACGTGCGGATCGCGGCGAAGTCGTAAGAATCCCCCGTCTCAAACCGTTTGTTGTTCACATACGCCAACATCTTGCATTCATCCACAATGGGCACGCCATCGGACGTGATTTCGCCAGTCAGCCAGTCCTCAATACCAGACAACGATTCTTGGCGGAGCCTATGCCCGTTCAGTGACCGCCCGTAGAGGACAAAGAGATAAGGTGACTGGTCGTAGGTTTCATCTATCTGACGAAAAAGTTCCCGCGCCACGACATCGGAACCATAGGGGAAGTCAGCCACGAATTTGCGTTCATCCATCTCTACGCCTCACATAGTTCGCCGCGGTATCGTCGTCCTAATGTAAGTCACGTAATCTGTGCAAGGGCGCGCTCTAGCGGGCCGCTCGTCCGGCCGATGTAGCTCAACACGGTGGCGGGCAGTGCGGCGACCTTGGCGAAGAACTGCTTGGCGGCGGCCACGGCTGCGGCTAACGAGCCGAAATAGTGATTGTGGGTCACCTCTGCGCGCAGCCAACGCCAAATCTGCTCTTGCAGGTTGAGGTTGGGTGCATAGCTGGGCAGGGGGACGAGCACAACCTGCGGCCGTTCTTTGAGCCACGCGCGCGTGCTCTTGGACTTGTAAATGGCAGCCCCATCCACAATCAGAAAGAAGAGATCGGTATACGGATGGGCCGGGAGGATCTGACTATCGACGAACTGCTGGAAGTCCGCGCTGCGCTTGTGCTCGCGTAACTGGAAATAGGTCTGGCCGCTGCGGCTGTTAACCGCCCCAAACATGGCTTGCTTCTGGTTGTTGCCAGGCGTTTCCACTTCCCACGGCACGCCGATGGGGGCCCACACCCGCGTGCGGGTCGGATTCAGGGCCAATTCAGCCTGATCCAGGTCCAAAACGACCACCGTGGGCTCATCGGTGGCCCGGATGGCCTCCACCTTCGCCCGCTTGGGGTCATAGCGCGGGTCTCGACTATGCACCACCGGCGTGGGCTGCTTGAGATGGATGCCGTGCTGATGCAGGAGCACACGGACCCGCTCGCTACTTAAGTGGATCGCGGTTTGCTCGGCCAGATGTCCGGCCAATAGCGCACAGGTCCACAACGACTGGGCCAGCCCATACCAGCGGGGATCGTGGCGTACCGTCTCGACCAGCAGCCATTCATAGGCTTCGTCCCACGCCGGTGGCCGCCCATTGCTCCACTGCGTCGTCAGGCCGGCCACGCCTTCAGTTGTAAAGCGGTCCAGCCAGCGATGCACCGTGGCCTGGTCCACCCGCAGCAATTGGGCCACCTGTGGCACCGACCAGCCATCAGCCGACAACAACACGGCATGGCAGCGCCGCCCCAAGTCTACGGCCGGGCCGGTCTTATAGGTCTCGTTCAGAACCGCCTGTTCTGGGGCGGTTAGTTCGCGCACGAATCGCAGGGACACGGCGACCTCCTTCTGCAGTTTGGTTTGGACTACCCGGCTAGTCTAGCCGCCATCGCCGTTCCTTGCAACCTTTCAATGGATTACATTAGACTCTCTTATAGAGATCGGCACTACGCCGAGATCGCCTCCAGATGCCAGCCCGGCCGCCAAGCTTTAGGCTGGCATCTGTGGTGATTGTAAACCATGTGAGATACCAATGCAAATGACTCGCATCATGTCTGCGCTTTTTGTGTCGCAACTTTCTAAAAACTGCGTTATATCATACCAATTGATTTGAAGCTTATGTTAGAATAGCCAATAGAGATCGGCGCTACGCCGAGATCGCCTCCAGATGCCAGCCCGGCCGCCAAGCTTTAGGCTGGCATCTGCTTTTTTACTAGGGGCTGCATGTTCAGACTCACACCAGATGGGCTGTTTACCCCACGCGAGCGCGTGAAGAACTGCCCTTCGATACCGATGTTCCACGGCGTTCACCCCACGCGGGCGCAACACCGCGCAGTGGGCGCGCAACAGCCTGCGCGAGGACGGGTTGATCCGCGACGACACCCCGCGCCGCATCTGGGAAATCAGCGACAAAGGGCGGCAGTGGTTGGCCGCGCAGGGGCGGAGCGGCCGTCCCGTATCCGCGTAGGCGCGCCCCTCCGCGGCATCGCCCGTTCATCCCGTCCACCACCCTAACCGCATCACCTGTACGGGCGGACCTTGTGCCCTGGATGGGTACCGCGAGCGGTCTGGACTGGTGTTGACGTGCGGGGAACGCCAAGCCGCGGCGTCGGTGCCGTGGTACTACGTCGTCAGGATCGAAGACCCGAACGAAGCGCTACCGGCAGGTTGACCATCTCAAAGATGAAGCTAAAGCCTACTGGCTTTTGTCTCAATTCTGAACATGTTGTAGACGGTCAGGGCGTCGGTTGCTCTTTCACAGCCTCGCGGGTACAATATATGGCGTGCGCGGCGGCGAAAGAACGAGACGCGCCGTCACGGAAACGGTGTTTTGTGTGTTGTGCCTACACGGTTCACGCGATCTGCCCCGGCAAGAAGGCCGGGGAGAAGGTGCGCACAGCGGTCCACGACTTCGAAGGGGACCAGACCTACAGCGAGAAGCCCGGTCACAACTTCGCGCTGAACGCGACGTTCGGCGAGGTGAAGGCCGCGGACTACGACGCGCTGGTGATCCCCGGCGGCCGCGCGCCGGAGTACATCCGCCTCAACGAAGACGTGCTGGCGATCGTCCGCCACTTCGCAGAGGCGAAGAAACCCATCGCGGCCATCTGCCACGGCGCGCAGGTGCTGGCTGCGGCCGGCGTGCTGAAGGGCAGAAGCTGCTCGGCCTACCCGGCCTGCGGCCCGGACGTGACCAACGCCGGCGGCCACTACGCGGCCATCCCCGTGGATCAGGCGCACGTGGACGGGAATCTCGTCACCGCGCCCGCGTGGCCCGCGCATCCGGAATGGCTGGCGATGTTCCTGCAGGTGATGGGAGCGAAGATCCAATTGTAGTATACTGCACACGGGCATAAACTGCGTTTTTGAATACTGCAAAAGCTGCCTTGTCACCCTGAGCGGGTTGGTCCCGTGAGGTGGGTCGCGGCGAAAATCTAGCGAAGAGCCTGCCCTGAGCGCAGTCGAAGGGGTCTCGTTGCGAAAAGAGAACTTGTCCTGAACGCAGTGAAGGATTCTTCGCTGGATGCTCGCCGTCGCGAGAAGTTAGGGGCAAACCCGCTCAGAATGACAGACGCCTAAAAGCGCACTTTGTGACCGTGCCGAGTATAGAATCCATGACCCTCAGAAAACGGCTGATCCAATTACTCCTGGTGCTCCTGGGCCTGATCCTGGTCTGGCTGGCCTGGTCGGCGGTGCGGACCGCCGACCAGGCGCGAGCCGCGCTGGCCGACCTGCGCCAACTGGAGGCATTGGCCGGACGCCCTTCGGCAGACGCGCTGCCGGCCCTCCGCGCCGACCTGGCCGGGCTGGAGCAACACCTGGTCGCGACCCAGGCGGCCGGCCGGCCGTTCCTGGCGGTCGCGCCCGCATTCGGCTGGCTGCCGCAGGTGGGGCCGACGGTGCGCGATGCGCCGGCCCTGCTGGCGATGGCGATCGAGCTGGCTGGCGGCGGGCGCCAGGCGTTGGACGCGCTGGCCCCGGTGGCCGACCTGCTGAGTCAACGCGGGCAGGGCGACCTGCTGGCGCGCGCCGTGCCCGTCCTACAGGCCGCCGCGCCTGGCCTGGCTCCCGTCGAGGCGCGCTTCGCAAAAGCCGAGGCGCTCCGGGCGACGATCCACGGCCCGCTCCACCCCAGGCTGGCGCCGCAGATGGCCCGACTGGATCGCCTGCTGCCGTTGGCCCGCACCGCTCTGCGGCTGGCGCAGGTGGCCCCGGCGCTGCTCGGCGCGGACGGGCCGAAAACCTACCTGGTGCTGGCGCAGAACAACCACGAGTTGCGCGGGACAGGGGGTTTCATCAGCGGCGTCGGCGTCGTCCGGTTGGAGGGGGGGCGCATTGTCCAGCTCAAGCTCGGCGATAGCTACGCGGTGGACAACTTCCAACAGCCGCATCCGCCTGCGCCCCCGGCCCTGGCCGAGCAAATGGGCGCGCAACTGCTGTTGCTGCGCGATAGCAATTGGTCGCCCGACTTTCCAACCAGCAGTCAGGTGGCCCGGGCGCTCTACCAGCAGGATCAGGGCGTGGCGACCGATGGCGCGCTGGCGCTCGATCTGGAGGCCGTGCGACTGTTGGTCGGCGCGTTGGAGCCGTTGCAGGTGCCGGGCATGGCCGAGCCGGTGACGGGCCAGAACGTCATTGACCTGATGAAACGCTCCTGGGAAGCGCCGGCCACCAGCCAGGGCACTGTGCAAGAAGCCCAGACGTCGGACTGGTGGGCCAAGCGCAAAGATTTCATGGGCGAGATGGTGGCCGCGGCGTTGGCAAAGCTGCAAGGGGGCGGCGATCTCAACCCCATCCAGCTCGCTACCGCGATGTTAGCCATGCTGGACGGCCGCCACCTGCAACTCGCTGTGGACGACCCGACCCTGGCTGCGGCGTTGGCCGAGCGGAATTGGGATGGCGGCCTGCGGCCGCCCACGCAGGGCGATTTTCTGGCCGTGGTGGACAGCAACGTCGGCTTCAACAAGGTCAACGCGGTCGTGCGCCAGGAGCTTGCCTACCGGGTCGCGCCGGACGCCGGCAGGCTGGCCGCCACCCTGACCCTCACCTACACGCACCCGATGCCACCCCAGACCGGGCCGTGCGACCGCACCCCGCGCTACGGCGACTCCTACGACGATCTGATCCGCCGCTGCTACTGGGATTACCTGCGCGTCTACGCCCCCGCCGGCAGTGAGCTGCTCGCCGCGGATGGCCTGGATCAGCTCAAAACCGAGCGCGGCGAGGGCAACACGACGGTCTTCGCCGGCGCGTTCGTGCTGAAGCCGGGCGAGCAGCGCGTGATCACGCTGCGCTACCGGCTGCCCGCGGCGATCACGAGCGATTCCTACCGGCTGGCCGTCCGCAAGCAGGCCGGGACGATCGCAGTACCGCTGCGCGTGGACACCGGCGCGTGTCACTGGATGACCGATCTGGCGCAAGATCGGGCGTTGGAGTGCAGATAGGCAACGGATGAAAACGGATAAACGGATAAGGTTGTTCGGCAGCGTCACCTTGTCACCTTGTCACCTTGTCACCTTGTTCCTGGTCGCCTTCACCCTCGCCGGCTGCGCCGCGCCGGTGGTGATCGAATGGAGCACCGAGACCGAGATGAACACGGCTGGCTTCAACCTGTACCGGGGCGCGGCCGAGGCGGGGCCGTTCGACGTAAAGGTGAATGAGCAGCTCATCCCCGCGGCGCCCGATCCCATGACCGGCGGGAAGTACAGTTTTGTGGATCGGACGGCCCGGCCCGGCGTGATCTATTACTACCAGTTGCAGGAAGTGGAAAAGACGGGCGCGGTGAACAAGCACGGCCCGATCGCCGTGCGGGCCAGCGGGTTCGACTGGCGGCTGGCGGCCGTGCTGGGTGCGCTGGCGGCCGGGGTGCTATTCCTCTGGATAAAAGGCGGCCGGCAGGCAGAGCGGAAGATGTAAGGGATCTGCGCAATCCCTTGCCTGAAAGGGAACATTGTGATAGACTATGGTTGATGGAAGGTGAGTGTGAGGGGCGGGGTGACCCCGCCCGTACGAGGCAAGGTTTCTTCGGAGAGAGGCCGATGACGACGACAATTGCGTCCGAAGCTATGGCGAGGTATTGTCAAACGGCGCGTAAGCGTGAGTTGGCCGAAGCACAGGCAAGCGAACAACGTCGGCAAGAAGCCTGGACGGTCGCTCGACGGGCAGCCAGGCTGTTAAAAGAGACCTTTGACGCCAAAGGAGTGACCGCCTTCGGTTCTCTAGCCCACGGCGCCTGGTTCGGCGCCCGCTCCGACATTGATCTGGCGGCCAAAGGCATTCCGCTGGAGGCCTTCTGGCGGGCATGGGCGGCCTTAGATCGCCTGGAGCCGGACTTTGAGATAGACCTGGTGGCTTTTGAAGAAACATCGGAGCGGCTGCGAGAGGAGATCGCGCGTTACGGGGTAGAATTATGATCGCGCGTTACCGGGTGTTGTCACAGCGCATCGAGGCCGAAATTCAGGATATCGAACGCGTCCAGGCGGCCATACAGCGGCATTGGCATAAGGCCCGAACTTCTGACACCGATCAGGATGCCTATCTGAATTCTGTGGCGCTCAATCTACACGGCTTCTACTCCGGCCTGGAACGTATCTTCGAGTTGGTTGCCATTGAACTGGATGGCGGCGCTCTGGGTGGTGATGCCTGGCACACGGAACTACTGCGGCAAATGACGCTTGATGTCCCAAACGTGCGTCCCATGCTGTTGAAGACCGACACGGCGGCAAAACTGGATGAGTATCGCAAATTCAGACATCGTATTCGCAACATCTATGCCACGAATCTCGATCCAGACCGAATGAAGCATTTGGTGGATGGCTTGGCGACGCTCTGGCAACAGACTCGTCAAGAGTTGACCGACTTCGCGGCGTTTCTGGAAAGCCTGTCTCACGCCGACGAACCTTGAACTGCGGTAGACAAGTGCGCGACAAGACCTCCGAGCTCCTCGTGTTCTCGGAGGTCTTGTCATTTCTTGCTTCTGGCCCGGTCAGGAGACCAGAGGGACAGGTGGCTGCGGGTGGTTACTGCGCGGCGTAGCCGAAGTCAGCGGTCAGGGTTTGGCCGCCGGAGGAGACCACCACTGGCAGGAAGAACTCGGCTGTGGTGGGCGCCAGGCCGGCGGGAGACCTGGTAACGGCTACCAGGTAGACGCCCTTGGGCACGGACAGCCGATAGACCCCGTCGGCGTTGGTGGTCGCGCAGACAAGCGCCGTATAACCGAGCGGGCTGGCGCACACCTCGACGCCCGCGAGGCCACCTTCACCTGCATTCTGGATCCCATTATGGTTGGCATCCAGCCAGACGCGGTCGCCGATCAAACCGTGGCCGGGCGCCACTACGAAGGTGTAGCCGAAGTCAGCGTCCCCGTAAACATCCCCGCAGTTCACCGTGATCGGCCCGAAGGGATTGGGCTTGCTCTGCGGCCCGCTGGTCAGCTTCAGCCCTGCCAGGATGCCATTCTGATCGGTCACCTTGACAAAGTAACTGCCCCCTGCCAGGTTGCCGAACTGATAGTCGCCGTCGGCGCCGGTGGTGGCCGTGGCAATGACCGCGCCGGGCGCGCCGCCGACTGCCGTCAGCAGGTCCACGGTGACGTTGCCGATGCCAACTTCGCCGGCGTCCTGTACCCCGTTGCCGTTATCGTCATACCAGACGCGGTCGCCGATACTCGCCTTCGGCGCCAGCTTGACGCCGAAGTTGGCAATGGCCGGCAGGCTGGTCGCCTTGGTCACACAGACCTGCGTGGGGCTGGTGGGAACGTACCGGGCAGGGATCTCGGCCGAGACGCAATAATCGCCCGCCGGGACGTTGATGAACTGATACCAGCCATCCTCGGCCACCGACAAGACCTGGCCCACGACATTGCTGCCTTGCTGCAGGGTCATCCGGATCCCAGCCACGCCCGGTTGCTCATTCGCCTGCCGCCAGCCGTCGCCGTTGGCGTCCAGGAAGACGTTGCCGGCGACGGAGAGGTCAATCACCGGAACCAGATTGACGCCGATCACCACCGGGTCGTGGTCAGTAGCGCGATACGCGGTCGGGGTGTAAAGGTCCTGGAGCTTGAACTCCAGGTTGTAGTCAATCACCGACGGCTCGTCGGTGTTATTGTGCCAGATCGTGACGCCGGCCACCTGGAGATCCATGGTGCGCGTGGCGAGCGCCTGGTCGAGATAGCCGGATAGCCCGTCGAAGACGTAGGTATAGCGAGTGGCTGCCGGCACGTGGGCCGCCAGTTCGTTGGTCAGGCCGCCCCCCACCAGCGTGTTGATCGGGTCTTCCCGGCCGTAGGCGTTCAGATCGCCGATCACCAGCACGTCGGGATCGGTCTGCTGCAACGTGGCGACGAAGCCCAGCATGGCCTGCGCCTGCGCGACGCGCTTGGCATTCCAGCAGCCCTGACCGTAGTCCAGGTCTGGGTCGCCCGGCGTGGTGGGGCAACTGCTCTTCGACTTGAAGTGGTTGACTACCACCGTGAGCATCTCGCCGTTGGCGTTCAGGCTGAAGGTCTGAGCCAGCGGCGGCCGGTCGAATAACTCCGCGCCGTAGGTCGGGTCGCTGGTCTGGTAGTTGATCGCCGGGCCGACCGGGGTCACGACACCCGGCTTGTAGAGCATGGCCACCTTGATCGCGTCGGCGCCGGGGGCCGGTTCGACGACGTAGTTGTAGGTCCCTGCCCCGAGCGCATCGTTCAAGCCTTGCGCCAGGTCGGCGACCGCGACATCGTCGGTGCTCTCGATCTCCATCAGGCCGAAGACGTCGGCATTGATCGCCTGCAGCTCGGCCAGAATCTTCGTGCGCTGCCGGGTCAGCTCGGCCGCGCTGTCGGCGCCGCGGCACTCCTGGTCATGGGCAGGCCCACAACTGTAGCCCGCTGCGCCGCTGTTCGGGTCAATGGTCGTGAAGTAATTCAGCACGTTGGCGCCGGCGACCTTGACGTTGCCGCCCACCGGATCGGGCGCGGCCGTGCGCGGGTTGGCGCGGGTGAAGACCACCGCCGCGGTCGGTTGGATGCGGTAATCGTAGATGTAGGGGGGGGTGGAGTTGATCGGCCCGTAATCCAGCACACCGGTCAAACCGGTCACTGTATCGCCGGCGCGATGGGTGTTGTCCGCGCCGATGTAGGGGATGGGGGCCGGATTCTGGCTGGTGGCGCCGTCATCCAGCACGATCATGCGGCGGGCGTCCAACTCAACCGTGTCACCCAGACCGTTGCCGTTTGTCGGGTTGAACATGCGGCCGTCGGACGAGAGGGTGATCTGCCCGTAGCGACCCTGGAAGTAGTTCTGGTCCGCGGTGAGCGTTTGTGGGAACGTGACGAGCATCCCCTCGTACCTCTCCAGCTCGCCGTTCACGGTCTCGGGCAGGCTGATCGGCGTGGGGGTGATAGCCGGTGGGTTGCCGCAGAAGGACACGCCGGTGACGGTGGTCAACTCGGTGACGTCGTAGTATTCGGCCACTTTGCCGGAGACCTGGACCGCGTCACCCACAACAACGTCCACTGCGCCCGGCGCGTAAACGAAAATGCCGTCGGAGGTGGCCTGGTCACCATCGCCGCCATCCTGCACATAGAAGCCATCCAGCATGGTGTTGCCCTGGAAGTCACCCACCACCTGGCCCAAGATCGTCGCGTTCGAGCCTGCGATGGGGCTGGTCGCACCGCTGCCCTGAATGACTGAGATGTCGGTGACAGCCGTTGCCGGACAGACGCCATCGCCGACCGTCACGGGAACGGTACAGGTGGCGGTCTGCGGTGTGGGCGCGTCGCCGTTGGTGAAGGTCAGCAAGACGTTGTAGACACCGACGATCGTGGCGGCGCTTACGTTGAGCATGGCGTTCAGCGTGCCGCCCTCCGCGCCCGCCGGGGGCACGTTGTCCAGCGTGATGCCGGTGGTCCCTCCGGATGTAATGACCGCACCGGTCACAGTGCCGTCGGAGTCGGTAGCGCTCACCGGACCGGACGCCGCCCGGCCGTCGCGCGTGATGATGGCGCTGGGGCAAGTGAGCTGGATGGGCGCGTTCACCGGACAGGCGTAGGTGGCCGTCGCATTGTTGCGCGGCGCCGGCGCAGGGGTTGTGAAGTCGGCCGCGTTCTGGTCGGTGTCGGTGCAGCCGCTGCTATTGCGCAGCGCAGCCGTGGTGTTGGACAGGGCGGGTGTAGCGGCCGAGCCCTCAAAGCAGTTCGCAGTCCCGTAGCCGACAAAGTCCATCACACCGATCGTCGGGCAACTGCCGCTCAAGGCAGTGGTGCTGCTCACCAGTGCCACCTTGCCATTTGTCCCGCTCATCGAGATGCTCCCCGTGGCATCCGGCGCGGGGAGATTGGTCGTGCCGCCGGCCCCTTGGGCTTCCTGAACCAAATAGTAGCCGCCGTGGGCGATCGATCCGCTGAGATTCGTGACTTGCCACGTACTACCAGATGCAGAAGCATACTGCACTGACCAGCCCGCCAGGCTCACGGATGTTGTCCCGCTATTGAACAACTCAATGAAGTCATTCTTGTAAGTGGCGCCGCTGTTGCCGCCGCCGCCATAGACCTGGCTGATACGGATGTCGTTTGACATCGGCGCGGCCGGAGCCGCCGCGGGCGACGCGCTGACCGATGGGACGACCAACAGGGTCAGGATGAGGAGAGTGAGACAGAGTCGTTTCATGGGGGAGACCCCCTTGTCTTGTTGCCGAAAGTAACAGGGTGACGGTGTGGACCGTCATTCACGCACTCTTGTCACTGGGTCAGTCTCATTCTACCGCAGGATGATCGCGGCGCAAAACCTTCCGCTCCGGTGGAGCAATTCCAGAATTCGTGATTGCCTCTCCAGATTTACATTGTACCCAAGTGGCATCATCAGCATAGCCGCACAGGGCCACGGCGCGGGGCCCTGTGTGCACACCAAGCACCGGCGTAGTCGTGGTGAGGATTAACTCGATTGGATCGTGCTCACGGCGGACGCGCTCGGCGATCTCCGCGGCTTCATCCGCCGCGCCGCCATGCAGAACCGCGATGTGCAGCGGTCGTCTTCCGCCCAACTGCGCAAAGAACGATTGATACAGCGCATCCAGTGACTTGCGCCGCGTGCGCACCAGCGGCCCGGACTCCACCAGCCCTGTGGCGTGGTCGATGAACACCAACGGCTTGATGCTCAAGAGTGTGCCCATCAAGCGGGTGGCATTGCCAATGCGCCCACCCTTGTGCAGGTAGTCCAAGGTATCGAGTGATACCCATTGGGCCATCCCCAGGCGTGCGCGTTCGGCCGCGTCGACCATCGCACTCGCGTCTCCCCCTGCCTCACGTACACGCGCTGCGGCCAGCACCTGCCAGCCAAGGCTCATGGTAGGACCTTTGGCGTCCACGACCGTCACGGGGAAGCTGACCTGCTCTGCCCCCAACAAAGCCGCATTATAGGTGCCGCTCATGGCGCTGCTTACGGTGATGATCACTACCGCCTGCGCGCCGCGGGCATGCGCGGCCTCATAGGCCAGCCGAAACTCCTCAGGGGAGGCATGGGCCGTCTTCGGAAAATGGGGGTCGGTTTCCAGGCGGCGGTAGAATTGGGCCGCGCTGATATCGATCCGGTCACGCAGGATCTCGTTGCCCCAGATGATCGTGGCCGGCACCATGCTGATGTCGTAGCGCATCAGCAGTTCATCGGGGATATCGCAGGTGCTGTCGGTGATCAGTGTGATATTTTGGCTTGGCATATCATGTGGTCATATCAGGAACAGGCCGCCATCCGAGTCGAAGACAAGCGCGCCGATGGTCGGTTTAGGATCAATACGGTACAGATAAGGCAGCAGAGGCGGCTCCCACGCCGCCGGGCATGGGAGCCCGGCCTGCTAACTGAACCGTATTGGGTTTAGGATCAATACGGTACAGATAAGGC
>JAPLHB010000119.1 GCA_026389845.1 Chloroflexota bacterium
CTATCTGCCCCCTGTGGATGCCGCGTTCGGCAAGCCGTTCCTGGTGGCCGGCGACATCATGGCCGCCTTCAAGGATCGGCCTGAGGTGCGCGCCGTGATGCAGTACTTCTCGACCGGCGAAGGCGTCAAGGGCTGGCTGGCTGCCGGCGGCGCGCTGTCGCCGCATAACGATTCGCAGCTCGAATGGTACGGAGTGGACATCGAGCGCGGCATCGCCAAGATCGTCAAGGGCGCCACGGCTGTGCGCTTCGACGCCTCCGACCTGATGCCGGGCGAAGTCGGCTCCGGCTCTGAGTGGAAGGGCTTCACCGACTACTTCTCCGGCGCCAAGGACCTGGACACCGTCCTCAAGGAAATTGACGCCTCCTGGCCCAAGAAGTAAGCAACGTTAAGTTAGGGCCTATAAAAAAAATAACTGCGCTCGCGCCGGATTGCCAAATCCGGCGTTGAGCGCAGTAGGCGGCTGGATTTGGCAATCCAGCCGGAGCGCCGCGGGAAGTAATTCTTTACCGAACCCTTAGCTTTGTAGTGGCGATTTCAACCGCTCGTCGTGTGGCAAAACGACTGAAGTCGTTACCACGAAGAACAGCAGTCCTCGCGGACCCTGATGGGCAAAAGGAGAACCCCCATGCAACAACTCTCAGAGCGAGCCAAGCCAAAAGGTGTCTTGGAGGGGCTTGGCACCCTGATCATCCGGGTGCTCATCTCTCTGTTCGTCCCCATCGTCACCTTTCTCGTCCTCTACGCAGGGTTTCGCTTCCTGCGTGATGCCAATGCGCCGAAAGGCATCGTGGCCCTGGTGGCCATCGTCTGGGGCGTGGGCGGCGTCGGGCTGCTCTACCTGGTGGCCAATTGGTTCACCGAGCGCCTGGGCGACCCCTGGCGGGCGCGCATCCAGCCGTTTGTCTTTATCGGCCCCGCGGTCGCGATCCTGATCTGGTATCTGGCGCTGCCCACGGCCCGCACCCTCTGGTTGAGCCTGTTGGACCGCAACGGCCAGGCTTTCGTGGGGCTGTCGAACTACCTGGCGGCCTTCACCAACCGGGATATGTTCACGGCCTTCCGTAACAACCTGATGTGGATCGTCTTCGGCGCCACCTTCTGCGTCGTGCTCGGCCTGCTGATCGCGGTACTGGCCGACCGCAGCCGCTTCGAGAACTTCGCCAAGTCCATGATCTTCCTGCCGATGGCGATCTCGATGGTGGGCGCGGGCGTCATCTTCAACATGCTCTACAACGTCAGCCCGAACATCGGCATTCTGAACGCAATCTACACCGGGCTGGGCGGCAAACCGGTGGCCTGGACCGCGGCGGCCAGCCTGGCGCCGTGGAACAACATCTTCTTGATCATCATCCTGGTCTGGCTGCAGACCGGTTACGCCATGGTGCTCTTCTCGGCCGCCATCAAGGGCATCCCGGGTGAGATCATGGAAGCCTCGCGGGTGGACGGCGCCACCGAGATCCAGGTCTTCTTCAAGATCATGATCCCCTACATCATGGGCACGATCATCGCAGTCGCGACGACGATCGTGATCTTCACCCTGAAGATCTTCGACGTGGTGCAGGTGATGACCGGCGGTCAATTCAGCACCCAGGTGATCGCCACCGAGTTCTACCGGCAGTACTTCACCGCCCAGAATTCGGGCTACGGCTCGGCCATCGCTATCGTGTTGTTGATCGCGGTGATTCCCGTGATGGTCTACAACCTGCGGCAGTTCAGCGAACGGGAGGTCTTCTAATGGCAGCCAAAACATCGAGCGCCAAGCGAAAGCGGCTCTGGTCGGACATCGTGATCAATGGCGGCCTGGCTTTGCTGGTGCTGCTGTGGACCCTCCCGACCTTAGGGTTATTGCTCTCCTCCTTCCGCACCCGCGCCGACATCCAGGCCTCCGGCTGGTGGAGCGTCTTGCCACACCGCGAATGGGCGCAGACCGAAGAGTTCGAGATTCCGGCCGATCTGAACCGCGATGGCGTCATGTCCATCCGCAACGCCTCGGGCACCTTCGAGCAGTTCCGCGAGGGGGTCGTGGCGACCGGCGGTAAGACGCGGCTGATTTGGGTCGGCAACCGGCGCCTCGGCACTATGCAAGTCCAACAATTGCGCTGGACCTCGGGCTTCAAGTTTACGACAGAGAACTACGGCCAGGTGCTGGCCGGCAAGACGTTCGAGATCAGGCAGCCCGACGGCAGCGTCCAGGTGGAACAGGGCGATAACTTCGTCGGCGCCTTCTTGAACAGCCTGATCGTCACGGTGCCGTCCACCGTCATCCCGATTCTGATCGCGGCCTTTGCCGCCTATGGCTTCGCCTGGATGCGCTTCCCAGGACGCAAGGCGCTCTTCATCATGGTCGTAGCACTGCTCGTCGTGCCACTGCAGATCGCCCTGGTGCCCATCCTGAAGGACTACGTCGGCCTGCAACTGAACGGCACCTTCCTGGGTATCTGGCTGGCGCATACCGGCTTCGGGCTGCCCCTGGCAACCTACCTGTTGTATGGTTACATCAGCAGCCTGCCCAAGGACATTCTGGAGTCGGCGTTCATTGACGGCGCGTCGCACTTCACGATCTTCCTGCGGCTGATCATGCCGCTGTCGGTGCCGGCGCTGGCGTCGTTCGCCATCTTCCAGTTCCTCTGGACCTGGAACGACTATCTGGTGGCGCTGATCTTCATCGGCTCCAAGCCCGATGTCCAGGTGCTCACCATGCGCATCGCCGAGATGGTCGGCTCGCGCGGCAACGACTGGCATCTGCTGACCGCGGGCGCGTTCATCTCGATGATCTTGCCGCTGGTGGTCTTCTTCGGCCTGCAACGCTTCTTCGTGCGCGGGCTGCTGGCGGGGTCGGTCAAGGGTTAAGTGCTGCGTGTTGCGTGCTGCGTGATGCGTCGTGCGCCGCAGTGAGTTGACGTGGCAGACGGTTCACGTATCACGCAGCACGTTTCACGCCCACGAACTCAGGTAGCGATACACCTATGAATACGGATCCTCTCTGGTACAAGGATGCGGTCTTTTACGAGGTCTTCGTACGGGCCTTTGCTGACAGCAACGGGGACGGGATCGGCGATTTGCCGGGCCTGACCGCAAAGCTGGATTACCTGCAATGGCTCGGCGTGGACGCGATTTGGATGTTGCCGATTTTCCCGTCGCCGCTGCGCGATGACGGCTACGACGTGGCCGATTATTTTGCCATCCATCCCGATTACGGGACGCTGGACGATTTCCGCCGGTTGGTGGATGAAGCGCATCGTCGCGGGCTGCGGATCGTCGTCGAGCTGATCCCCAATCATACCTCGGATCGTAACGCCTGGTTCCAGGCCTCCCGCGATCCCAACCACCCTGAACACGCCAGCTATCGCGATTGGTACGTGTGGAGCGACACCGAGCGCAAGTATCAGGATGTGCGCATCATCTTCCTGGACACCGAGCCGTCGAACTGGACCTACGATCCCGTCCGCGGCGCCTATTTCTGGCATCGCTTTTTCCATCACCAACCCGATCTCAATTACGACAACCCCCAAGTTCAGCGGGCCATGCTCCGGGTCATCCAGTTCTGGGTGGATTTCGGGGTAGATGGCTTTCGCGTGGACGCGACGCCGTATCTTTACGAGCGCGAGGGCACTTCCTGCGAGAATCTGCCCGAGACGCACGCCTATCTCAAGCGGCTGCGCGCCTTCGTGGACGCGTACGCGCCGGGCACGATGCTGCTTTCTGAGGCGAACATGTGGCCCGAGGACGTGCGGCCCTATTTCGGCGGCGACTTGACCGATCCGACCGTGCCCGGCGATGAGTTCCACATGAACTTCCACTTCCCGCTCATGCCGCGCATCTTCATGGCGCTGGCCCAGGCCGATCGCACGCCGATCGCTGAAATCATGGCGCGCACGCCGTCGCTGCCCGCGAGTTGCCAGTGGGCCACCTTCCTGCGCTGCCACGACGAGCTGACTCTTGAAATGGTCACGCCCGATGAGCGCCAGTTCATGTGGGAGTTCTACGCGCCGGAGCCGCGCGAGAGGCTCAATATGGGCATCCGGCGGCGGCTGGCCCCGCTGCTCGGCGATGATCCGTGCCGAGTCGAGCTGGCGAATTCGCTGCTGCTCACCCTCACCGGCTCGCCCGTGCTCTACTATGGCGACGAGATCGGCATGGGCGACAACATTTGGCTGGATGACCGCGACGGCATCCGCACGCCGATGCAGTGGGACGCCGGGCCGAACGCCGGTTTTTCGACCGCCGCCCCCGCGGCCCTGGCCGACCCGGTGATTGACGACGCAATCTACGGCTATCGCCAGGTCAACGTCGCGGCCCAGGCGGCCGATCCTGGCTCCCTCTTGAATCGGCTGCGCCAGATGATCCGCGTCCGCAAGGCGCATCCCGCCTTCGGCCGCGGCGACGTCCACCTGCTGGCTCCGGCCAACCGGGCCATCCTGGCTTATTTGCGCATTACCGATGACGAGAGTATTCTTGTGGTGAACAACCTGTCGGCGACACCCCAGACGGTGGAGCTGACCCTGACCGCGTTCGCCGGCGCGAGCGTGTGCGATCTGTTCACCGGTGAGGCGGTAGCGCCGATCGCCGAGACGGTATACCGGCTGGAGTTAGGGTCGTATGGGTATCGGTGGTTGGGGGTGAGGTAATTATGATCGCCATCGAATCGGTGCTCTTCCTGCTCGGCGGCATCGTCTTGGCCGTCGTGCTGATCCAGGTCTTCGGCCGCGGCGGTGAGGCGGCCAGGGGCCGCCCCATCGTCCGTTTGGTGCGTTCGACCCAGGCGTCCGACGGCGCAGAGGAAACGCGGTTGACGATCAACGACCAGCCCATCCTGACCGCCTCCAGCGAGGGGCTGCGCCTGGCCGATTACGCCGACGAGGTGGAGCGACTGGAGACGATCGCCACCCGCATCGCATCGGCATTGGGCGGCAGCGTGGAGTTGGCGCGGGTTGGCCCCCAGAAGCCGGAGTTGGAAGCGGGCGTGCCGGTGCGGGGATTGCTAACCGACGCGCGCGAAATGACCGAGCGCAGATCAACGCAGAAGGACGCAGACTAGCCATGGATCGCAGAGCGCGCATATCCCTTGACCGGCTCCTGCCGCGACTGAGAGCCGAATTTACCGCGGCCGACCCGGCCGCGTGGCGCGTATTCGAGACCCGCCTGGTAGCCAATTTCGACCACCTCTTTGGCCTGCTCCTACCGCTCTACGGCGGACAGTACGACTTCTTCTACTGGCTGGAGCAGATCCTGGCGACCGCGGCCCGGATGTGGCTGGCACGGCCGGCCGACCTGCGGGCGCTGGACGCGGTGCGGGAGGCCGATCCGGGCTGGTTCCAATCGCAAAGGATGCTCGGCGGCGTCTGCTACGTGGATCTGTTCGCCGGCAATCTGGCGGGCGTGCGAGTCAGGCTCCCCTATTTCAAGCAGTTGGGCCTGACCTACCTGCACCTGATGCCGCTGTTCGCCTGCCCGCAGGGCGAAAACGACGGCGGCTATGCGGTCAGCTCCTACCGCGAGGTCAACCCAGCATTGGGGACGATGGCCGAGCTACGCGATCTGGCGCAGGAGCTGCGAGAGAACGGCATCAGCCTGGTGGTGGACTTCATCTTCAACCACACTGCCGACCAGCACGAATGGGCCAGGCGTGCGCTGGCGGGTGATCCCGAGTATCAGGATTTCTACTACATCTTTCCCGACCGGACGATGCCGGACGCGTACGAGAAGACGCTGCGCGAGATCTTCCCCGAATCGCGGCCGGGCAGCTTTACCAAACGGCCATTCATGCACGTGCCTGGCACTTTCGGAAGTGCCAGGCACGTCAACGCAGTTGATCGTTGGGTCTGGACGACCTTCCACAGCTATCAGTGGGACTTGAACTACAGCAACCCCGCGGTCTTCCGCGCCATGCTGGAGGAAATGCTTTTCCTGGCGAACCAGGGGGTGGAGGTGTTGCGGCTGGACGCGGTGGCGTTTATCTGGAAGCGACTGGGGACAACATGCGAAAACCTGCCCGAAGCACACTTGTTGATCCAGGCGTTCAACGCTGCCGCACGCATCGCGGCCCCGACCCTGCTGTTCAAATCGGAAGCGATCGTCCACCCCGACGAGGTGGCGAAGTACATCAGCCGGGACGAGTGCCAGCTTTCGTACAACCCGCTGCTGATGGCGCT
This sequence comes from Chloroflexota bacterium, assembly GCA_026389845.1. GTDB lineage: Bacteria > Chloroflexota > Anaerolineae > CG2-30-64-16 > CG2-30-64-16 > JAPLHB01. The sequence goes on from JAPLHB010000119.1 coordinate 6,156, forward strand.
GTTGTGGGAGACGTTGGCGACGCGCGAGGTCAAGCTGCTCCAACACTCGATGCGCGAGCGGTTCGCGATCAGCCCAGGCTGCACCTGGGTCAACTACGTGCGCTGCCACGACGACATCGGCTGGACCTTCGACGACGCGGACGCGGCGCAGATGGGCATCAACGGCTTCGGCCACCGGCAGTTCCTCAACGCCTTCTACACCGGACGCTTCGAGGGCAGCTTCGCCCGCGGTCTGCCGTTCCAGGAAAACCCCAAGACCGGCGATTGCCGAATCTCGGGCACGTGCGCCTCGCTGGCCGGGCTGGAGGAGGCGATCCAGGCGCAGGACGCGGACGAGCTTGACCTGGCGATCCGTCGCGTCCTGCTGATCCACAGCGTCATCCTGTCGGTCGGCGGCATCCCGCTGATCTACCTGGGCGACGAGGTGGGCACGCCCAACGATTACGGCTATCGGGCTGACCCGGCCAAGGCGGACGACAGCCGGTGGGTGCATCGTCCCTTCACCGATGCGACCCGGCAAGCGCGCCGCCTCGATGCCAGCACGATCGAGGGGCGGATCTACGGCGGCCTGCAGTGGTTGATCGGCCTGCGCCAGGCGAACGCGGCGTTTGCCGGCGGGGAAATGCTGGTAGTGGACGCCGGCAACCCGCACGTCCTCGGCTACGTCCGCCACGGCGCAAGCGGCCGCGTGGTCATCTTCGCCAACTTCACCGAGCGGGAGCAGCGCGTGTCGGCCAACACCGTCCGGCTGCACGGCCTGAGCTACGCCTTCACCGATCTGGTGACCGGTCAATCGGTGGGCCTGGGCAGTGACCTGATCCTGGAGCCGTATCGGTTCGTGTGGCTCGTGGCTGCGTAAGAATTCCTTGCTCCCCTGCGGTGGACCATCGCCCGGCTCGCGCTCGCGGGCGATGCGCTCCGCTTCAAGCAGCGGGATGCCTTCCGAAATGGGCGAAATGGTATCCGGGCGCGGTGTGCCGATATCGTTCGCATCCGTTCGCCACCAATCGCGCGACAGAGGCAGGCTGGCTGCTGATCAACCACGGCTACAACGAGGATCGCGTCTACAAGTTCGGCGTCTGCCTGGTGGATCTGGACAACCCAACGCGGGTGCTCCGCCGGCCCAGGCGGGCCATCTTCTGGCCGGAGGAGCTGTGGGAGCTGCGCGGGGACGTGCCGAACGTGGTCTTCTCGTGCGCGGCCGTGGATGGCGCCGTCTACGTCTACTGCGGCGGCGGCGATCACGTGATCGGGCTGGCGACGTGCGCGTTGGATGAGTTGTTGGACTACGCCCTGAAAGAATCGGGACAGACCTGACAGGTCTCGAAGACCTGTCAGGTCTGCTACGATGCGCGTCGGCTCCGCCCGCTTCCGCGACGTGTTATGCTCCACCGCTCGCTTCTTCCGCGGCGTTTTCGGTGCCGTCGGCGCAGGGCGGTTCGGCTTGACGAACGACGGCGGCTCCGCTTGGCGCTGCTCTAATTCCGCTATCCGCACCAACGCCGTCTGCAACTGACCCGCCGACTCGGCAAGCTGCTGCCGTAATGCAGCGACTTCCGCACGTAGCGTCGCATTCTCGGTCAACAGGGCTTGGACTTCTTCAGGACTCATAGCGGCGAGTATACCACACCCCCGACGGAACGGTGAACAGTTACGCCTGGCGATGTGTGACAGGCGCTACCGGGCGGTTCATCCGCCGCTCCCTGAGCTATGGATGATGACCGGCAGAAAGATGGTTCGAACGCTCTCGAACCCCACTACGTCCACCGGGGTCCAGCCCGGGGCGGCGCCCAGTTGGCCGTAGCGATTGTACCCCCAACACTGGATCCCCCCGGCGCTCGTGACCGCACAGGTGTGATAGTAACCGGTCGCCACGGCCACGACGCCGCTCGCCAGCTCGCTCACGGCCACCGGCGTGCGGCGATCGGTCGTCGTGCCGTCCCCCAGTTGGCCGTAGCGGTTGTCTCCCCAACACTGGACCCCGCCGGTGCTCGTCAGCGCACAGGTGTGAATGGAGCCGGCCGCCACGGCGGCGACGCCGCTCGCCAGCCCGCTCACGGCCACCGGCGTGCTGCGGGTGGTCGTCGTGCCGTCCCCCGGTTCGCCGTAGCCGTTGTACCCCCAACACTGGACCTCCCCGGCGCTCGTGACCGCACAGGTGTGCATCTCGCCAGCCGCCACGGCGACGACACCGCTCGCCAGTCCGCTTACGGCCACGGGCGTGCTGCGGTCGGTCCTTGTGCCATCCCCCAGTTGGCCGTACTCGTTGTTCCCCCAACACTGAACCCCGCCGGCGCTCGTGACCGCACAGGTATGCGCGTAGCCGGCCGTCACGGCGATGATACCGCTCACCAACCCGCTCACGGCTACGGGCGTGCGGCTGGAGGTCGTCGTACCGTCCCCCAGTTGGCCGTATTCATTGTCCCCCCAGCACTGGATCCCTCCAGCGCTCATCAGCGCACAGGTGTGATAGCCGCCGGTCGCCACCGCAACGACGCCGCTTGCCAGCCCGCTCACAGCCACGGGCGTGCTGCGGTCAATCGTTGTACCATCGCCCAGTTGGCCGGAGCCGTTGGACCCCCAACACAGTGCCCCGCCGGCGCTCGTCAGCGCACAGGTGTGACTGTCGTGGCGCCAGGCGTCGCCGCCGGCCGCGATGGCCACCACGCCGCTCACCAGCCCGCTCACGACCACGGGCGTGCTGCGGTCGGTCGTCGTGCCGTCCCCTAGTTGGCCGGCGTTGTTGGCCCCCCAACACTGGACCCCGCCGCCCGTCGTCAGCGCACAGGTGTGCCACCCGCCCGCGGCGACGCTCGTGGCCTGGGCTAGAAGCGCGGCGATACTGGCATCCGCGGCCGGCACCGCGGCCACGTTCAGTGCAGGCGGGGCCGGCGGTTCCGCGAATAGCCTGGGCGCCGCGCTGTCGCGCGCCTGCGGCTGTGGCGGTTGGGCAGCGGTCAGGGGGCCGGTGGAAGAGAGAAGGAAGGTCAGCGCGATCAGGCAGGAGAGAAGACGGGTAGCCATGGCTTGCTCCTTTTGGGTGACAGGGTGCACCTACTCGGTAGATCGGCTCGATGGCGCATGGCAGCGTGCGGGGAACGGTGTAGGAGTCGGCGAGCGACGCTGCCGCGCTATGATGGGTGACGACAAGGCAGATTATAGCACAGCGATGGGGAAGTGGCGAATCGCGGGTGAGGAGGGTCTGGATCACGGAGGCGCGAAGCGACGCGAAGATCACGAAGCGCGAAAAGGGCGTCCGCCGCGGCGCGAGCCTTCGTGTTCTTCGTGCTTCGCGTCTTCGTCGGTCTTCGTGGCTTCGTGCTCCAAACCACCTCCGCCACAGCTTCAGGTTGCCGGCGTTGCGTGGGCAAGCAACTCACGCACGCTCACCCGCAACTCGCCGCCCAGAACCGCCTCCATCATCATCTCGTTGCTCGGCTATATGGCTCCTGGGCCTGCAAAGTGGTGAAGGAACGACTCATTACCCGACACGGGTGGGTATCCCCAGATGAGCGCGAAACGACGATATGAGCGATAGTCCAGTTGGCAGGCGCGTGACGCCTACGGTGCGTTGGCGTGAGTCATGGTTTGCAGCTTAAGTTGCAGGCCGAAAGCC
>JAPLHB010000116.1 GCA_026389845.1 Chloroflexota bacterium
GGCGGAAGTCCTCCACGGCCACGATGGCCTTTGACGGATCCATCACCCGGAAGTAGGCGACGGCGTTGACCTTGACCGTCACGTTGTCTTTGGTGATCGCCTCCTGGGCCGGAATGTCCAGGGTGATCGTGCGCAGGTCCACCTTCACCATCCGATCCACGAACGGGATGATGAAGAAGAGACCAGGGCCTTTGACGCCGATGAGCCGGCCCAGCCGGAAGATCACACCGCGCTCGTACTCCTGCGCGATCTTGACCGCCGAGCTGGCGACGGCCAGGAGCGCCAGGATCAGAATCCCGGCGCTGGTGAGGAAGTTAATAAACGCTGCCATAACATCTGCCTCCTGAGCAGGTGAGTCGGAAAGGGGGTTTGAGTTTCCATACATCCAAAATGATTATACCCCAGAACGGGTAAAAAGGGTAGTTACGCCGATCAAGTTTTCTGGTCGTACACTTGTATTTGACGCCCGCCCCGCTCCGTGCTATGATTGACGTGCTCCTTATGGGTCATCGAAGCCCTCCCCTGGCGGTGTACGCCGGCGCGGAGGGTCTCTTTTTCTCAGGTTTGTCCAGTCGGAGGCCAGCGGGCAACATGCACATTGGAATTGATGCGCGCCTGGTTCACTATACCCGAGCCGGCATTGGCGAATACACACTCCGGTTGACCCAAGCCCTGGCGGAAGTCTACGGCGACGACCAGTTCACACTGCTACAGGACCGGCGCGATGTGCAGCCATTGGTCAATGCGACCAACGTGCGGGTATTCCGCGCCTTCATCCCCAGTCATCATCGCTTGGAGCAACTCTTGTTACCCTGGGTGGTCGGCCGCATGCACGCCGACGTTCTGCACAGCCCAGATTTCATTCCGCCGCTCCGCGCCAACGGGCCAGCGGTCATCACCATCCACGATTTGGCCTTTTTGATCTATCCGCACTTTCTGACCAAGGAAGCCGCGCGTTACTACGGCCAGATTGACCGCGCCGTGCTTCAAGCCGACCAGATCATCGCCGTGTCGCAAAGCACCAAGAACGATCTGGTCAAGCGGCTGGGCGTGCGCGAGGATAAGGTCACGGTGATCTACGAAGCTGCCGACCCGCTCTTCCAGCCGGAAGACCGGGCGATCGCGCTTCAGCACGTTCAGACGCTCTACGAGCTGCCCAACGAGTTCATTCTTTTTGTCAGCACCATCGAGCCGCGCAAAAACGTGACCGGGCTGCTGCGGGCCTACCGCCGGCTGCGCGATGACTACAAGCTCACCCCGGATCTGGTGCTGGCCGGCGCGCCCGGCTGGCTCTACGAAGAGGTTTACGCGTTGGTAGACGAGCTGAACCTCAAACCATATTGCCACTTCCTCGGCCGGGTCAGCGCGCACGACCTGCGGCACCTTTACAACGCCGCCCGCTGCCTGGTGCATCCGGCGTTTTACGAGGGCTTCGGCTTGACGCCGCTGGAGGCGCTGGCGTGCGGCACGCCGGTCGTCGTTTCTAACGTGTCCAGCCTGCCCGAAGTCGTCGGCGACGCCGCCTTGCTGATCAACCCGCAGAGCGACCAGGAGATCACGGTGGCGCTGTGGCGCATCCTGACCGACCCGGCGCTGTGTGCCGAGCTGCGCGTCAAGGGCTTGCAGCGCGCCGCCGCGTTCTCCTGGCAGCGCGCCGCCGAGGAGACGATGGCGGTCTACCGCAAGGCCGCGGTCTCTTGATTGCATAGAAACCAGGCTTCCGCGAGAGACCTGGTTTCTCCGTTGAAGGCACCCAATGGCGCGTATCCTGCTTCTCACCCCGCAACTGCCCATCCCGCCCCAGGCCTTGACCGGGACGTCTCAGGGCACCACCATCCGCAACTATCACATCCTCGCGGGCCTGGCGCAGCGGCATGCGGTTGACCTGCTCTCCTTCTGCCAACCGACCGCCGATCGCCGAGACAGTGCGCAGCCTCCCCGTGGGATCGGCTGTACTTTCACCCTGCCGACCGGTGAGATCGAGCTATTGCGCCCCTATTGCCGGCAGATCGTCGCCGAGCCTATGCCCGTCCGTACTCTGGCTCGCCGGATGCGCGATACGCTGCTCAGCTCCTTGCCCGATATGGCCTTGCGGCTCGCGGCCCCCGTGCTGCACGCCGACCTGGCGCGGCTGCTGAACGAAACCCGTTACGACGTGGTGCAGGTCGAGGGGATCGAGATGGCGCCCTACGCGCTAGATTTCCGCAGTCTCGCAGACTCCGGCACTCTGCCCCCGCCGCGCCTGGTCTTCGACGACCACAACGCCGAGTACATCCTTCAGCAGCGTGCCTTCCTCACCGACGTCCGCCGCCCGCGGCGATGGCCTGGCGCGCTCTACTCGCTGATCCAGTGGCAGAAGCTCGCCATCTACGAGCGCCGCGTGAGCCGCGCGGCCGATGCCGTGGTTGCCGTCTCCGAGGCCGATCGGCGGGCGTTGCAGCGGCTGGCGCCGGGCCTGGCTGTGACCGTCGTCCCCAACGGCGTAGACCTGGAGTTCTACCGCCCCGGCGTCGTGCCGCCGCTGGTCGGTCTCGGTCCGCACGCGCTGGTCTTCACCGGCAAGATGGACTACCGGCCCAACGTGGATGCCGTGCTCTGGTTTGCCGAGACCGTGCTGCCGCTGATCCTGGCCCAGGTTCCCGACGCCCGCTTCTACGTCGTGGGTCAACAGCCGCACGCCCGCCTGGCCGCGCTGGCAGGGCAGCCGGCGGTCACGGTCACCGGCCGCGTGCCCGATACCCGGCCGTACATCGCGGCCGCGGGGGTCTACGTCGTTCCGCTGCGCATCGGCGGCGGCACGCGGCTGAAGGTGTTGGAGGCGATGGCGATGGGGCAGGCGCTCATCTCCACCCGGCTCGGCTGCGATGGCTTCCCCTTCACCGACGGCCGCGAGGTGCGTTTCGCCGACGCGCCGGCCGCCTTCGCCGAAGCGGTCGTGGCCTTGCTGGCCGATCGCGAGCAGGCTGGCCGCCTGGGTCGAGCCGGCCGCGCCTACGTGGAGGCGCATTTCGGGTGGGATGCGATCGTGCCGCGGTTGGAGGAGCTGTACTGATGAACGACGAAGGACGAACGACGAAGGACGGTGAGCCGCGGGCGTTGGTCGTTCGTCGTCGGTCGCTTGTCACCGTGTCACCCTTTCACCGTGTCAGGCGTGTCGGCCTGTGGCTGATCGGCCGGCTTTACCCCCAGCCGCGTCCACCGGGCGCGGGGCCGCGCTCGCTCCTGCTCATCCGCCCCGATCACCTGGGTGACGTGCTGTTCCTGACCCCGGCGCTGCACGCGCTGCGCAGCCGGCTGCCGGAGACGAAGATCACGCTGCTGGTGGGGCCGTGGGGCCAGGCGGCCATCGCCGGCAACCCCGATGTGGACGCCGTCGTGATCTGCCCGTTTCCCGGCTTCGAACGCCGTGGACGTAGGGGCGGGTTTCCTGTCGTATCGGCAAGCTGTCCGCGTAAATCAGGTCAGAGGATTGCCGAGACCGTCGCATGGATGCGACGTAGGGGCGGGTTTCCTATCGTATCGGCAAGCTGTCCGCGTAAACCAGGTCAGAGGATTGCCGAGACTATCGCATGGATGCGAGAAAACCCGCCCCTACGGATGGCGCCGTATCGCCAGCTCTTCGCCACGGCGCGTCAACTGCGCGCCGGCGGCTACGATGCGGCGGTCGTCCTGCGCTTCGATCACTGGTGGGGCGCGTGGCTGGCGGCCGCGGCCGGCATCCCCCGGCGGATCGGCTACGATTGGCCGGAGACGCGGCCGTTTCTGACCCAGGCTGTGCCTTACCGGGCCGACCGGCACGAGGTCGTTCAGAATGCCGGCCTACTGGCGACCCTGGCTGCGGCCCCCCCAGCCCCCCGACTTCGGGGGGAGTGGGCTGCCCCCCAGGATTGGGGGGATGGGGGGCCGCTCGGCCCGGTGCGCTTCGCTGTGACCCAAGCTGATCGCGAGTGGGCCGCGACGTGGCTGATCGCCCATGGCGCTGACCCGGCCCGGCCGCTGTGCGCCATCCATCCCGGCGCGGGCGCGGCGGTCAAGCAGTGGCCCCCGGCCGCCTGGGCTGAGGCGGCGAACCGGTTGGCGCCTGTCCTGAGCGTAGTCGGAGGAACAAGGTTGGGTGCGGTCATCCTGCTGACCGGCGCCGCGACCGAACGGTCGCTGACCGCGGCCATCGCGGCCCGTCTGAGCGTGCCCGCCCTCGACGCGGCCGGTCAGACGACCCTCGGCCAGTTGGCGGCCCTATATGAATGCTGCGCCATCGTCCTCGGCTCCGATTCTGGCCCGTTACACCTGGCCGCGGCGGCCGGCGCGCCGACCGTACACCTGTACGGCCCTGTGGACCCGGCCAAGTTCGGCCCGTGGGGCGATCCCGCCCGGCACGCCGTCTTGACCACGCCCTGGCCGTGTGCCCCGTGCAACCGGTTGGATTGGCCGGCCGAGGCGTTGCCCCAGCACGCATGCATGGCCGCGATTGCCGTGGAAGACGTGGTGCGTGCTGCGTGCTGCGTGATGCGTGATGCGTAGTGCGTGGTGCGTGGTGCGTAGTGCGTGGTGTGATTCAGCGCCTATCTGAATAATAGCAGGACAGATGTCCATGTCGCGCGTGTCGCCACGGCGGATGAAAATGTCATGCTGAGCGGGTTGATCCCGTGGGTTGCGTGACGGCGAGATTCCAGCGAAGCATCTCCTTTTTGTTTTTCGTTGTTTCCCTTCAGGAGTTCCCATGCCTTCAACCCCGATGCTGACCGTGCTCGAAGAAGACCGCCACTGGTGGTTCGCCACGCGTACCCGCGCCATCCTGGCCTATCTCGACCGCTACGTTGGGGCGGGCGGGAACCTGCGCGTGCTGGACGTAGGCTGCGGCGCGGCGAACATGACCCATCACCTGCGCCACTATGGCCGGGTGGTCGGCGTAGATTCCAACCCGAAACCGCTGGAGATCGCGGCCGAGCGCGGGCTGGACGCGCGCCTGGGCGGCGCCAATGACCTGCCGTTCGGCGCAGGCGAGTTCGACCTGTTGGCGCTGCTGGACACCGTGGAGCACGTGCCGGCCGAGGACAAAGTCTTCGACGAGTGCTGGCGGGTCCTGGCCGGCCCGGCCGCGGGCAAGGCCGGCGGCAAGCTGCTGGTGACGGTGCCGGCGTTCATGTTCCTGTGGAGCCAGAACGACGTGCTCAACTTACACCAGCGGCGCTACACTGCGGCGGAACTGCGGGAGAAGCTGGAGCGTCACGGGTTCCGAGTGCTGCGCATCTCGTACAACAACTTCTTCGTCTTCCCGTTGGCTGCTGGCCTGATCTTGCTGCGTCGCGGTCGCGCCGAGCCGCGATTGGCCTCGCCCCATTTCGACGCCGACGCCTACCAGGTGGAGATGGAGCCGGCCCCGCCGCTGCTCAACGCCTTCCTGACCGCGGTCGGCAAGCTGGAGGTGGCGCTCCTGAAGCGCACCAACCTGCCAGTGGGCACTTCGATCATCGCGATTGCGGAGAAAGTAGCTTAACGGTATAATCGTCCTATGACGTTGCGACGCCTGGCAATCAAGCTCCACCCGCTCCCCATCCGGCCCCTGTTGAGTGCGGCGGGCTGGCTGGCGCTGCTGCTGCCCGTCTTCGCCTGGGCGCCACTGACCTACCCCGGCTACTTCGAGTTTCACAGCGGCTTTTTGCCGATCTTCAATCTGAACGACTTGGTGCGCACCCTGGCCGGCCCTTCGCTGTACTCAGAGCAAGCTCTGGCCTGGGCGCCGATGGTCGGGCAATCTTACGACCTATGGCGCGGCGAGCGTGTCCTGCCCTATCTGCTGGCGCTATTGCCGCGGGCACTGGGCGCCACGCCGGCCGCCGCGGTCAAGTGGATCTTCGGCGCGAGCCTCGCGGGCGGCGCGGTGGGTGTCTACGGCTGGGCGCGACGCCGGCTGGGTGCATGGCCCGGCCTGGTGGCCGCGTTCGTCTACGCCCTCTGGCCGATCGGGCTGGCGACCATCTACGTGCGCGGGGCCTTCGCCGAGGCGGTCTTCCTGGGACTGATGCCCTGGGTGCTATGGGCCGCTGCCGCTGCTGCCGAGGGGGGCCGGCGTTGGGTCGCGCTCGCTCTTGCGCTGACGTTGGCCCTCGTGCTCTGGACCCAGGCCGGGCTGGCGCTGTGGCTGGCGACGCTGGTGTTGGTTTATTTAGCGCTCGCACAATTTCGGCGATTGAAATCGCGGCTGTCGGTGCAAAGCCCCCCTACGGAGACTAACGTTCAGTCGGCGCAGGCCGACTTCGCGGGTGTTGCAGCGGTTTCAACCGCCGGTTTGCTGGCCTGGCTCGGCGGCCTGGCGCTCGGCGCGCTCGGCCTGCTGCCGGTCATCCTGCGCCACGGCCTCGGCGGCGGCGCGTGGCCCGTCTTCACCGACCATTTCGTCTATCCGCACCAGCTTCTCCAGGCCGGCTGGGGCACCGGGCCGAGCGTCCCCGGCCCCTATGATACGCTGACTTTCCAGTTGGGGCTGGTGGCGTGTGGGCTGGGGGTATTGGGCATCGCAAATCGCAAATCGCAAATCGCAAATGGCGAAGCCACGCACCACGCAATACGCAATACGCAATACGTCGCTACCGTCATTGTCCTCAGCCTTTCCTTCCTCTCCTCCACCCTCGCCGCGCCGTTGTGGCGAGTTTTGCCCTTCCTGGCGCGTACGTTGACTTACCCCTGGCAACTGTTGCTCCTGGCCGGGCCGTGGCTGGCGTGGTTGGCGGGACTGGGCGCGCGGCGGCTGTTGGATTTAGTGCCTATCCGAATAATAGCAGCGCGGGCTCCCATGCCCGCAACCGGCGGCGGGCGAAAGTACAGCCGATGTCTGGGAGCCGCCTCCGCTGGTTATTCGGATAGGCTCTTAGTGCCACGGGTGCGAGGGGCGTCAGATGCCTTTTCTGCCACGCTCCCACTTTGCGCCGCCCTGCTCGTCCTGACGCTGCTCGGCTCCTACGATAGTCTACAGCCCAAAACGACGAACGTACCTGTTCCCGCTGCGCCGCTCGCGATCTTCGGCGACAACGAGATCGCCCTGTTGAGTGCGGTCACGGCCGGGCCGCCGGGGCCGGGGGGACGCGTCACCGCGCTGGTGCGTTGGCAGGCGTTGCGGCCGCTCGATCACGACTACACGGTCTTCTTTCACGCCATCGGCCCCGACGGCAACCGGTGGGGCCAACAGGATACGATGCCCCAGGGCAACCAGCTTCCCACCGGCCAGTGGCGGCCCGGCCAGGTGGTGACCGATCAGTACCAGGTGATCCTCGCGGCCGGCGCGCCGATCTCCAACGATTACCGCTACTTGCTGGGCCTCTACCTGTGGCAGACCGGCCAGCGGCTTGCGACCGGCACGGATGACAAGGTGGTATTGGGACCATGACCGCAGAGCGCAGATTGCAGATTGCAGATTGCAGATTGCAGATGAACGACGAACGACGAACGATGAACGACGAAGGTTCGCCGCGTTTTCGTCCACCATCTTTCGGTTTTCGGTTTTCGTCTTTCGTCGGTGGTCGCCCTGTCACCCTGTCACCCATTCACCTTGTCCTGCTTCTCATCTTTGGCCTCTTCGTCATCGCCCCTCTGCTCCAACCCGGCTATCCGTGGGGCGCGCACGATGCCCGGCACGACGTCTACTTCATTTTTCAGTACGACAAGTCGGTGCAGGATGGCATCTGGCTGCCGCGCTGGTCTCCCGACTGGACGTTCGGCTACGGATATCCGTTTTTCATCGTCTACGGGCCTCTCTCCACCTTCATCGGCGTTTTGCTGCATCGCTTCCTGGCGCTTGGCTACGAAGACAGCGTCAAGGCGGTGTTGGCGCTTTCGATCTTGTTCTCGGGGCTGGCCATGTACGGCTTCGTCCGCTCCTGGTTGGGGCGTAACGCCGCGCTGGTCGCGGCCGTCGCCTACATGGCGATCCCTTATCACCTGGTAGACGTCTTCGTGCGGGCCGCCCTGGCCGAGTCGGTGGCGCTGGTCTTTCTGCCGCTCGCGCTGTGGGGCTTCCGAGAGACAGTCGTCCGGCCCCGGCTGCGGGCGGTCCTCGGCGCGGGCGCGGCCTACGCGGCGATCATGTGGACGAGCAACCTGGTGGCGCTGATCTTCACGCCGGCGTTGGCGGCGTACGTGGCGGTGCTGCTCTATTGGTGGTTCCGCGACGAAGGACGAAAGACGAAGGACGAACGATCAACGACGGTCGCCGGTCTTCCGTCGTCCGTCATCGGTCGTTGGTCGTTCGTCATCCGTCGTCTGACCCCGCCTGCGCTCGCCTTCGCGCTCGGCCTTGGCCTCAGCGCAGCGTTCTTTGTGCCGGCGCTGGTCGAGATGGGGTACATCAATCGGACGCAGTGGTTTGGCGCATACTACGATCCGACGCAGCATTTCGTCTATTTCTTCCAGCTATTCAACCCGGCCTGGGGCTTCGGGATCAGCCAGCCGGGTCCGGATGATGCGACGCTCGGCTCGATGAGCTACCAATTGGGCGCGGCGCCCTTCTTATTGAGCCTGATCGCGGTGGTGAGCGCCGCGCTCTCGGCTCCCAGGCTGCGGACACCCCGACAAGCCGGGGACTCCGGCATCGCGAGCCAAGTCAGAGAGTCTGGAGTCCCGAACTTGTTCGGGCCAGCCTCGAAATCTAACCGCCGCGAGATCTGGTTTTGGGCCGCGTGGGCGCTGGTCAGCATCCTCCTCACGTTGCCCATCTCGTCCCTGGCCTGGCGCTACGTGCCCATCGTGCCCTACGCCCAATTCCCATGGCGTTACCTGATGCTGGCGATGATTCCGTTGAGCATTTTGCCGGCGACATTGGTGGCGAATGGCGGATGGCGAATGGCGAATGGCGAATGGCGGATGGCGAATTACGCCGAACACGCAACACGCAATACGCAACACGCAACACTCAATATCCAATACCTAATACCCCGCCTCATCTGGCCCACCTTGCTACTTTCCACCCTTTTGTTGCTTGGTAGCTCCCCGTACCTCAAGGTTGAAATGCGCGAGCCGACGCCGGAGCAGGGCCCGGTTTCGTACGCGGCGTTGATGCGGTTTCAGCGCACCAGCGACGAGATGACCGGGGTTACGGCCTGGGTGGACCCGGAAAAGCGGCCACACTGGTCGGACATGGCGGAATTGTGGGTGCAGGGCAAGGACGTGACGACTCGTGTGGATTATAGCCGTGTGCCGCAGAACCGAACGCTGGCGGTCAATTCAGAGAATGTGGGCAGCGCGCACGAAGAGATCTATTTTTACGCCCAGGGGTCGGGGCAAAGCATCACCTTCAACCGCTTCTGGTATCCCGGCTGGACCGCGTATCTGCTGGATGGGAAGGGCGGCAAACCGGTGCGGACGCTGCCATTGGAGCGTGAGAACGGCCCGCTGGCGCGCATCGTCATGCCCGTGCCTGCGGGCGAAGGCTACATCCTGCTGCGGTTCGAGGATACGCCGCTGCGGGCCGCGGCCAAATGGATCACCCTGGCGACGATGGCGCTCATCGCCGCGGTCATGCTGGCCCGCGCGCTTCGATTGCGGCCATTTGTTGCTAAATCCGTGCCTCAGTGATAAAATCTACAACGTGACTTGAGTCGAGCGGGGCTGGAGGTGTCAGATGGGAGTCGTTCTCGAACAGATGGCCCGGGTCGTTCAGGATCTAGAGGGTACGACAGATTGGGAAATCGGCCTTAAGCGTATCTTGGAGAATGAAATTCGGCGGCGTCTTAGCCGGTACGCGCTGACAGACCAGCAATTCCAGCGCAAATACGGCGTGGAATTCGAGACCTTTCGGCAGACCGGCACGGTCAGGCAGTTGGGCTACTCCTACGAGGTCGAAAGCGATTTCTGCGATTGGGAGATGGCGATCAGCGGTCTCCGGAGCCTGAAGCAACGGCTTGCCGAGGTGTCCGCATGAATGGCAGTGTGGATGATTGGGAGCATGAGATCGCTGCACCGGCTGCCTTGTTCCCTTGCGTGCGAACGGTTCAAACGCTGGATAAAAACCTGGAGGCGCTCAAAATGCGCCTCATCCTCGGCGGCGATCTTTTCGTTCAGCTCTACGTCAACCTGATTACCGGCACGCGTAACTTCGTCCTGGTGCTCGGTGGTCATTGTCTCTTCGGACGAGACTGCGCAGAAGGACGAGATTGGCACTGCCACCCCTTCGGTGAGCCAACCAGGCACGACTTCGGCCCCGATGGCGCACGTCCGGTTGCGGTACTGGAATTCCTGTTGGAAGTGCAGGAGATCATCGCGCGCGAAGGACTGGCTTAATCCGATGCACATCTACCGCGCCGACCTCCGCGATCTGGCTGCCTGCCTGGCCCTCGATGGCTCCTATGACACCGACTTCGTCCGGCAAGTCACGCAGGTCGAAGAAGACGCCCAGGTAGTCACCCGCTTCCGGGTGGCCGCCTTGCCGCGCACCATGCACGTGGCCTATCCGAGCTGGGGCGAGGCGCTGCTGGCCCACCAGGAGCGCGGCGACTTGATCCTCGTCGCCGCGGAAGCGGCCGAGGTGCGCGGCTACATCAACGTAGAGACGCAGCCCGATCAGAGCCTCGCCTGGCTGCATCACCTGGTCATTGCGCCCGTCTACCGCCGGCAGGGGATCGGCGCTGCGCTGTTGGCGCGTGGCATCCAGCACGCCCGCCAACAGAGCCTTTCGCAGATGATGACGCTGGTCCAAAGTAAGAATCACCCGGCGATCAAATTCCTGGAGCGCAATCGCTTTGCGTTCTGTGGCTACAACGAGCGTTTCTATCGGAACAAAGATATCGGACTGTATTTTGTGCGTGGATTGTAGGGTATGAGTGCGTTTTCGGGACTGACCTGGCCCATTATTCTGAGTTTCGCCAACCTCATCTTATCTACGGCGATCGTCATCACGGCCTTCTCGCTGCTCGGCTACATGCTGACGCGGAACTTCCGCAGTAACGTGGCGCAGACTTTCAGCGTGCTGCTGGCGTGCGTCTTGTTTGTGTTCGCCGGAGACATCGTCATTCCCCGGGTCGAAAACCAGAGCGCTGTTCTCATCTGGCTGCGGGTGCAGTGGATCGGCATCGCTATTGTGCCGGCAGCCTACCTGCACTTCTCGGATGCCGTGCTGAGCACGACGCGCCACTTTTCGACGCGACGCCGCATCGCGGTGGCCGGGAGCTACATTTTCAGCGCGGTGTTGGTGGTCCTGGCCCTCTTCACCGATGCGCTGGTCTACGATGGCGATTTCTTCCCGCCGGTCAGCCACCTCTCCGGCGGGCCGCTGTTTCCGCTTTTCGTGGCCTATTTCGCCGCGACCGCGTTCTACGGCGCGTACAACATCATCCGGGCGCGACGCCGTTGCCTGACCCCCGCCTCCCGCCGCCGGATGACCTACCTGACCCTCTCGTTCGCAGCCCCCGGCCTGGGCGTCTTTCCCTACGTGATCGCGGCCAGCCTGGTCGAGCATCTCAGCCCCATTCCCGTGCTGCTGCTCTCCATGGCCGCTAATTGCATCGTCGGCGCGATGCTGGTGGTGATGGCCTACAGCGTGGCCTACTACGGTGTCCTCAGCCCCGACCGCGTCGTCAAGCACGACCTGATCCACTACCTGCTGCGCGGCCCGGTGGTCGGCATCGCGGTGATCGCCGTGATGCTGGTGATGCCGCGCGTCGAGCTGATCCTCGGTCTGCCGCGCGATACCGCCCTGATCTTCGCCGTCGTTGGCGTCATCGTGCTCGGTCAACTGGCGGTCAGCGCGGCCAAGCCGTGGCTCGATCGTCTCATCTTCCGGCAGGATCGCGAGGAGCTATCCTGGATCCAGATCCTCGACAGCCGGCTGCTCACCAGCAGCGACCTGCGCCAGTTCCTTCTCAACGTGCTGATCGGGTTGTGCGAGCTGTTGCGCGTGGACACCGGCTTCGTCCTCGTGCAGACCGCCGATGGCTTTGGGGTGGAGGCGACGATCGGCCCAGAAGCAGTCGCCCAACGGTTCGCAGCCACCTCCGAGGCGCAGGCGACCTGGCAGGCTTTGGCGCCGAGAAACCAGGTTGCTGAAGACTCCGGCGAGACCGAGCCGGACCCGCACTTCGTCGCCGACACCGACTTCTGGTTTTGCCCGTTGCGCAGCCAGGACGGCGAGCGGATGCTGGGCTTGTTGGCCGTGCGCGCCCGCAGCCGAACCGTAGAACTGGATGATCCCGAACGCGCCGAAGCCAACGCGCTCCTGGCGCAAGCCGCCGCTGCCCTGGCCGACCGTTACGTCCAGCAAGGGGTTTTTGCGACGCTGCAAAGCATCCTGCCCGACCTGGAGCGTATCCAGGAATGGCGGAGCGCCCTGCGTTTTGCGCCCTCACCCGAGCCGGTGGAGATCCTGCAGGGGCCGGAAGATGTCGCGGGGCTGGCCGAAGAAGGCTCGTGGCAGCAGTGGGTCAAGGACGCGCTCAGCCACTACTGGGGCGGCCCGAAGCTGACCGAGAACCCGCTGACCGGTTTACAACTGGTGCGCCGGACCCTGGCGGCCGAAGACGGCAACATTCCGCGCGCCATGCGCGTGGTGTTGCGCGCGGCCATCGAGCGCCAACGCCCGGCCGGCGATCGCAAGCTCACCGCGTCCGAGTGGCTGCTCTACAACATCCTGGAGATGCGTTTTTTGCAAGGTCAACGCGTGCGCGACATCGCGAACCGGCTGGCGATGAGCGAATCGGATCTCTATCGCAAGCAACGAACCGCTGTGGCCGAGGTCGCCAAGACGCTCGCCGAGATGGAAGCGGAGATTGTCCGGGAAAAGGGCGAGTAGGTTTTTAATTTATTGACCGGAGGAGGCCGACATCATGGACGATGGGTACTGGGAAGCGCTATTGCAGGACGTAGAGAGCGAGGTAGATCTGCCGCAGCCGAAGTGGGAGCCGAGGGGATTGCGGATTGCGGATTGCGGATTGCGGATTGCCGAATCCGAAATCCGAAATCCGAAATCTGCAATCGCCGGACCGGCCGACGAGGAACCCGACTGGGAGCGGGCCACGCAACTGCTGGAGAGCGGCGAGCTGCTGGCGATCACGATTACCGGCTACAACCGCGGCGGCCTGTTGAGCGACTTCGGCCGCATCCAGGGTTTTCTGCCGGCATCGCATCTGCTGATGCCCCCGGCGCCGCAGACGCCGGGGCCGCGCATGGCCGCGCTGGCCGGCCGCATAGGAGAGCAGCTCACCGTGCGCGTGGCCGAGATTGACCGCGAGCGACGGCGGCTGATCCTTTCGGAGCGGCTGGCGCGCGGCAACGGCCAGGCTGAGACCGTGCTGGCGAGTCTCAAGCCCGGCCAACTCTGTCGCGGGCGCGTAACGAATCTCTGCCCCTTTGGCGCCTTCGTGGATTTGGGCGGTTTCGAGGGACTGATCCACATCTCCGAGCTGTCGTGGGGTCGCGTCGGCACGCCGGACGAGGTCATCAAGCCCGGCGATGAGGTCGAGCTGGTGGTGCTGGAAGTAAATCCGCCGGAGCAGAAGGTCTCTTTGAGCCTTAAGCGCCTGCGTCCCGATCCCTGGCAAGGCCTGGAAGCGCGTTACCGCGCCGGCCAGATGGTGGAGGCCGTGATTACCAACGTCGTCAATTTCGGCGCCTTCGCCCGGCTGGAGGAAGGGTTGGAGGGCTTGATTCACATCTCCGAGCTGGCCGAAGGCAGCTTCATGCACCCGCGCAACGTCATCCGTGAGGGCGACCGCGTGCGGGCGCGAGTGTTGCAGGTGGATGGCGCCAAGCGCCGCATCGCGCTCACCCTGCGCAGCGCCGAGGTGACGGCACGGCCGCGGGCCGACATGACCATGACTACGCGCCTATCGGTATAAGATCACAAGGTGCTGGCGATACGGTAAAGACCGCTTTCATCTCATACAGACGTAAGTTGCTGCACGTGCAGGAGACGGTATGGACGTACTACAGCGTATGCGCCGCGCTGTTCGAGAACAACGATACCGGATCAGTCAACATGGCAACGAAGAAATAGACTATGAATGGTCGTGACGTATGCGAGTTTTGTGACGGCGAGGTGGATCTCCGCGTTGTTCAGACCACCTTCCGCTACAGAGGTGAGACGATCTACGTGGATAGCGTGCCGGCCAGGGTATGCAACAAATGCGGTGAGCGATACTTCGACGCGCCTGTTTACAAACGCCTGGAGGAAATCGCCCGGCATAACACCGCGATCAAGAAGACGATCTGTTTCCCGCTGGCCGAGTACAACATGACCTTTGCCTGATTCACCCTGAGCACATGAGTCCACAGGCCCAAGAGACTGTCCGTGAAATATCCTCGGGATGAACAGATCGGCCTGGCCCTGCTGGTCGCCGGGCTGATCGCGCTGCTGGCCTCAATGCCGGGCCTGGTTATGGCAGGCCCGGCACCGTTGCGCGTCCTCTTGGGGTGGGGCGCGATCGTGGCCGTGGCCGCGTTGACCCTGGGGGGTGTGGCCGCCGCCTTTGCGCCGAAGCTGGGCTGGCGGGTGCGCTGGGAGGCGGCTGCCTGGGGCGAGTTGCTCGGCCTGGCGCTGTTGGTCTTCTCGCATCTGGGGTTGGCCGATCCGCTCGCGACCGCGCGGTCGGGCGGCGGCGGCGGGCTGGTCGGCTGGGCGTTGAGCCAATTGCTCGAAATGCTGCTCCCCGTGCCGATGGCGCAGGCGATCGCGATCACTGGCGCGCTGATTGCCGCATGGCTCCTCTGGCGTGCTTTGCCGCCGGATTGGACGGGCGGCGTGGAGGAACGCGTCCTCTCCGGTCTGCGCGCCTTGCGCGGAGCCGCCGACCGGGGCCTGTCGTCTATTCGCTCGCTCGCAGCTCGTCAAGGCGCAGGTGAGGTTCCTCTGTCCGGCGGCATGGGAGCCGCCTCTGCTAGTACAAAAGCGGGTCAGGCTCCCACACATGCGGTGTACTTTCCCGTGCCCGACGCCGATGACAGATGGGCGTCCGTGGACGAGCGGCTCGACCGATGGGAGAACGCCGGCCGTGCCCTGGTCGGCCGCATCTTCCCGCCCGGCTGGGGAGGCGCGACGCTCGCCTGGCTGGGTCAATTGTTCCGCAACCTGCAGCCGGGCGGCGAGCGCGAAGGAGAGAGGGAGAGAGGGAGCAGGGGCGAAAGGGAGCAGGGGCGCTCCTCCGCTCCCTCGTCCCTCCGCCCCTCTCGCTCCCCCGCTCCCCTGCTCCCCCCCGTCTCCGCGTCCCCCGCCCCGCGCGCGCCGAAGCCCAGGCCGCGACCCAGCACCCTGCCCCCGCTGGATCTGCTCCGGCCCGACAGCAACGATCACGGCGGCAACGCCGATGCGCGACAGCGCGCCCAAACCCTGGTGCAAACTCTGGCCGAGTTCAACGTGCCGGTCGAGGTGGTTAGTATCAAGGAGGGGCCGACCGTCACCCAGTTCGGCCTGGAGCCGGGCGAGATCGTCAGGGAGCTGCGCAACGGCGAGGTGCTGCGTCGCCGCGTCTCGGTACACAGCATCCTGCGGCTCAACAATGACCTGGCGCTGGCGCTGGCCGCGCCCTCCATCCGCATCGAAGCGCCGGTGCCGGGCCGCCCCTACGTCGGCGTCGAGATCCCCAATACTGCCAAGACCCTCGTCTCGCTCCGCAGCATCCTGGAGGCGCGCGAGTTCGCCAAGGTCGCCTCACCCCTGGCGCTCGCCCTGGGCCGTGACGTCTCCGGCGATCCGGTAGTGGCCGATCTGCCCCGGATGCCGCATCTGTTGATCGCGGGCGCGACCGGTTCGGGTAAGTCGGTGTGCATCAACGCCATCGTGTGCAGCCTGTTGATGAACAACGGCCCGGAGTCGGTGCGCTTCCTGATGGTGGACCCGAAGATGGTCGAGCTGCCGGGCTACAACGGCATCCCTCACCTGCTCGGCCCCGTCATCACCGATCCGACCCAGGTGGTCGGTGCGCTGGCCTGGCTGACGCTCCAAATGGACGACCGCTACCGGCTCTTCGCGGCCAACGGCGTCCGCAACATCGGCGAATTCAATAAGAAGGCCGCCAGGTCCAAGACGTTGGATGCCCTGCCGTTTCTCATCCTGGTGATTGACGAGCTGGCCGACCTGATGATGACCGCGGCTTTCGACATCGAGCGGCAAATCTGCCGGCTGGCGCAGATGTCGCGCGCGACGGGCATCCACCTGGTGCTGGCGACTCAGCGACCCAGCGTGGACGTCATCACCGGGCTGATCAAGGCCAACTTCCCCGCGCGCATCGCCTTTGCCGTCACCTCGCAGATTGACAGTCGAGTCATCCTGGACACCCCCGGCGCGGAGAAGCTACTGGGCCGCGGCGACATGCTCCTGATGGTTCCTGAATCGGCCAAACTGTCACGCATCCAGGGTTGCTTCGTCTCCGACCGCGAAATAGACGCCGTTGTCGAGTTCTGGCGAGCCAGCCGGGGCGCAGAAGGCGAGGCGTCCGATCCCGTCGGCACGCCGTGGGCCGGCATGGTTGACCAGATGGAAGAAAAGGACGATCTGCTGGAAAAGGCGCTGCAACTGCTCCAGACGAAGCATAACATCTCCACCTCGTCGCTTCAGCGGCAACTCCGCATCGGCTACCCGCGCGCGGCGCGGCTGATGGAGCAACTTGAGGAAATGGGCGTCGTCGGCGCGGGCGAAGGCGGCGGCCGGAGCCGGGAGGTGCTGTACCGGGCGACCGGGCCGGCCGCCGAATAGTATCTTGCCGGTGAGATTCTTGTACATTTAGGGCTTGACATGCGAAGACCCCGGTTATATACTTGCTTTGTCAGCAGGAATGGCTGACAGACTTCCATCGGGCGTTTTTCTGTCTAAAACGCCGTTTGAGGGCATGAGATGGAAAGATTCCGTCTAATGTAACCCAAAGGGGGATTAGATGGAAGATTTCCGTCTAAATACGAGTTAGGGGCACTGCCGAGAATTAGGAACAATGACTTTACTTGCTGCTAGAGAATTTTTTGATATACCGGTGCTAATCGGAGATACGTTGGTTTCGTCCAGAGTATCAGGAAAGCGCCGTTTTCCGACCCAGCCACCGAATAGATTGTTAGATTCCGCATCGACTCACGGACTTCTGCCTATCAATACCTACCGTAAAATTTACATAATTTCCGACAATTTCGCTATCGGATGGGCAGGTGATATGTGGCCAGCAGCTGATTTGCTCAAGCGCATTTTTTCTATCTTCGCTGGGCGCGCAGTGACACAAGAAGCGTGGGAGGAATTCATTACTAGTGAGCACCCTCACCCGAGAACGAATATGGTGCTGGTCGGTTGGATTATCGAAAGTGGGAGAAGGTTGGCCCTCGGTACCCGACACGAGCTGACTGGAGAGCGGACAGGCGCGATTTGCCAAGTGGGCCGATTTGAGGCATCGTTGGGCCCATCCTGATTCGGAGGTTCGCGACGATGCCCGCTCGGCAACTTTTCCTGCATGTCCGCGGT
>JAPLHB010000081.1 GCA_026389845.1 Chloroflexota bacterium
CCGCGCGGCCGGACAGCGCGCCGCGGCCTGGCGCTCGGTGAGACCGGGGCGGATGCCGGCCTGCGTCGCGGGCGCGTCCGCGGCCAGCACGCGGCCCTGCTCGTCGAGCAACGCCAGCGGCCCCGCGCCCAGCGCAGGTTCTGCCCGCCGTGCCACCCCGGTCCCGAAGTACGGCACCCACAGATACGCGATCCGCCGTTCAGTCACGCCACCTCACTCCCCACACTTCAAGTGCAGGGAGTATACAGAACATTCATTCTATAGTCAACTGGGCACGTCGCGCTCGGTTCACCGTGTCACCATGGCGCCGTGTCACAAACCCTCCCCCCGCACCGTGCCGTTGAACGTGATCCGCAGCGGCACCACGGCGCCCGCGCGGCCCAGCTTGTGCTTCAGGATCTCGACCTGGCCGGCGTAGCCGCACACATCTTGGCCGCGGGTGAGCCATTGTTCGCGGCGGAGCGCCAGCCGGACGGTCGCAACATGCGCCAGCGTGCGTGATTGGGCACGCGGTTCGGTGAGGCAGATCACGGCCGTCTGCGTCTGCGTGACGACCGTCGCCAGGCGTTCCAACGCGCCGGCGACCGTCGCCTGGTCGGCCTGGCGTAGCTCGGCGGTGCTATCGAAGACCAGCGCAGCCAGGGTGTTGCTCTCGACCAAGTGTAGGGTGATCGCCAGCCCATCCGTGCCATCGGCCGGCCGGACGACAAGCAGCCGATCGAGATCGAGGCCGCAGCGGTGCAGGTAGTCGGGATCGCAGGTGCGACTCAGATCGAGCCAGGCGACCAGCGCTCCCCGTTCCTGGTGTGCGGCTGCCAGCGCCTTGGCCGCCAGCGTCACCTTGCCCGAGGTCGCCGGGCCCATGATCTCCGTGATCCGCCCACGCGGCAACCCGCCGCCCAGCGCCGTGTCCAGATCGGAAAAGGTGGTGGACAGATGGGCGACGGGTTCCGCCGCGGGCGCGGCTTTGCGGATGGCGCGCGGGCCATATTGCAGTTGCAGCCGCGTCACAACTGCATCGAGTTTGTTCTGCCGACTGGCTGCCATAGACTCCCTACGCGAGATCGAACTTGTGTTCTAGTCTCATGGTGACGAGAGAGCCAGGCAAAGGTAACGCCTACGGAGCAAAAACGATGGCGAAGCATAGCGTCGACCGCCGTTGGGGTTCGGCCAAGTCCTTGCTCGGCTGCCCCAATCCGGCGGCGCACTTATGGACGCAAGGGCCGCGGGCAGTGGGATGCGCGCCCCCGGCCGCGGCGCTGGCACGGGTTTGGCCATCCACGCACAGCCCGTAACGGGGCCAAGCGGCGCGGCGGAGTAGGTGTCTGGTTCTGCCAGGGGGTGGCCGAGCTTTGACTCGGATATCGCACGTGGCGGCAAGCGTCCAGCCGCTCCTGGCAGATGTATGCTATAATCGCCGCACGGAACAGCCAATCAGCAGCCGAGGAGGATCGAGATGAGAGCCGCAGTCTACCTCAGGACCGCCACGCCGAACCACGGCGACAGCGTGTCCATCAATACCCAAGGCGACCTTGCCAGGCAATACTGCACCCACCACGAGATTACCATTTGGGCCTTCTACACGGATGAAGGCGTATCGGGCATGTCCTGTTTCGAGCAAAGACCAGCCGG
>JAPLHB010000194.1 GCA_026389845.1 Chloroflexota bacterium
GGCGCTCCAGAGCATGATCTGCGTGCCACGCTTCTGCGCGAGCGCCCGGATCATGCGGAATAACGAATAGTAGAAAAACGGCGCCGAAGCGAAGTAGATGACCAGAAAGACGACCGGATCAACGCGATAGTTGTCGCGCGCGGCCTGCATCAGCCCCCGGATCTGCGAGAGGATGAACTCCACCATTTCTAATTCCCCCTTCGCTCATTGCGAAAAGATCAGCACACTTGACGGAGACTCGCTGCGCATGCGGCGCCCACACGCGAAAGGCGATCCCCCTGCGTGAGGGATCGCTCCCATGTCCTTGATCTTGGTTTCATCACTCATGGTTGCTCCTGACGCGGTGACTGCTCTGTCTGCTCGAAAGGACAGACAGAGCAGTCATCTTTCGTGTTTATCCTAATGCGCGGCGGCCCCGCAACAGGTTCACCGCCATGACGACCAGCGCGATCACCAACAGAACGTGAATCAGCCCACCGCCGATGTTAGCCACTAGACCTAGTAGCCACAGAACCACGAGAATCACTGCAATCACCCATAACATCGGGACACCTCCATGTGTGAGAATTACGATTCGTCATACCGCAGACACCGTTTGTCGGTGTCCCGCAGCCCGAGTCGCACTATAAGTTTAGGTCATCACAGCAGATCAAGCGGGCCCAAGGTGCGATGTCGGCCGCGGCCCCTTCCCAATCAGCGTGCCCGCTAGCATCGCAAGCACCAACAGGGCCGCCATCGCCGCCAGGGTCCAGTAGTCGGTCGGGACATCGGCGATTGCACCGGGTAACGCGGCCAGCGGGGCCGGGGCGACCGGGCGTGCCACAGGCGCCAGAATGGGCGCACCCGGCGCCAGAATGAGCGGCGCCGGGTTGAGCGCCAGGCGCGCCGGCTCGGTGTTGATTTCGCCCAAGGCCCAGGCGGCCTGGGCTTGTACCGTGGGATCCGGGTCCGATAGCAACCGGGCCAGATCGGCCACGGCATCCGCTGGTTTCAGCCAGCCGAGCATTTCCGCGGCGTTAGCGCGGACCACCGCGTTACCGTCGTGCAGGGCTGCCGCCAACGGCGCCACGGCGGAGGGACCGGCCGTTTCCAGCCCGCCCATCGCGGCGTGCCGCGCTGACGTCATCTGTCGGTCGGAAAGTGGCGCCGTGAGCGCGGCCAGGGCCGCAGGGGTACCGATGGCTGCCAACGCCTCGGCCGCCACCCGCTGGGCTTCCGGGTCGCCGGCGCTGAGCAACGCGGCCAGCCCAGGCACGGCCTCCGCGGATTTCAGCAAACCAAGCGCCCGCGCAGCGACCGTGCGCTCCGCTGCCGGCGCAGAATTTAGTATCGCCAGAAGGTCAACGCTGACCGAGCGATCGCCGATGCTCCCGATGGCCTCTGCGATGCGCTGGCCGGCCAGGGCATCGGGATCGGCCAGGGCCTGCATCAGGCCAGGGAGCGCCGCCGGGTCACCGATCAGCCCGATGGCCCGCGCCGCGGAGGCGCGGACGGCGGGGGCGCCATTCTGGAGCAGACCCAATAGCTCAGGATTCAACGCCAGACTCACCGTATGGGGGCTGCCCGTGCTATTGACCATCGTGACCGCCAACGGCTGGCCGGCGATCGGTTCCAGGTGTTGCAGCGGCGCGTCACTGAGCAACGCGGTGCTCAACTGAAGCCACTGCCGGCCGCCGTCAACACTCACGGCAACGCCCAACGGGCTGAGACGCGCCGTGTTGGTCCCCAGCCAAATGTTAGTGGCCGCATAGACGATCTGTTCATCCTCTGGATCTATGGCCAAAGCAGTCACGGCGAGCGGCGCCGCATTGCCCCAAGACAGAACTGTGCTGTCAACCGGCTGCCATGAGGCGCCCCCATCGTTGCTCCTCAGCAAGCCGCGCGATTCGGTGCCGACGAACACCAGGCCCGGCGTCCCCAGGGCGACCGCCATTGCCAGCGGTCGGCTCGGCAGCGCGCCAGCCTTCGTCCAACTGATCCCCGCGTCGTCGCTGGCCCAGATGCCGTCAGCCTGGCGGGAGTAGATCCGCTGTGGCGGCGTGTTATCATTCGCGCGCCCAGCGGCTGCGATCGGCGCCATACCGCCGATGAGCACGCAAAGCGCCAGTCAGAACATCACGCGCTTGAGGGTCACCAGCCGCGACACGGTCTGTATCCCAACCAACTTACCTACTTGCGAAATCCATTGTCCGACCATGATCTTGGCCTCCTCCGGGGCGCCCTCGCTGAGCGTGCTCCGGGTCACTGCTGCTAATAGTTCACTCGTACTACTGTGGTACTCATCACGGAAGCATCCTAAGTGGAACGAAGCGCTCTTTACGAAGTGCAGTCGCAGAATGCGACCTTTCGCTTAGAGCGCTATGCATTCCTTCGGCTCCGCTCTGCCTATGACGTGTCATTGCGAGCGGGTTGTGCGATTGCGCAGCATCCTTTAGGAAGCAATCTCACGCCTATGGGAGGGATGGCTTCGGGGCTGCGGCCCCTCGCAATGACTGTCAAGGTTAGCACATCAGCCGAACCGCGATTACTTGATCGTCTCGCGCTTGGCATCGCGCGCCGCGTCCTTGACCTTGTTCTTGGCATCGTGCGCCGCGTCCTTCACAGCGTTCTTGGCATCATGCGCCGTGTCCTGGACGACGTTCTTCGCGTCGTGCGCCGTATCCGCATCCTGGATCTTGTTCTTGGCGTCGTGCGCCGCGTCCTTGACGACGTTCTTCACGTCGTGGGCCGTGTCCTTGACGACGTTCTTCGCGTCATGGGCTGTGTCTTTGACCTTGTTCTTCGCGTCGTGCGCCGTGTCCTTGAGCTTCTGTTCGATGTTCATACGCTCCTCCTGATTAGATGGATAGACCTGCTTCATGCGTTATCACTGTGACTTGATGTGGTGGTGCGCACGCCGCGCCGCGAGTCGCCCAGCATTAGCCACACGATTTTGACCAGCACCCAGGCGATCAATACGTAGACGAGGATCGCTACCAGCGAGTTCCATTCGAAGACGCTGCCCTCAAAGCGCGGCTGCCCAAACAGCCCCACGAACGGCGCGATGAACGGTTTCGTGATGCCGTAGATGAACTGCGCAAAGTCCGCAGCCGGGTTGGCGCCGAGCAACCCCAACACGAAGCGGATACCGAGCAGCCCCTCCAGAATCCCGAACAGCAAGTAGATGCCCTTCTGGAGCTTGATAGTCTGTTCGCGCCGCACGGCGTACGGATCACTGGTAAAGGTGGCCGTCTGGCGCGCCGTCGTGCGGACTGGACCGCTCGTGCTCACGTCCCCAAGCCCAACGTCCGCGGCATTGAGATTCACGACCTCGGTATGTTCGTCGCGTCGTTCGATTGCCATAGTGTACCCTCCCGATCAGGTAGATATCAACGGTGCATTCTGACTAACGCCTGCGGCCGGAAACCAACCGCAGAATGGCAATCAGGATCACCGCACCGACGAAGGCTACCAGGATGCTGGTGACGTTGATGCCGGTGACGGCATCCGGCATATTCAGCAGATTGGCGGCCAGGAAGCCGCCGATCACGGCGCCCACCGCGCCCACGATGATGTCGCCGATGAGACCGTAGCTCCCACCGCGCATTACCTGGCTGGCCAACCAACCAGCAATCAACCCGACGACGAGCCATGCGAGAAGACCCATGGTTCACCCTTCCTTTCTCTGAAAGACGGCCATTTCCGCTGGCAACCTGGAAGATCGCTCTTCCTTCTATTCGTAAGCATAGCAGAAAGGCGCGGCCCTGTCATCAGCGCGAACGCCAGATTCTTCCTAACAAAAAGGCCGCCCGTGGGGGCGGCCCTTGATACTTTTGATGTACGGTGTTTGATGTACAGGTTCCATCAAAAACGTCGTGATCTGTGGCTACGCCTCCTGCACGCTGTCTGCGTCCGTCAACCCTTCCCGCACCGCGTAGAGTGCGGCCTGGGTACGGCTGGCCAGGTGCAGCTTGCCGAGAATCCGGCTCACGTGTGCGCGCACGGTCGGCTCGCTGACCGCGATCCGGTCGGCAATCTCCTGGTTGCTCAATCCCTGGGCAACCAGCCGCAGTACTGTCATCTCACGGTCAGTGAGCGCCTCGGGGGCGGGCTGCTGCTCGGCTGGGCGCGCGATCTCCTGCAGCAGCTTGCGGGCGATGGTCGGATGGAGCGATGGCTCGCCGCGATGCACCTGGCGGATGGCCCGCACGAGCTCTTCAGGCGAGGAGTCCTTGAGCAGGTAACCCGCCGCGCCCGCTTTGATGGCCGGAAAAACCTTGTTGTCGGCGGCAAAGCTGGTCAGCACGAGGATGCGTGCCTGCGGCTGACGACTGGTGATCTGGCGCGTTGCCTCGATGCCGTCCATATCGGGCATCAGCAGGTCCATCAGGATGACGTCAGGGTGGGTCTCCTCCGCGGCCAGCACCGCTTCCTGCCCGTTGCCCGCTTCCCCCACTACCTCGAAGCCGCCGGCTTCAGAGAGCAGGGCGCGGATACCCTTGCGCACGATGGCATGGTCGTCAACAATCAAAACACGAACGCTCGATCCCGCGAATCGAGCGTTTTTTTCTGTCATAGCGTCACCTCCACCTTCACCTGCGTGCCCTCGCCCGGCGTGCTTTCGTACGTCAGTTGTCCGCCCATGTGCGCGGTGCGTTCGGCGATGGTGCGCAAACCGCCCCGCCTTTCGGCGGGCACTGCACCCGGATCGAACCCCACGCCGTCATCCAGCACTTCGAGGGAAATAGTCACGGTGGTGAAGTGTAGATGCACGGTCACATGCTGGGCCGCCGCATGTTTGCGCACGTTATTGAGGGCCTCCTGGGCGATCCAGAAAAGCTCGGCTTCGATCGCGATAGGCAACCGCCGCTCCCCCTCGACGCGAAACTCGATTTGCACACCGGCGCGGCCCTCGACGGCTGCCAGACGCGCCTGCAATGCGGCCACCAGCCCTTCCGCCTCCAACACGGGGGGGTGCAACTGGAAGATGAGCAGCCGCATATCGCGCATCCCCTCCTGCGCGGTCTCCTGTAGCTCCTGCAAGTAGCCGGCCGTGACATCACCTTTGCCGGCCGCCAGCGCCAGGATCGCGGCGTTGGCGTACAGGGTGACGCTGTACAGCGATTGTGTGACCGAATCGTGCAGCTCGCGGGCCAAGCGTTGTCGTTCCGCCAGCACCGCCAGTTGCTCCGCCTGCTGTTGGAGCCGGGCGTGCTCGATGGCCATGGCGGCCTGGGTGGCGAAGAGGGACATGACGGGGATGTCTTCCTCGGTGAAGCCGCCCGCCTTGTTCACGACGTCCAGCACGCCGATGACCCCGCCGTTGACGCGCAGGGGCACGGCGAGCAGCGCAGTGAGATCGGCGGGCCACTGATAGACTTGGGCCTGCTCGAAGAAGGCCGGGTCATTCACCAGCACCGGCTCACCCTGGCGCACGACCTGGCCCGCCAACGAGCCCTCCACAGGCACGGGGCCAACGGCCGCCAACGGCTTGCCCAGGCGGTGCTTGACCTCCAGCCAGGCCTGATCGGTCAGCAGCAAGACCGCGCTGCCGGTCGCGCCGATCAAGCCCTGGGCTTCGGCGCAGACGATGTTCAGCACTTGTTCCAGAACCGTCTTCTGGAGCAAGCTCACCAGAACGCGGTTGAAGCTCTCGCTTTCCGCCAGCCGCCGTTGCAGCTCACCATGCAGTTCGGCGTTCCGGCGCGCCAGCGCCGCCGTCGCTTGCTCCCGTTCGTCAATCTCGGCCTGCAACGCATCCAGGATTTGCTGAAGGTGTGGGATGTCTACTGGCTCAGAAATCTGGTAGGGCATCGTGCCATCTCCTCGCTGGCTGTCTCTTGCAGTTATTGTACTTGATCCAGTATTTTTCTGCAAACACGCCGAACGCACGCTCGCCCTGGTAGCTAGGGTCATTTCATTGTCCGGTTAACAGCACCTTCCTACAGATTGAGAAGATACGCACATCCTTGATTGCGAGGTGTACCGATGGCCGACTATCAGATCCCCGATGAACTGCTGGGCTTACCCAATGTGAAAGCGGTGAGCTACCAGATCGTCAGTGCCGAGCGCATCGAAGTCTGCATCGAGTCCAGGCTTGACGTGGCGTGTGTCCCAATTGTCAGCAGGTGAGTACGCAGATTCATGACACGGCCGAACCACAGACACAGCACCAGAGACACAGCACCAGTCCCCTTGACCGGGATATGCACACCAGAATCACCGCTACGTCCCAGGTGTGCGCCAGTTGCCTCGCCAGCGGGTGCAGGGGATAAGTCCGGATCCCCTTGGGGCATACCTCCGAAAACGAGCACATCCTCACTCCCGATCGGCTGGTGATATGAAATCACCAGCTTTTCCGGGTGAACCTCGATCTTCTCAACAAACGCTGCCAGCCCGCGCCGCGCCACCACCACATCATCCGCTTGCACATTGGCACGCATCACCTGCAACACCTCGGCCAACTTGGCATCCGAAACCTCCACCCGCGCCAGCACCCGCTTGCGCTCCAACTCCGCCCGCAGCGCAATCACCCAATTCAGTTCCAACTCGCGTTCGCGCAACCGCTCCCGCACAAGCGCCCCACCCCCATCTTCCACCGCGTCCAACAAACTCGCCGCCTGCCGCTTGAGCCGCTGCTGTTCCGCATCCAACCGCTCCGCC
Organism: Chloroflexota bacterium; assembly: GCA_026389845.1. GTDB lineage: Bacteria > Chloroflexota > Anaerolineae > CG2-30-64-16 > CG2-30-64-16 > JAPLHB01. The sequence continues at coordinate 6,643 of JAPLHB010000194.1, forward strand.
TCCCGCTCGACCTCGGGATCTACCAACGCCGCCCGCATCGCAGCCCTCAACGACGCCCGCGCCGCCGAACTCAACATCCCAACCGCCGTCACAGAAACGAACACCCCCCGGCGTAAAAGGGCAGCTTCCAAGCGCCGAACCATCCCCCCTGCCGCAAGTCCCCCTGCCACAGCGGGGGATTAGGGGGGCCAGGGGGGACTACAGAGGGGGCCACCCATGCCTGAACCAGCCCTGCGCTACCTCTCCCTGGGCGCCGGCGTCCAATCCTCGACCATCGTCGAAATGATCGCCGACGACCTCCTGCCACGCGTTGACTTCGCCATCTTCGCAGATCTCGAAGACGAACCCGCCTACGTCTACACCCAACTCGACTACCTCGCCACCCGCCTGGCCACCCGCGCCATCCCGCTGATCCGCCTCCACCCCGGCAGCATCGTCGCCACCCTGCTCTCGGCCACGGCCTACACCTCCATCCCCGCCTTCCTCGAGCTCGCCGGCCACCAGGCCCGCGTCCGGCGCCAATGCACCAACCAGTTCAAAGCCGAACCCATCGAACGCTACGTCAAAGACCGGCTCGCGCAACTCGGCCTCACCCGCCCCCGCCAGATGAAAACCATGCTCGCCCAGGTCGTCAAACCCGGCGTCACCGTCGCATGCTGGCTCGGCATCTCCGCCGATGAAGTCCACCGCCTGAAACCCAACCGCACCCCCTGGATTGAAAACGTGTGGCCGCTCATAGACCTCCGCATGTCCCGCACTTCCTGCATCACCTGGCTCACCGAGCACAACCATCCCGTGCCCGGCAAATCCAACTGCCGCATCTGCCCCTTCCACCGCACCGCAGGCTGGCGTGACATGGCCCAGAATCGCCCCGCCGACTTCGCCCACGCCGTCAACGTCGAAACCCAACTCCAGGCCAAAATCGGCCGCTTCGCCCAGGGCCTCACCGGCGCCCTCTACCTCAACTACGCCTGCCAATCCCTGCCCGCCCTCGTCCACGCTGACCTGGCCCCCGATCAATCCCTCTTCGACATCTGCGAAGAAGGCCACTGTTGGACATGAACGCTTCTCACGTCCTCTCGCCGGCGCGGTTCGCTTCGCTCCCCCGGCCGGCCACTGGGCGCGGCGCTCCCGCTTGCGCCAGAAACCCACGGCCTCTCGGTCGGGGCAAGCCCGCCCGGCAAACCCCCGTCCTCGCGGTCGGGCGACCAGCGCCCGCCCGTGGCGCGACGCTCCCGCTTGCGCCGCACTTCACGTCCTCACGGTCGGGACTTCGCCCGCCCGACGAAATCCACGTCCTCTCGGCGGGCGACCAGCGCCCGCCCATGGCGCGGCGCTCCCGCTTGCGCCAGAACCCCACGTCCTCTCGGTCGGCACTTCGCCCACCCGCGACGCTTCGCTCCGCAGCGTGGGCCGAATACCGGCGAAAAACACTTGACATCCGCAAGCCCTGCTTGTATACTCGACTTGTCAGCGTGAATGGCTGATCGGCTGCTATCTGATCCCTCCTGTTTGCTGTTTGTCCGTCTAAAACGCCGAATAGGAGCATTAGACGGAAGATTTCCGTCTAACACGACCATTTCAGGGACTTAGGCGGATTATTTCCATCTAAATACCCCTGGGCGGCAGATTAGGCGGAAAGTTTCCGCGAAGGAAAGAGAGACAATGAATCTATCTGAAGTATCACGAACAGCCATTTTGCCTCTACTTTGTCGCGCCGTTCAATCAGAGATGGGCGATCCCACTTTCAACGATCCAATGGCTATTCTTTGCCTGGAAAGGTTGATGTCCTTATCGTCTGAAGAAGAAAAGAAACGCATTTTGAAGTGGAGAAAGATGTATACAGGTATTAATACGCGAGACGTAAAAGCGCGCATGATAACAGTAAGAAGTTTCGACAGTATTGCAAGTCGGTTTATTTCAGATAACCCAGGATGTACCGTGGTCAACCTTGCCTGTGGTTTTGACACAAGATTTTGGCGGATTGAAGCCGATCAATGCAACTATATCGAACTTGATCTACCGGAAATGATTGCAGTGAAAAGCGAGATTCTAAAGGATCACCTTAACTACGAGCTCATTGGATGTTCGGTGTTTGATACTTCATGGATTGACAAGGTAACATCCAGTGGAAACAGTCATTTCCTTCTCCTCGCAGAAGCGCTGTTCTATTACTTGCCCAAGCATGATGTAACCAAAATTTTACAGGTAATTTCACAACGATTTGATCGTTCTCAACTTGCCCTAGAAATGGCGCCTGAAAAATATACCAAGGGATTGTGGAAAAGGCTCATTCAACTCGAATCTAGAGCTTGGGGAATAGATGTTTCCATTGTTTCGGGCATCAACAATCAGCGCGAGATTGAATCATATGCCAATGGTTTCAAAGTCATCAGCGTTGAAAAAGGAAGTGTGGGATCGATAATAACCGTTTCGATAAATGCCGCCTAACACCGGCTCCACCGGACAGGCCTTCGGCCTGCCGGTGAGCCAATCCGTTAGGATCCCGCTCGCTCCGCTTGCGCTCAACCCCACGTCCTCTCGGTCGGCATAGCCGCCCGCCCAACAAAACCCCACGTCCTCTCGGTCGGCACAGCCGCCCGCCAACCCCACGTCCTCTCGGTCGGGACAAGCCCGCCCGACAACCCCACGTCCTCTCGGTCGGCACAGCCGCCCGCCGAACCCACGTCCTCTCGGTCGGGCGACCAGCGCCCGCCCGAGGCGCGCCGCTCCCGCTTGCGCCGCAAACCCACGTCCTCTCGGCGGGCGACCAGCGCCCGCCCGTGGCGCGACGCTCTGCAACGTGGGCCGAATAGTGACAAAAAACACTTGACATCCGCAGGCCTTGATTGTATACTTGATTTGTCTGTCAGCCAGAATGGCTGATCGGCTGCTATCTGATCCCTGCTGTTTGATGTTTGTCCGTCTAAAACGCCAAGCAGGAGCATTAGACGGAAGATTTCCGTCTAACACAATTATTTCGGGAACTTAGGCGGATTATTTCCGTCTAAAACCCCTGGGCGGCGGATTAGGCGGAAAGTTTCCGCCTGAATACTAGTGGCGGCCTCTGTTTCGGCTTCGGTGTAAACAGGTATTCGGAGATCCGATGGTTGGAGAAGACAGAGAACGAGCATATCCACGACTAGAAACGGAGCGGTTGATTCTCAGATCCCTGCGGATGGAGGATGCTGATTTCATCTTCCAGGAATGGGGTAGCCCGGTGGTCACTCACTACATGAGGGATGAGGAACCACTGAGAAGCCGGGAGGAAGCGAAGGAATGGCTGCGGCCCCTTCAGACCCCGGAGAAGATGCCAACCTTCAAATGGTGGGGGATTGAGTCCAAGAGAGCTCAGGAGTTGATCGGGACGTGTGGATTCTGCCGCTGGAACAAACAGCACCACTGGGCAGAGATGGGGTACGATCTGTGGCCGGATTACTGGGGGCAAGGATTGATGCCGGAGGCGTTGCGAGCTCTGCTGCGATACGGGTTCGAGGTGATGGAGTTGAATCGGGTAGAGGCCACGACGCATACAGAGAACCAGCGGTCGATGCGCGTGTTGGAAAAGCTGGGGTTTCAGCGGGAAGGTCTGCTGCGGGAGTACTACTGTCGAGAGGCAGTGTACAATGACCAGGTGCTCTTCTCGTTGTTGCGGAGAGAGTGGGTGAGTGGGTGATGAGCGTGCATAGTGCGGCGGGATTCACTCGGAGCGAGGCCGCCTAACCCGTCGTTGCAGCCGACACGCTACACGCGCCGCGAACAGAGGTACTTGGCCTGGGTGTCACATTAGTTGGTCGGCGCGCCTGGCCTGCGACCGCGTGCGGCTGAACTCCCAGCCGTTAGGTGACAGAGCAGCACTCGGGGAATTGTGAGGGGCGCATGCAGACTCAGACGAGTCAAGGCCCATGGTGGGCGGCACTCACGGTGTGGGCCGTCGTCAACGCCGTCAACGTGCTCCAGTCTGCTGGGTTCCTGTCGAGGATTCCCACCGGCAGCATGGCGATCAACAGCCTTCTGGGCTACGTGATGATCGCCCTCGCGGTACCGGCGGCGCTCGCCCTCTTTGCTTTCGTGCGCGCTCAAGCAGGTTGGCAGCAGTGGATCGGTCCTGCAGTTTACATCGCCTTCATCGCGCTGATGATCGTCGTTGACTACGTCTCACCTGTCGAGTTCCGGTCTCCACCACGCTACGGCATTCTCGTCCCCTACCTCATGTTGTTCTTTGGTTCTATCTTGCTGATGGGTATTCCGATGTTCCGGTTGAATCGCGGGTTGTGGATGGTGACGGTCGCGAGCACTGTTCTCCTGTTGAGCTCGATGCTAGTCGCGATGCGAAAGGGAGTCGGCTGACGACCGACGGCCATTCAGCCTGCCACCGTGTTGCCGCTCGGCTCGTCACCCAACAAGCGCGTCCAGCAGACGGCCAGAAGGTAGAATCGCTGAAGAGAGGCGCGTTCGCCGCAGTTGACGCGCAACACGTTAGGATCCCGCTCGCTCCGCTTGCGCTCAACCCCACGTCCTCTCGGCGGAGCTTCGCCCGCCGTTGAACCCCACGTCCTCTCGGTCGGGCGACCAGCGCCCGCCCACGGCGCGACGCCCCCACTTGCTCCTGCACGTCTTCTCGATCGGCACAGCCGCCCGGCAACTTCACGTCCTCTCGGTCGGGACAAGCCCGCCCATCAAACCCACGTCCTCTTGGCGGGAGACCGGCGCCCGCCCGTGGCGCGACGACGCACCACAACGTGGGGCGAATAGCGGCGAAAAGGACTTGACATCCGCAACCCCTGCTTTTATACTCGACTTGTCAGCGTGAATGGCTGATAGGCTGCTATCTGATCCCTGCTGTTTGGTGCTTGTCCGTCTAAAACCCCTGGGCGGCAGATTAGACGGAAAGTTTCCGCCTAAATACTAGTTAGGCAAGCCAATGGAATAGTCGCAAAGGGAGGTCAAGATGAAAGGAACGAGACTAGTCTGTTTGTGCGTAGTCCTGGTCTTGGCGCTACCGGTCGCAGGCGGCGCGGCTGGCCATGAGGCGGTCTATCATTGGGTGCTGGTGGGCGCCCCCGAATTCACCGACAATGGTGGGGATGACGTCAGCCTGGCGTTGAATACGCAGGGCACACCCTACCTGGCTTACTCGCACCTTGGGGCGGGGTCGGTGATGCGCTTCGATGGCAGCGCCTGGGTGCTGGTGGGCTCACACGACTTCGCTGCGGGGAACGCCCTCCCTACACCTTCCCCCTGGCGCTGGACGAGCAGGGCACCCCCTATGTCGCCTTCAGGGACAGCGCCTTCCGGGCACGGGTAATGCGCTTCGACGGCAACGCCTGGGTGCTGGTCGGGATGCCCAGCTTCTCCGCTTGGGCGATTGGCGCCATCGACCTGGCGCTAGACGTCCAAGGCACGCCGATTGTGGCCTACATGGATGGGGCAAACGCCTACCGGGCAACAGTGATGCGCTTCGACGGCAGCGCATGGCTGCCAGTGGGCACGCCCGGCTTCTCAACCGGGGAAGCATGGTACCTCAGTCTGGCTCTAGACGAACAGGGCATGCCCTGTGTGGCCTACCAGGACAGGGGCCACGGCGACAGGGCGACAGTCATGTGCTTCGACGGCAGCGCATGGCTGCCAGTCGGGGCACCCGGCTTTTCTACCGGGGAGGTAGATCTCACCGACCTGGCGCTGGACGCGCAGGGCATACCCTATGTGGCTTACCATGACGTGGCCTACAACCGGAAGGCAACAGTGATGCGCTTCGACGGCAGCGCTTGGGTTGCGGTCGGCGCGCCTGGCTTCTCTGCCGGAGAGGCAGGAGACGTCAACCTGGTGCTGGATGGGCAGAACACACCTTATGTGGCCTATGGGGACCGGGGCAACGGCGGTAGGACCACGGTGATGCGCTTCGATGGCAGCGCATGGGTGCCATTCGGCGCGCCTGGCTTCTCCCCTTTCGAGGTGGATGACGTCAGCCTAGCACTGGACGGGCAGGACATGCCATATGTAGCCTATTCGGACAGGTTCCTGCTCTACAAGGCATCGGTGATGCGGGCGCTTGAGGTTCGTGCCTATCTACCCCTGGTTATTCGGAGTGCAACTTCGCCATGAGTGGGGCGTACACCCGGCTAGGCCGACCGGCGGGGTGCTCGCTGGACGCGAACTACTCAACTTGATACCGAGATGGAGGCGCATGGCGCATCAGGCGTGACCAGCAGCTATCCATGCCGTCCGTTTTATTTGCGGTCGCGGCTCATTAGCACGGTTCACCGTTGTGGGCGGCGTGCGTCGTTGTGCGGGGTTGGTGCTTGGGCTTTGCCTAACCACAGGTTCCACCTTCTATGTTGGCGCTTTTGTCAAATCCTGGGTGGAAGGCGCAAAGGGTCGAGCGACCCTGGCAGGGACGCTTAGCCGAACACACAGGATGCGACAAAAGCACCAAACCAACCGGCGGCCCGTGTGGCTCCCTTTTCGCTTGACAAAAACACTGCGTTGCCGATCCCAGGACGATCCGTCCCGGACCGGCTGGCGGCGCCCGTGGCGCGGCGCTCCCGCTTGCGCCTACACGACCTCTCGGTCGGCACAGCCGCCCGGCAAACCCACGGCCTCTCGGTCGGCATAGCCGCCCGATGAAACCCACGTCCTCTCGGTCGGGACAAGCCCGCCCGCAAACCCACGTCCTCTCGGTCGGCACAGCCGCCCACTGAACCCCACATCCTCTCGGTCGGGACTTCGCCCGCCCGCTATACCCCACGCCCTCTCGGTCGGGACTTACGCTCGCCCGACACAAGACCGGCGCTTGGCGCTCCGCGCAGGCAGCGCCGGTGACAGTCTGGCAGGCGCTGGGCGAAGAAAACACGCGCCAGGCGATGAGTCTCAGCCTGCGCACGAGCATGACAACGGCTGTGCTGGTGCTGGCCTTCGGGACGCCGCTGGCCTACTTGTTGGGCCGGCGCCACCTGCGCATGGCCGCCTTGCTCGAAATCCTGATTGACCTTCCGACCGTCCTGCCGCCGGCCGTGGCAGGTCTGGCGCTTGCTCATCGCCTTCGGGCGCCGCGGCCTGTTGGGCGGCACGCTGGCAGCGTTGGGGATTCAGATACCCTTTACGACGCTGGCTGTTGTGATGGCACAGACCTTCGTGGCTGCGCCGTATTATGTCAAGACTGCCGCGGTGGGCTTGAGTGGGGTGAGCTGTGAGCTGGAGCAAGCGGCTGCGTTGGATGGCGCCACGGCCTGGGAGACCTTCCGCCATGTGATGTTGCCGCTGACGTGGCACAGCATCATCGGGGGCGCGACGCCCACGCTGAGCACGTGCCCTGGGCGCGTTCGGCGCGACGATCATCTTCGCCGGAAATTTACCTGGTCGGACGCAGACCATGCCGCTGGCGGTATACCTCGGGTTCGAGATTGACATGGACCAGGCCCTGACTTTGGCGGCTATCCTGCTGGTTCTGTCGTTCGGCGTGCGCTATTCGCGGTGCGAGCCATGCTCCGTGGCGGGGCGCCGGATTACTGAGGCAAATAGGAGCCTTGCCCACCCCCGCCAGGGGCGAACGTCACCGGTACGCAGGCTGGGGGAGCGGCGAATATGCTGATAGCTGTGTAAACCCATTGGGGGGCCATTGACGATGCCGATTAATGCCTATTGCCAGCCGGCGAAACGAGCCGTCTGAACTTCTTGAAGGGGTAGACGGTTACAAGCTAACAAACATCGGTCAAGGGCAGCGCTTGGGACGCGATCGGGGGCGCGTCACCATCACTGATCGCATTGGGGAACGGGCTTTGAAGTAGCAACTGCCGTGCTTCTACCAAATCTAGCAGATCGGCCCCTTCAACAAACCAATCGCAAATATCGGATAGCATCTGCCGGGCCTTTGCACGGCCCTCCGGCTGTCGCTGTAGCCGGAACAGGCTCACGCAGGCGCGCAATTCCCATAGCTTGGCCGCTTGTCGCCGCGCCACGGCCAGTGCCCGCTGATAGCATACCTCCGGCGCGGCGGCATCCGCGGCCGGCTGCAACTCAAGCAACGCGCCGGCGAGTCGGTGAGATTCCGCCTCGAACATGCGCGCCCCGGTCTCCTCGATCAGTGCCAGGCCCGCCGCGATTACGGCCGATCCCTGTGCGATCTGCCCGCTCCGCAGATAGGTTTCGGCCAGCAGCAGCAACTGGAGGGGGCGGCCGCTGCGGGAACCGGAGGCCTCCCAGGCCGCCATGCCCCGGCGCAGCGCGGCGATCCCTGCGACGGTCTCGCCCTGCCGCGCCTGGAGCCACCCAGAGTAGATCGTATGCCAGATCCGAAACAAAGCATTCTCCTGACCTTCGCTGATCTTTGCCAACGCGGCCAGATGCGCGCGGACGGCCCGGTCGTCGCTGCGGAAGACCGCCAGAGGCAGGCACGCCACGGTGAGCGCCAGGCCGACCGAAAATGGATGCGCCAGCTCTGTGGCGCGCGCCAGCGCCTCCTGGCTGCGCCGGAACGCCTGTTCAGGATAGCCCAGATCCCACAATACCCACGCCAACCAACTCAACCCCGTCACCCCGAGATCGGCGCCGAAAATGGTCGTCAGTGAACTGGTGCTCTGGGGGTCACACAGGGCGACACCTTGCTCCAGATGGCTGCGCGCGGGAACCAGATCGCCGCAGAATGCCAGACTGGCGCCCACGGTATAGTGCGCTAACGCCAGGTGCAGCGGCTTCTCGGTCTGTTGAGCCAGGAGGAGCATCTGCTCGCCAAGTGTGCGCGCCCGGGCGCACTCCCCGGCCGCCCGACACTGGTCGGCCTGCAGCAGCATCGTCTGGAGGATACCGGTCAGCTCACCGACGCGCTGGCTCAACTCCAGCGCGCGGGCGAAAGCGGTCGCGCGCTCCGGCGTGCCCCAGCCGCGCGCGACCACCAATGACGCGCCCAGGGCCGTCTGAAGCTCGATTTCGCGGCGGGTGCGCTCGACTGATTCGGGCAGCGCGCGGAGCAGCGCCAGCCCGTGCGTGAAGTGACCGAGCGCCTCCTCGCTCGCGGCCAGCCGCGTGGCCCGCCGACCCGCCTGCAGCAGATAGCCGACCGCCTTATCGGTCAGGCCAGCCGCCTCGAAGTGCCACGCCAGCCGGGGAGACAAGGCCTCGATCTCGGCGGCGCTGCCGCCATACAGCGTTTCCAGGGCTGCCCCCACGGCCTCATGCAGACGCGACCGTTCGATGTCGTCCAGACTGTAGTAAAAGTACTTCTGGAACAGGTCATGCTGGAAGCGATAGCCGGACAAACGCTGTCCGCTGGCATCCAACCGGCGCAGGCTTTGCGCATGGATGAGCTGATGCTGCTTGCACAGCGGGCCGCTCAACTGTTGGATGAGTGCGGATTCGTCCACCCCCAGCACACGAGCCAACACCTCGGCCGTGAACTCCTCACCTTCCACGCTGGCAACGGCCAACATCGTCCGGCATTCGTGCGATATGCGGCTGATCCGCTCCGCGATGACCGCCTCGACGCGCGCCGGCAACCGTTCCCAGTCCAGGGACAAGCCCGCCGCCCAGCGGCCCTCCCTGTCCCGCACCAAGTCGCCGCGCTCTTGCATGCCGCGCAACAGCTCGCCAGTGAACAGCGCGTGCCCCCCGGTGTGCCGATAAAGGGTGTCACGGAATGCGGTGTCCAGGCAATTCGGCTCTCGATCCAAAAAAGCATCCAGGAAGCGCCGGCCGTCAGCCTGGGTGAGATCCACGCAGATGTCGCCGGAGAGACGCGTCAGCTCGTTGAAGATTGAAATGACAGATGCGAGAGGTTCCGGCCGGTATGCACCGACGACCAAGATCCGACTACCTGCCAGCCGCCGCCCCAGGTGAAAGAGCAGGCTGATGGAACCGGCATCGGCCCATTGCAGATCGTCCAGGATCAGGAGCAGAGGATGCCAGCGCGCGAGCGTCGCCAGCACGGCGGTGACCTGGTCGAGCAGGCGCATCTGGGGTTGATGAGTCGAGCTGTCGCCGGTAGTTGGGGCGGCCGGCCCGCCCAACGCGGCCAGTTGAAGGCGCCAGTGCGAAGCCTCCCCGTGGGACGGCAGATGGGACGAGCTGCACGCTTCGGCGCGCAGACGGAGCGCAGCCCCCGGCACGAAGCGACCGATCAGATCGGGGCCGGCCGTCACCAGCGCCTCCAGCACCTGGGGCAGCGCCGACCAGAGCCGGCGGGCGTGTTCGAGCGTGACCACACCACCGGCCCGTTTGGCCTCGATGTCGCCGGTGAGCAGTTGCAGGATTTCGACGAAGGGCAGGTAGGGGTCGCCCATGCCGACTTGTGCGTTGCAGTTGCCGGTGACCGCTAACAGATCGCCGTGCGCCGCCATCGCCTGCCTGGCAAACTCCTGTACGAGCGCGGTTTTGCCGCTGCCTGCGTCACCTGTAACAAAGACCACGCGGCCTTGTCCGGCGAACGCGGCCTTCAGATGGTCATTGAGCTTCGCCAACTCGGATTCGCGCGCGACGAACGGCGGTGATGCACTGACAGGGTGACAAGGTGACACGGTGAGAGGGGAAGAAGCAGTCACCTTGTCACCCTCCCACCTTGTCACCTTGTCAAACGCACCGTCCCGGATCGCTTCACACAACGCGGTCGTCTCCTGCACCGGCTCGACGCCCAACTCGGCCGCAAGCAGGCGGCGACAGACCTCGTACTGGGCCAGGGCCGCGTTGCGCTGACCGGCGGCTGCCAGCGAACGCATCAACTGGCGGTGCGCCTCCTCGTCGTAAGGCTCCAGAAGGAGCCGCTGCCGGGCGTAGTCCTGGGCCAGCCCGTGCTCCCCGCGTTCCGCGTGGTGGATGGTCAAGCGGTGCAACGCCAGGGACGCCTGCTGTTGGAACTGCTCCCGCTTGTAGAGCGCCCACTCCTCGAAGGGCGCGGAGTTGACGGAGAAACCGGCGAGGAAAGGACCGCGATAGAGGGAGATTGCCGATTGCCGATTGCTGATTGCCGATTGCCGATTGCGGGCCGCTGCCTCTCGTGATCCGTCATTCGTCACCCGAAGGGGCCATTCGCCATTCGCTATTCGCTCTTCGAACTCGGCCACGTCGAGCCAGCAGTTAGCAGCGGGGTTGAAACGGATGGCGGCGCGGGCGATCAGGAAGAACGGCGGCGCGGCGTGGGCGTCGCCGAGCGCCTGGCGGAGGTTGGCAAGCGCGTTGCGCAGGCTGTTGAGAGCCGCGGTGTTGGGCGAATCGGGCCATAGCAGACCGGCCAGCGTCTCGCGGCGATGCGGCCGGTTCGCCTCGACTGCAAGATAGGCCAACAGGGCACGGATCTTATCCGACTTCAACCCCGCGACCGGTTGGCCGTCAAGGGCGACGTCGAATCCGCCAAAGAAGGCAAGGGATAGACGGGGCACTGTCCGCTCCATGCAGATAGAAGGGAAGTTCACAGATCGAGAAGTACGCTGATTATACATCACCTGCGAAGATACACCGTAATCGTAGGGATGCAATTGTCGTTCATTCAACTAGTGTAAACCAACTTGTGACAGTTGAAAATCCCCATTAATGACCATTGACAGTCGCCGAAGCGAACCGTCTGAACGGTCACCCGCATCGCAAAGGAGCCGCCACATGAGAGGTCAGATTATCAACAGAACGGTCGCCGCCCTGGCCTTGGCTATGGCCTTGGGCATCATCTTCCTGGGCGCCGTGTCGGGCGGCGGCGTTGTGCCCACGAACACCTGGATAGACCTCTACAGTACCTCCA
>JAPLHB010000195.1 GCA_026389845.1 Chloroflexota bacterium
AACGCACCATCTCACTACCTTGCCGGGTCATACCCCCGATTCTGTCGCCCCCGCAGGGGCCGCCGCCATCTATCTCGCACAGCGTCGCTGTGCGGCCGCGCCTGGCCTGGCGGGTATGACCCGCCTTCACCGGCGCTGCTGCGATGAGACCGAGACCTTCGACAAGCCCCTGGCACGGTCGGAGACCGACCAGAGCACTCGCTTAGAACCCGGCCCACTCACCTTGCTCCCGGCTGCACGCTCGCCCAGCCGGCCGCATTGCTGCGAACCGCTGGTCGGCTCTTACCCGGCCGTTTCAGCCCTCACCCCGGCGGCAGAGGGCGACCGCGAGGGTCGCCCCTACAGGCGGGGCGGGTTTATTTTCTGTTGCGGTTGTAGTCGCCCGGCGATTGCTCTCCGAACGCCCCCACTTGCGGTTTCATGGGGCAGCCTTCTCCCCGCAGGGAGTGGGAGTCGGGAAGTTCCTCCCCATCAGCCGAAGCTGACAGGGCGGCGGCTCACCGGCAAGTAAGGACATTCTAGCATGGAGCGGAGCCGGTGTCAAAACGTGGTACGTGGTACGTGGTACGTGGTTCGTGGTACGTGTTCCGTGGTCCGTTCGGTGGCGAGAGACTGTTTCCGGCGAACTCACGCATCACGCATCACGCATCACGCATCACGCATCACGTTTCACGCATCACGCATCACGCATCACGTTTCACCTTGCCTCCGCAATCTCCTGCAGCGCTTCCAGTTCCACCAACACTACCTTGCCGCGGCGGGTGCGGATCAGGTTGTTGCGGCGGAACTTGCTCATCACCCGGATGGCCGTCTCGACGGTGGTACCGGTCATGTCGGCCACGTCCTGGCGGGTCAGCGGCATCTCGATCACCCGGCCCTCGGGCGCATCCGAGCCGGCGGTCTCGGCCAGCTTGAGCAACACACGGGCGATGCGCTGCTCCACTCGTTCCACTGCCAGGCTGCGGATTTGTTCGGCCGAGCTGCGGAGCCGGTTACCCAGGTCGGCAATGACGGCCAGGGCGAACACGGGATAGCGTTGCACCAGCGTCAGGCAGTCGTTGCGCGCCACCACTAAGATCATGCAGTCTTCGATCACCTGCGCGGTGCCGGGATAGCCGCCGCCGTCGAAGGTCGCGACCGTACCGAGCATCTGCCCACACCCACACACCCGTAATACGACATCCTTGCCGTCGGTCGAGTGCCGCAGGACTTTGACCTTGCCGGTCCGAATGATGTACAGGGCTTCCGGCGCTTCTCCTTCCAGAAAGATGTAATCATCCTTCTGATACTGGCGCTCGCTGAACAGGTCAGCGATTTTGTCCCAGTCCCGCTCGGATAGGCCGGCGAAAACGGGCAGCGCCTGTACGATGTCGCGCCGATCCATGTATTTCTCCGCTTTACCAGTATGACGCACGTCATTGACGATACGCGATTATAGCACGAGAGGGGATGGCTGGCAACATTGTGGGGCGGCGATGAAATGGGGAGTGGGGGTGCGGGGAGCAGAGGGAGCACAAGTAACAGCGTCGTTGCGAGGAGCGTCCTGAGTAGAGCGGCATGTTTTCTGCCACGGAGTCGAATCTCCGCATGCTCATCGCCTCGACTGGCTGAGCACGCTGACTGCGAGCAGCGTCGTTTGACCGGACCGCCTCAGCTTCTGGGGGTCGATGGCCTCGATTGAGTCGCGGCGCGTGTGCGCGACCTGGTCCGCGCCATCCCAACTGACGTAGGCGCTCAAGGCCGACCGCTCGCCGAAGCCGGCCGCCGTTTCGAGGCCGAAATGAGGACCGCGACCCCGCGTCGTGACGGCCGTGCCCAGCTCTGCGCCGGCAGCCTGGAAGAGTTGCACCAGGCTGAAGCTGGTGCCCGGCCCCAGCGCCAATCCCTTCCCACTGCCCGCGGCCATGCCGCTCAGTTCGATGACTGCGTCCACCGTGAGCAAGTTGAACCCGATCTTCGCGGCCATGGCGTTCGTCACGCTGAAGCCCTCCCGTCGTTCGCCGCCACTCCAGGCCACGAAAACCACCGTCTTGCGCGGCTGGACGGTTTCCTTCATCGCTCGGGCGATTTCCAGCATCGCGGCCACGCCGCTTGCGTTGTCGTTGGCGCCCGGGTAAAGCACACCGTCGGGACCGATGCCCAGGCCATCGTAATAGGCGCTGACGATGATGACGTGGCTGTCTAACCCTCCCAGCGCGTCATGGCCGGGGATGAAACCGATGACATGGTGGTAAGCCGCCTGCATGTCCTCCGGCGCCAGGGGGATCGCCATGGCTATCCGCGCACCAGGGGGCGTCAGCGCCGTTTGCCCCGCCTCCAGACTACTTGATAACGCGGCGAGCCCGGCAGGGGCGATGTTCGTCCCGGCGAGCAGTCGTTCGGCAACCTGGGGAGTGATCATCATCGCTGGCAAGGCGCCCAGGGAACTAAACCCGACGCCGGGGTAGAGGTATCTGCGTTCGAGAAAGTCAGGATCATCCGCCACGATCAGGAAGCCGGCCATCCTGCGCGTGAGGCGGTCGATGCTGCCGCTGCTGCTGGTTGGCATCCTCCTCAGGCGGTCGAAGTCGGCTTCGTGCATCAGCAACACCTGGCCATTCAGGGGAAGATCCAACAGGCTCCGGGTATAGCCCTTGCTGGCCTCGTCCGGCTCCGTCGCGATCGCAAGACCGACCACATCGCCCTGTTTTTCGAGTCCGAACAGGCCGTAGCCGGTGTACTCCACGAAATCCTGACGGTAGGCAAACGAGTCTACCGCGCGGCGGGCGCTTGGGTCCAGAATCTCCAACGTCGGCTCGGCGACTAAGTGTCCGCGCGGGGCGACCATCGTGTGAACGTAGCTTTCGCGGTCGCCGGCCGGAAACAGGCCGATCTCCGCCATCTGCGCCGCGATGTGGTCGGCCGCGGCCTGGGCGCCGGGTGTGCCCGATTCCCGGCCCTGCAGCTCGGGGGAAGCCAACGTGCCGATGTCGTCCAGCGCACGCTGGACGTTGAAATGCTCCGCCTGCCTGCCGTACACCGCCAGCGAGGTTGTGCTGCGCACCAGCCAACCCGCGGCCACCACCGCCAGCACGACAGCTATGACAGTATAGCGGTTGATCAGCCGGCCGATGTTCACGCGGCTTTCATCTATGAAGCGGCGCAGCCCTTCGCCGACCAGGTTGAAGGACAGGATCGCCAAGAAGAAGGCTACGCCCGGGTACCAGGCCTGCCAGGGGTAGCTGCGCCACCAGTTGCGGATGTTGGCCAGCAGCGCGCCCCACTCCGGCACGTCGGAGAAGTTGTAGATGATCGGTTGCATCTGGCCGGTTTGACCGATCTCGGCCTTGAAACCGCCGCCCAGGAAGATATTCAGGAAGCCGAGGTCGGCCAACAGCATGAGCACACTGGCCATTTCCAAAGCGGCCATCACCAGGAGCGGCGTCCACAGGTGGGGCAAGATGTGGCGCACCAGCACCCAACCGGAGCGTGCGCCGATCGCGCGTGCGCCTTCGATGTAGGGCTGGGGCTTGAGGCTGATCACCTGCCCGCGGACGAACTGGGCGATCTCGCCCCAGCCAACCACACACAGCGCGAGCACGAACACGCCGATTCCCTGCTGGATGCCGAGCGCGAGGATCAGGATCATGGCGAACAACGTGACCGGAAAGGCCGCCCAAACCGCCGCAACGCCCTGGATCAGCCGGTCGAGCCAGCCGCCGCGCCACCAGCCAGCCAGCAGCCCCAGCACCGTGCCCGCCAGGAGTCGAGCCAGTGTCGCGAGCAGGGCGAGGGTCAGGGTGGTCTTGGCGCCCGCCAGCACCAGGGCCTGGATGTCCCGGCCCACCACGTCGCTGCCCCACGGAAAGGCGGTCGAAGGCTTGAAGGGCGGCGCAGCGAGCTCGCCGTTGATTTTCATCAAGCCGTGGGTGGTGTAGGCGCTTGCAGGCGTCCACCCTTCTCCCCAGATGACAGTCGCCAGAAGCGCCAGAACCATGAGCGTGCCCAGGACCAGGATGGGGTTCGTCAGGCCTGCCCGGATCGCGCGGTGGCGCCCCGCACGCTCCCGAATGCCCGGTGCCTCTGCGTCATCCAGCGCCGCGCTGAGCCTGGGCAGAACGCTGACGCTCGGTCTCCGGTCACCGGTCTTCCCTGTCCGGCCACGCGAGCCTATGCCAGCGAGCCAGGCGCGGGCGCCGTTGAGCGCGCGTGCAAGCTCCTGCCAGCGCTGTCGCCAGGTCAGGCCGCCTGCCTTCCAGGGTTGAGCGAGCGCTTCATCGCGTACGCGCGGGTCAATCACCTGGTAAACCAGGTCGAGCAGCCCATTGATGACGAGGAACAACAGGCCGAGCGCCACGACTAGATCAACCACCAGGGTCGGTATCTGTTGTTCAATGGCCTGCAGCAGGGCGTGACCCAGGCCGGGCCAGGCAAAGAAAAGCTCCACCACCGGCAGGGTGGCCAGCGAGAAGCGGAGTGAAATGCCCAGCGTGGTGAGAACCGGGATCAGCACGTTGCGCAGCGCGTGGCTGCTGATAATCTCGTGCCGGCTCAACCCCTTGGCCGCGGCCGTCCGGATGTAGTCTGCGTTGAGCACGTCGCCAAGCGATACGCGGGTGATCTGGATCAGTTGGGCCAACGGCCGCATGGCCAAAACCAGCGCGGGCATCACCACGTGTTTGTCCCAACCGAATCCAACCGAAGGCAGCGGCGCTGTGTCGCCGCCCAACCATCTGCCCAGTTGAATGTTGGCGATCCACAGCAGCATGGCGAGTAAGAAGCTGGGAGTGGAAATGCCCAATACCGACAACGGCATGGCCAGCGATGCCAGTCTGCGATGGCCCCTGACGGCGATCCACACCCCGAGGGGGAAGCCGACGCCGGCTGCGATGGTCAGCGAGAGCACGAGCAGCCCGGTGCTGCGGCCGAACAAGGAAAGCACTAGCGGCAGCGCATTCACTCTCTCGCGATGCCAGACGTAGGTGGCGGGATGATTGACCAGGTAGTCGAGCGTGCGGCGGAACGCCTCAAGCGCGGCGTCCAACAATTGGGCTGGCAGACCGGCCCGGCCGCGTTCGGCCAGGATAAGCCCGATCAGGGTGAGAAACGCGATGGCGAGCAGGATGAGGATGCCTTGACCGAGGCGACGGCCAACTGCGCGCAGGATCGGTCGCAGATGCCAGGAATGGGGTGAACTCGCTGCAGACAAAGCATGCTCCCCGGATTGTGATGAGTCCTGACTCGACTTTGGCAGCGACATAACGCTTGGCTTTGGAGGACTTGAAAGCAGAGGTGCGTGCTGCCTTGGGAACGCCCTGATTATAACCGATCTCGCTGGAAATGACCAATGCGCACTTTGTCTTGATGCCAAAGTCGAGTCGTTAAGGAGCATTCAGGGGTATGACCTGTAGATCATCCACACGCAAGTGCCTGGCACGTCCCAGGCGATCTACAGCTTGGCTTCGCCCCGCGATGTCTGCGGGGCGAAGCTCGATTAGCGCCCCCTGCGTCGGACGGCCAGCGGCAGGATCAGGCCGATGATCCCCGCGGCGGCCGCGCCGGGGCAGAGCGGCGACGCGCCGGAAGCTGGGGCCGGCTGCGTTGCGACCGGTATCGGCGTGGGAGCGATCGGCGCAACCAGCGTGGCCGGCCGAACCGCCGTGGACGTGGCAGCAGCCGTCGTCGGCGCGGGGGATGCCCCCGGCTGCCGGGTGGCCGCTGGCGGTGCGGCCGTGGGCTGCGGGGCCGGCGCGGGGGCGCTCACCTTGCCGTCGGGGCTGATCGCGTAGGCCCGGCCGGCCACGAGCAGCGTCACCCGGTCGCCCAGGGCCAGGTAGCGGCCGATTTCGGGGGTCTGGGCCAGCAGTTGGAAGTAGCGCTCGCTGCCGAACGCCACCGACTCGGCCTGGCTCCGGCTGGCGTCGAAGGCCGTGTCCTGCCAGACGCCGTTGACCAGCAGGAAGGTCTTGTCGCCCACTTGTTTGACTTGGTCGGCGGCTTTGCCGGGGGCCGGCGCGGCGGCCTGATCGCTGGATGACAGCGCCTTCTCGGCCTCGGCGCGCTGGACGGCCTGTTCGCCGGCGCGTGCGCCCGGCGCCATCGGGGCCGGCGCGGGTGTTACCGGCGCGCCGCCGCGACCGGGCGCGGCCGTCGGCGCGGGCGCGGCCCCACTGCCCTGGGTGAGTTGATCGCGGCCGCCCTGGGTCAGCGCGAGCTGCGGTTCCTGCACCAGGAACGATGTATAGGGCGTGACGATCCCGTAGCGGGTGCTGAGGCTGATCACTTCCTTGACCAGTTCATCCTTCGTCCCCTTGAGCCGGATTTGGGCCAGCAGATACCCGATCTTGCGCTGCGCCCAGAGCCGCGGGATGAACTCATCACCCCCGCGGGCCACGAAGGTCAGATCGGCATAGGTGGTGGTTTGCGGCTGACCGTTGACCTTGCCCGTCAG
This sequence comes from Chloroflexota bacterium, assembly GCA_026389845.1. Lineage (GTDB taxonomy): Bacteria > Chloroflexota > Anaerolineae > CG2-30-64-16 > CG2-30-64-16 > JAPLHB01. The sequence continues at coordinate 6,431 of JAPLHB010000195.1, forward strand.
CTTGATCGTCGCGGGGCCGCTGCCGCGGTAGCGCCCGGCCACGATCAACTGGTTGCCGGCGAAGAGATCGGGCAGGGGGTAGGGGTACAGATCCTCGACGCGCACGCCGGAGACCTCCAGGCTCACGTCCACCAGCACCGGCGCGCTGACCTTGGCGTAGAAGCCGGAGACCTCTTCGTCAATCTTCTGCCCCGGTTTGACGTAGGCGCTCGTCCCGCGTTGGCCGCTGCTGAGCTGATCGAGCAGCACCGTGTCCACCTCGTTGCCTACGCCGAACGCAAAAAGCCGCACCGATTTGGCCGCGTTGGCCGCCACGTTCGCCGCGATCCGGTCGGGGTTGATCTCGCCCATCGTCGGCAGCCCGTCAGTCAGGAAGATCAGCACGGTGGGCCGCTCCTTGTCCGCACCGGCCAAGGCTTCCAGCAGCGCCCGGTTGATGTCGGTGCTGCCCTGGGCCGTCAGCTTGTTGACGAAGTCGAGGCCCTCGGCCCGCCGGTTCAGCCCTACCGGCCGATCAGCAAAGAGCCGCGTGGCCGAGCTGAACGCGACGATGTTGAACCGGTCGGTCTCGCCCAGGTGATCGAGCACGTAGCGCGCGGCCGCTTTGGCCTGTGTCAGCTTTTCGCCGTCCATGCTGCCGGAAACGTCGAAGACCAGGATCACGTCCTTGGCAATCACAGCCGACTCGGCCCGGACGGGCGGCGTGACCAGCAGCAGGAAGAAGCCGTCCTCGTCGAACGGCTTGTAGGTGAGCAGGTTGGCCGCGATCGCATCGGTCGAGACGCTGTAGTAAAGATCGAAATCGCGGTCGGGGCGCACGTTGCGCGCTTCGTAGCTCGCCGTGGCGCGGCGGTCACCGTCGCGGGTGATCGCGACCGGGTGGCTGGAGGAGTAGATCACGCGCAGCGGATTCTTGTCCTCGATCCGCACCGTCACCGCGACCTCGGAGAGCGGGCGGGCCGAAAACTTCTCGGTATTGAGCGGGTAGCGGTAATGCACCAGGCCGGCGGTCTGCGGCAATACCTGGGCGTAGGTCAGCTCGATGCGCCGCTCCGCGCCGGGCGGGATGGGGAAGATGCTGGCCTGGAACGCGCCGCGGCCGACGTATTCCAGCAGAGCCGGATCGCGCTGGCTGCGCACGATCTCTTCGTAGATGCCGCGCGCTTCCTCGCGACCGAGCAGCTTGCCCTCGACCTTCTGGCCGTCCACCCACATATCGAAGCTGCTGATCGCGGCATCTTCGGGCAGCGGGAACATGTAGGTGCCTTCGATCGCGAAGCGAGCGTCGTTGACAAAGACCTGGTCTACTTTGGTCGTGGCGACCTGATCCTGGATCGTGACGTTCACCCGATGGTACTTGACCGTCAACGGGATGTCGCGCCAGGGCATGGTCGGCCGATCGGGCGGCGGCCGGGGGATGATGATGCCGTCGGCCGCGGCGGGCTGCGCGGTCAGGAGCAGCGACGCGAGCAGGATGAGCAGCGCGGCGACAAGGTGACGGGGTGACAGGGTGACAGGGTGACACGGTGACACGGTGACGGGGTGACACGGTGACACGGTGACACGGTGACACGGTGACACGGTGACGGGGTGACACGGTGACACGGTGACAGGGTGACAGGGTGACAGGGTGACAGGGTGACAGGGTGACAGGGTGACAGGGTGATGGGGTGATGGGGTGACAGGGTTCATGGCAGTTCTCCTCCTTCACTTGGGCAAAACCAACCGGACGAACTGCCACGTAGACGCCAATGGAGTTCCCTGAGTTCCCTGAGTTCCCTGAGTTCCCTGAGTTCCCTGAGTTCCCTGAGTTCCTTGAGTTCCTCAAGTTCCCTGAGTTCCTCAAGTTCCCTGAGTTCCCTGAGTTCCTTGAGTTCCCTGAGTTCCCTGAGTTCCCTGAGTTCCCTGAGTTCCCTGAGTTCCTCAAGTTCCCTGAGTTCCCTGAGTTCCCTGAGTTCCCTGAGTTCCCTGAGTTCCCTGAGTTCCCTGAGTTCCTTGAGTTCCCTGAGTTCCTCAAGTTCCTTGAGTTCCTCAAGTTCCTTGAGTTCCTCAAGTTCCCTGAGTTCCTCAAGTTCCCTGAGTTCCCCCAAGCTCCCCCGTCCTACTTTGGCTCCAGGTTATACGTCAGTCCGCTGATCCACCACCGGCCGTCGCGCCTGACGAAGCTCCAGCGGTCGCCGCCGGGCGAGATCTCGCCGCCGATGACGGTGGTGCTCGTCGCCGTCGCTTTGTCGCCTTCGATGGTCACTTTGACGTCCCGTGCGCCGGCCGCCTGGGGATTGCCGGGGAAGACTAACACGACATAACGCGAGCGGATGGCATCGCGACCGCGCCAATTGGCGTCATCGCCGGTGTTCGACGGCGTGTGCTTGGCGTCGGTGATCACTGCGTCGGTCGCCCAGAGGTCCATCAGGCCGGTGATGTCCTGGCTGACGACGTCGCGGCC
>JAPLHB010000200.1 GCA_026389845.1 Chloroflexota bacterium
GAGCAAGGACTACGAAGTCCTGACCACGACCAGTGAAGCCTGGATCTACGCAGGCATGGTACAGCTCATGTTGCAGCGCCTTGCCCGTAATCCCGCCGTGTACCTGTGAAAGTGCAACAAAACTTCCGAGACACGCTCTAACATCTCCGTCTGCGTGCCGATGGCAGAGAAGAGCTTCGCCTTGCTGTACTTGGTAATATCATGGGTGACGGTGAAGGTGCCGTAGGCGCCCCAGCCCTTGGCATGGACGACGCGCTCGGCGATCAGCTCGCGGTTCTGGTGCGCCAACTTCTCCAGGAGTTGGTAGTCCTGCATCAGCACCGGGCCGCGCGGGCCGGCGGTGAGCGCGTTCTGGTTGTCGGCGATGGGATTGCCGGCGGTCGTGGTCAGGGTCGGTCTGTTGATCATGGATGCATTCCTTTCTTGATCTTCTTGAGAGGTTTTCTTTCCAGCACGTCATACTTCATAGCCTGTTACACCTTACAGATACTCATTATCCTCTACAGACAAAAAAGGCAGTACCGCAAAATTCGCTTTTGTCACCCTGAGCGGGTCGGTCCCGTGACTCTCGTTGCGGCGAGAATCCAGCGAAGGGTCTCGTCGCGGCAAGGAGATTCTTCGCTGGATGCTCGTCGTCGCGAGAAATCAGGGGCAGACCCGCTCAGAATGACAGACGACGGGTAGCGAGTTTTGCGGTATTGCCAAAAAAGAGAGAAGCCAGCGCGCCCCCTTACGTGTCCTGCCGGCAATCGGGGCAAAGCCCGTAGAAGTCGAGCCTGTGGCTAAGGACCTGGTAGCCCGTCAGTTGCGCGACCTCCTGCGTCAGATCGTTCACCAGGCTCACCTGGGGGTCGGTGATCTTGCGGCAACGAAGGCAAATGAGATGCGGATGTGGGTAGGGCCTGCTGCCATCATAACGATTGTCGTCGTTGCTGAAGCCAAGCTCCAGCACCTCGCCCAGTTCTTTCAGGAGATTGAGCGTCTTGTAGACGGTCGCCGGGCTCGTCGTGGGGAACTGAGTCTTGATCTGCTCGTACAGGTGAGACGCGCTGGGATGTCCCTCGCTGGAGGCAATGAGACGAAGCAGCGCCGCGCGTTGAGGCGTCAGGCGGTAGTCTCGCGCCTTCAGTTTGGCGACCAACTGTTGGAATCTGGATTCGGTATCGGGCATGTTCGGCAACGCACCGGCAATTTATAATCTACGGATAATGACTTTCCGAAAACATGATAGCACGCATCTCATCAGCCGTCAAATGAACGATGCGGCCCGCCAGTGGTACGCGAATAACGGCTTCCCCCCGACCTTCTACTACGAGGCGCTATGGAACGTGGCTGGCTTCGCCCTGCTGATGAAGCCGCCCGAAGTCATGATAGCTTGATATTCTTTGTTATAACTTGTCATATCGAATATTGACAAATTGCTACAGTCTGTAGTATAGTATTTCGTGAAATCTCTCATAAGGAACGCTATGCTGAGCCTGCAGCATCTGCTTCAGATCTCCACTCGTGACCATGACCATCTTTGCCCCCGGCAAATCCTGGGAGTGCGGATTGGGCTGGCCGGGATGCAGGCGTTGGGCTATGACGAGCCGCCCGGCAACAAGCGCCTGCTCGCCATCGTGGAAAGCGACGGCTGCTTTGCCGACGGCGTCAGCGCCGCCACCGGCTGCACCGTCGGCCACCGCACTCTGCGGGTGGAAGACTACGGGAAAGTGGCCGCCACCCTGGTGCATGTGGCATCCAGCCAGGCGGTGCGGGTCGTGCCGGCGTTGGATGTGCGCGAGCGAGCCGCGGCCTGGGTGCCCGATGAGCCGCGCCGCTATTTCGCCCAGATGCAGGCCTATCAAACCATGCCGGACGATCTGCTCCTGACCCTGACCGAAGTGCAGCTTATGATACCGGTCGAGCAGCTCATCTCGCGGCCGGGGGTGCGCGTCAACTGCGCCATCTGCGGGGAGGAGATCATCAATGAACGGGAGATCGTCTCTCAGGGCCAGACCGTGTGCCGCGCTTGCGCCGGACAGTCCTACTACCAGACGCCGATGAGTTTGCCTGTCTTTTCCCTGCAGGAGTTGACCTATTGATGGCTACAGAGAGGTTTCTCACGGTACGGCAGCTCGAAGAGCGGCTGCAGGTCGATCGCATAACGATCTATCGCATGCTCAGCAGTGGGCGACTGAACGGCGTCAAAGTCGGCGGCCAGTGGCGCTTTCGTGAAGAGGATATCAGGCAGGTGATCGCCCCCCAGTCAGACGTGAGCGGCGCTCCCTCCAGCAGTCAGCCCACGCTGCCGCTGCCCTGCTTGCAGGCTATGCAGCAGCTCTTTAGCGAAGCAGCCGAGGTCGCTGCCGTTGTCGTTGACCCGCAGGGCCAGCCGCTCACGGATTTCACCAACGACTGCGCCTTCTGCAACCTGATCCTGGCCTCTGAAGCCGGCCGCCGACGCTGCATCAAGTCGTGGGCCGCGCTCGCCGACGGTGTGGACAGCGCCCCCCGTCTCCACCGTTGCCATGCCGGCCTGCTCTATGGCCGCACGACCATCCACGTTGAGGGCAACCCGCTGGCCGCCGTCATCGCCGGCCAGGCGCTGAGCGATACTGACCAGGCCACGGGGCTGGCGGAGTTGGCCGAGGCATGTGCGCTTTCCTTGCCCCGCCTGCAAGAAGCATACGCGACGATCCACCGGCTCGACCATGCCCACCTGGATAAGATGCTCCGCCTGCTCAGGATCCTGGGCGTGGCTGCCTGCCGCATCGGCAGCGAACGCCATCGCCTGGTAGCCAGGCTGGATAGAATCGCCCAGATCACGATGGAGAGTTAACATGCAGCCGAACAAGGTTACGCGGCGCGGATTCCTCAAAGCCTCGGCGGGCACAGTCGGCGCCATGCTGCTGGCCGATACGGCGGCCGCCGCGCCCGCCAAGACCACGCCACAGTTGACCGGTCACCGGGCCAGCCAGGGGCCGGTGCAGATCAGCTACAACTACTGCGACATCTGCCCCTGGCGCTGTGGGATCATCGTCAAGACCGTCAACGGCAAGGTGCAGAAGATTGACGGCAACCCCAATGATCCCAAGAGCCGGGGCACCCTCTGCGCCCGTGGTCAGGCCGGCGTTTCCTTTCTCTATGATCCTGACCGCCTGAAGCAGCCGCTCATCCGCAGCGGCGAGCGCGGCGCAGGGACTCTGCGCCCGGCGAGCTGGAACGAGGCGCTCGACCAGGCAGCCACGCAACTAGGCAAAATCCGCGACGCCTACGGGCCGGAATCGGTCGTCTTTTTCGGCCACACCTCGGGTGATTTCTGGTTCACCGACTACTTCCCGCAGGCCTTCGGCTCGCCCAACGCGGCCAAGCCGTCCATGTCGCTCTGCACCAGCCCGCGCGAGGAAGCGTCTCTGATCACCTATGGCCGCAGCATTGGCAACCACGAACCGGTGGACTGGGACCAGAGCCGCTGCATCGTGCTGATCGGCACCCACATTGGCGAAGATGCTCGCAATACTATGATGCAAGACTTCGCCAACGCGCGGGCCCGCGGAGCAAAGGTTATCGTAGTTGATCCGCGCTATTCCTCGGCCGCCATGAAGGCCGACCATTGGCTGCCCATCAAGCCCAGCACTGACACGGCGCTCTTGCTGGCCTGGATGAATGTCCTCGTCACAGAGGGCTTGTATGACAAGGCCTACGTGGAGAAGTGGACCGTCGGCTTCGACCAACTGGCTGCGCACGTCAAGGCCTTTACGCCCGAATGGGCGGCGCCCATCACCGACCTCCCTGCTGAGCAGATTCGCGAGTCGGCGCGGGAGATGGGCCGCTGCCTGCCTCAATCTGTCATCGTGCCCGGCCGCCACGTGACCTGGTACGGCAATGACACGCAGCGCATGCGGGCGGTGTATATCGTCAATGCCCTGTTGGGCGCCGTGGGGCGGCCAGGAGGCCTATACTTCAACAAACCGCCCTTCCTGGATGAGTATCCCCATCCGCAGTACGCGGTGGTAGGTGGCGCCGGTGGCTGAGCGAGCGAGCCAGGAGAGGAGGCCGTGCCGCCTCCAGGACCCACCGGAAAATCCCGAGCTGACGGCGTCCGCGAGAAGTTTCTGCGGGGCGCCACCGCCGTACAGGAACTGATTGAGCCGATGATCACCGGCAAGCCCTATCCCGTCAAGGGGCTGGTGGTCTATGGCACCAACCTGTTCCACACGATTCCCAACGTGCCTCGCACGAAGGAAGCGCTCAAGAAGCTGGACTTCGTGCTGGCCATTGACGTGCTGCCGCAAGATCACATCCCGTGGGCCGATGTCGTGCTGCCCGAGGCCACCTATCTGGAGCGTTACGACGAGCTGTGGGCTTGCAGCCACAAGACGCCCTACGTGGCGTTGCGCGAGCCGGCGATTGCCCCGCTCTACGATACCAAGCCGGGCTGGTGGATGGCCCGCGAGCTGGGCAACCGCCTGGGCCTGGCCGACTTCTTCCCCTGGACGACGGCGGAGGAGTACATTAACCGACGCCTGAGCTCCCTGGGCCTGAACATCGAAAAACTGCGGGCGATGGGCGGCGTGGCCATCCAGAAGGGCAAGCCCTATCTGTCAGACTTCGAAGCCGAGAATGCCTCGCCCTTCACTGCCACCGCCAGCAAGAAGATCGAGTTGTACTCCGCGGCTATGGCGAAGGCAGGGATCCCGGGCTTGCCCAGCTATGAGCCGGTTGCCGAAGCGCCGGTGGGCATGTTGCGCCTGGTCTACGGCCGCAGCCCCGTACACACCTTTGGCAAGACGCAGAACACGCCCGTGCTCTCTGAGCTGATGCCCGAGAATGCTGTGTGGATCAACGCTGAAACAGCCGCTTCCCTGGGCTTCCAGAACGGGCAGAGGGTCTGGCTGGAGAACCAGGACGGCGCTCGCAACGGGCCGGTGCAGGTTATGGCCACGCAGCGCATCCGCAAAGATGTGGTGTACATGGTGCATGGCTTCGGCCATGATGCGCCCGGCATGAAGCGGGCTCACAAGCGGGGAGCGAGCGACACCGCCCTCGAAACCAAGTACGCCCTTGACCCCGTCAGCGGCGGCGCGGGCATGCGGGTTAACTTCGTGAAACTCATCAAGGAGGCATGAGGCCATGCCCCTCTATGCGTTTTCGATTGATCTCGACCGCTGTATCGGCTGCCAGGCGTGCACCGTCGCCTGCAAGACGGGCAACGAGCGGCCGCTTGGCGACAACTATATCAAAGTCCGCGATATCGTGCTCGGCCAGATGCCGAAGCTCTTCGGCACCTTCGCGCACCACCGCTGCTTTCACTGCGCGGACGCCGCCTGCGTTGCTGTGTGCCCCACCGGTACACTGACCAAAGCGGCAAATGGAATGACGGCAGTGGACATAGACAAGTGCAGCGGCTGTGGGTACTGCACCGACGCCTGTCCCTATCAGGTCCCCACGCTGGTGAATGGACGGGTTTCCAAGTGCGTTGCCTGTATGGAGCCTGTGCAAGAGGGAGGATTGCCCTACTGCGTGCAGACGTGTCCCAGTCAGGCGATCAAGTTCGGTGAACGCGACAAGGTGCTCACCGACGCCCAAGTGCGCGTCAGTGCGCTGAAGGCGCGCTACCCGAATGCTCAAGTGTATGGCGAATCGCAGTTGGGCGGATTGGGGCTGTTGATGATCCTGCTCGACAAGCCGGATGTCTATGGCCTGCCGGAAAAGCCCACGCCGCCTGCCGCGCTCTCCGCTTGGCAGCGCGTCGTGCAGCCTGTTACGCTTCCACTTACGGCGTTCAGCGTGGCCTTCACCGGCTTTGCGTTTGTTATCGCGCGGCGCGAGCATCTGCGCGAGAAAGCAGCCATGCAGGCAGAGGCAACCTCAGCGGGGGCAGCGCTCACTAGGCAGGGCAGCGGGGCGGCGAAAGCGAGCCACCGCGTAGCCACGGCGGCGGTACCACAGGCCGCGCCAGCCAGCGACAAGGAGGGGGAGTAAGATGACTGCTACGCCATCGCGCAACGTCCAACGCTACCTTCCGGCGCAGCGCTTTGTGCACTGGATGGGCGCCACGGGCTTCATCCTGCTGCTCGCCACGGGGAGCATCCTGCTTTGGTCGCCGCTGGCGTCTCTGGCGACGGGAGGCACCTCGCGCCTCCTGCACCGAATCGGCGCGATTCTCTATGCCCTCTGGCCGATCCTGTACGCGATTCTGAACCCCGCGGGATTGCGGGAGACGGTCAAGGACTCGCTCACCTTCACGCGCGACGACTTCGCGTGGTTCAAGCATGTCGTGAGATATTTCTTCGGCGATGCGCGTAATCTGCCGCCGCAAGGACGTGTGAATCCCGGGCAGAAATTGCATCACCTCGGCATAGGCGTCGTGTCGTTCCTTATCGCAGGCTCGGGTCTTGTGCTTTGGCTCGGCACAGGACGATTGGGCGCGGCCAATCTGGCGCTCGCGGCGACAGTTCATGACCTGTCTATGCTTGCGCTGACTGTGCTGCTGGTCGGTCACCTGTATTTCACCTTTGTCTACGGCGCGCTTGACGGAATGTTGAAGGGCCATGTGACCGAAGCGTACGCGGCCATGGAGCACCCCAAATGGCTGGCGACGCTTCCCGAAAGCGCCTTCATCACAGATCCGCACAAACCGGCGTCCCTGGCGGCTGCGAATGCGGACCCCCCCACGTCAAAGCCCGACGTCGCGATTGAACCATTCGCCGAGGCACATCCGTCAGCCGACCAGGCTGCCCCGAACAGCCTCGGAGATGGAGACTCAGCGTTCAACGATCTCGGTAACAAACCATCACAATAACCAAAGGAGAATGCACCATGCGTACCACACTCAACGTCCCACGGATCCTGGTTGTCCTGCTCATCCTGGCCATCCTGGTCAGCGCGTGCGCCGCGCCCACCCCGACGCCCGTTCCGCCCACGGCCACGCCTGTGCCGCCGACGGCCACGCCCAAGCCGGCGCTGGATTTGAGCGCCGTGCTCGACAAGTACCTGAGCGCCCTGCCCGCCGGGTTTGGCGGCATCGCCCCGGCTGCCTTGAACGAACAAATCGCAGCCGCCAAGCCGTTCATCCTTGACGTGCGCGAAGCGTCCGAGATCACCACCAACGGCACCATCGCCGGCGCAGTCAACATCCCGATCCGCGACCTGGCCAAGAACCTGGACAAGCTGCCGGCCAAGGATCAGCCCATCGTCGCCATGTGCGCCATCGGTCACCGCGGCGCCATGGCCATGGAGACCCTGCAACTGCTCGGCTACACCAACGTCAAGAGCCTGTCCAATGGCTTCAACGCCTGGAAGGCCGCCAACCTGCCCGTCGCGGCCGCGGCTGCTGCCATGCCGGCCGCGGGCCAGGCGCCTGCCGTGGACAAAGACCTGCTGGCTGCCCTGGACAAGTACTTGAGTGCCCTGCCTGCCGGATTCGGCACCATCGCCCCGGCCGCGCTCAACGAGCAGATGGCGGCGGCCAAGCCGTTCATCCTGGACGTGCGCGAGACAACCGAAGTCGCCAGCGGCGGCGCCATCGCCGGCGCGGTGAACATCCCCATCCGCGAAGTCCTCAAGAACCTGGCGAAGCTGCCGGCCAAGGATCAGCCGATCGTGGCCGTCTGCGGCATCGGCCACCGCGGCGCCATGACCATGATGGCCCTGCAAGCGCTCGGCTACACCAACGTCAAGAGCCTGGCCGGCGGCATGACCGCCTGGAACGCTGCCAACCTGCCAGTGGTCAAGTAGCGCTCCCAAAGAGGGTCTGCTCGTTTGTGGAAAAGAAGAGAGAGCGCACGGTCGCTTCGACCGTGCGCTCTCTCTGTCTCTGCAAGTGCCCTGCCATCGCCTGCTTGCTCTCGCGAATAGGGCCAGCGATGTTTCATTCAATCCGTCAAGCGTCCGGAAACGCAGACGGCGGCATGTTGTACATGATGACTCCGTCGATCGCATAGACATCAACTGCCCAGGTGCGGCCACGTGGGGTTGGCGGATTCGCGAGTTTCTCACCCCAGAGTGCAATGAGGTTTCTGGTCGCCAGCGCCGTCTCCAGCAGGCTCTGCAGATGAGAGGCGGTCGTCATGACGGCTACCGTGGTTCCTGGCGTGTCGCGCAACGCTACCAGTGCGTGACATCCCACAAACCCAGGCACCGCATAGCCCTCAACCAGCGTCACGTGTCCAAACAGCTCAACAGAGTGTGCTAAGGGTGGCAGGTTCGTCTTGGTCCTGATGCCGCTAGGGAGAGGTGATGCAGAAAATGTTGCCATATTTTTGACTCCTCCTGTGAAGGTGTGATTCTTCCCGATGGCTGCAATCAATACTACTGATGGACTTATGGCCTGCTTGTATCTACTTTAGGCCAGAGAAGGAGCGCCCGGCGGGCTGATGGCGCTACGCTTACTTGTTCCTCAACTTGCTGATGCCCCAGAAGAGGACACCCAGTCCAGTAAGGAATACTCCTATGCCGATCGGTCCTGTCCAGAACAAGGCGAGCCACAGATTGTCCATCTCCTCCTCCTTCTTGCGAGTGGGGTGTTTGGCCTTCCGGTGTGCTCGACCAGCCCGCCGGGCACTCCGTACCACCTACCGGCTTAGCGGGTAGGGTGACAACTAAACGCCTATCCAGAATAGTGAATTCAGTCCTTGTGCGGCAGGATCGAGGTCAGGTTACGTGTGACCTATTGCAACTCGCTAGAATGTGCGCGTAGATGATCTGTATCACCTGTCTTCAGGCCCTCATTGACGTCGCATCTAAATGCGCACTGCACATAAAAGACTAACGTTAATGACGCGATCTGTCAAATCCACGAGACTGGCGATGAAGATCCAGGGTTGGGCAACGGATCGCCGTCGCTGGCGGTCAGGCGCAGGACCGGATGGGGAAGCAACTAGCCGTTCAGTTTCGCCCGGGCCAAGGTATTCCGGGCACTGGCGGCCCGCCTGTGCCCGACGCGACGGCTATAGTGCAACCCCGCTCGGTCCCCTCTCATCCGACATTAACCTGCCCATGACTGTCCAGCCGCGTTGGGGTGGAGAAGGTTGCAGCGATTGCCTGGCGTGTGTTCAGCTTTGCCCGCAGAATCCCGCTGCCAGGAGCGTCGTGGCGCTGACCGAATGCCAATCATGCGCCAAGTGCCTGGCCGTGTGTCCCATCGGCAAGGGCCGCCGCGAGCGCGAAATCCTGCGTAGCTTACAAGGATAGCCGTCCGCTTACTTCGTCACGCTGGTCGTTACCGCGAACTTCGGCGGGTTTTCCAGGTGCTTCTTGACTGCGCACTGCTCGGCCGAGCGAATCAGCGCGTCCCTGTACTTCTCCGGGAAACTGGCCGGCACCTGGATCTCGAGCGCTATCTTGGCGACCATGTGGGTGAGCGGATCGGCTTCCATCGACCTGGATGGCCGATCTACGGGGTCTGGAGACGTTGTAGCTGTTCTTCTGGGTGATCGGCGGCCCTGGTTGAAAGCGCGACTGGGGCAGTAGCTCTCAGAAATCTTCACCGCAGGCCCACAGGGTGTTCACGAAACCTT
>JAPLHB010000154.1 GCA_026389845.1 Chloroflexota bacterium
CGAACGCAATCTTCACCAACTGGCATGTTTTCCCCACACGCGTGGGGGTGAACCGTTACCCTGTTTCGTACTGAAAAGGCCGCTGATGTTTTCCCCACACGCGTGGGGGTGAACCGGTTCTGCTCTTGAGTGTCAACCAGCTCTGGCAGTTTTCCCCACACGCGTGGGGGTGAACCGCGATGCGCTCTGATAGTCAAAGGTTCAGTATGGTTTTCCCCACACGCGTGGGGGTGAACCGTTAGGCGGCAAAGGCCAGGTCGGGGGCGTAAAGTTTTCCCCACACGCGTGGGGGTGAACCGCTGGTGGCGGCGGATCAGTGGTACGCGGAGCAGTTTTCCCCACACGCGTGGGGGTGAACCGTCAAAAAAGCTCATGCGTCTACCTCCACGGCCGTTTTCCCCACACGCGTGGGGGTGAACCGTTAACGCCGCACGATGCCGCCGCTGAATGACGGTTTTCCCCACACGCGTGGGGGTGAACCGCACTCCACCCCGGCACGCTGGCCCGCATCGTTGTTTTCCCCACACGCGTGGGGGTGAACCGACGGCGAAGTTCCGCCCGGAGAAGCCCGATTAGTTTTCCCCACACGCGTGGGGGTGAACCGGCGTAGGCCGATCCGCCATTGGTAAACCACCAGTTTTCCCCACACGCGTGGGGGTGAACCGCCCTCAGCTTCGTGCGCCCCCTGCAGCCGGGCGTTTTCCCCACACGCGTGGGGGTGAACCGCACGCGCCTAAGACACCGGAAGAAGTCCGCGCGTTTTCCCCACACGCGTGGGGGTGAACCGCGGTCGCGCGGGTTGGTCTCGCGCGAAAGCATGTTTTCCCCACACGCGTGGGGGTGAACCGCACGACCGGCCGCGCCCGAATACCCGCGGCGTGTTTTCCCCACACGCGTGGGGGTGAACCGTGTTGCTCGCTGCTATTTGCGTGCTGCTTGACGTTTTCCCCACACGCGTGGGGGTGAACCGTACGCCCGTATCCTGGGACTCGTGCCCGCCGAGTTTTCCCCACACGCGTGGGGGTGAACCGGTGATCCATGAGTTCGGCGGTAGTCGTGTAGAGTTTTCCCCACACGCGTGGGGGTGAACCGTCCACCAGCGACAAAAGCACTTCGCGCACGCCGTTTTCCCCACACGCGTGGGGGTGAACCGACTTGGACGACGCCGCAAACGAGGATGACGACGTTTTCCCCACACGCGTGGGGGTGAACCGATCAGAACAACGCTCTGGTGTAGACCATAAACGTTTTCCCCACACGCGTGGGGGTGAACCGATCAATTGCACGCGCTCGGCGGCAACGTTCTCGTTTTCCCCACACGCGTGGGGGTGAACCGCGAACGAGCAAGACCGGTAGGGCCTACGACGCGTTTTCCCCACACGCGTGGGGGTGAACCGGTTCGCGGGCGGAGGTTCCCAGGCCCCCGCCCGTTTTCCCCACACGCGTGGGGGTGAACCGTGAGGATCGGGGTTGCGCCGATCCACGAACGCGTTTTCCCCACACGCGTGGGGGTGAACCGTGCAAGCCGACGCCGGATTCGACGGGGCAGTGGTTTTCCCCACACGCGTGGGGGTGAACCGTTTGAGTTCTTTGGCGACTGTCATTAGCCGTGCGATAATGTACCAGAGATGTTCGGCCAATCTGTACCAGGCGTGATCGGCCAAAGTATACCGGCGATGTGCGGCCAATGTGTACCAAGCTGACGGCCCGGCTCCTGCACATGGAGTATCCTTCCGGTAGATTCGACAACCGGGAGGAGGCTATGTCAGGCAGGAGAAAACCCACCATGGACATTCGCGAAATCGTGTTACACCTCCGGCAGACGGCGAGCGACCGCGCCGTCCAGCGTGCCACGGGCGTGCATCGCCAGACGGTCAAGCGCTATCGAACCTGGGCGGCCGAGCAGGGATTGTTGAGCGGGCCATTGCCGCCCTTGCCGGAACTGGAGCAACGGGTGCGGCAGACGTTGCCCGAACCCCCGCCACCCCAGAACGTCTCATCCGTTGAGCCGTACCGGGCGCTGGTGAGCCAACTGCACAAGGAAGGGATTGAAACGGTTGTCTGAACGTGCTACAGGCGCGCTTGCCAGTCGCCCCCCTCGCGGGGGCGTGGATTGAAACTGCCATCTCCCCCTCCTGAGGTGGTCAGCGCCGCGCGGGAGTTGTTGGATCTGGATCAGCCCACCGCGCAGACGCGGCCGGGCCAGAGCCTGCCCTGAGCTTGTCGAAGGGTGCGGCTGGTGGTGGCCAGTTTGAGGAGGCGTTGGAGCAAGCCGGGGGTGCTGACCGCGGAGGATTTGGCGTGGGTGATCGTCGTCTTGACCCGGTTCACTTATCGCCCGGCTGGAACGGGGAACGCCGCCGCCGAATCTCTCGTTTCTGCGCAAGGTGGCCGCTACCCTGGGCGCGCGCATCGAGGTCAAACTTTTACCCACCGAAACGCGCACCTGGGAGCTGTGCGGAACACTGGAAGTGGCCGAGCCGAAGCCTGAGTACGTTGTTGGGCGCGATGAGCAGGGGAGGCCGATCACCAACTACGCGGAACACGTGGACGACGTGCTGTATCGAGGTCACTGATGTTCGACGCGATCGCCGGCACATCTTACTGGTTTCTGCCATGCGCGCTCTTGACAAGCGTACCGACACACGCTATACTTATTCAAGATAGATAAGTTATTCAAGATAGATAAGTTATTCAAGACGCGATCGGTGGAGGATCAGGATGGTAGTCACGCTCAACTCTAGTCAGGTGCAACAGAACTTCGGACAAGCCATGGATCGTGCGCTGTTGGCCGACGACGTTGTCATTGAGCGCTACGGAATACCCCGTGTGACCATGATGGGGTATCCACGATACCGGCGTTTGGTGGAGGCCGAGCAGGAGCTTCTGCGTGTCCGGCTGCAGCAGGCTGCAGCAGCCGCCTCGGCGCGCGCCGCGCATCTGAGCGATGCCGAAGTGGATGAGTTGATCGAGCGCGCGCGCACAGAACAAGCCGCTTTCGACATCACGCAAACGCGCACCTGGGCGTTGCGCGGGACGCTGGAAGTGGCTGAACCGGAGCCTGAGTACATTGTCGGGCGCGACGAGCAGGGGAGACCGATCACCAACTACGCAGAACATGTAGACGACGTGCTATATTGAGGTCACTGATGCCTGACATGATCGCCGACACATCAGCCTTGATCGCCTTTTTCGTGCGCTCAGACGAGCACTACCAGGATGCCCAACGTTACGTGGCGGAACATTCTCGCACGCGCTGGGTAATCCTCGAATCGGTCTTCGCCGAGACAGTAACGTGGTTTCGAGCCAAAGTCTCGCCCAAGGGTTCGATTGCGATTGGGCATGTCTTGCGAGATGAGCACTACTACCTCAACCTGTCCAACAATGACGATGCAGCCACGTGGGAAGCCTTCTGCCGATATGGTGACAAGGCATGGAGCTATACCGACTGCTCAATTCTCGTGATGGCAAAACGGCTCGGCATTCCGCGGGTATTCGCTTTTGACGAGCATATTCGACAGATGACAGGTCTGGGGGTTACGTCGGTGCCGGTGTTGGAAATCCTCTGAATTCGCATGGTAATCCCAGAACTCAGGTAGCAAAAAGCCCTGGCTCCTCGAAGGAACCAGGGCTTTTTTGATGATGGCGACAAACCGCGTTATTCGATCGGGGGATGCCAGTGGCGAGCAATCCAGAGAACGCGTGATTCGACGACGTATTCATTATTGAGGTGCAGCGCTACGACGGTCGCGCGGCCGTTGGGCGTCAGGCCGACAAGGTGCGTGCCGCCATTGGCCCATGTCAGGTGTTCGCGCCAGACGTGGATACGCGGATTGAAGAGAGGCACATACTCACCGGAGGCAGGATCCGCTGCATGGGTGCGCGTGCCCTTGTATTCGTTGCACCGGTAGCAGGCAGCGCAGAGATTGTCGAGGTCGTCGCTGCCACCAAGCGCTTTGGGGACAACATGATCCACGACCAGGGGCATGCCGATCACTCGCCGAGAGGTATGGCAGTACTCGCAGCGATGCTCAGCTCGCGCAAAAACCTGTTCGCGGACCGGATCGGGCAAGCTAGCCATAAGCTAATCCAGAGGTAATTCGTCAAGGGACGGGATCGGTTGGCCGAGCCAACGCAGAACAGCCCAGGCGTAAGCCTTGCGCAGCATCAGCCGGTCGGCCGCGAGGCGCAAGCTGGCAAGCTCGCCCTGTTCGGCTGACGTAAGCATGCCCGCGCTGTTCCTTTCCAATAGCTCCACGTGGCGCGCTTGTTGCGTCAGCGGAATCTGGCTGTTGGCGATCCGCTTCAGCTCGCCCACAGGCAGGGTCTGAAGCGCTATCAACTCACCCCGCATCTCGGCCGGCGCAGTGGGTACCGAGGGCGGCAGGTTGCCCTCGACGCTCTGGCGCACCAATTGCTCCATGGGCCGTTTGGTAGCAACGGCGACCTGTTGAAAATAACGAAAAATCGGTTCGGGCAGGTTGAGAGTCACGGTTTGAGCGGTCATAGGCTGCTTCCTATCGTTGGACGATGTGGAGCTATTATAACGCAATTCGGCCAATCCAATAAAAGAGCGCCGTCCATTTCTCTTGCGAGAAGCGAGCGGCGCACCTGTGGAGATGCCGGGAATCGAACCCGGGTCCGAAACAAACGACCGGAGGCGTCTACAAGCGTAGTCCCTGATTTGAATTCACCGGACGGTCCGGCAGCGACCACCGTCCACTAGCCCGGCTAACCGAACTCTTAGACCCGCGTATCGGTGTCTACGGGCCGCACCTTACGGTCTATTACAACGCACCCCGACGCCGCCTGGCCCCGTCGAGGGCGCCGTGGTCACTTGCGTGACCAGCTTGTTCCCTGGTCCTCTCTTTACGCGGCCAACGCCATGGCGTTGGAGCGAGCGAAGGGGAAGGTGAACGCTTTGCCTGTATTGGCTGTTGTGTTTTTGCCCCTTTTTACGAGCTG
The DNA here is from genome assembly GCA_026389845.1 of Chloroflexota bacterium. Classification (GTDB taxonomy): domain Bacteria; phylum Chloroflexota; class Anaerolineae; order CG2-30-64-16; family CG2-30-64-16; genus JAPLHB01. The sequence goes on from JAPLHB010000154.1 coordinate 4,966, forward strand.
AGGCGCCTCGGCTTGCAGCCTACGACCCATTTGCCCCGTCGAGACCGTTCATCCCCTTGATAACGAGAGTGTAGCACAGACCGCGTTTTTGTGCAAAAGACGTGGTGCGTGGTGCGTGGTGCGTGGTGCGTGGTGCGTGGTGCGTGTTACGTGGTGCGTGTTACGTCATTCTCGCCGTCAAGCACGCGTCGCACAATACGCAATACGCAATACGCACCACGCAATACGCACCACGCACTATTCGTAATCCCCTTCCTTCACCGTCCTTCTCAGCTCCCGATCCATGTCCCGCTCGGCCACAGCGTCGCGCTTGTCATAAAGTCGCTTGCCGCGCACCAGGGCCACCTCGACCTTCGCCCGACCGTCTTTCAAGTACATGCGCAGCGGGACGATGGTCCAGCCCCGCTCCGAGACCTTGCTCAACAGCTTGCGAATTTCCTGCTTGTGGAGCAGCAGCCTGCGCTCGCGGCGCGGCTCGTGATTCTCCCGGTTGCCGAAGTCATAGGGGGAGATGTGCACGTTGAGCAGCCACGCCTCGCCGTGCCTGACCTGCACGAAGCCGTCTCGCAGGTTGACGCGGCCGGCCCGCACCGATTTGATCTCCGTGCCGGTGAGCGCGATGCCGGCCTCGTAGACGTCCTCGATGAAATAGTCGTGCAGCGCCTTGCGGTTGCTCGCAACCGGTTTGATCCCGCCTTCGCTTTGCCTGGACAACGTTCCTCCATCCTCTTCGCAGCAACTACGCCCCATCTGTCACCCTGAAGCGAGTCGGCCCCGTGTCTTTCGTTGCGGCGTGTATCCAGCGAAGAGCCTGCCCTGAGCGCAGTCGAAGAGGTCTCCGCACGTATGATGGAGATTCTTCACTGTTTCACGCCGTCACGGGATAATCGGGGTAAGGCCGCTCAGAATGACCGCTGTATCTCATTTCCCCGTCAGCAAATACTCCACCGCTCGATCCAACTGCGGATCGCGCTTGGCCGCGACGTCCTCTTTGGTCAGGGAGACCTTGACGTCCGGCTCCAGGCCGGTGCCGTGGATGCCGCGGTCCTTCGGCGTGAACCAGTGCGCGATGGTCACGCGCAACTGCGAGCCGTCGCTGAGCACGTTGGGAATCTGCACCGAGCCTTTGCCGTAGGTCTTCTCGCCGATCAAGACCCCCGTGCCGGCATCCTGGATCGCGCCCGCCACGATCTCCGCGGCGCTGGCGCTCCCGCCGTCCACCAGCACCACCAGCGGCGTGCTGCCGAGCAGGTAAGTGCCCTGCCGCTGGTAGACCTTCTCCGCGCCGTCCTTCGATCGCTCGATCAGGATGCTGCCCCGCGGCACGAAGTAGCTGCCGATGGACACGGCCGCATCCAGCAGCCCGCCCGGATTGCCGCGCAGATCGAGGATCAGGCCGGCCGGCTTCTTCGCCAGCGCCGTGTTCACCGCGTCGGACAACCGTTTCGGAGCCACGCTGCTGAACTCGCTGAGCGAAACGTATTGGATCTTGCCGTCCGCCAGCGTCTTGGTCTCGACCACGGGGATCTCGATGCGCGCCCGCGTCACGGTGACATCCATCGCCGGCTGGTCGGCGCGGTGGATGGTGAGCACGACCTTCGTACCGCGCGGGCCTCGGATCAGAACGATAGCTTCCATCAGCGTCAGCTTGGTGACGTCCTTGCCGTCCACCGCGGTAATCACGTCGCCTGCCAGCAGGCCCGCCTTTTCGGCCGGCTGATTCGCGAAGAGATACTGCAGCCGCACGCCGCCGCTCTCGGCCAGCTCCACCTGCGCGCCGATCCCCTCGAACTGGCCCTCCATGTCGGAGATGAACATGGCCGCCGCCTTCGGATCCGAGAAGCCCGTGTGCTGGTCGCCCAGGCGGTCAACGATGCCGCGGATCGCGTCATACGTGACCTCTTCCCCCTGCGGCAGATCGCCGTAGAACTGCTGTTGCAGCAGCGTCCAGACCTCTTGAAGCAGCGCGGTGTCGAGTGGAATCTTCTCGTCGGCGGCCCGGGCTGCCGGACGCGGGGTAGGGGAGGGCGCCGAGGCCAGAGCGGTCGGTCGCGGCGCTGGCTCGGGCGACGGCGTCTGCACGTTCGCGTTCGGCTGCGGCGAAACGGCCAGCGGGAGCGCGCGTTCGACGGCAATCGCCGGGGTCGGAGGCAGCGCCGCGGAGGCGTGGGTGCGCGTGCCGACGTATACGCCCAGGCCGAACGTGGTCAGCGCCAGGATCGTGGCCGCCAGGGTCACGACGAAGATCTTTGCGATAGTGGTAGTGTGGTCTTTCATGGATTGCTCATACTTCCTGATAGAGACTCTTCGCTGGTGTCACGCCGCCGCGTACTGCCCATCGTTAACCCGCTCAGAGTGACAGTGCTAACGTTCCCCCTGCAACCAACCCAGGCCGCGGGCGAGCTGCGGATCGCGGCCGGCGTCGCGGTCGGCCTGCGCAATGTTCACGGTCACATCGGGCGTCAGCCCGGTCGTATCAATCTGCACGTGGTTGGGCGTGAACCAGCGCGCCACCGTGACGTGCAGCGAAGAGCCATCGGGCAGATCATGTACTTCTTGCACCGAGCCTTTGCCGTAGGTCTTCTCGCCAATCAACACAGCCCGGCCGGCGTCTCGCAGCGCCCCGGCCACGATCTCCGATGCGCTGGCTGTGCCGGCATCCACCAGGAGCACGACCTCCCACGCCTGGGCCGGGCTTTTGACGGTCTTGACGGGATAGAAGGTCTCGGGATTGTCGCGCTTCTGCTCGCGCAGCACCACGCCTTCGGTGAGAAACTGGCTGGCGACATCCACCGCCGCGTCGAGCAGACCGCCGCCGTTGCCGCGCAGATCGAGCACCAGCTTGTCGGTGTGCTGGCCGGCCAACTCGTCCAGCCCTTGCTTGAGTTCCTGGCTCGTGCCCTCGCCGAAGATGCCGATGCGCAAGTAGCCGATGCCTTGCCCGGCGTCGAGCATGCGCCATTCCACGCTCGGCGTCTCGATGCGCTCACGCGTCACGGCCACGCTGAAAGGCTCGACCTGGCCCGGTCGGCGCAACGTGAGCGTGACCTTCGTGCCTTCGTTCCCGCGCACCAGCAGGACGACCTGTTCGATGGACATCTCGGCGGTGATCGGCTTCCCGTCCACCGCGGCCAGGACGTCGCCGTCCTTGATGCCAGCGCGCGCCGCGGGCTTTTCGCGCATCACGGTCAGCACGATCTCGTTGGCCTCGTTACGGGCCATCGTCGCGCCGATGCCCCCGAAGTGGCCGCGGATGGCGTCACGCTCGAACGTGCGCGGCGCTGGTTCCACGAACACGGTGTAGGGGTCTTGGAATGCGTTCGTCAGTCCGTGCGCCGCGCCGTAGACCTGGGCCTGCTGCGACGGGATTTCGCCCAGGAACGTGCGGTTAAGCAGATCGCGTACTTGCCACAGAAGGGCGTACCCAGGCGTCTCGACACCCGCGCCGAAAACATGATATTCGCCGGCCACATAACCGCCGGCGAATCCACCGCCGATCAGCAAAGCCACGGCCAAGATTACCACGAACACACGCACGAAGCGCATGGATCATCCTTCGGTTTACATAAAACGCATTGTCACCCTGGGCGGGTGAGCCCCGTGAAGTGCGTTGCCGCAAGAATCCAGCGAAAAGCCTGTCCTGAGCGCAGTCGAAGGAGTCTCGTCGCGATAGACTCACTTTGGTGATTCTCGCGCCGGAACGATCCGTTTACCGTAAGTCGGCTCACTTGTCATCGTGCGCGGTCGAAACCGCGAAAGGGAATGACCACTGCCAGACCCCTTCCCCGACACGAAAAATACGCCATTATGTCGAGTTTTGGTCTCGAATTGACCAATTCTCGACATAACATCTATAGTGTGAACATGGGCGCGCAACACCTACATGACATAACGCGACGCCGTCACTCTGAGCGGGTTGACAGCGCACGGTGCGCTGCGGCGAGACACCAGCGAAGAGTCCCGAACACGCGTTAGAACCGCATCACCGGCCAACTGCGCTCGGCCGCGACGCGGGCCAGTCGACGGTTCGGATTCACGGCGACCGGGTGACCGACTGCTTCGAGCAACGGCAGGTCTTCGTGGCTGTCGCTGTAGAAATAGCTCCGGTCGAGATTCAGCCCATGCGCCGCGGCGTACTCCCGCGCCATCACCACCTTCCCCGACCCGTAGCACACTTCGTCGAGCCGCCCCGTAAAGCGTCCCCCGGTCACTTCCAGGGTCGTCGCAAGGTAGGCGTCGCCCAATCCCAGCGCCTCGGCCACCGGTTTGACGGCGTAAGGCGTTGCAGCCGAAATGAGCACCGGTCGGTGGTCCTGCTGCCGGTGCCATGCGATTCGTTCACGCGCCCTGTCCGTTATGTAATGCCGCAGCATCGCCTCGAACCACTCGGCGCTGATCTGCCAGGCCTCGGTTTCGCCGTATCGGTTCACCTGGGCCATCAGCCGCCCCATCACGTGCGGAAAGTCGCTGATCCCCACCGCGTAGAGGCCGATCTGGCTGACGATGCCGGCCCAATGCGGCCACGTCAGCCGGCGCGTCTGCAGCAGGTAGCGCAGATAGAGCATTCCCGAGCTGCCGCGCAGGACGGTGTAATCCATGTCGAAAAATGCGCCGACAAAATCAGCATTCATCAGCGTTCACCTATCTACCTGATCTACGCATCTACTCATACCTGGTCGGCATCAGGTACGGCTCGAACCGGGGCAGCAGGCTGGCCGGCACCCTGCCCCGTAGGCGCGTGCCTTCCGGAAGATGCTCCTCGCGGCTGATCACCCCGCGCTGGTGAAGCAGACCCAGCAGGTCGCCGCGCTGGAATGGCAGCAGACCCTGCACCTCGACCAGCTCTTCGGTCAGCACTTCCTCGATCCGGGTCAGCAACTCGGCAAGCCCCTGCCCTGCCAGCGCCGAGATGGCAATCGCGTCGGGCATTCCGGCCACCTGGCCCTCGCTCCCGCCGGCTGCGAGCAGGTCCATCTTGTTCAGCGCAGTCACGATCGGCTGGCCGGTCGCGCCCAACTCCTCCAGGACTTCCAGCACGGTCGCGACCTGTTGGTGGGCGTTCGCATGAGTTATGTCAACAACGTGCAGCAACAGATCGGCCTCGGTGATCTCTTCGAGAGTGGCGCGGAATGCCGCGACGAGCGCCGTAGGGAGCTTCTGGATGAAGCCGACGGTGTCAGTAAAGAGCACCTCCCTGCCCCCCGGCAACGCCACGCGGCGCGTGGTAGGATCGAGGGTGGCAAAGAGTTGGTCGGCGACGTAGAGCTTTGCGCCGCTGAGTGCGTTCAACAGCGTGGACTTGCCGGCGTTGGTGTAGCCGACCAGCGCCACGACCGGAACCGCCTCGCGGGCACGGTGACGCCGATATTGGGCGCGATGCGTGCGCACATCCTCCAGCTCGCTCTTGAGGTGGACGATGCGCTTGCGGATTTCGCGGCGATCCACTTCGAGCTGCGTCTCGCCCGGTCCGCGCAAGCCGACGCCGCCAGACCCACCGCGCGCGGCCGCGCCGCCCCCTTGCCGCGCCAGGTGCGTCCAGGCGCGCGTGAGCCGCGGCAGACGGTATTCGTACTGCGCCAGCTCCACCTGCAGCGCACCCTCGCGGGTGCGTGCGTGTTGAGCGAAGATGTCGAGAATGAGCGCCGTGCGATCCAGCACCTTGACGACGTCCGAGCCGAACGCCTCCTCCAGCTCGCGCTGCTGCGCCGGCGACAGCTCCTCGTCGAAGATCACGGCATTAGCGCCCGTGTCCGCGCGAAGAGCCACCAGCTCAGTCACCTTGCCAGAGCCGATCAGCGTGGCCGGGTTGGGTCGCTCAATCCGCTGCTCCAGCGTGCCGACAACGCGCAGCCCGGCCGTGTCGGCCAACCGCGCCAGCTCGGCCAGGGAATCGGCCAGCCGCCAGGGCGCCGGCTGGCCCTTGATCTCCACGCCGACGAGGATGGCGGTCTCCTGCGGCGGCTCGACTTCAAGAATACGAGATGTGATGCGTGACTCCTTCCACTTGTCATTCTGAGCGGCTTTATCCCGAATCTCTCGCGGCGGCGTGAGAAAGCGAAGAATCCTTCACTGTGTTCAGAGCCTGTCCTGAACACAGTGAAGGGACAAGTTCTCCTTGCCGCGACGAGGCTCTTCGCTGGTTTCACACTGTATCGTAATTCACGGGGCTGACCCGCTCAGAGTGACAAAAGACGTTGAGACAAACCATTACAGCTTGAACTTCCTCAGCCGCGCGGCCGCTTCGACGACGCGCGGCGTAGTCTGGCCCAACGAGACGCGGACGTAGCCCTCGCCGTGGGGGCCGAACTCGTTGCCGGCAGTCAGGCTGATGCCTGTTTCCAGCAGCAGCTTTTCGACAAACTGAGCCGAGGTGTACCCTGCGGGCACGTGCGGCCAGAGGTACAGCCCGGCCGTGGGCCTGGCGACGCGCAGGCCCAGGTTATTGACGAGCACGTCGTAGAGCAGATCGCGCCGGCGTTGATACTCGGCGTTGCGCTCGGCGACCCAGCCCTGGTCGCCGGAGAGCGCGGCCGCCGCCGCGTCCTGAATCGGCCAGAAGATGCCGGTGTCCACGTTGCTCTTGATCTGCAAGAGGGCCTGGATGGCGATCTTGTTGCCGGCTACCATCCCCACGCGCCAGCCGGCCATATTGTGCGATTTGGACAGCGAATTGAACTCGATGGCGACGTCCTTCGCCCCAGGGATCGAGAGCAGGCTCGGCGCGCGGTAGCCGTCGTAGCACACGTCGGCGTAGGGCACGTCGTGGCACAGCAGGATGTCGTAGCGCCGGCAGAAGTCAACTGCCTGCTCGAAGTAGCTCAAGGGCGCGATGGCGCCGGTGGGGTTGTTCGGGTAGTTCAACCACATCAGCCGGGCGCGACGCGCCACGTCTGTCGGGATGGCGGCCAGGTCAACCAGGAAGCCGTTTTCTTCCAACAGCGGCATGTCGTATACCCCGGCGCCGGCCATGTACGCGCCCATACGATAGGTCGGATAGCCGGGGTCGGGCACGAGCGCCAGATCACCTGGATCGAGCCAGGCCAGGGCCACGTTGGCGATGCCTTCTTTGGAGCCGATGAGCGGCAGGATCTCGTCGGCCAGGTTCAGCGCGACGCCGAAGCGGTCGGCGTAGTAGTTCACCAGCGCCTTGCGCAGCGCGGGAGTGCCGAGATAGCCGGCATAGCTGTGATGGCCGAGATCGGCGGCCGATTTCGCCAGCGCTTCGATGATGAAGGGCGCCGGCGGCCCGTCGGGGCTGCCCATATCCAGCCGGATGACGTCCAGGCCCTGGGCCTGCAACGCTTTGAGCCTGGCGGCCAGGGCCGCAAAAAAGTACACGGGCAGCGAATCCAGTCGTGCAGCAGGTTTCATTACTATCATTGTCCTTCCAGAAACGCCTGTAACACCCGCCCCACCCGCTCCAACGACGCCGGCGCGACCTTATCGGCCGTGTCCTGCGTCGTATGCCAATACGGATAGTCGAAATCAATCATGTCCACGGCCGAAATGCCGCGCTGGAGGAAGGGCGTGTGATCGTCCAGCATCGAGAACTTCAACTCGGGGATGAAGAACTTCTCGTAACCCAATTGGGCGGCGATCGCCCACAAGCGATCCTGGAGCGCGGGCGTCGAATTACGCTCCTCGTAGATCTGCTGGTCAGTGTCGCCGATCATATCGGCGATGACAACGAACTGCGGCGTCACCTTGAGGTTTTGCGCCAGAGACTGCGAGCCGGCGATGAAATCCCAGCCGTCCAGCCGGCCGTTATCCTCGGCGTCAAAAAAAACCAGCCAGACCTCATTGGTCAGTTTCGCCTTGTTCAGCGACCGGGCCAGTTCCAGCAGCACGGCCGCTCCGCTGGCGCCATCGTTGGCGCCAGGCACGCGCTCGCTCCGCCGCGCGACGTCGGGGTCGTTGTCAGCCAGGCGGCGCGTGTCGTAGTGCGCGCCGATGATGCCCACCGGGCCGCTGCCCGCCTTGCCGATGATGTTCCGCCCCCCTACCCCGCGATAGGTAAACTCCTGGAACTCCACCCGCCAGCCGGCATCCTTTAATGTCTGAGCGATGTAATCGCCAGTCTTGCGGTTGGCCTCCGAGCCGGTCGGTCGCGGGCCGAAGTCCATTTGGGCCAACACGTGCCGGTAAGCCGTTGCCCCATCAAACCGCCCCACCGGCGGCGGAGGTGTTGGCGTCGGGGTCGGCGGCGGCTTAGGCATGAAGCCATAGCCGACTCCCCCGATCCACGCCAGCAGACCGACGAAACCCAGCAGGAGAATGCCCTCCAGCCAGCGCGTCCGCAGCCATTCCGTCAGCCGCCCCCTGTTTCGCATAGCCCTTTGTTCCTTTTGGTATTCTTAGATGGATTTGTTATATAGTGTAATGACTACACGAATTATACCTAATCGCTCGTTCGGTTGCGGAACTCCAATCGCAGCGGCGTACCCACGAACGGATAGACGGCCCGAATGGAATTCTCCAGGTATCGCGCATAAGAGAAATGTACCAGACCCCTATCGTTGACGAAGATTACGAAGGTCGGCGGCGCCACCTCGGCCTGCGTGGCATAGAAAAATTTCAGTTGCTTCCCCTGCCGGTTCGGCGCCGGGTGCGCGGTCATCGCGTCGCGGAAGAGACGGTTCAACTCGCCGGTCGGGACGCGCAGGCGGCGCTGCTCCGCCGCGTGCACCGCCAGGGGCAACACCTTGTTGACCCGCTGATGCGTCAGGGCCGAGATGAACAGCACAGGCACGTAATCCATGAAACGCAGCCGGGCGCGGATGTCGGCCGTGGCAGTCGCCATCGTGTCCGTCTCCTTGCCTTCGACCGCATCCCACTTGTTGACAATCACAGCCACGCTCTTGAACGCGTCCAGGATGAAACCGGCCACGTGGGTATCCTGGGCGCCGATGCCATCCACCGCATCTATGACCAACAAGGCGACATCGGCGCGCTCGATGGCGCCGATGGCGCGCATGACGCTGTACTTCTCCACCCCGCGCTCGACCTTGCCGCGGCGCCGGATGCCCGCGGTGTCAATCAGAACCAGGTCTTGCCCTTCCCACTTCAGGGACGTGTCAATGGCGTCCCGCGTGGTGCCGGGAATGGGGCTGACGATGGCGCGCTCTTCCTGTAGAAGGGCGTTGAGCAAGGATGACTTGCCCACGTTCGGCCGGCCGACGATGGCGATACGGACATCGGTGCTATCCTCCGTCTCGGTCGTGGCCGGAATGTGAGCGACAATCGCGTCCAGCAGGTCCCCGGTGCCAGTGCCGTGCAGGGCCGAAATCGGGTACACCTCCCCCAGTCCCAGCTCGTGGAATTCGAGCGCGGCCAGACGGTGGGCGTCGTTGTCGGCTTTACTGGCGGCCAGGACGACTGGGCGAGCTGAACGACGTAAGATGTCGGCGACATCGCGGTCGGCGGTGGTGATGCCGTCGCGCGCGTCTACCATGAAGACGACGACGTCGGCCTCCTCGATGGCAATCTCGGCCTGCTGGCGGATTTCGCGGGCGAAATCGCGGGACGAGACGCCCAGCGCGTGGGGTCGGTCGCTCTTCTGCGGCGCCTTCTCGGTGGCGGCCACGTCCAGCCCACCGGTGTCTATGAGGATGAACGGATGGCCCGTCCACTCGGACTCGCCGTAGAGGCGATCGCGGGTCGTGCCCGGCTCATCCTCGACGATCGCCAGACGCTGGCCGATCAACCGGTTGAAGAGCGTGGATTTCCCGACGTTGGGGCGACCGACCAGAGCGACAATAGGTTTACGCATGCACAACCTTACCTTCCTGAAACGAGACCCTTCGCTGGATTCTCGCCGCAACATAATTCGCGGGACCAACCCGCTCAGGGTGACAAAGTGAATTTCGCGCCACTTTCAAACAGCGTTCAGGGCGCATCGGTACGCCGGGCGCCGGGGGTCAGCGTCGCCGTCGGACGAATCACGTCAGTCGCATACGGAAAAAAGCCGACGGGTGTTGGCGTGGGCGTTGGTGTCGGCGTGGGCGTTGGTGTCGGCGTGGGCATGGGTGTCGGCGTGGGCGTTGACGGCAGGCCGATGGTGATCTCGACGGTCTGCGGCGAGATGCCCTCCACCTTGATCCCCTCCGGCGCAGGGACGAGCGGCTCGACCACGTGGACGCCCGGGCCGAGACCGGTCAGGTCCAAGATCACGGGCACGGAGTCGGGTTTGAGCGCGTCCAGCTTGGGCACCGGCCCCGAGAGAAAGACCGTCACCGCATCCAGGCCCAACGTGTACGTCATGCCCGGCCCCAATCCCTGGATCACCGGGCGGCGGCGGACGGTCTGCGCGCCGGTGATCGGTGCGATGCTCACCTGCACGCTGACGCTTTGGATGCCCAACGCAGAAACGTTCTCGGGCAAATGCAGCGGCGTCCGCTCCACCACGGCATCGCTTGCGTCCGTGATGTCTACTGCAACCGTGATGTAGCCGCTCAAGCCGGAAATGACCGCCGGGTCGCCCTGTAGTGTGATAAGCTTTGGATCGGCGGTCACGCCGCTGATGGTGTAGCCGGTGGCGGGCCGGCCGCGCGGCTCCACCAGGATCGCGACCTCGCGATAGCCGGGCAACTGGACGACCGGCACTGTCACGGAGACGTCGCGCGGGACTACGGTGACGAAGCCGATGGCTTCGCCGGCGGCGTTGCGCGCGGCGACTCGCAAGCTGCGTTCTACCGACGTGCGGGCGCTGCGCAGGTACATGTCCACCGCAACCGAGTCCACCTGATCTACCAGCGGCGCCGAGCCGGACACCAACACCTGGGTGGGCGTGACCACCGGCGTCACCCAATCGTAACCAAAGGCGGGTGCGTCCATGATGTTCACGCGCACCGGCACCGATTTGTCACGCCGCTGCTCCAGCCGCACGCGGATCACCGGCGGGTCCACCGTCAGCACCTGCACCTGTGGATCAGGCGGCTTGACCTGGACGCGCACATCGTACTCGCCTGCTTGCAGACCCGCCAGGTCTACCCACGCGGTAAGATCGCGCGCTTGCAGATCCTGCCAGCGTTGCTTGGGCGCGCGAATCTCGACTCGCACCTGGCTGACGACCTCGCCGAAGACGCTCAGATTTTCCGGCAAACCGGCCCGGCTGACGGCGACCGGATCGGCAAACCAATTGCGCGGGTTCTCCTCCCGCACGGCCACCACCCAGACAGTGAAAGCCAGCGCCAGCGCCAGGAAAGCCGAGCCGAGGTTGGAAAGCCAGCCTTTCATGAGTTCAGTCCGTTGGGAAACAGCCGGCGTGGTCGGTAGAAAGCCCGCAGGATGCGCCGGAGCTGCTGGCTGTCCAGGTGACGAGCAATCCGGCCGCTGCGCGCCACCGAGATGATGCCGGTCTCCTCGGAAACGACGACGGCCAGGGCGTCGTTTTGCTCGGTGATACCGACGGCCGCGCGGTGGCGCGTCCCCAGCGAGCTATCGGACAGGGAGCGCACGGTCAGCGGCAATACGCAGCCGGCCGCCACAATCTGGTCGCCGCGGATGATCACCGCGCCGTCGTGCAACGGCGTGCCGGGGTAGAAGATCGTCGCCAGCAAACGCGCCGAGACCGTGGCGCTGACCCGTTCGCCCGATTCGATGTGTTCTTCCAGGCCGGTATCCCCTTCCAGGACGATCAGCGCGCCGGTACGCTCGTGGGCCAGGTCTTCGGCGGCCAGCACCACCTCGTAAATGACACGCTCGGCCACGTTTTCGCGGCCTGCGCGACCCAACATCTGCGCGGTACGCCCCAGCCGCTCCAGCGCCCGGCGCAGCTCCGGCTGGAAGATCACCGGGATGGCGACCAGGAGCATCGGCAGCGAGTTGCGCACCAGCCAACCGAGGGCCGTGAACCGGGTGGCCGCCAGCCCTAACCCCAGGACCACCAGCAAGATGCCGCGCAGCAACGCGACCGCCTGCGTGCCCTGGAAAAGCCGCAAAAAGCCATAGAAAATCAGAGCCACCAGGAGGACATCTACCAGGCTCGAAAAAGTGAATTGCTGGAGCACACCCACCAACTCACCTAACGGCTGCCGGAAGAAGCTCTCGAGTCCTTGGAGCACGCTGTCACCTTCTGTCACCCTGAGCGGGTTGGCCCCGTCCCTGTTGCGAAATCAGACTAGCGAAGGGTCTCGTCCTATGGAAGCGGAGATTCTTCGCTATCTACATCGTCGCGAAAGGCTCGGAGCAAAGCCGCTCAGAATGACACTCGATTAACGCTTATGCTAGGAGGTCGGCCAGGATCGCCTTCTGTGCGTGCATCCGGTTCTCGGCCTGATCGAACAGCACCGACTGCGGGCCGTCGGCCACTTCGTCGGTGATCTCTTCGCCGCGATGCGCCGGCAGGCAGTGCATCACGATCGCCGTCGGTTTAGCGGCAGCCACCAACCTCGCGTTGATCTGGAATGGCGGGAAGATCGCAGCACGCGCCGCTTTCTCCGCCTCCTGCCCCATGCTGGTCCACACGTCAGTGTAGATCACGTCGGCGTCGGCCACGGCCGCGAACGGGTCGTGCGTCGTGGTGATCTGTCCACCGGTCTCCGCGGCAAAAGCGGCCGCGCGTTCCAGCACAGTCTCCTTGATCCCGTAACCAGCCGGCGTACCCACGCTGACGTGCAGTCCCAGCTTCGCGCCGCCGAAAAGGAGCGAGTTCGCGACGTTGTTGCCGTCGCCCACGTAGGCCAGCTTGACGCCCGACAGTCGCCCCAGCTTCTCCCAGACGGTAAAGAGATCGGCCAGACCCTGGCACGGGTGCGTGGCGTCGGACAGGCCGTTGATGACCGGCACGCGCGAATACTTCGCCAGCTCGACCACATGATCGTGCGCAAAGACGCGGGCCATGATGCCGTCCGCGTAACGAGAAAGCACTCGCGCCACATCGGCCACGCTCTCGCGGCCGCCCAGGCCGATCTCGTTCGGAGACAGGTAGAGCGCGTTGCCACCCAGGTGCAACATGCCCATCTCAAAGCTGACGCGGGTACGCAGCGACGGCTTCTGGAAGATCATGCCCAGGGTCTTGCCCTTCAGGATGGGGCGGTTGCCGCCGGCCTGCCACTCGGCCTTTAGATCGCGGGCCAGCTCCAGCCAACCCCACAACTGCTTGGCGGAAAAATCCGCCAGACTGATGAAATCGCCTTTTTTGGTCATAGAAGTTCAGCCTCCCAAATTGAGATACGCGCCATCTGTCACCCTGAGCGGGTCGGTCCCGTATCGCTCGTTGCGGCGAAAATTCAGCGAAAAGTCTCGCTTCCGAAAGAAGATTCTTCGCTGGTGTCACGCCGTCGCGAGAGGTTCGGAGCAAAGCCGCTCAGAATGACAGAATCGGACACATCATCGCACCGCGATCGCGACCACGAACATCGCCACCCACCACCACGGCCCGCTTCGAGCCAGCTTCTCTGTTGCAAAACCTGTGACGCCAACCCGGCCGCTTACGATCCACCAAGCGGGCGGCAGAAGCAAAACTGCGACGGTTGCCAACGCCCACGGCCGCTGGAGGGTCACCAGGGCCAGCAACACTGCTGCCTGCCCCAGCCAGAGACCCCAGGCACGGCCGCGGCCGTCCGAGCAAGCCCGCTGCACACCCCACTGGAGGGCCGTGAAGCTGGCAGCCAACGCGAAGTGCTCTCCCCCCCCATCCGCCCACCCGCCTGCAAGCAAGGCGCCCAAGCTCCAGGGCAGCCCGACGCTCAACAGGGCATAGGCCAGAGCTGGCTGCCCGTCGCGCTCGGCCGTAAGCCAGGCGACAAACAAAACGGCGCAGGCGGCCAGGGTCAGCGCCAGGGCGTTCGGCCCCAGGAGCACGCTCAAGCCGACAGCCAGGACGAAGGCCATAGGCAGCTCGTGCCATGCAGCGGCAGAACTCATGCGCCGCAACCGGCGCAGCGCCCGCGCCAGGGGTGCATCCGGCTGGCCGAACGGCAGCCCGGCCGCCTCGTTGGCGCTCTGCATCGCGTGATCGCCGCCGCAGGCCGTCAAACGCCAGAGCAGGCCCCAGGCCGGATCGGCCAGGGCGATGGCGCCCGCCAATCGCAACGGCGCATCGCCGGCCAGGAAGGGCGCACCGCTCGCCAACGCGCCGGCCAGCACCGCCCACGCCGGGCCGATGCGCCAGGCGCGTCTGGCAAGCGTGGCCTGTAAGGAAAGGAGCGGGCCGGTCTCGACAAAAACCGCCGCGCGCCGATCGCGCCCGGTATCCAGCATGTGCTCCTCTGTCGCCATGGAATCGCCTGCGCCGCCGGCAGCAGGCCAGTTGGTATTGTACCCGGCGACGCGCCGATGGTCAAATGAGGGACGTGCGCGGCTCTGCTAGAAAGTTTACTGGGGGCAAAAGCGTGGGCCGGGTTTCCGAAGTCCGGCAGATCTCGGAAACCCGGCCCACTGGATGAAAATGTCATTGCGAGGGGCAGGTTTGCCCCGAAGCAATCTCACCCGATGCGGGGGATTGCTTCGGCCCAAACGACAGGCCTCGCAATGACACTCCCTTTAGCTCTGCAACCGTCTGGCCTGGCCGATCCAGTCCTCATTGACGATGCGCTCAACCGGCACGCCGATGGCCGAACCGAGAAGCGCAGAGTCGGCCGCGGCCAGGTCGGCCACGGTGTTGACGCCGGCAGCCCGCAATCTGTCGGCCTCTTCCGGCCCGATGCCGATCACCATCTCCAGGTCGTCGTCCATCAACGAAGCGATCGGCCCGCTCAGCTCGACAGGCAACACCGGAGGCACGACGATAGGAGCCTCGGCAACAGGCAGCGTCGTTGCGGGCGACTCGTCGGGGACGAGCGGCGGCTCCGCGCCGGCGTCCAGATCAGGCGCGAACGGCGCTTCGGTCAAACCGGTGTCCGGCGCAGATACCGGCGTCAAGACGCCGGAGGACGATGAGAGCGTGCTGGCCGCAGGCGCACCGCCCGTACTGTGACTGGGGCTTTGCGTGCCGAAGCGGGTCAGCACGACTGCGCCCAGGCCGGCCGCGCCGATGATCACGGAGAACAGGAAGCCGATGCACAAAGGCAGGCGGGCCAGGATGGTGATGAGGAACACCCCCAGCGCCATCTCGCCTAGCGCAGACGCATTCCTGACCTTGAGCATCTGGAGCAGGCGTTGCCCGGCCCACAGCCCCACAGCCAGCCAGCCGACCAACAAGGCAAAGAACGTGACCAGCCAGACCAGCAGACCCAGACCGCACGCGATGAGCAGCAGCGCGCCGCCCAGCAACGCTACCACCAGAGTCAGCAGGCCGACGCCAAAGGAGAACGCCGGTCCGGCCGCGACGGTGCTGGCGATGCGCGCCATGGCCTTCGGCGCGACGAGCAGAGCAACGACGCCCAGCAGGATGAGACCGATAACCCACCCCAGAGTCGTCACCTCCCAAAGCAAGAGCGAACCCAACGGGTTGACTGGGCTGCGACGCCCCGACTGATCGGGCACGGCCGGGGTTTCCGAGGTGCGCGGCTGGATTGGCAACTCCGGCAGGCGCGGGCCGAAAACCTCGCCCATGACCGTCGCGCCGGCCGCCCGTTCCGTCGAGCCGCCGAAAATCGCCAGGTCGCCTTCGACCACGGCGCTGTCGGCGAGCGTCACCGCGCCGCCAAAAGCGGCCACGCTGCCCCGCACTGAGCCGGCGACGGTCAGCGTGCCGCCCATCACGGCTACGTCACCGGTGATGACGCTGTCGCGTTCCAGCGTCGCGTTGCCGCCGATGACGGCTAGATTGCCGTCCAACCGCTGCCCGGCAGCCAGGACGTAGTTTTCGCCCACGACGACCTTGTCATCGGCCAGGCCGCCGGCATAGGCCGCCGGGGCCAGGATAGCCGCCAACAGCAGGGCCAGGAGGCTTGCCAGCCAAAGCTTGCGTTTCATGATAGACTTCTCCTTGCGGATTTTGTGCCATTGCGATTCTTCGCTATGACATTGGCTACGCCGGCGCTGCCGCGCGCACCCACGAGCGGCTGCGCCCCACCACCCACACCCACAACAGCGCCAGGCAGCCGGTCAGGCAGCCGCTCAGGCCCACGCCCAGGGCCAGCGTGCCCGTTCCCACCGAACTGACGACCGTGCCGACACTGCGCAGAACCCAGCTCACCCCGCTCACCAACTGCGCCGCGGTGGAGAGGACGAGGGCGGCTTCCAGCGGATGGCGCAGGCCCCACCAGATCAGCCCGGCCACGGCCAGCCAGAAGCCGCAGAAGAGCACACCCCAGAGCAGCACCAGCCCGGAGCCGAGCCATTTCTGCCAAGTGCTGCGCTGGCGACGTTCGTGGAGCCGGGCGAGCACCCGATCGGTGAAGCCGACCGGTGGGGCCAGCAGCGGGGCGTTGGTCAGCCGCCGATCCAGCACGCGCCAGCGATCCCACGTCAGGGCGCACGCGGGGCAGGTTGCCAAGTGCGTCCGCAGCTCGCGTTCCTCCGCGGCCGTGGCCTCCCGATCTAGCAACAACGACATCAAAGCAGTATAGTTTTCGTGCATGCGTCACCTCGCTCCAACGGTTGCCATCACCACGGGAGACCCGGCCGGCGCCCGTTCAGCGACCTGCAGGCGTGCCCGGTGCAGACGCGATTTCACCGCCTGCACGGAGAGGCCCATCGTCTCAGCGATCTCCTCGTAGGAGAGGTCGTACCAGTAGCGCAGGATCAACGGCGCCCGATAGGATGGCGCAAGCCGATCCACCACTTGCTGGACTTCGTCGCGAACCTCGCGGCGCAGGGCCGACTCTTCCGGCCCGCGCTGGCGGCTTGGCAGCACGGCTGCCACCGGCTCGTCATCCAACGAGAGCCAGTTCAGCCGTCGCCGACGCAGCCGGTCAATGCAGTAGTGCGACGCGATCGAGAGCACCCACGATGACAGCTTGCGCTCCGGCTGATACGTGTGCAGCTTGGTGTACATCCGCACGAACGTCTCCTGCGCGGCGTCTTCCGCCTCGACGGCGTTGCCCAACATCCGATAGGCCAGGTTATAAACCGGCCCTTGATACGCTTCGACCAAGCGACAGAAGGCCGTCTGATCACCGCGCCGGGCCTGCTCCAGCCAGATAAGCTCGCTCTGATTGTCCACGTTCCCCACCGTGAGTTGTCGGCCAAACCTTACATCTTCTCATACGCACGGCAGCATCCAAGGTTTCAGTTCCGCACGATTCTGTGTATAATACCACGTATGTCTACTCATCCCTACATCGCCATCGAAGGCGCGATCGGCGTGGGCAAAAGCAGCCTGGCCCGTATCTTGGGCGAGGCGCTGCCGGCCGAGGTGCTGCTGGAAGTGTTCGAGGAAAACCCCTTCCTGAGCGACTTCTATGCCGACCGGTCGCGCTATGCATTCCAGACGCAAATCTTCTTCCTATTGAGCCGCTACCGTCAGCAGCATAAGGTGATCGCCGAGACCCTCCGCCGCGGCGGTCTGGTCAGCGACTACCTGTTCGCCAAAGATTGGCTCTTCGCCCACCTGAACCTGGCCGGCGACGAGCTGGCGATGTACGAGCGCGTCCATGCCATCCTGGGCGAGCAGATTCCGGCGCCGGACCTGGTGATCTATCTCCAAGCGTCCACCGATACGCTCATGCAACGGATCGCCATGCGCGACCGGCCCTACGAGCGCCAGATGTCGCGCGATTACATCAACGACCTGCGCCTGGCCTACGAGGCGTTTCTGGCCGACTATGCGACCGCGCCGGTGCTTGCCCTGGCCACCGACGACATTGATTTCGTCCGCAATCCCCACGACCGGGCCGGCGTTATCAGTCGAGTCAGGGAGACGCTGGCGGGCGCCGGCATCCAGCCATCGTTGCTCGACCTGGACGCCGCGGCCGGCGGGCCGACCTTGCTCACGGGGAGCCATCGTCTGCCCGATTTCCAGCAGTTCCATCGCGCCCTGGATAGCAAGAAGGGGTTCCTGAACGACCCCTACCTCAACTTCATCCTCCTGACCGAGGAGATCGGCGAAATCGGCCGGGCCCTGGGCAAGACCTGGATCCGGCAGGATCAACTGCTGGGGCAGGTCGGCAACCGCCGGGAGGCGCAAGACCGGGCGGTAAACGAGCTGAGCAACACCCTGGGCGAGGAGCTGGCCGACGCCCTGGCCTATCTCCTCAAGATCGCCAACGACGCGGGGATTGACCTGGAAAGCGCGTACCTCAAGAAGATGGGGGAAAACTGGGACGGAAAGTGGGATGGCCGGTGACGAGTAATGAGTAGCACGCAACACGCAACACGCAACACGCAACACGCAACACGCAACACGCAACACGCAACACGCAACACGCAGCACGCAGCACGCAACACGCAACACGCAACACGCAACACGCAACACGCACCGATCGGACACACCATGCCTACCAAACGTTTCATCGCGATTGCCGGCAACATCGGCGTCGGCAAGTCTACCCTTACCAACCTGCTCAGCCAGCAGTTGGGCTGGGAGCCTTTCTACGAAGCGGTGGAAGACAACCCGTACCTGGCGGATTTTTACGCCGACATGCCCCGGTTCGCCTTCCATTCGCAGATCTTCTTCCTCTCGCGTCGGCTGCGCCATCACCGCCGGCTGCTCGACTTCCCCGGCTCGGTGGTGCAGGATCGCAGTGTCTACGAGGATGCTGAGATCTTCGCTTACAACCTGTACCAGCAGGGCCACATGGGCGAGCGCGATTTCCGCACCTATCGCGAGTTGTACGAGGTGCTCGTCGAATTCCTGCCCCCGCCCGACCTGGTGGTTTACCTGCGGGCGTCGGTCCCCACTCTGCTGTACCGCATCGCCCAACGCGGGCGCACGTTCGAGCGCAGCATAACGCCCGAGTATCTGACGCTACTCAACGGGCTGTACGCCGCATGGATGCGTGATTTTTCCCTCTGTCCCGTGCTGACCGTGCCCGCCGATGACCTGGATTTCGTCCACAACAACGCACACCTGGACCTCATCATCCACAAGATCGAGGAAAGGCTGACCGGAAAGGAAGAAGTGGTATTTCCTTGAGGTTTGCATCCTGGCGCGTGTCGTGCTATAATCGTCTGCGATCCGCCGTGCTGTCTTTTCCGAGGAGGCGCCGATGACTTCACCGATCCCCTGGTCCACCAGCGATCCAATCTCCGTCGCTCCGGCGGATAGCCGCGAGCCGGCCGTGACGACCGCGGGCGAAACGCTCCATTTGCTCTGGACCAAAGACAAGGTCATCTACCACAGCGCGCGCACGGCTGAAGTGTGGAGTGCGCCGGTGCTGGTGGCCTGCGGCGAGCAACCAGCGTTGGCAACGACCCCCGACGGCCGCGTGCATTGTTTGTTTGTCAATCAGTTTGCCGGAAACTACGAGATCTACTACGTCTGGTGGAATGGCGCGGCCTGGTCGCTCCCGCAGCCCGTCTCGCGAACCACAGGCGGCTCGCAGCAGCCCAGCCTGGCGGTTGCGCCGGATGGCAGCCTGCACGCGACCTGGGCCGACACGACGCCGGGGTTTTCGACGATCTACCACGGCCAGAGCGATCCCATCGCCTGGAGCAGCGAGCCGATCCCGAACGGCCGCGGCAGCGCGCCGGCCATCGCCGTCACACCCAACGGCGACGTGTACCTGGCCTGGCAGGATCGCCAACTGGATACCCTCCGGTACGAGGTCTACGGCAGCATCTTGCACGGGGAGACGTGGAGCCTGCCCGACATCGTGTCGGACACGCCAAACAGTCATTCGCTCCAGCCCAGGCTGGCGACGAACGCCCAGGGCGGCTGTCACATGGTCTGGCAGGAGGAATCGGACGGTATCTACCGCGTGCAACACGCCGATTGGCGCGGCGGTGGCTGGTCAACGCCGGTGGACGTCTCCGCCACCGAGGCCGATTGCCGGCTGGCGCGCATCGCCGCGATTCGACAAGGATTGCTGGAGGTGATCTGGGCGGAAGGCCCGGCGCTGAGACATCGCGTGCGTCCGTCGGATTACGACGCGACCTGGTGGAACCCCGAAATCGCCCCCGACGCCTACGCCGGCCTCTGCGAGTTGGCCCTGGCGATCAGCCGGGCCGGCCGGGTGCATGTCGTAAGCTGCCAGGTGGAAGCCAGCGGCGTGCGCCGGCTCTATTACACGCAGCGGGAACCGCTGTACAAACACACGACCTTCGCGCCGGTGGGCTAAGCGTCCACCCATTCTGATCCGCCGACCGTTACCCCTCCGCTACATCCACTTCCCCCCATCCTGCCGCCGCGCGGGCGACGGCGAGGCGGCTTTCCAGTTGACCGAGGCGCCGCGCAAGCAGGCCGTCCTGTCCCTGCACGCGCACGCGGTGCAGGGTGAAAGCCAACTCCGTCATCGTATTCTGCCACCGGCTCGCGGCGCGGACCGCGGGCCAGCCGCCCCCCCGCCGCGCCTCGGCAAGCTGACGCGCCCGGCCGCCCGTGGAGAGCAGCCGGTCGTACTCCTGCACGGTGAGCAACCGGCCGACCGCCGCCTGCAACTCGGCTCGAATCCACCCCCGCTCCTGACGCAGCGCCAGGCCGATCATCACGGCCACCAGCAGGACGCCGCTGCCATCGCTGAATAGACTCACCAGAAAGGCTGCCGGCGCGGCGGACGTCAGCGAAGCGCCGAGGTTGTGGATCGCATGGGCGACGATCGCTGCGGCCAGGCCGATGAGCGGCACAGTGCGCCGGCCGAAGCGGCCCGTCGCCATCCGCGCATAGCCCAATCCCGCGCCGGTGAACGCCGTAAAGAAGGCGTGATTCAGCCCGAACAGCACGCTGCGCATGAGCACCACGATACCCCAGTTGCCCCAGCCTCCCTGATCGAGCGCGCCGAGAAAGTAGAACACGTTTTCGGTCATGCCGAAGCCGAAGCCGATCAGCGCGCCGTAGAGGATGCCGTCGAGCACATCGTCGAATTCACCGGGCCAGAGCAGCAGGATGAGCAGCAAGGCTGCGCCCTTCGCCAACTCCTCGACCACCGGCGCGATCCCGCCGGACGAGATCACATCGCTGACCAACTCGTTGCCCAGCCCGCCGAATGGCACGCCGAAAATCCCCTCGGCGACCACCGCCAGGATGACCGCGGGAATCGCGCCCCAGAGAAAGGCGGCCGTCAGCAGCGGCAGCGGCTCGCGCTCATAGCGGTCACACCACCAGACGAGTCGCGTCCAGAGCGCCGTGGGAATGGCGGTTGCGAAGAAGGAAAAAAGGAGACCGAGGAGAAGGGTACTGGTGTCCATGCGAGCTTCCCTCGTGGTATCCACCATGCGGACCGCTTCTAACGTTTCCGCAGCTTGGCAAACGTACTGGCGAAGTGGGGCCAGGGGCCGCTAAGACGACCGCCCGCAGTCGCCTCGCGCAGGCTGGCGAGAAATGCGTCGGGGGTATTCTCGAATGGCGGCAGTGTCAGGAAGCCCCGACCTACCTCGGCGGCCATGTGGGCGTCGCTGCCCGCGGTGATCGCTTTCCTGTGCAGTCGCGCCAGTTCCGCGGCCCGGCCATTGTCGGCGGCGAGGAGGCAGCGAGCGTTGAAGACCTCCAGCGCGTCCACGCGTGTGATGACCTCCAGCGTATGCCGCTCGCCCAGCGCTGAGTCACGCAGCCGGTCGAGCGGATGCGAGATACTAATGACCGCGCCCTGGTCGCGCAGCCGGCGGATCGTCTCGTCCAGCGACAGGCCGGGCGGCACAGTCTCCCGGACGTAGTAAGCAATCAACTCGCCACCGGTCGCGGTCTGGATCTCCTCCCCGACGATGACAAAGTCGGGGGCCAACCGTTGCGCGACCAGCGCCCCTTCGATCGTGTTGTGATCCGTAACGGCCAGCCGATCCAGCCCGACGGCCCGCGCGCGCGCAATCAGAGCGGCCGGATCGGTCTGCGAGTCGGGAGAAAAACATGTGTGCGTGTGGAGGTCAATCGTGTATACGCGATTCTGCATGCGTCAGTCTCGTTCGCCGCGGCGACCCAACAGCAAAAGGCCGCCAGCGATGAGCAACCCCAGCAGCGTCGCACCGGCGACCGCGGTCGTGCGTGGTTCCATGCCAGGCATCACCACCTGGCCGTCGCCATAGGTTTGGAACATCCGGCCCCATTTGGTATCTAACGCGGCCTGCACCCGCGGCCGGCCGACGAAGGGGTACCAATAGACGTTGTGATAGAAGTTCGAGGCGAAATAGCTCCACGGCACGAGCGGTGAGCGCAGCAGCAGATTTTCGAACGGCTTGAGCGCGCCGTGGTAGATCAGCTTTTGCCCCTTGCTGGCGAAGGTGTCCTCTTGGACGAAATGCCAGTCCTCGGCCGAGATGTCGTGGCCGACGATCTCGATCTGTTTCGGATCGCCTATGCCCAGCCCCAACTCATGGCCCAGGCGAATGAATTGCAGATCCAACGGGTTGAAGCCTTGCAGCTTGGCCGAGACCGCGTCGATCGCCACCTGGTCGGCCGAGGCCAGGAGGATGTCCTTCTCATACCACCGCATCGCGCGCGGGCCGGGGCCGTCGCCCGCGAACGTGCCGTCCATCACCGCAAAGAGGCCGCTGTGAATCTCCTGTTGGATTGCCAGCAGATCCACCACAGTCTCGTGGATGACGCCGTGCGTCCAATGTCGCTTCTCGTTCAGCAGCCCGCCGAACGCATTCTTCATCGCGCCGGTGATGACGGTGAAGACGTGCGTCTTGACCGTGGGCAACTGGATGATGTTCTTGTCGAAGAAGTATTCGGGCAGCAGGATGCCCTCTGGAAAGATCTTGTCCAGCACAAGCATCGGCGCCTTGGGCGTGTAGCGCACCCAGCGCACCTCCGGCTCGTACAGATGGACGTTGCGCAGCCCGTAGGCGTCCACCACGGCCTTGTGCTTGTTATTGCTCTCGCCGACGTAGGCATCTACCACCACGGTCTTGTTGTGTGCCGCCGACAGGTTCTGGTACCCGTCGCCTTGCAGCTTGCGGATCACCCCTTCGATCTGCCAGGGTGTGCTGGAGCAGGCCGGATACCAGGTCTGCCACGAGATGTTGATCTTGAGAATCGTCTCACGGTCGGCCGGCAAGGCGGCGCGGTAATCCGCCATGTCCATCAACCGGCCGATGTCTTCGAGAACGGTTTCCGGGCGGGTCTTTAGGACAGCGACTTTGCCCTTGCCCGGGAAGTTGCGCGGGATCATCTATCTACCTCCTGAAAGTGCGTTCAACTGGCGCAGTATAGTCGAATTGAGTCTCATTGTCCAACAACAAGATTGCCGTATCGCAGGAAGTATGATATAGTCAGGTAAACTATACCTACACGGTGATCACTTGACGACCTCACACGACCTGAGCTTTGCCGCCCGCGACATTCTAACCCGCCTGCCGAACGCCACGAGAAGCTCGGACGTTCCGACCCTGTGGCGGGAAATCCTCGCGGGCCTGCGTGAGG
Source organism: Chloroflexota bacterium (assembly GCA_026389845.1). Lineage (GTDB taxonomy): Bacteria > Chloroflexota > Anaerolineae > CG2-30-64-16 > CG2-30-64-16 > JAPLHB01. Next base: position 28,307 of record JAPLHB010000154.1, read on the forward strand.
CGGCCGCGGCGAGTGGAACCTGGCTGAATCTGAACTGTCCGCTCGCGCTGAACCTGCAAGCTGGCGCGCTGACGCCGGCCAGCCAGGCGGCGTTGGCTGATTGGGTGCCACCCGTCGAGCCAGAACAAGCCATCGCAATTTGCCCCGCCCCCGATCAGGTGTTGCTGGGCGTGACCATCTGGGGCAACGAGGGGCAGGCGGACGGGGTCGTGGCGCTGGCATTCCCCCCTGGCGCCAGGTGGGACGACCGGGCGGCCGGCGAACTCTACATCGCGCTCCAGGCCGTGGCCGCAGTAGGCCACAGTTGCTTCACGTTGAACGCGACCGAAGAGCGGCTTAGCCGTTTCCGGTATCTGTATGAAGTGGGCCAGGCGATCTCTTCGACCCTGGATCTGCAGGAGGTGTTGCGGCAGAGCACCGAACGCATGGCCGACGTCCTCCAGGCCGAAGCCAGCACCCTCATGCTGATTGACGAAGCCCGGCAGGAGCTGGTCTTCACCGTGCCTGCCGGGCCCGCCCAAAAGATCCTGCGCGAGCACCGGATGCCCATGGGTCGCGGGGTTGCGGGTTGGGTCGTCACACACAGCCAGCCGATCATCATCCCCGACGTCGCCACGGACACCCGTTTCTACGTGGCAGTGGATCAGGTCAGTGGATTTCGCACCCACTCGATCATGGCGGTGCCGTTACAGGTCAAGGGCAAAACCATCGGGGTGGCCGAGGTCATCAACAAAATAGACGGCAGTGCATTTTCGGCCCACGACGAGCAATGGTTGAGCATCCTGGCGCCGCTCATCGCCGCGGCCATTGACAACGCACGCCTGTTCGCCGCGCTGCGTGAAGAGCACGACCGCATCATCGCCGCGGAGGAAAATGTACGCCACGAGTTGGCGCGCGACTTGCACGACGGCCCCGCGCAAATCTTGGCCGCCCTCATTCTAAACATAGACGTGGCGCGCCGCCAACTCGGCGTGCGGCCCGATCGTATGGCCGCCGAGCTGAATTTCCTGGAAAGTCTGGCTCAGGAGGCAAATCACGAAATCCGCAACCTGCTGTTTGGCCTGCGGCCGCTGGTGCTGGAAACCCACGGCTTGAGCGCGGCCCTGAAACAGTTGGTGGAACGTCACCAGAAGCGCGCCCACTGCCAGACCAATCTGGATGTGGATGCTTTGCCCGACGAAGCCGTTGAGCCAGGCGTGGCAAGCACCCTGTTCGTCATCGTGCAAGAAGCGCTCAACAATATCTACAAGCACGCGCAGGCGCAGAACGTGGTCATTCGGCTGGGCGCCAACAAAGGCAACCTCTGGGTCGAGATCGAGGATGACGGCGTGGGGTTCGACGTTGACAAAGTGACGAGCAGTTACAGCGAGCGCGGCAGCTTCGGCCTGCTGAACATTCGCGAACGGGCGCGATTGATCGAGGGCAGCGCCCAGTTCATTTCACCCTCGCCGCGCGGCGGACGCGGCACCCTGGTGCGTGTGGAAGTACCTTTGCAGCATCGGTCGTAGAGCAAGGCGATGGCGACAAAGCCGCCTGGTGACAGACATGCCCGGCAGTCAATGACTGCCGGGCATGTCTGTATTGGACGGAACGGGAAGTTATTCTTCTTCGCCTTCGGTCCGCTCGCGCTTCGCCTCAGCGATGATCCCCTCGGCGATATGCGACGGCACGGCATCGTAGTGCGACAGCTTCATGGTGTAGAAGCCACGGCCCTGGGTCATCGAGCGGAGGTCAATCGAGTAACGCTGCATCTCGGCCAACGGCGCTTGGGCGGTGATGATACCCTTGCCCTTGCTCTGCTCCATGCCTTGCACCCGGCCGCGCCGGGTATTCAGGTCGCCCATGATGTCGCCCATGTACTCGTCGGGCACGGTGATGGTCACTTCCATGATCGGCTCCTGGAGCACCGGGCCAGCGCCCAGGAAGGTCTTCTTGAACACCTCGCGCCCCGCGATCTGGAAGGCGATATCCTTCGAGTCCACCGGGTGCATCTTGCCGTCGTAGACCTCGCAACGCACGTCCACCACGGGATAGCCTGCCAGCGGCCCCTCGGCCAGGCGCGACCGGATGCCCTTCTCGATGGCTGGGAAGAAGCTGTTCTGGATGGCCCCGCCGAACACGCGGCTGGTGTCGAACTCGAACCCGCTCCCGGTGGGCAGCGGCTTGATCTCCATGTGCACTTCGCCGAACTGGCCCGCGCCGCCGGTTTGCTTCTTGTGGCGGTGATAGTCGGCGCAGCTCTTGGTGATGGACTCGTGATAGGGTACCTTCGGCACAGCCACCGTCACGCCCACGCCGAACTTGGCCTCCATCCGGCGGATCGCCAGGTCAATGTGGATCTCGCCCATGCCCGACAGAATCGTCTCGCTGGTGCCCGGCTCGAACCGCCAGGAGAGTGATGGGTCCTCCTCGGTGATGCGGGTGAGGGTCGGCCACATCTTGGCCGAATCGGCTTTGGTCTTGGGGCTGACCGCCACAGAAAAGAGCGGCTCGGGATAAACCGGGAGCGGCACGGTCATCTGATTTGCCTTGTCGCACAGCGTATGATTGGTGGCCGTGCTGCTCAGCTTGCTCACGCCGCCGATGTCGCCCGCGACCAGGTACGGGACGGGCAACTGCTCCTTGCCACGCGGGGTGAAGACCTGGCTGATGCGCTCCTCGCTCCTGGCCGGCAGGCTGAAGACGCGTGAATCGCCGTGGAAGGTGCCCGAAAAGATGCGAAAATAGGAAATCTTGCCGACGTAGGGATCGGCGACGGTCTTGTAGATGTAGACGACCAGCGGGCCGTTGGGGTCGGCGGGCAGCGTGACTTCGGTTTCATCCTCGCGCACAGCCTTGCGCGCGGGCGCCTGGAGTGGGCTGGGCATGAAGGCCACCAGCGCATCCATCAAGGGGCGCACGCCCAGGTTGTTGACCGTCGAGCCGCAGAAGACAGGGATGATATTGCCGGCGGCAATGCCGGTGCGCAGACCGCGCACGATCTCCTCGCCGGTCAGCTCCTCGCCGTCCAGGTACTTCATGATCAGCTCGTCGTCGCCCTCGGCGGCCGCCTCGACCAACTGCGTGCGCGCCTCGGCCACGGCCCCAGCCATGCTCGCGGGAATCTCGGCCGGCGTGGCGGCCTCGCCCAGGTACGCTTTCGATGCGATCAGGTCAACGACGCCCTTGAACTCGCCACCCTCACCGACGGGCAACTGGGCCGGCACGATCGTCCCGGTATATCGCTCGCGAATGCGCCCCAAGACATCCAGGAAATGGGCGTTCTCGCGGTCCATCTTGTTGATCAGGACCGCGCGCGGCAGACGATGCTCATCCAGGTAGCCCCACCCCAACTCGGTGCCCACTTCGACGCCCGAAACAGCGTCCACCAACACCAGGCCGAAATCGCAAACCGACACGGCCGCCTTGGCCTCGCCGACGAAATCAATGAAGCCCGGTGTGTCCAGCACGTTGATCTTGTGGCCCTGCCACTCGCACGGCAGCACTGAAGTGGCAACCGAGATTCTGCGCCGGATCGCCTCCTCGTCCCAGTCGCCGACCGTCGTGCCGTCTTCGACGCGCCCTCGCCGGTTGGTCGCGCCCGTGTCGTAAAGCATCGCTTCTGCCAGCGTGGTCTTACCGGAACTGCTATGGCCGATCAACGCTACGTTGCGAAGCTGTTCAGTCGTGAAGTTCGCCATGAAAACCCCTCCTCGCCGGGTCGTTCACAAGGTATCAACAAGACTTCCGAAGTCAAGTCTGACTTCGGAAGTCCTCAACTGGCCTATTGTACGCAGAATGAAGCAAACTGTCAAAGAAAACGTCGTCAGTTCATCTGTAGGCAAATTGGCAATTTGCACTACAAGCCGCGGCGCTCGGCTTCGTCCAAGATGCGCGCCTCGTCCAGGGTGAGCAACTGTCGTTTGCGCATCAGCCAGCGGCCGGCCACCATCACGTCGCTCACGTCGGCGCTTTCGGCGGCATGAAGCACGCTGGCAACCACATCGTGGCGCAGACACAGCCGCGAATTGTTGCAGTCTAGCAAGATCAGGTCGGCGGCGTGGCCGGGCGCAATCTCACCGCTCGCGGCAAAGCCCAGCGCGCGCGCCCCGTGTTGCGTCGCCAGCCGCAACGGCAGGTCGCCGGCCAACGCGTCGGGGTTCTCCCAATGCTGCTTCTGGATCATCGCGGCGTGGCGCGCCTCGATCAGCATGTCGAGCGAGCCGCTGGTGAGTGCGCCGTCAGTCCCCAAGGCCACGCCCACGCCGTCCGTCAGCAGAGCCGTGGCGTCCGTCAGTCCCAGGCCGAGCCGCATGTGGGTAGTGGGGCACTGTACGACAGTCACGTCCCGGTCGGCCAGGATGGCCCGGTCAACATCCGACAGATAGATGCCATGGGCAGCCAACACGGAGACATCCAGCACGCCGTTGCGGTCGAGTAACTCCACCGGGGTCAAATCATACGCTGCCAGCGCCTGCTCCACCTGGGCCTGGGTTTCGGCCACGTGGATGTGAATGCCGACCCCCAGTCGGGTCGCGACGGCCGCGGTCCGCGCCAGGAATTGCGGCGTACAGGCGTAGGGCGAATGAGGTCCAAGCATCGTCTTGATCCGCCCACCGGCCGCGCCCTGCCAGCGTTCCACGAAGGCGGCGATCCCGCCCAAGTCTGCGCCGATCTCGCCTTCTTCGCGGCCGAACATGCACCAGGCCAGGCTGGCTCGCAGACCGCTCTCGACGACCGCCTGCGCCACCTGATCCATGAAGAAAAAGTGGTCGGCAAAGCCGACCGTGCCGCCACGAATCATCTCGACGGCGGCGAGCGCTGCGCCGCAGTAAACGTCCTCGGCAGTCAAGCCCAGATCGCCAAACCGGGCGTCCGCGCCTGACCAGCGGGGGTTGAACAGGCGCTCGACCGGCAGTCCGCCGGCGCGGCCGCGCAGCAGCGTGGTGGGGGTGTGGGTGTGGGCGTTGAAAAAGCCGGGCATGATGACGTGATGGCGACTGTCCACCGTCTCATCGGGCGCAAAGCCTTCCGGCGCAGCGCCTACGGCGACGATCAGACCGTCCACAATTGCGACCTCGGCATCGCGCAACACGCGTCCTTCGGCGTCCAGGCTGATCACATCGGCGTGACGGAGCAGAGTTTGGGTCATGGCTTCCTCGTTTTCAGGAGATTCTTCGCTTTCTCTCGCCGCCGCGAGAGGTTCGGAGCAGAGCCGCTCAGAATGACACGTTCTTCGATCAAAAGGCGCATGCCAGCAGCGGAATCTCCATCTCTTGCGGCGTCAGACCGCCGTGATGGCCGTAGAACTTCTGCTCGAAGCGGTCTTTCTCGTACCACCAGACCGCCTCCCCGCGATACGGCAGGATCACCAGGTCGCCGACCCGCCCCAGAAACTCCGGCGAGGGTGGCTGCGAACCGAAGAAGCCTGCTTCGATCATGTCGGCGGCCCGGTAAGCCACCGCGCGCCCGGTCAGCCGTTGAGCAAGGAAGGCCTGCGCCTCGTCTAACATCCCCGCGCGCACGTACAGGAACGCATCACGAGCCGAGCCGCCCGGCACGAGCGTCCGCCCCTGCCGGTCGGTTCTCAGATACCGCTCGATGCCGGAGAACGCGCGGTCGGTGTTGAGGTAGATCGTCGCGGCCGGGTTGGTTTCCACCAGCCCATGGTCTGCCGTGAGCAAGAAAAGCCCTTGCCCCGCCCTGACCTTCAATCTTCTCAGGAAAAGCCGTTCCAACGACGTGAGGAACGCGTCCAACTCCGCCGCGAGCTGCGCGGAATTCGGCCCGTATTCGTGTCCGATGCCGTCGAAGTCACCGAAGTAAAGAACGTAGTAGGATGGCACCCGCTGTTCGCCTAGCAGGGCGCGCAGGTTGATCAAAGCCTCCGGCAGGGTCTTATAGCCCAAGACTATCGTCGCCCCAGCGAACATCATATTGGAGAAGGTGGATGGCGTGAACGCTCGGTGCTGGAAAACGTAGGACGCGATCCCCTGCCGCCCCAACGCGTGATAAAGCGTCCGCCTCGGGTAGAGGCGGCGCGGATCCACGCCGGCCGCCTTGAGCTGGTCGCGTTCGGTCGTGCCGGCGTAGGAGAAAAGCAGCGGGGTGATGACCGCGTCGAGCTGCGGCTCGTAATATTGCCACTCGTACACGCCGCTCTGCCCCACGTCCAAACCGGTGTGCAGGCAGGTGATGTGGCTGGCCGTGGTGGAGGGAAACTGGGCCGTCAGCCGGGTCGCGACGCCTGTCTCGCGAAAACGCCGCAACGCCGGATAGTCGTCCGCGTACTTCTCGAAGAACCGCCAGCCGAAGGCGTCCACCAGGAAGAGGACGACGGCATCGTAAGCGCCAGCCAGGCCCTCGAGCACTTCCGGCGCCAATGCGACTTTCTGCGGAGCGCCGAGCAGCCCTGCGATGCTGTGCGGGATGGCCGGGAAGCAGCGGCCGTCGTAGGTGGGTTTGATGAAAGCGGGATCGAGCATGGGCGTCACCTCCGGGTACATCATATGCCAAATTCCCCTTTTACGCTAAACGCCCGCTCCCTCAAAGAAAACTGTCAGCGCCAACGTGATCGCCGCATCCGCGGCGCCGACGTCCAGGTCGTGTGACGTGTCGAGGAAGGGAAGGATCATCCCCAGGAGGAGCCACGTGGCCTGGCGCGGATCCAGCTCGCGCAGCTCGCACCGCGCCACGCCATCGGCCAGGATCGCCTCCACCTGGCCGATGAACCTGGCCTGGTAGAGGCGACCAAACTGTTCCAGGGCCGGTTGGCTCAGGCACGCCATTTCCTGGCGGGCCAGCCGGACGATCGCGCGCTGATCGGGAGATTGTGCGAAGATGCCATGCAGCATCCCGCCCACCTGTTCGCGCGTCGTCCGGCCTGCGGCCCGCGCCTCATGGATGATAGCTGCGAGGCGATCCAGGCTGGCCGTCAAGACCGCCAGGAAGAGTTCCTCCTTGTCGCTGAAATGGTAATAGAGCGCGGCCTTGGTCACGCCCACCGCCTCGGCGATCTCCCGCATGGACATCGCGTGATAGCCACGGCTCACGAAGAGGCGCGTGGCCTGCTCGATGATGCGGTCGCGGGTAATGGCTGGTACGGTGGATAGCATGAGCGCCTCCTGGAGACCTAATGTAGGGGCGGGTTTCCCCGCGTGACGCCGGACAATCATTGCCCGCACGAGCATGGACGATGGCACGCCCCCCATCAACGGACGCGAAACCCGTCCCTCGGTTCCGCGATGCGAAAACGCAGGGGCGGGTTTATCGCCGCAGCGGGGTGTTGTGGACGCATCCACGGCCCGCCATGACGAACGCTCCGCCGTTGATGCGAACCAAACCCGCCCCTACGACCGCGACGCGAAATGTAGGGGCGGGTTTCCCCGCGGGACGCCGGACAATCATTGCCCGCACGAGCGTGGACGATGGCACGCCCCCCATCAACGGACGCGAAACCCGCCTCCCCGGTTCCGCGATGCGAATGCGGGGGCGGGTTTATCGCCGCAGCGGGGTGTTGTGGACGCATCCACGGCTCGCCATGACGAACGCTCCGCCGTTGATGCGAACCAAACCCGCCCCTACGACCGTGTACTGCGTTTCGCCGTCGCGAGTTCCGCGGCGCGGCCCTTGAGGCTCAACGCCAGCAACGTCAACACCACCGCGACCGCGCCGATCACCAGATAAGCCGCGCTATAGCCGGCTACGCCGCCTCCCTGCGAAGCGGCCACCGCGCCCACCGCCGCGCCGCTGATCAACTGGCCGACGCTGGCGAAGAGGGTGATGGAGCCTTGCGCCGCGGCGCGATCGGACGCCGGCGCTTCGTTGAGCATGATGTAGCGCACCGGTGCGCCGAGCAAGGCCGACAGCCCCAGGCCGATCAGCGCGCCCGCCACGATAAAGAGCGTCAGGCTGGTCGCGCCCTGGCTGAGCAGGGCCATACCCGCGGCCAACAGCGCCGCGCCCGTCACCACGACCGTCTTCGAGCCGAGACGGTCGAGGAAGCGTCCGGCCATCGGTGAGCCGACCGACATCGCCAGCACCACCGGCATCAGCATGAAGCTGGCCGTCGAGCCGGTCATGCCGAGCGCCGCGGTCGCCAGCGCAGGCATGAAGACCAGCCCGGCCTCACCCAGGCCGGCCCCCGCGGAAAGCGCGTTCGCCAACACCGCCTGCCGCGTGCCGAACAAGCTCAAGCGCAGCACCGGATCGGCTGCACGCCGTTCGATCTGCCGGAAGACCGGAACCAGGAGCACGGCCAACACCAGGAAGGGCCAGACGTTCAGCGAGATCAAGCTAGCGCCGAAATGCGCCGTGTCAATCTGGTTGATGCCGTAGGTCAGCGCAACCAGCAAAATGCTGAGCACCGCCATGCCCTGCCAATCGAAAGACTTGCGTTCCGGTGCGCGCGTCGCGGGCAACAGGCGCAGGCTCATGACGATGACGACCAGCGCCACGGGCAGGTTGACGACGAAGAGCCACTTCCAGCCGAAGATCAGCAGGACGCCGCCCAGGATCGGGCCGATGATGAACGCCAGCCCGAACACCGCGCCAATCAGTCCCAGCGCACTGCCCCGCTTTTCCGGGGGGAAGGTGTCGCCGATCACGGCGCTCGCCACCGGGAAGATGCCACCCGCGCCGAAGCCTTGCAATGCGCGCCCGGCCAGGAGGATCGGGAAGCTCGGCGAGAGGGCCACCACCAGTGATCCCACGGCGAACAGGATCACGTCGGCCACATAGACCCCACGGCGACCAAAGATGTCCGACAGCTTCGCCATGAGCGGCGTGCCGATCAGATTGAACAGCACGTAGATCGTGAAAGTCCAGGCCAGCAAGCGGTCGTCCACGGCGAAGGTAGTCTTGATCGAGTGTAACGCCGGGCCGACGATGGCGATGTCCAACGCGCCCATCAGCACGCCCAGGAAGAGCACGAGGAGAATGCGGTTACGAGTACGGTTGTCTGCGATGTTCATAGCGCCTCCGAGATGACTTACTAACCGGTCGGTTAGTGAGTTACAATATAACACGAACGGAGCAGCCTGTCAAACCAAGAGCCTATCCAGATAACCAGTGGAGGCGGCTCCCACGCCGCCGGTTGCGGGCATGGGAGCCCGCGCTGCAATTATTCGGATAGGCACTACGTCAATGGCCTGACGTAAATCGGCTTGCAAAGTACAAGCTGCGGTGTATAATACTGCCTCGCATCCATCGTACCTTGCCGATAGCTCAAAAGGATCGCATGATGCCAACTCCCGTTATCAACTTCTCCGCCTTCATCACCGACCGCACGCGCGACTTCACAGGCCGCGAGTGGGTCTTCGCCGAGATGGATCGTTGGCTGGCTGCCGAGGACGCGCCGCGCATGTTTCTGTTGACCGGCGCGCCCGGCAGCGGCAAGACCGCGGTGGCGGCGCGGCTGGTGCAGATGAGCCTGGGCCAAGTCGCGTCCGATCCCTGCCCGCGCCTGGGCCGTGACGCGCTCGCGTACTTTCACTTCTGTCAGGCCAACAGCGACGCGACGCTCAATCCGCTGCGCTTTGTCGAGGCTGTATTCGATAGTCGAAAAGAGGCCGGGTTGCGTCGAGAAACCCGGCCTCTGCTTCGCCCCCCGCGGCTGATGCGCTACCGCCCGGCCACGATCCGCTCGATCTGACCCGCCATCGCTGCGGCTTCGGCCGGCGAAAGATAACCGGCCTCCATGTCGAAGCGGACGGTGGCGCCGCCCGGCAGGCTGCGGACGTTGCCCTTGACCTGCTCGGCGTGGAAACCTTCCGGCTCGGCCGTGGCAGGCAGACACATGCCGAGCGCCTCCTGGTCGGGCGTCAGGGAGATCCAGCGGACGCCGTGATCCAGTTGATCGGGCCGGTGCGCGAGGGTGTCGGCCGAGCCGTCGGGGTGCACCTGCATCGTGTGCGCCCAACCGTCCGCGCCGGCCAGGTAGTCCACAAAGAAGACCACCTCCGGGTCGAAGGCCAGGCCAGGGGCCAGGACGTTGTGTCGTTCGGGATGCTCGGCCAACTCAGCCACGAACTCGGCATAGCCGGGCGGCGGGTGGATGTGCGACGGGATGCTTTTGCGCACGCGCACGTGCTCGGCCGTGCACGCCGCGCTGTAGATCAGCCGGCCGTTCGTCACAGGCCGAAAGTTGACGTGCGCCAGGTACATCAGGTTCATCGGCGTCCGCTTGAGGTTGTGGACGCTGATGGCGATCGGAAAACGCGTCGAGCCGGCATAGAGTCTCACCTCGGGGCGGGCGACGTAGTGGTCGCTGAACGCGACGATGTGCTCATATTCCCCGCCGAGGCCGATGCAGGCCCCCCGCGCATCCTCTCCGACCACCAGCCACGCCTTCTGATACGGCGCGTTGGGCAATTCGCCATGAAGCGGATGCGTGTCCGGGCCGGCCGGCACGCCCATGGCCGTCGCGCCACAATGGATCAGAAAGCCGCCGTAGGTCTCCAGGTAGACGCGCGTGACGTTCGGCTGGCTGAACATGGACTTCATGGTCAGGTTCCGGCCGCCGAATGTCGCCGACCAGATCTGCTGGCCCTGGAACGGCAGCATGACCAGCTCGCCCAGCTCGTTCTTCAAGCGCAGACCGCACACGCCGCTGTCGAAGCGGAACGCGCTGGCAGTCAGCGGGCCGTGTTCTACCAGGGGTCGCTCGCGATCGGAAAAGGCCGCAGGGACGAGATGAATGAGGGTTTGGGACATGGAAGGCTCCAGGTGTAACGGATATTAGATATTGGATTCTTCGCTGGTTTCACGCCGTAACGAGAGGCCCGAGGTCGCCCCGCTGTTCTGAGAATAGGCCGCGGATGTGCGCGGATAAACGCGGATAAAGGGAAAAATCCGCGTCCATCCGTGAATATCCGCGGCCCGTTTTCATGCCCTGTGGCGACGCGCCCGGCATGGGAAACTGCTCAGAAACTTGCGACACCGGATGCTTCGCCGGAAGCTCGCCGCAACCAAGACACGGGAACGACCCGCTCAGCATGACAAGCGGGGGCCGCTCGACCGGCGAATGATCAGCTCGGCGGGCAGGATCACTTCTTGAGATGCAGAGGGATCGCTGCCTACCAGACGCGCCAACAGGAGCTCGGTGGCGCGGCGGCCCATCTCGTACGCCGGTTGGGCCATGACGGTGAGAAACGGCTCCATCACCAGCGCCGCAGGCAGATCATCAAAGGCAACCAGCGCGACATCATCCGGCACCCGTAGCCCGGCGTCGGCCAGCGCGCGGTAAGCGCCGATGGCGATGAAGTTGTTGGCGGCGAACAACGCCGTCGGCCGCGGCACGACGGCCAACACTTCCTGCGCCATGCGATAGCCCCCGGCCTGAGTGAAGGGGCCGTGATACGCCTGCGCTGCCCCGGCATCGAGACCGGCCTCGGTCAAGGCCCTGCGATAGCCCTGAACGCGCTCCAAGGCCGTCGAGACCTGCTCCGGGCCGCTCAGGGCCGCGATTCGCCGATGGCCCAGCTCCAACAGCAGCCCGACCAGCCGGTAGGCGCCTGCCTCGGAGTCGCAGCGCACCGAATCCACGCAGCAGTCCGGCACGCGGCGATCCAGGACCACGACCGGAACACCCTGGCTCTGCAAAAACGCCACTGGCTCGGCGGAACTGCGTGCGGGCACCAGCAGCACACCGTCCACTCGTTTCTGGACCAGGACGGTCAGGTATTGGACTTGTTCGTCTTCGGATTCGTCCGTGTTGCAGAAGATGACGTTGAACCCACGGTCGCTGGCGGCGTCCTCGACCCCGCGCGCGATGGTGGTGAAGAAGGGATTCGTGATGTCGGTGATGACCAACGCCAGCGTCTTGGTCTGCTTGAAGCGGAGGCTGCGCGCCAGGGTGTTCGTGACGTAGCCCAGCTCGGCAATGGCCGCCTCAACGCGCTCCCGCGTCTCCTGGCTGATATAGCCGGAGTGATTGACGACCCGCGAGACGGTCATGGTGGAAACACCCGCTCGCGCTGCCACATCGCGGATGGTGCTCATGGTCACACACCTGAAGTCGAGCCGGCCACTCAGGCCGACATACTACCGATACTCAGTAGATCACAGTTTCCTTGCAGAGGCGGCTCCCATGCCGCCGGCCCGCAGGCGTGGGAGCCTGCTCTGCTGTCAAATCGTGATCTACTGATACTATGTGTTACGGGTAACATGTTACCCGTAACCTATCACAAAGGATGTGACTTGTCAAACCTGGGAGATGGGCAAAAGAGAAGGGGCTGTCCCAGGCAAGCGGGCAGTCCCTTCTCTATTTCCCTAGAATCTATCCGACAACCAGTAGCGCGGGCGCCCACGCCCGCAACCGGCGGTATGGGAGCTGCCTCGGTAGGTTTTCGGATAGGCTCTTAGCCCTCCGGGCGCGATATCAATCGCTACTTCTCTTACTGGTACAGCAACGGCGCAATGTCGGCCGCATCAATGTTGGTCTTGTCGAACCAATGGAACCCGGTGTCAATCGTCTTGGGCAGCGTCTCGCCCTTGATCGCCTTGACCGCGGCCTCGACGCACTTGTAGCCGATGCCGATCGGATCCTGGGTGATCGCGCCGGCCTCGACGCCGCTGCGGATCGCGTCCAACTGCTGCTTGCCGGAGTCGTAGCCGATCACGACCAGCTTGCCTTCCTTCTTCAGCTCTGTCACGGCATTCAGGACGCCGATGATCGAGCCTTCGTTGGCGCCAAAGTAACCCTTGAGATTCGGGTGCCCCCCGATCACGGCCTTGGCGATATCGGTGGAGATGAGTTGATCGCCTTTGCCATACTGCGTATCCACGATCGTGATCTTGGGATACTTCGCCTTGATCTCATCGGTGAAGCCCTTGACGCGGTCAATGCCGGTGCGGCTGGTCTGGTCGTGCGCAATGATGGCGACCTCGCCCCCGGCGGCGCCGATGAGTTCAGCCATCTTATCGGCGGCCTTGGCGGCGGCAGCGACGTTATCGGTTGCAGCCGTCGTCACGGGGATGTCGCTGTCCACGCCCGAGTCGAAACCGATGACCGGGATATTGGCGGCCTTGGCCTTCTGGAGCAACGGAATCGCCGCTTTGCTGTCCACTGCCGCAAAGCAGATCGCCGCGGGGTGCTTGTCAATAGCAACCTGGAGCATCTCCATCTGCTTGTCAACCATCGCCTCGGTCTCCGGACCTTCGAACGTGATGTCTACGTTGAAGTCGGCGGCGGCCTTCAGCGAGCCGGCCTTGACTGCTTGCCAGAACTGGTGCTGGAAGCCCTTGGAAATCACGGGGATGTAGGGCTTGGCCGCGGCTTTGGCAGGGGCCGCAGTCGGGGCCGCGGGAGCCGCAGTCGGGGCCGCGGGAGCCACACAGGCGCTTACCAGCATGACTACCAGCAGCAGGCCTGCGACGACGGGGAACAGTTTCTTGGTGCTCATTGCATTCTCCTCATGAAAGTTCTTGTCCAAATCCCGTTGGAAGGACTGGCGAAATGACATACCATACCGTTGCTTGGGGATCATTGCATAGGCTACCTCCGTC
>JAPLHB010000182.1 GCA_026389845.1 Chloroflexota bacterium
GGCCCGTCCGCCGGCGAGGCCGCCTTTCTTCCCATGTCAACCCTCTCCCGATCCGCCCTCATCGGCGGCCGAAAAAACATACATCTCCTCTTAATACAGGGTAATTTTACAACCCTTTTCGAAAGAATTCCGGCCGGTCGCACCGTCATCCCATGGCGTCATAACGTCTTGTAAATTTTCCGGAATTATTTTCGTCTGCGCGAGTAGTGGCCCCCTCGAACCGCATACAACTGGTAGTGTCGGTGAGAACCCGAAGCCTTTTTTCCAGGCTTGGCCTGGCCCCCGCCCGCGCCCCGATCTCTCCGGCCGACCTGACTCATCCCCAGTTTCAGCGTATGCCTGGGTGCCGCCTATGAAGAGCGAGAAGTCAAAAAGAATCTTCCATTCCTTCGAAGATTGACTTCGAAGGCATCCTCGACCGGCGGACGGGAGGGCCCGTCAACAGAGTTACGCCGATCGCCCTGCAGTTCGCGTTGTCCGTATTGTCGCCTGCGGCGTCCGTCGGCTTGTAACGGCACGGGGAACACTCAGAGGGTCTTTTCGATCTCTTTCTGCTATGAGGGATCGGCCGGCACCGGCCGTCGCCATGCGCCTATGCGGGACTCCCAGGGCATGCGGGTCCATGAAGATCATTCGGACGTACAAAGAGGCCCGGCCCATTCGTGGTTGGGGGCATGGCCGAACGATGCCGGCCGCCCAAAGGCACCCAAGGGGCTCAGGCCTACCATCCTGCCAACCGTGATTGTGTTCCTGTTGCCAACGCACCGACAGTTCCATCCGCTCACGCCAATTCCGGGCTGTACGCGCTGCCTTTTTTCCACATCGCCATCATGCGATCCACCTGCTTGCGGGCCATCGCATGGCGGGCGTTGCCGGGGCACATCCCCTGGGCCACCCGCTGCTGGTATCCCAGGGCGATCACATTGTCGCCCTGATGAATCGCGCTCATCGTGGCACCCATCACCACGTTCTTCAGCCGTTTGTTGGCCGCCCAGGCCAGACGCTGCGTGCCCGGCTTCTCCCGGCCCCAGCGGTCCGTCCCGCTGGCGTATCGCTGCAGCCCCACACCACAGTACCGCCAGGCCTTCTTGCGCGTGGCGAACCGCCACGGCGTGTCCATGTACGCCAGGAACGTGATCGCCCGGATCAGACCCACCCCTGGCATGTCCTGCCACCGGGCGACAATCTCATAGGCCTTGGCACGCCGGGCCAATTCCTGCCGGCAACGAAGCACGATCTCGCTGGCCGCGTCGAACGACAGGAACAGCAGCCGCAGTTGTCCGGCCAAAGCCGGATCCAGTGTCTTGAGCCACGGGTCGCGGCGTTGGAGGTTCCGTAACGCTCCCGCTGGCGGATGGACCCCCCACATCCGGCACCGTGCCCGCAACTTGTTGATCTCACGAACCGCCTGGATCACCCGGTCGGCGTACAACGACACCCATTGCTTGAGACAGACGCGGTCCTGGGCGTCGGTGTGGTAGACCGGGCGCAGCATTTTCGCCTGCGACAACTCCCCCAGCTTCTTGGCGTCGATCCGGTTGGTCTTGTCGCCATCGTCGCAGATCAGCTTGTTGCGGCGAGGGTCACAAATCACCAGCTCATCCACCACCGGCCGCAAGTGCCGACAGAACCAATCGGCCATCGGACCTTCCTCGATGACCAGGACCTTCGGGCTGCGGATCGCCTTGAGGACCTCCATCAAGGGAGGGATGGCCGTGGGCACAGTAAAGTGCGTGACCGTTGGGCCACCCACAACGGCCAGTTCTGTAATTCTGCTGTCCACGTCGGCTCCGATGTGATACGTTGTCATGGGCATTCTCCTAACCTGGTTGAAGACTTGGACCGTCACGCCAGACAGATCCATGTTTTACACGAAGGGCCAGGAGGATGCCCTCTCTTCATATCTTCGTGGTTTGCGGCGCAGCCGCAACCACGTCCCTGGACATTTCTAACGCCGTGGGTTCGTGGTTGCGGCGGCGCCGCACGCCACGGCACCCAACCGGGACTGAAGGCCGAGTGAAGATAGGGCCGCCGCCTTGTCTCTTGACGCGCCGTCGAGGGGCGATGACAATCACGAGCCTTAATTCATGAAAGGGCGCCGCGGTGACGTTTCGTTCGGTGATACTGGGGTTGCTCCTGGCCGCGGCCATCGCCGCCGTCAGCTACTTCAACGACTCCGTCATCGACCAGACCCGCATGGTGTCCAGCTACATGCCCACGGCGCTGCTGGGCCTGCTGATCCTGCTGGTGCTGGCGGTGAATCCCATCCTGTCGCGGCTGCGGCGGGGGCTGGCGCTGTCGGGCAGGGAACTGGCGGCGATCCTGATGATCCTGCTGGTGGCCGGGGCCTATCCCAGCATGGGGCTGATGAATTACTTCACCGACGTCTGCATGATGCCCCACGCCATGGAGGCCAATCGCGTCCAGTGGCAGAAG
>JAPLHB010000059.1 GCA_026389845.1 Chloroflexota bacterium
GGATCAATCACCGGGATGCCGCCGCCGCCGACTGTGATGACGACGACGCCAGCATTGATGAGCGCCTTGACGGTGTCCAGCTCTACCACTTCTTTGGGCAACGGGGACGCGACCACGCGGCGCCAACCTCGCCCGGCATCCTCGACGACCGACCAGCCCATCTCCGCTTCGCGACGCTTGGCTTCGGCTTCGCCCATGAAGCCGCCGATCGGTTTGCTGGGGTTCTTGAAAGCCGGGTCGTTGCGATCCACCAGGACCTGGGTGACGACGGTGGCGACGTTCTTGTTGATTTTGCGCTGGAAGAGCCAGTTCTGGAGGGTCTGTTGCAGCGCATAGCCGATCGCGCCCTGGCTGTCGGCGCCGCAGACATCCAGCGGCACCTCGTGCATCCCCTCGGTCTTGGCCGCGATCTCCGAGCGGCGCAGGATGAAGCCGACCTGCGGCCCGTTGCCGTGGCCGATGGCGACGTCCCAGCCCGCCTCGATCATGTCCGCGATGTGATACGTGGTCTCCTTGGAGGCCTGGTATTGGTCTTCGACCGTCTGATGCCTGGCGTCCTTGATCAGCGAATTACCGCCGATGGCGACGACGGCGACTTTCTTAGTTTGGGAGGTCATGAGTTTCGCTCCTATGGTTTCTTTTCGGGTTAACGGGTGACTAGGGACTAGGGATCAGGGACTAGGGATCAGGATTTACGTGCTCCGGTGGTTCACTGCCGGCGAGAAGCGAGACGTGGTACTCGGGGCCATCCTCGCGGAGTAGCTTGTGCCCGTACTCCGCGCCTCCTTGTTGTTGTTTGCGAAGGAAGCCGATGTAGCCGTTGAGCGATTTTTCGGTCTCAGCCTCGATATTGCGCGCCCAGGCGAGTTGCTCATCCTCGATGTAGCCCGCCTGACGTGCCGCGATAAACCCACTCAGGGTTTCGCACAGTGATCCACGCGCGATATAGAAGAAGCGCAGTTTATCCAGGTAGTGGTAGCGGCCGTAGCCCTCAGCGACGTTCAGGAGCACGCTCAACGCCGCACGCCGGAGCTGATCCGCCAGGTTGTATCGTTCATGGGCCGGCAATCGGGCCGCCAGACGATATACGGCCTCGAACAAGCGCAGCCCATGTTGATAACTCGCCAGCCCCTCGAATCCCTTCTCTCCCTGCCCTTCCTCCACTTGCGCCCCTCCTAGTCCCCAGTCCCTAGTCCCTTGTCACTACATGGTAAGTGCCATCACGGCCTTCTGCGCATGCAGCCGGTTCTCCGCCTCGTCGTAAACCACCGAGTTCGGGCCGTCAATGACGCCGTCGGTGACTTCGATGTTGCGGTCGGCGGGCAGGGGGTGCATGTAAATGGCGTCGGGCTGCGCCAGGGCCATCTTGCGCTCGTCGGTGATCCAATGCTTGTACGAGTCCTGGATCTTCTTGCCCTCCACCTTATCGCTGGTGGTCAGCAGCGGCCCCCACGACTTGGCGTAGATGATATCGGCATCCGCGAAGGCGGCTTCCATGCCATTCGGATCGCTGATAATCTCGAAGCCGGTCTTGAACTTGCGCGCCTGTTCCCGCGCGGCATCCTCGATCTCCGGCATCAGCTTGAACTCGGGCGGGTAGGCCAGGACGACGTCCATGCCGAAGCGCGGCATCTGCAGGATCAGCGATTGCGGCACCGAGATCGGCTTGAGGTACGATGCGGCATACGCCCAGGAGACGACCATCTTCTTGCGACGCAGATCGCGGCCCTTCTTCTCGATGATGGTCATCAGATCGGCCAGGCATTGGAAGGGGTGGTAGATGTCGCACTGCATGTTCAGCACCGGCACGCGCGACGCCTGTGCGACCGCGTTCAGGTACTTGTTGCCATCGAGCCAATCGCAGTGGCGGATGGCGATGCCGTCGAAGTAGCGGCCGAAGATCTCACCGATCTCCTTCGGGGTGTCGCCGTGGGAAATCTGGGTGGTGTTGGAATCAATGAACGCGCCGTGGCCGCCGAGCTGGGCCATGCCGGCTTCGAACGAGCCGCGGGTGCGGGTGCTGCTGAAGAAGAACAGCATCGCCAGCACCTTATCGCGCAGATACGCGTGGGGTTCGTTCAGCGCGCGCTTGCGCTTCAGATCGAACGCCACGTCCAACACGGTTTCAACTTCCTCTTTGCTGAAATCCAGGTCGCCGATCAGGTCGCGACCGTGAAGGTAGGTTTGCATGGGAATCTCCTGTTGTGGGGTAGACAAATAGATAAGGAAACAAGGCTCCCTGTCTACTTGTCTCCTTGTCTACTCTCGTACTCGGTCATACAGGTCATTGAAGCGCGTCAGCAGTTCCGGATTCTCCAGCGCCTCGGCAAACTGCGCCAACCAATCCCGAAGATAAACTAGATTCAGTTTGTTGCCTTGACGTAGCAGGACGCCTTCGATGTCCATCCAGTCTTGCGTCCGGTTGGCAATGGCTTTGTGGATGATCAAGTCTTCGGCGGTGCAGACACGAGCGGGGATGCCTTCGATCGTGGCATCAACCGCCCGCGCGATAGCCTGTCGCTCGTAGTCGAAGACGCTCATCAGCAGGTCTACGGCCACGTCGGGCATGGCCCAGATATGAATCACGAACGAGCTACGCAGGTGTGGCGGCAGGCCGGTTTGACGTTCAGGGAAGCGACCTAGAACGAGGCGGCGAAAGTCAGACGGTAGCATCTCGGTGCTGACTTTGAAGTCAGCATCGCGGGTCATCCGCACTTCGCCCCAAACGGCGTTGGCCAATCCACCGATGACCATGTGGGGAATCCGGTGCTGATTCAAGAAATCTACGACGACGCGCAGCGCTTCAGGGTTGACGAGCATGTCCTTGCCTCTCCGCCAGCCGTTGCCACCGTCCAACCAACTCGCGATAGTACGCCATGCGCGACGGCCAAAGCTCAGCCGGCTCGTCCGCCGAGCCGGAAAGGGTCTGCGCCAAGCGCGCAAGGTCGAAATAGGCACGCACGCTCTGCCCTACCGGTTCTTGCGGTAGCCGTTGCCTGCGGTCCTCCCACTCGGTCTCGTTGATCAGCCGGTACTCGGCAGCCCATTCCTTGATCGTCATCATAGCTTTGCCTAGTTGGGGTGGACAAGGACGAAGTAGACAAGGAAACAAGGCCCTTGTCTACTTATCTACTTGTTTCCTTATCTACCCCGTTACTCCACCGCGCCCAACACCAACGCCAACAGCGCCATCCGCATCACGACGCCGTTGAACGCCTCTTGCCAGTAGCGGGACCAGCGGGTGATGTCCACATCGGGCGGAATCTCGTCCATGCGGGGCAACGAGTGCAGCAGGATCGCATCGGACTTGGCCTTGGTGGAGAGCAGCTCGCGGGTGATCTTGTAGTTGCTCGGCGTCATGCCGTGCTCGCCGGCTTCCTGGCGGCTCTTGGTGTAGTCGGGCTGGACGACCGGCTCGACCAGGATCACGTCGGCGCCGGCGATGCACTGCTCGACGTGCTCAGCTTCACTGAAGTTCACGCTGTACTGGCGCAGCTCTTCCTTGAACTCCGGCATCAGGCCCATGTCGGGCGGGGCCACGAAGGTGATCGGGCAGTCGAACTGCGACAGGGCGTAGCCCAGCGAGTGCATGGTGCGCATACGCATATCGCCCACGGCCACCCACCTCAGCCCGTCAATGCGGCCCTTCTCGCGGAGGACGGTGTAGAGGTCGGTCAAGATCTGGGTCGGGTGCTCGCCCCAACCGTCGCCGCCGTTGATGATGGGCACAGAGGCCCACTTCGCGGCCTCGTGCGGCGCGCCCTGCTGGAAGTGACGCATGACGATCACGTCGCCGTAGAACTCCAGCATCTTGACGGTGTCCTTGATGGACTCCTGATACCAGTCGCCCGCGCGGGTCATCTTGGCGTCGGAGAAGCCGGTGACGTGGCCGCCCAGACGGTGCATGGCCGCCTCGTGCGCCAGGCGGGTGCGGGTAGACGGCTGGTAGAATGCCGTCACCATGGTCTTGTCGGCCAGCATGTCGCTATTGCGACGATTGCGGGCGATCGGTTCGAGCTGCTCAGCAATCTCGAACACCCGGAAGAACTCTTGCCGTTCGAATTCCTTCAGCGACAGGATGTCGCGGCCCATGAAACTGCGCATTGTGTACTCTCCTTGATGTGAATGTGTGTGTTTCGCTGGTTGAGTACGGGAATGGGATCAACGTGAAACGTGATGCGTGATACGTGATCTGCGGCGAGAATCCATCTCCTCTCACGTAGCACGCATCACGCCGCACGTGTCAGCCAATCCTTCGTACAACGTGAAATCTGAAATACCCCGGCACAAAATAGCTCGTGGAATAATCCACCACGCCGTTGTCCTGGGCATAAAGTTTTGCCTCCAGCCGGAGGAGCGGGGCGCCGCGCGGGATGTGCAGGGCGCGAGCCAGATCAGCATCGGCGGCTTCCGCGGCCAACTCGGTGCGCGAGTGTGAGAGGACCGGCCAGCCGCGCGCCAGCAGCAGATCGAGCACCGAGCCATGGAAGCCTTCGCTCACATCGGCCTGGCTCAGGTATTTCTGCGGCACTACGTCGGTCAAGCGGGCCACGCGTTCGCCGTCGGCCATGATCACTCGCGTGACCACGGTTACCTGAACCGGGCCCCTGATCCCTAGTCCCTCTAGCTCCCGATCGCTTGCAGAGCGCTCTTCCAACTGCGCTTCGCTCATGGCCGTGCTCAACCCGCGGCGCTCGGCCATGCGATCAATGCTTTCCAGGATCTCCAAGCCGGCCTCGATTACCGGCTGCGGGGTTGCCACGAAGGTGCCCACGCCGTGCTTGCGGACAATCGCCCCTTCCTCTTCCAGTTGGTGGAGCGCCTCGCGCAGCGTTGGCCGCGAGATGCCCAGGCGTTGCGAAAGCTCGATCTCGGAGGGGAGCCGATCGCCCGGCGCGTAGCCGTTGCCCTGCACCAGCTTACGCAGGGCCTCGCTCGCCTGCGCATAGAGCGGGCGTTGATCGGTTCGCACACGGAGTTGGGCGGGTGGGTTCAACAGATTCACCTGGAAGCCAGCGCTGTAGCACGCATAGTAAGGTTGTAAGAGGTCTGACCTCTTGGATATATTATACACGTGCTGGACCAGAACGCAAAAACCGCGGGGGGGCTTTTTGATCGCAACCCCGAGATGAACTTCACCCGTTCGCCGGCAGCCACAGATGAGATACAGGCCTGTGCAGGGTGGCAATAATCGCGCAGTCGGGGTATAATCGGCTCTGTCACAAAGTACGCCGCCTGTATCCGCGTTCCCAAAAGAGGAGGTGCGACGATGAACAAGATCGCAGAGTTTGGCGTCACCGAGAACGTCGCGATCACCGTGCTGGTGGACAACCGGGCCGATCTCATCGTGAAGTCCACCGCGTCGGTAAAGTACTTCACCGATGCGCCGCTGCTGGCCGAGCATGGCTTCGCAGCGCTGATCCACCTGAAGGCGGCCGGCGTGCGCATCCTGTGGGACGCCGGCGTGACGCGCATCGCGCTGCTGGAGAACATGCGGCGCATGAAGGTGGATCCGGCGCAGATTAGCAAGATCGCGTTGAGCCACGGCCACGAAGATCACACCGCAGCCCTGACCGACGTGCTCCAGGCCATGGATCTCCGACCCAAGCCGCGTAAATGGAAGCGCGACGCCCCACCGGAAGAGTTGCGCCGCTGGGCCGAAGGGCGTCGCGTGCCTGTGATCGCCAATTCCGCGGCGTTCCGAGAGCGTTGGGCCAGGCGGCGCGATGGCAGCAAGTACGGCCCCATGCTCCCGCCCCCACGCGCCGAGTGGGAGGCGGCCGGCGCCGAGGTCATCCTGGCCGATGGGGCATACGCGCTGGGGCCAGGGTGCTGGACCACCGGGCCGGTCCCGCGGCGGAGCTTCGAGACGGCGGGCATCTCCTCGGTGCTGGTCTATCGGGATGGCGACCAACTCCTCCCCGACCGCATCGAGGAGGACCAGGCGATCGCAATCAACGTCGAAGACAAGGGGCTGGTCATCCTCTCCGGCTGCGCGCACTCGGGGATCGTCAACACCGTCAACTGGGCGCGTGAGATCAGCGGCGTCGAGCAGGTCTGGGCCATCCTGGGTGGGTTCCACCTGGCCGCGGCGACTCCCGAGGACGTACAGCGCACCGTCGTCGAGATCAAAAGTTTCGGCCCGCATTTGATCGTCCCCTCCCACTGTACCGGTTTTCGGGCCATCTGCCGCTTCGCCACCGAGATGCCGGATGAGTTCATGGCAGGAGTGGTGGGGGCGACGTATTTGTTCTGAAAGGATCCTTTTCAATGCAACTGATACTCACGGCCCGGCCGCCATTCTCCTTCGCCGCCGTCGTCAACTCTCACGGCTGGCCGCAACTGGCACCCTGCACCTGGGACAAAGAGGCCGGCATGCTGGCTTACGTCACGCGGTTGAGCGCCGGCCGCGTACTCGAGCTGCGCCTGGTCGAGGCGCCGAATGGGGTGCAGGTGGCAGTGGACGACAGCCTGAGCGACGCCGAACGCGCCGAGGTGACGCGCCAGGTCACGTGGATGTTCGGACTAAACATGGACTTCTCCGCGTTCTACGCGGCCGCACGGCACGAGCCGAAGCTGGCTCACACGGAGACGCGGGCGCAGGGCCGCGTGCTCCGCTCGGCTACTCTGTTCGAGGATACGGTCAAGACGATTACGACCGTCAACACGGCCTGGTCGGGCACGATCCGCATGGTGAAGGCCCTGGTGACGCTGTTCGGCTCGCCCCTGCCTGCCGATCCGGCCCGCCGCGCCTTCCCGACCTCGGAACAGATCGCGGCCACGGACGAGGCGACGCTCCGCGGCCAGGCCAGGCTCGGCTTCCGCGCGCCCTTCGTGTTGGCCCTGGCGCGAACGGTCGCTTCGGGCAGCTTCGACCTGGAGGCGCTGAAGACGAGCGACTTGCCGACCCCTGACCTGCGCAAGCGGCTGCTTTCGATCAAGGGCGTGGGCGACTACGCCGTCGCCAACCTGTTGATGCTGTTGGGCCGCTACGACGCGATCCCCGTGGATTCGTGGGCGATGAAGATGGTCTCCCAAGAGTGGCACGGCAACCAGCCGATCGGCCGCACCGAAGTAGAAGCCGCGTTCGAGCGGTGGGGCGCGTGGAAGGGGCTGGCGTATTGGTTCTGGGATTGGACGCCGGTCGCTTGACCCACCCTTCCCCTCGCGGGTATAATGCCCTCCATCAGATGGCCGAGGCGGTCGCCCTGCGGGGTGAGTGAAATAGAATGGAGGAATCAGATGACCGTTGATGTGCAAGACCTGGTCAGATTCGGCATCTACCCAAGCATCGAAAGGATTGCTGATTGACTCGCGAACAAATCATCAAACTCACCTCCCTCAGTTCCTGCGCAGGCTGAGCGTCCAAGCTGCCCGCGGAGCAGCTCGCGCAGGTACTGCGCGCACTGGACAATCTGTTTCCGGCCGAGCAACACCCGAACCTGCTGGTGGGGCTCGGCGCGCCCGACGACGCGGCAGTCTACCGCCTGAACGACGACCTGGCGCTCATCCAAACGGTGGACTTCTTCACCCCGATCGTGGACACGCCCTACGAGTACGGCGCCATCGCCGCGGCCAACGCGCTGAGCGACGTCTACGCGATGGGCGGCGAGGTGCTCTTCGCCCTGAACATCGCCGCGTTCCCGCCCGACCTGCCCGCCGACCTGCTCTCCGAGATTCTGCGCGGCGGCGCGGACGTGGTGCGTTCGGTCGGCGCGGCCATCGCAGGTGGACACACCATCCAGGACAAGGAGCCGAAGTACGGCCTGGCTGTCACGGGCTGGGTACACCCCGACCGCATCCTGACCAAAGGTGGCGCTCGGCCCGGCGACGCGCTCGTGCTCACCAAGCCGCTCGGCACCGGCACCATCACTACCGCGGTCAAGCGCGGCGCGGTCGAACCGGCCCACCTGGACGCGGCGATCGCCAGCATGACCCGCCTCAACCGGATCGCGTCCCAGGCAGCCCAGGCCGCGGGCGTCCGCGCGGCCACCGACATCACCGGCTTCGGGCTGATCGGCCACGCGTCCGAGATGGCCCAGGCGGCCGGCGTGTGCTTCCGCTTCCGCTTCGACGCCTTACCGTGGCTCCCAGGCGCTTTGCAGTATGCCGAAGCGTGGATCTTCGCCGGCGGCGCACACAACAATCACGGCTTCTACAACCGGCTCGTCGCCTACACCCGCCCCGTCGCTGACTGGCAGGAGACGCTCCTGCACGACCCGCAGACCTCCGGCGGCCTCCTCGTCGCCGTTCCGGCCGACCGCCTCCCGACCTTCCTCGCCTTCTGCGCCGACCGCGGCCAGGAGGCCTGGGGGATCGGGGACGTGGCGGAGGGCGGAGGGATCGAGATCGTGTGATGCGTGTCCAGATGCGTTGTCTGCTGCTCCTGGCTATGCTGGCCGCCCTGCTGCCCGCGCCGGCCGCGATTGCCGCGCCCGCCGCGGCAATCCGCGTGCGCCTCGGCGTCACGACCGACGGCCTCTATCGGCTGACCCCCACCGATCTGACTGCGGCCGGAGTGGATCTTGCAACGATTGACCCCTACACGTTCAGCATGGAGAGCCTCGGCAGTCCGACCGCGCTCCGCGTGACGGGCGCGACCGACGGCCGTTTCGACGCCGGGGACTTCATCGAGTTCTTCGGCCAAAAGTTTCGCGGCCCGGAGATGGAGCAGAAATACACCGACGAGCGCGTCTATTGGCTGGTGACGGCCGCCGCGCCCGGCCCCCGCGTGCCCGACGTGGACGCCACCCCCGCCTACACGTTGACCCCGCCGGCCGACTTTCCCGAAACCGTCCACGCCGAACAGTCCCTTGTCTGGTGGACACTGCACACGTTGACCCTGGACACGCAAGACACCTGGTTTTGGGCGCGCGTCCAACCCGCCGAAATCGGCGCCGTCGTAACGCAAACCTTCCCCTACACCGTGCCCTTCCCCGCGCCCGGTTTGCCCGCCACCCTACGATTGGAGGAGATCGCGCGGTCCTGGGACGACCACATCGCGCCCGATCATCGCACGGCCATCACCCTCGGCAACACGGCGCTGGTGGATCAGACCTGGGATGGTAAGGTGCGCCAGGTTTTCACGACGACCGTCCCCGCAGGCGTGCTCGTCAGCGGGGCCAACACCGTCACCGTCGCCGCGCTGAATCCGCCCGGCATCTACGCCGACGATATTTATGTCAATTATTGGGAAATAGACTACCGCCGCCAATTCCGCGCCTGGGATGGCCGCCTGGCCTTCCCCGCCGAAGCTACCGGCGCGCATGAATATCTCGCCGGCGGGTGGAATTCGGCGGCGGTGGCGATCTGGGACATCTCGGACCCGGCGCAGCCCCAGCGGCTGATCGGCGCCACGGCCGAGGCCGATGGCGCCGCGGTGCGGCTCCGATTCCGGGCCGAAGGTGCGGCCGGGGCACGCTACTGGTTGCAGGAGGAAAGCCGGGCGCTGCGGCCGGCGAGCATCCGGCTGCGCCCGCCGACCGGCTTGCGTGCGCCCCTGGAGGGCGCCGACGTGGTGATTGTGGCCCCGGCCGAGTTCACCCCGGCCGCCGATCGCCTGGCCGCCTGGCACCGCGCCCACGGCCGCCGGGCGCTGATCGCCGACATCCAGGATGTCTACGACGAGTTCAACGAGGGCATCTACCATCCCAAGGCCGTGCCGGCCATGTTGACCTGGGCCGCCGGCCACTGGCCCAGCCCCGCGCCGGCATATCTCACCCTGCTCGGCGACGGGCACTGGAATTTCAAGGGCTTCAACCCGGCCATCTACCCGCCCCAACCCAACCCGATCCCGCCCTACCTGGCGTGGGCCGACCCCTGGCAGGGCGAAGTGCCCGCGGACGCGCGCTACGGCGACCTCGATGGCGACGACGTGCCCGACGTGGCGGTGGGCCGGCTGGCCGTCAACACCCTGGCCGAAGCGCAGACGGTAGTGGACAAAATCGTCAGCTACGATGAGACGCTGCGTCGCCAACCCTGGCAGCAGCGCGCCCTCTTCGTGGCCGATAACCCCGACGAAAGCGGCGATTATCCGGCCCTCTCCGACGACATCATCGCCACCCGGCTGCCGGCCGATCTCCGCG
Organism: Chloroflexota bacterium; assembly: GCA_026389845.1. GTDB lineage: Bacteria > Chloroflexota > Anaerolineae > CG2-30-64-16 > CG2-30-64-16 > JAPLHB01. Next base: position 10,086 of record JAPLHB010000059.1, read on the forward strand.
CGGGCGCGCTGCGCATCTACCTGGGCCAGACCGTCCCCGACGCGGCGAGCGGACGCGCAGCCATCGCCGCGGCGATCAACGACGGCGTGCTGCTGGTGCAATACACAGGCCACGGCGCGCCGACCCGTTGGACGCACGAGAGCATCTGGCGCACAGCCGACGTGCCCGGCCTGCACAACGCCGGCCAGTTGCCCATCGTGATGACCTTCAACTGCCTGGACGGCTACTTCGCCCTCTCCACCCCGGCCGATTTCAGCATGGCCGAGATCATGCAGCGTCAGGCCGGCGGCGGCTCCCTGGCGGCCATCTCTCCCTCTGGCCTGACCCTGAGCGACGATATGCACGCGTTCCGCCGCATCCTGATGGACGTCTTCTTTAAGGACGGCGTGCGCGAGCTGGGCCGGGCGCTGACGATCGCCAAGCAGCGCTTCTATGCGCAGTACGGCATGAACTATCTGATCTCGACGATGACGCTCTTCGGCGACCCGGCCTTGCAGATGCCGGTCGCCCCGGTGTCGCGCTATCTGCCGTTGGCGCCGGTCAAGGGCCGGTAGAAGGAAACTGTCCATTCGCTGGAATTTCTAGCGTAATCGCGAATTAGCTGGTAAGCTCAGGGCATGACAACTGAGCTTACGATTACCAGCGAACGTATTGACGATTTTCCGCTGCTGCTGGCTGCCATGCAGCGGTTGGAACTACCG
>JAPLHB010000147.1 GCA_026389845.1 Chloroflexota bacterium
GGCCGTTGGTGATGCCTTCCAGATAGCCCATGATCGCCCGCGTCTCGGGATCCTCGGCCCACGCCTTCACCAGGTCCAGCTCGTTGATGTCGGCCTTGTTGCCGATGCTGTAGAAGCGGGAGAAGCCGATGCCCTGGCCCAACGCCATGTCGAGGATCGAGGTACACAGCGCGCCCGATTGCGACATGAAGGCGATCTTGCCGCGCCTCGGCATGCCGGCCGCAAACGAGGCATTCAGCTTGCAGACGGTGTCAATGATCCCCAGCACGTTCGGGCCGACGATCCTCATGCCGTAGCGCCGGGCGATGTCAATCACCTGCTGTTCCAGCGCCTTGCCCTGGGGACCGACTTCACGGAAGCCGGCGGTGATGATGACCGCGCCCTTCAAGCCCCGCTTGCCGCATTGTTCCATCACGCCGGGCACGGCCTTGTTGGGCACCAGGATCACGGCCAGATCAATAGGGTCGGGGCACTCCATCACGCTGGGGTAGGCCTTCAACCCCAGGATTTCGGGCGCAGTGGGATTGATAGGGTAGATCGCGCCCTCGTAGCCGTACTGCATGACATTCTGGAGGACTTGGTAGCCCAGTTTGCCAGGGCTGGTGGACGCGCCGATCACGGCAACGCCCCTCGGTTCGGTGAACATTTCAAGCATCGTTTCACGTCCCTGAAAAAGTAATGACTGTCCGCATGGCACGTGCCAGGCCCGACGCACTTAGGGAAGCGGGTCCTCCCTGGCACGCAGTCAATAAACGGGCACAACAACCGATGCCGGAGGGATTGCCCTTCCGGACATGGCAAGTGCATTGTGGCACACGTCCTGAACGGGGGTCAATGATGCCCGTCATGTCGGGATCGGGTGGTTTGGTGGTTAGGTGGTTTGACGGTAAAATGGGAAGGGTACGTCGGTAGATTGGTAGACTGGGAGATCGGTAGTCAGGAAAGGGAGTCAAAGTGATCTATCTCGATCATTCGGCCACCACAGCGGTTGATCCCCGTGCCCTGGAGGCGATGTCGCCGTTCTGGACCGAAGCCTACGGCAATCCGTCGAGCATCTACGGACTGGGCCGGCGTGCGGCCGCGGCGTTGGAAGATGCACGGACGCGCATCGCCCGCGTGCTGAACTGCCAGCCGGCCGAGATCGTCTTCACCGGCTGCGGCACCGAGAGCGACAACCTGGCGTTGCGCGGGGTTGCCCTGGCCCAGGCCGCCCGTGGTCGCCGGCATCTCATCACCACGCCGATCGAGCACCACGCTGTCCTTCACACCGCCGCGGATCTGGCCGAGCGTTTCGACTGCGACGTGACCTACGTTCCGGTGGATCGTCACGGGCTGGTGGACCCGGCGGCCGTGGCCGCAGCCATCCGCCCCGACACCGCGCTCATCAGCGTGATGCTCGCCAACAACGAGGTCGGCACGATCGAGCCGGTGGCCGAGATCGCCGCGCTCGCGCGGGCGCGCGGCATCCCGTTCCACACCGACGCGGTGCAGGCCGGCGGCTATCTGGCGCTGGACGTGCAGGCGCTCAACGTGGACCTGCTGGCGCTATCGGCGCACAAGTTCTATGGCCCGAAGGGCGTGGGTCTGCTCTACATGCGCCGCGGCCTCCGGCTCCAGCCAGCGCAGACCGGCGGCAGCCAGGAACGCAACCGCCGCGCCGGCACTGAGAACGTGCCCTACGTCGTCGGCATGGCCCGCGCGCTGGAGATCGCCCAGGCCGAGCGGGAAGTCGAGACCGCGCGTCTCTCGGCTCTGCGCGATCGGCTGACGAGCGGCCTCCTTGCCCGCATCCCAGGCGCCGAGCTGACCGGCCATCCGACCCGGCGTCTGCCCGGCCACGTCAGCCTGGTCATTCGCGGCGTCGAGGCGGAGCCGATGCTGATCGCGCTCGACCTGGCCGGCGTGGCCGCCTCGTCCGGCTCGGCCTGCGCCAGCGGCTCTCCCACCCCCAGCCACGTGCTGACCGCGATGGGCTACGATCCGCAAGCGGCCCTGGGCGCGCTGCGCCTGACGTTAGGGCGCGAAAACACCGAGGCGGACGTGGAGTTCGTGATCGAGAGGCTGCCGGGGATTGTGTCGCGAATTCGGGGTAAACAAGGAAACGGGTAGACGAGGAAACAAGGGAATAAGGCAGTACCGCAAAATCCGTTTTGTCACCCTGAGCGAGCCGGTCCCGTGAAGTGCGTTGCGGCGAGAATCCAGCGAAGGGTCTCGTCGCGGGAGGAGATTCTTCGCTGGATTCTCGTTGTCGCAAAAGGTTAGGGGTAAATCCGCTCAGAATGACAGACGCCTAAAAGTGGATTTTGCGCCATTGCGAAATTAAGGAAACAAGGTCGCTGCTCCCGATGCACCAACCTACCAATCTACCAACTTACCCATTTCCCGATGCACCAACCGTCGTCGTCGCGATGAGCGGCGGGGTGGATAGTTCGGTGGCGGCCGCGCTCTTGGTCGAGCAGGGCTACCGCGTCATCGGCGTGATGCTGCGGCTGTGGTCTGAAGGCGATTCGGCTCTCCACCTCCAGAGCAATCCGCCACCCGCAATTCCCGAAAAAGCGGGGCACGCTGTCCGCAATCTGCAATCTGCCAACCGCTGCTGCTCCCTCGAATCCGTCCACGACGCCCGCGCGGTGGCCGATAGGCTGGGCATTCCGTTCTACGTCGTCAACGCCGAGAGGCCGTTCAGGGAAGCCGTCGTAGATTTCTTCGTGGCCGAATATGCGGCCGGGCGCACGCCTAACCCATGCCTGATGTGCAACCGAAAGATTCGCTTCGGCTACCTGCTGGACTATGCCCGCACTCTCGGCGCGCAATACCTGGCGACGGGACACTATGCCCGCGTGCGCCGTGATGCGGCCGGTTGCTATCAGCTTTGTCGCGGCGCGGACCGGGCGAAGGATCAGTCCTACGTGCTCAGCGTGCTCGGCCAGGCCGACCTGGCCCAGACGCTTTTTCCGGTAGGCGAATACACCAAGCCCCAGGTGCGCGGTCTGGCGGCTGAACGCGGTCTGCCCACCGCAGCGCGCGCCGAGAGCCAGGACCTCTGTTTCGTCGCTGACGGGGACTACCGGCGCTTCCTGGCCGACCACGCGCCGGAAGCCGTGCGAACCGGCCCGATCCTGGATCGCAGCGGCCGGCAGCTCGGGACGCACCGCGGGCTGCCGTTCTACACGATCGGCCAGCGGAGCGGATTGGGGATCGCCGCGACGCAGCCGCTCTACGTGCTGGAACTGGACATGGCGCGCAACGCGCTGGTCGTGGGGGTCGTGGCCGAACTGGGCCGGAATGTCTTGCGCACCGGACCGGTCAACTGGATCGCGGGCGAGTCACCCGACGGGCCGTTCGCCGCGCAGGTGCAAATCCGCTACCACGCAACGCCCGCGCAGGCCACGATCACGCCCCGCGCCGATGGAGGGGTCGAGGTCGCCTTTGTCGCGCCGCTGCGCGACATCACCCCCGGCCAGGCCGCGGTGTTTTATGATGGCGAGGTCTGTTTGGGCGGCGGGACCATTGGCGAGGCGAATGAGGGATCGGGATAGCCTTGCGTGTTTCGTTTTGGCGATGAGGCCGAGGAGGCGCCATGAGACGAACGCTGGTTTTGGTAGGATTGTCGTTGGTGATCGGCTTGATCCTGCTCGGGGCGCTGCTCCTGCCCATGATCAGAAGCGGAGGCGCGACCGGCTGGCGGGCTGAATTGGATCACTACGTCGCATATCGCGGCGTAGCGGTGTCCGGCACGGTGGAAGTGGCATCGGTCAGCCGGGCCACGCGGCCATTCGCGTTCAACCAGACGATGAGCGGCCTCACCTTCGGCGATACCGCCGCGTTTCAGACGAACTATGCTTACACCGGCATGGGTTCCAGGGGCTACCAGGCGTTGCCGTTTCCGCCTACCGACGTCTGGTGCATCCGGTTGACGCAGCGGCGCAGCTTTGACAGAGGCGGCGAGGAAGTGACGTCGCCGATCGTTTTCGTGGCCCGACACGCGAGCCTCTACAGCGCGGACTGGGTGACGCATGAACCGCCCGGCGGTGCGTCGCCGGGCGACCTGGAAGCCATGATGATGAAACTCGACTGCCGGTGAGGGAGACTCTATGGGTGGATGGCAAGATCAGGCATTGGACTGGGTGCTGGACATGGCGCTTTCACCCGCGCTGTGGTTGAGCGCGTTCCTGGCGGTCGCGGTCAGCTTGCTGTTCCATCTCTGGCGCGGCGGCGGACGGCGGCAGTTGGGCCGCGACGTGCTGGCCGGGCTGGCCGGCTTTGCCGTCGGGCAGGCGCTCGGCATGGGGCTGAGGCTGCCCGATCTGCGCCTGGGCGACGTGCAGTTGATCTGGGGCACCCTGGGCTGCGCGGCCGGGCTCGCGGTGGGGCGACGTTTTCAGCGAGGCCGTCGGGCGGCGAGCAAGACGCATACCGTGCCGCGGGTCGCTCCGCCGGGAAAAGGCAGTAAGGGTTAGCGTGTATCTTTGCGAAACGCGGCGTCTGTGATACACTGCGGATGTCTGGAGGTGTCCAATGGGAATAGCGCGAGACGTTGCGATCATCATCTTGGCCCTGGAGTCCATCATCATCGGCGTTTTGCTGGCCGTGTTGGTGATCCAGGTCATTCGACTGGTGAAGCTGCTGCGTGAGGAAGTGCTGCCGATCCTGAACTCGACTCAGGAGACGGTGGGCACAGTACGCGGGACGGCGACTTTTATGACCGACCACCTGGTGCAACCGGTGGTGAAGGTGTCAAGTTACGCGGCCGGCGCGCGCCAGGCCGTGAGCACACTATTCGGCCGCGGTGGCCGAAACGGACGTAGCCAGGCGTAAAGGAGGCAAATCAGATGAGCGACAACGGCGGCGGTGAATTTTTCGTCGGTTTCATCATCGGCGCGATGGCCGGCGCGGCGGCAGCCTTGCTGCTGACTCCGCGTTCGGGGTCGGAGTTGCGAGGCCAGATTCAGGAAAAGGGCATCGAGCTGAAGGACCAGGCGGCCCGGTTGGCCGATCAGGCCAAGACCCAGGCGCAACAGGCCGTCGAAGGCACGCGCGGCCAGGTGACGCAAGTGACCGAGCGCGGGCGCATCGTCTTGGCGGAGAACGTCAAAAAGGCGCAGCAGGCGGTAGAAGAGGCGCAGGCCAAGATAGCCACACCGGCGGCGTGAGGGCTGGAAGGCTGGAAGTTAGGAGCTGGACATCGCATCTGGTGTCCAGCTTTCTTTTTCTAGCATCCAGCATCTATAAAGCCCGTGAACAAATGGGCCAAGGCTAACCACGAGCGTTTCGGTTTCCCAGATAACGGGACACGCGGTCGAGGCTGAACAGGTCAAAAAGAACCAGAAGGATCAATAGTGCAAAGGGGATCTGGAGGGAGAAAAGCTTCCCGCTCGTTGCCATGAGCAGCCCAAGCCCGAGGGCAATAGCCAGAGAGAGGGCATGCCTTTTTTCGAACCGCCTTACAGTTTCCGAGGACGCACTGCCTGCCATGGAACGATCCAGATTCATCAGGTCCCAACTGGCCAACGCGGCTGTCGCGCCGAGGATCATCAGGAAAGTTGGAGCTCCTTCGAGCAAGCCGGCCGCGGCGAGACAGACCAGGCTCACCAGGCAGGTCGGAGGCAACCAGGCGGCTGCCAACTTCTTAGAGAACAACAAAGCCAGGATCGGCAAAAGAACAGCTCCGGCTCCCAGCCACTGCGCGGTCATCCCATAGCCACCGGCCAGGCAGACCAGCGAAATCCCCAGGCAAAATGGGAAAAGGACTCTTCGAAGAGACATTCGTTTGGCTCCATCCTACCCCCGCAGTCCACGCGCCTGGCGAAGCGTATTATGGACCAGGGGCGACAGGGGCTGATCAACCTGCCAATCTATCACCCGAATGTGAAGTTGGGCGATTTTCCGCAGCTCCAGGCGGCGCTCCACGCGGGCCGCGCGTACCCCGAGCCGGCCGGGAAGGTCCTGAGCGAAGCTCGGGAGCGCAAAATCAATCGGATCGGGACAGATGAGCAGGACCTCGTTGCCGCGAGCCCGTAGACGGGAAAAGATCGGCCAATCGCCGGACTCTAGCGGGCTGAGGATCACCATCAGCGCGCGGCTTGAAAACATGCGCAGCGGCAGAAACCCGAGGCTAAGGCGCGAGCTGTCCGGGCCAAGCCTGACCTTCGCCAGGTTACGCAAGATCCGGTTCAACTGCACCTTGCTATATCCCGGGAACACCGGCGTCATCTTATCCCCAAAGATGAGCAGGCTGACCCGGTGTCCCTGGTGTAGAAAGGCTTCGGCCAGGGAGGCCGTTGCGCTGAGGGTGTGTTCAAAAAGACTGTCTTCCCCAACCCGAACATCCATCCTTTGACGGGCATCCAGGATCAGCCCGATATCGGCAATCTCCTCTTGCTCGAATTCCTTGGTAAAGAATTGGTGGGGGTGCCGCGCAGTCAGGCGCCAGTCGAGCCGACGCAGCGAATCGCCGGGGTGATACTCACGCACCCCCCAAAAGTCCGTGCCGCTTCCGCCCAGGCGGGCAGGGATCGAGCCTGGCGAATGGAGGGTACTGTCGGGCCGCAAGGGAATCGGCCGGAACCTTTTTATTTTGGGCTGAATTTGAAGCTCAGCGCTGGCGGGCAGCTCAAGCTCGCTTTCGAACAGTCCGAAGGGATCACTCGCCACCGTTCGCAGGGTTTCCCAGCGAAAACTGCCGCGCTCCGCCTGGAAGGTGTATCGAAGCTCCGTCTCTTCTCCAGCAGCCAATACCGCCCATTGGTGAGGGTCACCTCCAGTGACTTTCATGCCTGGCTGGAGTAGATCGGAAAACCGGAGAGGAACCATCCCCACCCCGTCGTTGTGAATGGTCACCCCCACTTCGATGGCGGTATTTCCATCGCATGGGGTAACATTCAGGGAGCGCGTCCCTCTCAATCGGATCTTCTCAAGCGATGGCGCTGTCAAAATACCTGCTCCCAGATAAGTCAGGAAAGGCAGTGCCATCAAGGCCAGGTCCCCGTTGCGCGCAATAAGGGCTGCCAGAAGCAGGCCAAAGCTGAGCAGAGCGACGATCAAGGCTTTGTGAGTCATTGTTCGGGCGGGAGCACCGGCACCGGGACGGATTGGACCACAGCATCAATCACCGCTCTATCCGTGGTCTTCACTTCCCACAGGCTGGGGTCCAGGATGACGCGGTGAGCCAGGGCGGGATGGGTAAACTGCTTGACGTCATCCGGTGTGACATAGCGTCTGCCATGCATTGCGGCCCAGGCCCTGGCCAGCTTAAACAATGCCAGCGACCCGCGCGGGCTGACTCCCACCACGACCTGACGGCTCAGCCTGGTCTTCGCCACCAGATCGACCATGTAGCGGCGCACATCGGGGTGCACGTAGACCTCCTCGACCGCGGCCCGCATGGACAAGAAGATATCCGGGGTGATCACGGCCCTCAGGCTCACTCCGTCTTGCTTCCGGTCGGCCCGCCGCTTCAAGATCTCATCTTCTTCTTCCGGTTTTGGATAACCGATCGACAACCTGACTATGAACCGGTCGAGCTGGGCCTCGGGCAGGGGAAAGGTCCCTTCATACTCGATGGGGTTTTGAGTGGCAATGACGATAAAGGGTATCGGCAATCCCTGGGTTTCCCCTTCGAGCGTCACCTGGTGTTCCTGCATCGCTTCCAGCAGGGCCGATTGGGTCTTCGGAGAGGCCCGGTTGATCTCGTCGGCCAGAAGGATATTGGTAAATATCGGGCCTTTGCGCAGCAAGAATTGATTCTGATTACTGTTGTATACATAACCGCCGGTGATATCCCCCGGCAGAAGATCGGGGGTGAACTGTATGCGTTTGAAGTTCATCCCCAATGCCTCGGCAAAGCTGTTCGCAATCAAGGTCTTGGCCAGGCCGGGGTAGTCTTCGAGCAAAATGTGACCGCCGGAAGAGAGAAAGGCCGCCATCATAAGGCTGAGCACCTGTCGCTTACCGACCACAGCCTTTTCAATCTCTCCAATGACCTGGGCGCACAGGGTCGCGGTTTCCTCAATGGTCATGGGTGCCGACTGATTCATCGTCATATTTCATCTCCAGCGAGGTTTCCAGCAAGATGAGCACTTCATCAATTGCCCGATAGTATTCCACAGCTTCGCGCCCGCTCCACCTGCGGATCCATTTTTTTGGCGCCAGTCGAATGGATCGGAGAGTCTGTTTGATGGATCCAACGGGATGCTTAAGGAAGGCTTGCCTGGGAGCCATCGGCTCGTGTACACACAGGAAAGTGTAGATGGTTTCGGGTACAGGGATCTGGTGTTGGTTTATCGCCGCTTCGATCTCATAATTAGCGGAACCATGCTGCCTCGTTGTGTGCAGGGTGGTGAGCAACCACATCAGGTCCCGCTTGAGGATATTTCTCTCGCCGGTCTCGTGTAAGTCTAGAAGAATGGAGGTCCGCCAATGACTCACCCGGTCCAGAGTCGGGTTCGAGTCAGACAACTGGTAGGATTCGATCGTTCCTGCTCCCCAAAACAGGCGGATAAGGGCTAGAAGCACAATCAACAAGATCAACAACCACCAGTAAACTTGTTGGCCGATACTCAAAACGAAAATCCGTAAGAACAGCCAGGCGACCGTCGCGGCTGGCAGGATGAAATTGGCCAGCAAGAATTGCTGGAAGACCAGCCCCAGGAAGAGGAGAAGCCCCACAAACAACAGGAGGATGAGAAGACGACGGTTTTTTCCCATCTCAGCTCTCCTGCTTTCCTACATGGCTGAACTCCAAGATAGCATCCAAACTATGGAGCCCTCTCTGTTCATCGCCCGCATTTGGCTGCCAATTGCCATACCGGACCGCCTCAAAAAGCTGGGTGAGTTGGTGAACGGGATCATGAGGAACTCCTTTGGCGGCCAAGAGGCGTTCGAATTCTCCGGTGGTCATGAACGCCTCCCTCTCGATCCCCTGTTCCTGTTGCAGCGCCTGACTCATCCGCTGATAGCAGCGGAGGATCACGTCTTTCAGGTCTCCGCCGGCCAAAAGGGCCTGGCGGGCCTTTTCCGCTTCCAACTCCCAAAGGCCGGGCACGGAACGGTGCTTCGAGCGGATCATCCAGATACCTGCGAGGACAACGGTACAGAATAAACCAATTCCCACCAGCCAGATCACGAGCGGGGGCACGGGACCGAGCGGTGCCGTCACGATCGGCCTGGGTGGAGGGAGTGGTTCCGCCTCGAATGCCCCTTGCGACTTTGGCAGCAAGCTCAGCGCCAGCAAAAGAATGACGACCAAAGCCAGGAGGATGGCTAGAAAGGAGAACAGATCCGACAGTAGTTTTTTCCAGTCGGTGCCTTTGACCATCCGGTAGATCAGAACCAGCAAGAATACCCCCATGATGATCAAGAAAAGCATAAATACAAAGGTATTGACGGTCACTCCCACCGCCGGCGCATCTACGGATGTTGCAACCGCCACCTGGCCGCCTCCAAGGCTGGGAAGAGGCATACCTGGCTGGAATTTCAGACGTGGCAGCCCCGCCCCAATCACCAGCGTAATCATCAGGGCCAGGAAAAGGAAAACCAGCGCCTTCCTCTTTACGTTCTCTGCCAATCCCGCCTCCAGCACCTAGCTTCCCAACTGCAACTGCCGCAACGCCTCGCCAAACCGTCCCACGATGTCGCCGGCCACGGCGCCGCCCATGCCGGTGACGCGCGCGATGAGCAGGCCGGCGTGACCGTGCAGGTATGCGCCGCAAATCGCGGCCTCATAGGCCGGCAGCCCGCGCGCCAGCATCGCCACGATCGCGCCGGCAAGCACGTCGCCGCTGCCGGCGGTCGCCAGGGTGGGCAGGGCAAAGGGCAGCACGGCCGTCCGGCCGTCGGGTGCAGCGATGACGGTGTGCGCGCCCTTGAGCAGCACGACGTGGCCCCACTCGGCCGCGGCGCGGCGGGCCGTGGCGATGCGCGCCGCGTTCACCTCGGCGGCCGACGTGCCCAAGAGCCGGCCCATCTCGCCGGGGTGCGGGGTGAGGATGCTGCCGGGCGGCAGCCGGCCGGGCCAATCGGACAGAGTCGCCAGGGTGTTGAGCGCATCGGCGTCAACCACCGTGCGGCCGGCCCAGGTCGCCTGCGGCAGCCCCGTCGGGCCGAAGAGCCCGGCGACGAACGTCTGCGCGTCGTCGCTCAAGGTCAGGCCCGGCCCCACCAGGAGCGCCTGGTAGTCCGCCAGACCGGCCAGCAGCTTCGGCACGCCGGCAGCCGAGTGAGTCCCCTCTGGGCCGGGGAGCAGCAGCCAGGTGGTCTCGGGCAGGACGGCGGCCAGGGCTGTGTGCAAGGCCGCGGGAATTGCCAGCGTGACCAGGCCCGCGCCGGCGCGCATGGCGGCCGCGCCGCTCAGGTAGGCCGCGCCGGTGTAATTCAGTGACCCGCCAGCGATCATCGCCTTGCCGAAGGTACCCTTGTGCGCATCGGCCGGACGGGCTGGAAGCCACCGCCGCACGTAGTCCGGCCCCACCAGCTCTACCTGCACCTCGTCTGCTAATTCCGGCGGCACGCCGATGTCGGCCACGGCCAGCAGGCCACACGCGCCGGCGCCGGGGTATTGCATCTGGCCCCACTTGGGATAGGCGAAGGTGACGGTCAGCTCGGCGGTGAGCGCGGCCGGGTCGAGTGCGCCGGTGTCGCAGTTCAGCCCACTGGGACAATCCACGGCCAGGATCGGCGGCCGAGGCCAGGGCGGCAGTTCATCCTCCAGGTCTTCTTCATCCCAGTCCTCGTCCCATTTTTCGTCGTCTTCGGGGAAATCGTCATCGCCGCCGGAGACGCTGCTGGGGCCGGCCGCGCTGTCGTCCTCGTCCTCCTCGGAAAAATCATCCTCGAAATCGTCGGGGAAGTCCGGGTGCGGCGCCGGGCGGTTGACCTCCACACCCAGGCTGTACGCCTCCATCAGCGGGAAGCTCGGAAGGCGCAGACCGGGCGGCAGCGGTTCTTCCGGCAAGGGGTTGCGCCGGGCGCGGACGCCCTCGCGCACCTCCGCCAACAGCTCGGCCAGCTTGCCTTCGATCGGCCGCGCCGCACCGGTGCCGAGCAGCGCATCAACCACCAGGTCAGTTTTTTCCAACTCCTCGCGCAGCTTGGCCCAGCCGGGGTCGTTGTCGGCCCAGAGGATGGTGATGTCCCGCCGGCGGCGTTTGAGCACGCGGAAGTTCGGGTCGCCCTTGACGTCCCGTTTCCAGACGTAGACGGTGATCTGGTGGCCGTATTCCAGCAGATAACGGGCCGCGACCAGCCCGTCGCCGCCGTTGTTGCCGGGGCCGACCAGCACCAGCACGTTTTGGCCCGGCTCGCGCACCATCAGCGCGGTCGCCATCTGGCTGATCGCGCGGCCGGCCATGTCCATCATCGCCGCGTAGGAGTGCCCGGCCGCGTCGGTGGCCTGCTCGATCCGGCGCATCTCTTCGACGTTGACGAGTTTCATCTTGATACCCTCTCCTTGATTACACTCGGGCCGGTCTCCGACCGTGCTTGTGCCAGCCGCCAGGCTACGAGCAACATGGCAGCGATGATCGGGATCAGCAGCGCCAGGTAGATCAACCGCAGCGTGGCCGAGGGGGATTCGCCGATGGGGTCGAGCGGGTGGCGGAACACACCGGTGCGGCCCACCAGCAAGGCGACCGTGGCGCCCAGCAGCAGGTTCGCCGCGGCCGTGAAGGCTGTGCTGTCCACCAGCCGGCTGACGATGAGCACCGCCAGGCCGACTCCAATGACTTGCAGCGTCATCGTCACCCGTGGCTCGCCCCAGGCGATCCACGGCCCCCAGGTGAGGCGCGTGGCCGGCATACTGACGATGAAATGGAGAACCCAAAAGCCCCACCCGCTCAACGCCAGGCCGGCCGTCCAGCGCGCCAGCGCCGGCCGCGGGCGGACGAGATAGGCCAGCCCCACCCCGCCGGCCGCGATCAGGCCGAGCATCCCGCCGCGGCTCAACGCGCCGTGGAGATAGACGAGCTTGATGACGGGCCCGAGAGTCTTCTCGGCGGGCATCAGGGCCAGGATCAGGCCGGCCAGCGCGGCGCAGAGCGCCAACAGGGGCCAGAAATGGCGGCGGAGAAATCCTGCCACGGACGATTGCTCCCAATAGCTTCAGTACCGGCATGATACCCTAAAACTGCGACAGCACCAAACATTAAGCATCCGCTATCACCCGCTCTCCACCCGAACCTGTCCCCCCTCCATCACCCACACCGTCGTCGCCAGCCGCTCGATGAAGTAGCGGTCGTGTACCACGGCCAGCACCGTGCCCTCGAAGCGCGCCATCGCGCGTTCGAAGCTCTCCCGCGACGGGATGTCCAGGTGGTTGATCGGCTCGTCGAGCAGCAGGAAGTTGCACCCCCGCACGGCCAGCAGCGCCAGGGCCAACCGGCTCCGCTCCCCGAAGCTCAACCGGCCGGCGGGCACAAAGACCTCATCGCCCGCGAAGAGGAAGTAATGAAGGAAGCTGCGCGCCTCGGTCTCGTCCAACGGCGCGGCCGAGCGGATCAGTTCCAGCGGCGTGGCGGTCGCGTCGAGCGTTTCCTGCTCCTGGGCCATGTAGCCCAGCCGCACGCCCCGGCCCAGGCGGATTTCGCCGGCCCAGGGCTTGATCTGCCCGGCGATGCAGCGCAGCAAGGTCGTCTTACCGATCCCGTTCGGGCCGACCAGTACCGCACGCTCGCCGTAAGCCAGGTGCAGGCTGACGTCGTCGAACAGCACGCGGTCGCCGTAGCCCATGCGCAGGCCGGCCACGTGGAGCACGTCCTGGCCGCTGCGCGGCGCGTCGGCGAACTCCAGCTTCATTTTCCACGTCAGGCCGGGCTTTTCGACCGCGTCCTCGGCGGCCATCATCCGCTCCAGCCGCGCTCGCTGCACGACCGCGTGGCGCGCCAGGTCTTTGGCGATGCGCCGCCAGTGGAAGTGGATCGTCTCCTGCTCGATGCCTTTGGCCTGGCTGTTCAGCTTGCGGATCGAGGCTTCGAGCTTGCGGAACCGCTCCTGCTGCTCGCGATAGGCGGCCCACTGCTTTTCCTGGCGCTGATCTATCGCCAGGGCGTAATCCGTGTAGGCGCCGGCATATTCCGCCAGGGTGTGCGTCACGTCGTCCAGCGCCAGGATGCGGTTGACGGTGCGATCCAGAAACGTACGGTCGTGCGAGACGATCAGCACCGCGCCGCGGTAGGCTGAAAGGTACTCCTCCAGCCACGCCAACGCCACGATGTCCAGGTGATTCGTCGGCTCGTCGAGGAGGAGCAGGTCCGGCTCTTGCAGCAGCAGCCGAGCCAGCCCCAGCCGTGTCTTCTGCCCGCCGCTCAGGGAGGCGACGAGCCGCGCCTGATCCACGTCGGCCATGCCCAGACCGGCGAGCACTGCGTCGGCATCGGCGCGGAGCCTGGCGCCGCCCAGCGTGTTGAACTCGGCCACGCCACGGTCGTATTCGGCCAAAGCCACGTTCAGCGCCGCGCCCTGGGCGGCCGCGACCGCCTCGGCCAGCCGCGCCAGCCGTGTCTCGGCCGCCTCGCGCTCGCCTTGGGCCGCGGCCAGCACGTCCGCCACGGTCGCGCCGGCCGGAAAGTCGAGCGCCTGGGGCAGATAGCCGGCGCGCAGCGAGGCCGGCGCCAGTTGGACGCTGCCGCGGTCGGGGGTCAGCTCGCCGGTCAGGATGCGCAGCAGGGTCGTCTTGCCACAGCCATTCGGGCCGATCAGCCCGGCGCGGTCGCCGCGGTTCAGGTTGAAGTTGATGCGGTCCAGCACTTGCACGTCGCCGAACCATTTGGTGATGTCGCGGATTTGAAGCATAGGGTGTTACCTCATGCGTGAAACGTGGTGCGTGGTGCGTGATGTTCATTCAGCCAATCTCCGCGCAAAAAACAAAAACGCTGTAGGCAGCGCGCCTACAGCGTAGAAATTCACAGGAAATAGGTGAATCGTTGCCGGTCAACGGTCACAGCAGGCGCGTGGTCCCGCCACGAACCTGCCGGATCAACCGGCCAGGTGGTTACTCCACTGGGTGGAAAGCGGGACAGACCTCAGACTGTGATCGTGTTTGTCATGGGATGGCTCCGGTAAACTGCAAATCGGCAAACTGCAAATCGGCAAATCGCAAATCGGCAAATCGGCAAATCGCAAACATGGCTTTTGCGTGGGCCAAGTATGCCATAGACGAGGGACAATCGCCAAAAAGCCCCGACCCAGGCTCGGAGTCCCCTCAGTTCCCCCAAGTTCCCTCAGGTCCCCCCCGCCCCTACCCTATCACCCCCACCGCCAGCGCGATCGCGAAGATGACCGCCAACTGCGCCGTGCCGGCCAGTGTGCGGTTGAGGGGCGGGCCGAGGACGGTGAGCACGGCGCGGATCAGGGGGACGGCCAGGGGTAACGTGACGAGCGGCAGCAGCACGGTGGGGCGCATAGCGAATCCCAGCCAGAGGGCGATCGGGGTGAGATAGGCTGCCAGCATCAGCAGGAGGTACTCGGCGCGGGCACCGCGGCGGCCGAGCAGCACGGCCAGGGTGTGTTTGCCGGCGGCCCGATCGGTGTCGGCGTCGCGCACGTTGTTCACCACCAGGATGGCCGTGATGAGCGCGCCCATCGGCACGGCCGCGACGAAGGCCACCAGAGTCAGCGCGCGGGTCTGCACGTAGTACGTCCCCACAACAGCTACCAGCCCGAAGAAGATGAACACCGCCAGGTCGCCCAGGCCGTAGTAACCCAGGGGGAGCGGCCCGGCCGTGTAGGCGATGCCGGCCGCAATCGAGAGGACGCCGATGACGGCAACGGGCCAACCGCCCAGCGCGATCAGATAGAGTCCGCACGCGGCGGCCAGCCCAAAGACGGTCCACATGCCCGCTGTCACCTCGGCCGGAGTGAGCAGCCCCGCGCTCGTCACGCGCGTGGGACCGACGCGGCCGGCCGCGTCCGCGCCGCGGCGATAATCGCCGAGGTCGTTGGCGAAGTTGGCGCCGATCTGGATCAGCAGGGCGGCCAGGAGCGCGGCCAGGGCGGCCAACGGCTTGAACGCGCCGGCCTGGCCTGCCAGCGCCGCGCCGACGATGACAGGGGCGATCGCGGCGGGCAGGGTGTGCGGCCGGCTGGCGATGAGCCAGGCGCGCCCGCGATGGGGCTTGTCCGGCGTGAATGGCGGCATTATGGGATACGTCTCCTGTTACTCAGATGGTAACCGTTCAGGCGGGGTCCGTCTGGACGGTTGTCAATAGCCATTAATTGGCATTGTCAACGGCCATGAATTGGTTTAGACTGGCAACATGAGCGACGAATGCGTACCTGCGGGCGTTTCGGCGGACGACTGGGCGGCCACCCCGGCTTCAGTGCGGGCAGTGGTGCTGGCTCTGCAACAAACGGTCGC
>JAPLHB010000205.1 GCA_026389845.1 Chloroflexota bacterium
GAAAGACGAAAAACGAAAAACGCAATAGCGCAAAATCCGCTTTTGTCACCCTGAGCGGGTCGGTCCCGTGAAGTGCGTTGCGGCGAGAATCCAGCGAAGGGTCTCGTCGCGGCAAGGAGAACTTGTCCTGAACGCAGCGAACGGATTCTTCGCTGAATGCTCGCCGTCGCGAGAGATTAGGGATCAACCCGCTCAGAATGACAGATGCCGAAAAGCGGATTTTGCACCATTGCGAAAAACGTAATGGATGGCACTTACGTTTTTCGTTTTGCGCCTTACGCTCTACGATAGCATAACTGACTCTCAGGAGCATCCTGTGTCAGAAGACCTCTGGGCGCTGCGTGAGCAAAAGAAGATCAGCGTCGCCACCCTGGCCAGCCGGGCCGGGCTGGCGATCGGTATAATCATGGAATACGAATCCGGCCAGCGAAGCATCGTGCCGCGCCACCTGGGCCGCCTGGCGCGGGCGCTTTACGTGGAGGAAGCGGAGATTAAGCTGCAATCCGATCCCCGACCGGGCGCCGCGCCGCTGGAACGCCGCCCGGAGCGCGAAGCCTCGCAACCACCCGCCGCCTGGCAGGCCGTGCCCCCCCCGCTCAGACCGCGCGATCGGCCGCCGCGCCCGAGGCTGGAACCGCGCCCTCCACTGCCGCCGCGGCCCAGCCAAATCGCCCACCTCCAGAACTTGCTGCAACGCCTCGGCCGCACCGCGGCCGACCTGGAAGCCGAGACCGGCAAGCCCGTCGAACAACTCGACCGGCCGACCGTCAGCCAGTGGCTCGGCAAGCTCCAGGCGCAAATCAGGGAAACCGCCAGCGCCTCGCCCAATCGCCGCCGCGCCTACCTGCCGGAATCGGTGGACGAATTCGAAGCCCAGTACCTGGCCGCGGCCCAGGAAACGGGCGAGCCTTTACAGTTCAGCCTGTTCGACGGCGGCAAGATCGAGGCCGCGGTCATCGGCTTCGGTCCCTACAGCATCACCGTGCGCCTGGCCGATGGCTCGGAATTGACACTGAATAAGCTGGCCCTGGTGAGTTATCGGCGGATGCCGCCGCCCGCGGGCGGCGAGGAGCCGGTGCGATGAGCCTGGGCGACTATCTGCGACTTTTGCGGGCCAAACGCGGCGGCATCACGCCGTGGGAGATCGAGGCTGCGACCGGTCTGACGAAGGGATTATATCGCCAGATGGAACAGCGGTATCGCGCGGTCGGCGACGCCGAGGCCATCCGTATGCTGGCTGATTTCTACGGCGTGCCGTTCGAGGAGTTAGACTGGCGGCTGAATTGGCCGCGGAAGGCGCTCAGCCGGATGCTGGTGGCCGCGCGCGACGCTCAGGTCCCCATCACCCTTCACCTGTGGAACGGGGAGGCGGTCACGGGGCAGGTGCGCTGGTGGGATCTGGGCGCGGCGGCGTTGGAGACGCCGGACGCCGGCCTTGTGGTGGTGCAGCGGCACGCGGTCGAGCAGTGGACGCCGGCCGCGCCGGAAGATGATTCCCGCTCGTAAGGAGGACACCATGAACGGGCCAGACCAGCGCCGCGACGTGGACATCCTGTTGCGGCTGTGGGAGATGCACACCGCGCCGGAGATGCAATCCGCGCGCATGTGGGTCTTTACCGACTTTCACGCGGCCGACTACGACGAGTTCAAGCGCAAATACCCGCCCGGCAGCGTGGAGTGGCGGCGGTTCACCAGCGTCTACGGCATGTACGAGCTGTACGGCGTGCTGGTCAATCGCCATTTGCTCGACGAAGATCTGTTCTTCGACCTGTTCGGCGGGCTGAATCTGCTGTTGGATAAGCTGCGTCCGGTGCTCAAGGGGATGCGGACGGAGATTGATCCCTATCTCTACGAAAACTTCGAGTTGCTCTGCCGCGGGGCCGAGGAGTGGAAGGCGGCGCATCCGCCGCGGGCGTGATGATTGATTGCGGATTTGGGATTGCGGAATGCGGATTGGCCCTCAGATTCCGCAGTCCGAAATCTGCAATCCGCAATTCACTCTCGTCCGCATCGCATCAGGAATCCGTTGGACACGGCCGGTCGCATCCACGGAGATGTGTTTCGTAGAGCCTGAAACGAGCAGCGCGTCATCGGCCGACCGGCGCACCTCGTAGACGAAGGTCATTCCCCGACTCGGAAACTCCGTCAGACACGTGGCAACGATGATCTCCTCGTCGTAGCGGGCGGATCGGTGATAGCGCGCGTGCACCTCGGCCACGGCCAACGCGACGCCGTCGCGTTCCATCTCCGCATAGGGATAGCCGATGGCGCGCGTGAACGCACTCCGCCCTTCTTCGAACCAGGTGACATAGGAAGCGTGGTGGACGATGCCCATGGCGTCCGTCTCGCAGTAGCGCACGCGAAAGCGCGTTTCGACGACGAGGCGACCCTGGGCATTGCGACAAATCGTAGCGGTTTCAGGCATGGGTCTATCTGAACCGGCCGTTTTCGGCGGAGCGTGCTGGGGAACTATCGGCGAAGTGGAGGGAGCGGTAAACTTCGCGCAGATCGGGAAGCTGGGCGACAATCTCTGCCGGGGTCATGGTCGTCTTGTACGCTTTGCGGCTCAACAGCGTGATCAGCTCGCGCCATTGCGCGGCATCGGCCGCCATTTGCTGGAGTTGACTCGGATCGTTCGGGGTCATCCTTCACCTCTGGCCATGGAATGCGTTGTCAGTTATCAAGACGCCGCCTCCCACCAAAGGTCGCGGCGAAGGCGATGTGGTGATCAGGGGGCAGGGATCAGGCTGTTTCCTGATTCCGATCTCCCGCCTCCTGCTCCTATCGCCAAACCAGCGGCAGCCACCGTCGGTGCGGCGCGGGCGACCCTCTCGCGCGTCTGGAGGAAGGCCCACCGCCCTGAACGACCACCCGATCGCTGTGAGGGATATAAGCTAATGATTTCATTGACAATGAAATCATTTCGGTGTATGATTGCAGTATGACTGAAAACCATTGGGTGACCAGGTGGCCCAGAGACCAGATCCGGGCCCTGCTGCTGGAGCAATTCCAGGCTTTCTGGCGCCGCGACACCGGCATCGAGCGGACCCAGTTGGCCGAGCTTGCACGCGCGGCGCCGCTGCCTCACGCCGTCATCATCTCCGGCCTGCGCCGGGCCGGCAAATCCACCCTGCTGGCGCAATTGGCTCACCGGCTGGGTGAGGACAAGTTCTACTACATCAATTTCGAGGACGAGCGTTTCCTCGGCTTCGCGGCCGAAGATGCGAACGATCTGTACGCGCTGCTGGTCGAACTGTTCGGCGAGCGCAGCGTCTTCGTGGTGGATGAAATCCAGAACGTGCCCGGCTGGGAGCACTTCGTCCGCCGCTTCATGGAGATGGGACTCAAATTCTACATCACCGGCTCCAATGCTTCGCTGCTCAGCCGCGAGCTGGGCAGCCGTCTGACTGGCCGCTATGTGCCGGTCGAGCTATTCCCCTTCTCGTTCACCGAATTCCTGCGCTTTCGGGGTTACGCCGTGCCCGACCTGACCCGCCTGACCACGATAGACGGGGCGCGGATGCAGGGTTACCTGGGCGAGTACCTCCGCCTGGGCGGCATCCCGGAACCGCTCAAGTACCCCGAGCTGCCGCTGGCGCGCACACTCTACGACGACGTGCTCTACCGGGACATCGCAACGCGCTACCGGATCGAGGGGGTGCGCGCGCTCAAGGAACTGGCCTTCTACTTGATGAGCAACCCGGCGGGCCTGGTGTCGTTCAACAAGCTCAAGGAGCAACTCCGGCTCGGCAGCGTCAACACGGTCAAGAACTATATCGAGTACCTGGAGAATAGCTGGCTCATCTTCACCACCAACGTCTACGACTTCTCGGTCAAGCGCCAGCAGATAGCGCCGAAAAAGGTCTACACCATTGACACCGGCCTGGCCAATGCGGTGGGCTTCTCCTTCTCGCCCAACACGGGGAAACTCCTGGAGAACCTGGTTTTCCTGGCGCTCCGGCGGCGGACGCCGGAGATCTATTATTACACTTCGCCGGCTGGGTTTGAAGTAGACTTCCATCTGCCGGAGACTCGCGAGTTGATCCAGGTCAGCCAGAACCTGGCGCAGCCAGCCACCCGCGAGCGAGAGGCGCGGGCCCTGACCGACGCCCTGCACAGTTTGGACTTAACGCACGGGCTGATCTTGACCGATGCCAATGCGGCGCCGATAGAGACAAACGGCCTCACGATTGAGGTCCGCTCCCTGGCTGAGTGGCTGTTGCAGGCCTGAGCAAGCTCATACAGGATGCCGGCGATGCGACTCCTCTATGTTACCGACCTGCATGGGAGCCGTTGGAAGTACGACCGCTTGCTGGCGACTGCGGTGGCCTGTGAGGCTGGGGCTGTCATCAATGGCGGCGACCTGCTGCCGAAGTCCGGCGACCCTTTCAGCGAGCAGCCGCGCTTCATCAGGGAGACGCTCGCGGCTCATTTCGCCGCCTTTGATGCCGCCGGCATCCACTACCTCGCCTGTCCTGGCAACGACGATCTGATGTGCTTCGACGACCTGTTCGAGACCACCTGCGCCCGCTATCCGTACGTGCATTCCCTGGCCGGCCGCAAGATCGTGATCGGGGGCTATGAGTTCGTCGGCATGAACTGGGTCGTGGACTATCCGTTCCGACTCAAGGATCGCTGCCGCATGGATACAGCCGCTTACGTGTTCGGGACGCAATACGATACGGGCCTCCTGTCGCAGCCCAACGGTTGGCGGGAACTCCCCGATTGGTTCACCTATGCCCGTTCTCAACCGACCCTGGCCGATGAACTTGGGCGCTTGCCGCGACCGGCCGACATGACCCGCAGCGTCTACGTGATCCACATGCCACCCCACCGCCTGGGTCTCGACGAGTGCGGCTCTGGGCCGCGCGTGGGTTCGGCCGCGGTCTACGACTTCCTGCGCGCCTCCCAGCCCAGGCTGGCCTTGCACGGCCACATCCACGAGTCGCCCGAGGTGAGCGGACGTTGGTCCACGTGGTTGGATCGAACCTTATGCATCCAGCCAGGCCAGCTTGATCCCTTCACCTACGTCGTGATCGACCTGGCAACGTTGGCGTGCGAAAGGTATCGGGAGGATCGCTGACAAGCCAAGCGGCCAACAACTGCGTCTGGCAGCGAGGTAGGGCTCATGGGCAGTGGACATCACTGTTCCGCAATTTGGATTTTTGAATTGTGCCCGCAGAGCGTGTATAATGATTCCAAAATTGGTTCTCTGGCTCCGATCCGATCAGCACCATTTCCACTTGGAGGCCAACGATGTCCAAACGCTTCCTCGCCCTGCTGCTCCCCCTAATCTTGCTCATCTCATCAGTCAGCCTTGGCACGGCTGCCCAGGAAGTACTGCCGATAGCCCCGTTATCGCCAGCTCAAAGTGGTGCATCTGTCGGTACACCGGCTTTTGCAGCCATCTATGAATGGAACACTACCAGCAATGGCGATCTGGCTTATGTAGTTGCTACTAAGGGGGGCCGACAGGACCTCTACATCCTCCGCTTTACCGGCGAGCCACCTACGCCGACGCCGGCCACAGGCACCGTGCAGGGCAAGATCTACCACGATCAGAACGCCAACGGGGTGTTCGATCCCGGCGAGCCGGGGCTGGCCGGCGCGGTGATGGCTTTGAGCCAGGGCGGTGTCGAGAAGTATACGGCCACCTCTGGCCCAGACGGGATTTATCGTTTCGCAGATATCGCGCCGGGCGAATACACGTTACAGGAGAAGACACCGCCGGCTGGCTACTTTCTCAACCCCATGCAAGTCATCATCCTGATCATGGCTGGTCAGACCATCACAGTGGACGTCGGCCATCAGCCGGTGCCGACGTCGACGCCCACACTCTCACCGACGCCTACACTCTCACCGACGGCCACGCCGACGCCGACGCCCATACTCTCACCGACAGCCACACCCTCACCGACAGCCACGCCGACGACGGGCGTCGTGCGGGGCAAGGCCTATTGCGATCAGAATGCCAACGGCGTGCTCGATCCGGGTGAGCCGGGGCTGACCGGCGCAGTAATGGCCTTAAGCCAGGGAGGCATCGAAAAGTATACGGCCACCTCCTGGGCCGACGGCACCTATTACTTTGCGGAGATTCCACCGGGCCAGTACACCCTGATGGAGAAGACCCCGCCACCCGGTTACTTGCACAACCCGATGCAGGTCATCTTCGTGGTCATGGTCAACCAAACCATCACGGTGGACGTGGGTCATCAGCCGGCGCAGACATCAACGCACACTCCCAGCCCCACTTCCACGCGCACACCGACGTTTACGCCAACCGCGACCCGCACCCGCACGCCCACCCCGACGCCCACAGCCACGGTCCCACCTGGGTCTACCAACCTCACAGCACAGGGCATCGAAGTGAGCCAGGCGATCCAGCGCACGGACAGCGGGGTGCCGCTCGTCGTCGGCCGACCGGCGGTGGCGCGATTGACCGTCGGTCAGGATGGCTCCTCGGCGGTCGGCAACGTCGGCGTGCGCCTGCACGCCCGGCGCGGCGGAACGGAGCTGACCGGGTCTCCTTTGACCATGAGCGGCTTCACCGTTCCCACGGCCGCGCAGCGCGCGAATCTGGCGGACACGGCCAACTTCCGACTGCCGGCCGACTGGCTGCAAACGGGATCGCTGACCCTCTGGGCCGAGGTCAACCCCGATCACACTATCCCGGAACGGGATTTCGGTGACAACCGCAGCCAGGACGTGACCCTTTCGATTGTCACAGTGCCCGATTTGCAGGTAGTTCTCGTCCCCGTGGCCTGGCAGAAGGATGGTCAAGGCGTCGTCTATCGGCCAGATATGAACGCAAACAACGAGTTCGGCCTACGCGGCTTGCAGCAGGTCTATCCCATCCAGCGGGCAAGCTACACGATGCACGCCGAATACATGTTCACAGGCGATTTGAAGACCGGCCAGGGGTGGAGCGACCTCCTGAACGAGTTGAACCGCCGTCGCAGCAGTGACCGACCCGGCGACAACTGGGATGACGCGCGGACGGTGATGCCCAAATACTACGGCGTGATCCCCGACGAAGGCGTGTACTGGGGCGGTTTGGGTTTCCAGCCCGGGGCGACTAGCATGGGCCTGGTGAATCAAGATAAGGTCTCGGCCCACGAGATCGGCCACAACCTGGGACTCAGGCACGTGGCGTCGAGTGTGTGCGGCGCCGATCCGATGGATCCGGACCCGGCCTACCCCTATGCCAATGCCGGCATCGGTAACGTGGGCCTCGATGTCTACGGACTCAGAACCTTTGCCTCCTCCACTTACGATCTGATGTCCTACTGTTGGCCGCAGTGGATTTCCGACTATGATTATCTCAAGATCATGGACGTCCTACGCCGCACCGCGGGAGCGCAAGTTCAGTCGGCGATCGGCATTCAGTTGCAGCCAGCGCTGCTGATCTCGGGCAGGGTCGCTGCTGATGGAAGCAGTGGGAGCCTGGACAATGCCATGCCTGTGCAGGCCGCCCGGGTAGTAAGCTTGCCGGGGCAAGGAGCTTATCGGATAGAATTGCGGGATCAGAGCGGAAGCATCCTTGTCAGTTATAGCTTCGACCCAGCGATTGTAGAAGGTCCCCAGTCGAACATGCCTGCCGGCTTCAGCTTCTACTTGCCGCAGCAGGCTAACCTGGGCGCCATCCAGCTCTGGCGCGGCTCGGCGCGACTCGCCACGCTCGCGGTTAGCGAGCAGCCCAAGGTCACCGCATCGGGTCAGTGGCTGGATACGGGCGAATACCGCGTGAGCTGGCAGGCCACAGGCAGTTCCGACGTGGAGGCCAACCTGGCGTACAGCGCCGATGGCGGGCAGACCTGGCAGACCCTCGCTCTTGGGCGGCGCGGCAACGCTTTGGATCTCTCAACGCAGACGTTGGCGGCCAGCAGCAATGGGCTGCTGCGCGTCACGGCTAACGATCGGACGGCCAGTCAGGCGACGATGGTGGGGCTGGGGCCGATCAGTGACAAGCCCCCGTTCATCAGCATTGCCGGGCCGCGAACGATCAACGTGCGTCCTGGCGCTCCCATCATCCTCCAGGGAGGCGGCGCTGACCTCGAGGATGGCCCACTGCCCGAAGGTGCATTGACTTGGTTAGATGACGCTGGGGCGCAGATCGGAGCCGGCAGCTACCTGGTCATTCCAGACGGCCTTTCCATTGGCGCCCATCGCATCTTCTTGCACGGCGTTGACAGCCAGGGACATGCAGCACAGGATATCGTCACGGTCATCGTTGGTGGAACCCAGTATCTGCCTGTGGTAGTGCGTGCTCTACCAAGCGGCGGAATCGTGGGACGCGTGGTGAGCGCCACCACCGGCCAACCTATCGCCGGTGCGCGGCTGTGTGTGCTGGGTACCTCGCTGTGCGCCGACGCGAACAGCGAAGGCAACTATGCCCTGGCGAACGTCCCCAGCGGCAGACAGACCGTGCGCGCATCGGCAGACGGCTACAGCCCTGTCGAGCAAACAGCAACCGTGCCTGCAGGCGGGAGCGTGACGCTGGACTTCGCCCTGTCGCCAATCCTTGCTACAGGAGAAATGCGGATTGTGCTGACTTGGGGCGCTAACCCGGAGGACCTGGACTCTCACCTGTGGCTGCCGGCAGCAACACCGTATCACATCTACTTCGGCAGCGAGGGGACATGTGAAGCGTTCCCCTACGCGTGCCTCGATAGGGATGATACGACGAGTTACGGTCCCGAAACTGTAACCATCAGGCAACGCTACAACGGCACGTACTCCTATGCGATATATCTTTTCAACGGAACCGGCACATTGAACACCTCTGGCGCCAGCGTCCAGGTCTACAGCGCGGCCGGGCTGATCGCGCAATATGCCGTGCCCACTGCCGGAGAAGGCCGTTGGTGGCACGTATTCGACCTGGATGGAGCAACCGGTGCGCTCACTGCCCGCAACAGCATCGGCGCCAATCCGCCGAGGGCATATTTGGGCACCGCGGCGGAAGCTTCGTCGGTGAAGTAATAGATTCAACATGTGATTGGTCAGGAAACCAGCCGCGAGGCGACGAGAACCAGCGTCTCAATCACGGTGCCCGGGTAGAAGCCATTCGCTCCCGGTAGCCTCATCGGCTGCCGGGAGCGCAGGCGCACATGCAGGAACGCTAACCCCTGGGCGATCATGCTCGCGACCAAAGCCGGCGGCGCAATGCCAGCCAGTCCTACGGCGATTTCCCCGTCCGCCGGCCCCGGCCCCCTGCTCCACCGCCAAGCCAGGAAGACCCCGGCAAACACAGCCAGCGTCAGCGACAGGGTGAACGTTTCGAGACGCACGGCTCATGGCCGCGCTGAATTATGGACGTTCCGTGTAAATGCCGGTATAATCCACCTGCATATCCAAAAACCTGCGGAGGTCGTCCCATGCCCCCTTACCTGCTCGGCATTGACATCGGCACCGGCGGCGCAAAGGCGCTGGTGGTGGATACGGCTGGCAACGTCGTCGCCAGCGCGACCGAGGAATATCCCCTCTACACCCCTCGCCCGCTTTGGAGCGAGCAGGCCCCCCAGGACTGGTGGGACGCCTGCCAGCGGGCCATCGGCCGCGTCCTGGCGAGCGGCGTGATCGCGGCGACCGATATCGCCGGCGTGGGCCTCACCGGGCAGATGCACGGCCTGGTGCTGCTGGACAAGAACGGCGCGGTCTTACGCCCCGCGATCCTCTGGAACGACCAGCGCACCGGCAGCCAATGTGAGGAGATCACGACCTGGGCCGGCGGGCTGGATCGGCTGCTCGCGCTGACCGGCAACGCCGTCCTCCCCGGCTTTACCGCCCCGAAGATCGTCTGGGTGGCTGAGCACGAGCCGGAGGTCTACGAGCAAATCGCTCACGTCCTGCTCCCGAAGGACTACATCCGCTACCGGCTGACCGGCGAGTTCGCCACCGAGGTCTCGGACGCGTCGGGCACGTCGCTGTTCGACGTGGCTAACCGGCGCTGGTCGGCGGAGATGGCCGGGCTGCTGCAAATCCCGATGAGTTGGCTGCCCCACTGTACCGAGTCGGACGTCGTCTCCGGGCAGATCAGCGAGGCTGCTGCGGCGACGACGGGGCTGCGGCCGGGCACACCGGTCGTGGGCGGCGGGGGCGATCAGGCGGCGCAGGCCGTGGGCAGTGGCATCGTGCGCGGCGGCATCATCTCGGTGACGAGCGGCACCAGCGGCGTCGTCTTCGCCCACGCCGACCATTTCGCCGCGGAGCCGCAGGGGCGGCTGCACGTCTTCTGTCACGCGGTCCCGGGCGCCTGGCACGCGATGGGCGTGATGCTCTCGGCCGGCGGCGCGTTCCGCTGGTTTCGCGACGCGCTGGGTCAACTGGAAAAGGTAGCCGCCCTGGAAACCGGCGCGGACCCCTACGACCTCCTGACCCAGGCCGCGGCTCGCGTCCCGCCCGGCGCCGAAGGCCTGCTCTTCCTGCCCTACCTGACCGGCGAACGTTGTCCCTACCCCGATCCGAACGCCCGCGGCGCATTCGTCGGCCTGACCCTGCGCCACGCCAAACGACACATGGCGCGGGCAGTGCTCGAAGGGGTCTCCTTCGGTCTGCGCGACAGCCTGGAGATGATTCGCGGGCTGGGCGTGCCGATCGAACAGGTGCGCGCATCGGGCGGCGGCGCTCGCAGCCCCCTCTGGCGGCAGATCCAGGCGGACGTGTTCGACACGGAGTTGGTGCTGATCAACGTCACCGAGGGCGCGGCGTTCGGCGCGGCGCTGCTGGCGGGCGTGGGCGCGGGACTATACGGCGACATCCACGAAGCGGTCGCCGCGGCCGTGCGCGTGGTCAGCAGCACTCAGCCCGACCCCGCGGCCGTGGCCGTCTACGAACGGCTCTATCCGTCGTACCGGGCGCTCTACGCCGCGCTTAAGCCGACGTTTGACGCGCTGGCGTGATGCGTGTTGCGTGTTGCGTGTTGCGTGTTGCGTGTTGCGTGTTGCGTGTTGCGTGTTGCGTAGCGTATTGCGTGGCCGATCTTTGGCAAAGCCAGCCGTTCGGCATACAATGCAGAGGCGGCGAGAAACGAGCTTCCAGCTTCCAGCTTCTATAGTGAGTCAGATAAAGACCTGGGCTTCTCGAATCGGAATAGAGGCAGTACCGCAAAACTCGCTTTTTGTCACCCCTTCGTTGCACTCAGGGCAAGCTCTGAGCGGGTCGATCCCGTGAAGTGCGTTGCGGCGAGAATCCAGCGATCAGAATGACAGGCAACGGGTAGCGAGTTTTGCGCTATTGCGAGTAGAGGCTTCAGCCGGTTTCGTGGTCAACGAGGGCAACCGGCTAAAGCCTCAAGTCCAGAAGATTATCTGAACATCTATAGTTTCCAGTTTCCAGCTTCCAGCATCCGGCAAAGGAGTCATCCATGTCTGACCGCAAGAAAGTCTCTCTCCCCATGCTCTTCGACAAAATGACGAAGGGCACGCCCCTCACCATGATCACCTGCTACGATTATCCGATGGCCTATCTGGTGGAACAGGCCGGCATTGACATCGTGCTCGTCGGCGACAGCCTGGGCATGACCATGCTCGGCTTCGACTCGACCCTGCCCGTGACCATGGACGACATGATCCGCCACGCGGCCGCCGTCCGCCGCGGTGCGCCCAATCCCTGGCTCATCGGCGACATGCCCTACATGAGCTACCAGGCTTCGGACGAGTCGGCCGTGCTCAACGCCGGACGCTTCATGGCCCAGGCCAGTTGCGACGGCATCAAGCTGGAAGGCGGGCAGGAGGTCTGCTCCCGCGTCCGCGCCATCGTGGCCGCCGGCATCCCGGTGATGGGGCATCTGGGGTTGACCCCGCAGAGCGTCTCATCGCTGGGCGGCTTCCGCCTGCAGGGCAAGAGCGGCAAACAGGCCAAGAAAATCGTGGACGACGCGCAGGCGTTGGAAGATGCCGGCTGCATGGCGATCCTGCTGGAGCTCGTCCCCGAGCAGGTCTGCGCGCTGATCACCGAACGGACCAAGGTGCCCATCATCAGCCTGGGCAGCGGCCCCCGCGCCCACGGCCAACTGCTGATCTTCCATGATATGTTCGGCCTCTACCCCCGCTTCACGCCCAAGATGGCAAAGCAGTTCGCGGACGCGGGCAAGGCCATCGCCGACGGGCTGAAGCAATACGTGGAAGAAGTGACCACCAAGGTCTTCCCCGAACCGGAGCGGTATTTCGGGATGAAAGATGAGGAGTACGCGGAGCTGCGCCGGTTGGTGGAGCAAGGCTGAGGTTGAGGTTGAGGCAAAGGGGTGTCCTCGGCCTTAACCTGAGCCTTAACCTCAGCCTTAACCTACACTCGAAGGAGGCAAGACATGGCAAAGCGAGACGAGCTACGAAAACAGCTTAAAATCTCGACTGAGCGGCTGGACGCGGTCAACGCGCTGCTGCTGGACCCGAACACGCGCGTCGTCAATGACCTGCTGGACGTGATCGCCCGGCACGGCACGCCGGAACAGATCAATCACAAGGCCGCGGACGCACGGCAGCTCGATAATCTGCTGCGCCGGCTGGCCGAGCGCGATTGTCACTACCTGGACGACATCCTGTGGCTGATGGCGCAGCGGGACGACGGCAAATTCGTCAGCGAAGCCGAATACCGGCGGAACGTGCTCGGCGACAAGGCCGACACGATGGCCTTCAAGGACGACTTCGCGGTTACGCTGGAAATCAGCGCGGCGCAATACTTCCCCTGGCTGATCGCTGAGGCGAAGCAGAGCATCGTCCAGCGCGAGCTGATGCCGGGCCGCTTCATCCGCGTGCGCAAGATGCGCGAGTCGGAGGCCGACTGCGGCGACATGCTGGCGTTTGCGTCGGCCATGCAGGTCATGGGCGCGTCTTATGTCGAGACGCTGGACACCAAGGGCACCGACGGCTCCAACATCCACCTGGGCGGCCCCGCCACGATCACCGGCTACTTCGGCGGGGTGGGCCAGCCCAACGACCACGTGCTCAAGTGGGTGGATGAGCTGCTTTATTACTACACCACCTACGGCACGCGGCAGGTGCTCAATATCAACCCCGGCACGGTGCTGGCGGGCTATCTGCTCTACAAGCTGGGCGTGGACATCGAGTTCAAGATTTCGGTGTTCATGGGCAACGACAACCCCTACGCCACGCTCTGGACGCTGATCGGCGCCAAGCTCTTCTCCCGCGACGA
>JAPLHB010000156.1 GCA_026389845.1 Chloroflexota bacterium
CTGCAGCATCGCGGCCGGCGCGGTCGGCCGGCTGGCAAGCTCGGCCACCTGGTTCAGCAAGGCCAACTCGCGGTTGCGGCGCTGCGCGTCTTCGTGGAGCCGGGCGTTTTCCAGCGCCACGGCCGCCTGGTCGGCAAAGGCTTGCAGCCGCTCGGCATGGGCCGGCGTGAAAAAGCCCGGCGTAGCGCTATCCACACTCAGGAAGCCGATCACCTGCCCGCGCACGCTCAGCGGCGCGCTGGCGCTTGAGCGCACCCACGGCTGTTGCGGATGGACGATCCAGCCGGGGTAGGTGGCCGTGTCGGAGACCACGAAAGGACGACCGGTCTCGACCATCGTGCGCAGGTTCCCAGCCTCGGTCACCGGCAGCCGCAGGGTCGTGATCGGCGCGGCGGGCGGCCGCTCGTCGTAGCCGCGGCCGCGCACCCCGCAGGCGACGCCGTCTTCGATCAACATGATGCGGGCCGCGTCGTGCGAAACGACCCGATCGAGTTCAGCCAGGATCCGGTCGAGCACCTCGTCGAAGCTCAGGGTGCTGGCGACGGCGGCCGCAGCGTCGCGCAGCGCCTCGGCCAACAGGCGTTGGCTGCGTTCGGCCGCCTGGGCCTCCTTCAGCTCGGTTATGTCGCGGCCGATGCCCACCAACCCGACGACCCGCCCCTCGGCATCGCGCAAGGGCACTTTGGTGGTCAATTTCTGGGCCACCGCGCCGGTGGTCTGATCCCGCACAGGTTCCTCGCGCGCCAGCAACGGCTGGCCGGATGCGATGACCGCTTGATCGTCGGCGTAGTAACGCGCGGCCAGCTCCGGCGGATGGAAGTCGAAGTCACTCTTCCCCAGGGATGCTTCGGGGCTCGACACGCCCAGGGTGCGCAACTGAGCGGCATTGTTGAGGATGAAGCGCGCCTCCGTATCTTTGGCGTAGATCGTGTCGGGCAGATTGTCAATCAACGTGCGCAGCAGGTTACGCTCTTGCGCCAACTCGGCCAGCGTAGCGTCCCGCTGCGCTTCGACCTGCTGGCGTTCGGCGTTCGAGTTCGCTTGCGCCGCGTTCGCCGTACGCAGCTCGCGCAACACCCGTTCCTGGATCGCAGTTGCATAGCCAACCAGCCCGGCCAGCATGAAGAAAACCACCATGGCAAACACGTTGGGCGGCCCGGCGGACGGATCGAGCGCCAGGCCGATCAGCGCCAGGCTGCTCAGCCCTGCGACGACAAAGCCGGCCCACGGTCGCACCAGCACGGCGGCGATGACGATCGGCAGGGCGAAGCGCAGCAACCCGCGGCCGTTCGCCACCTGCGCTGGCGCATCCAAGACGAGGACGATCACCAGAAGCAGGGCCACGAGAAACAGTGCGGCCAGATCGGTGGACAGCCGGCGATTGAGCACGAAGATGACCGCCACGCAGGCCAGCGTCAACGCCACCCCGACCAGGGTGTTGCGCAGATCGGCAGGGCTGTCGGCGTAGCCGACGACCAGCGTGGCCAGAACAAACAGCAGCCCCAGTGCGGCCCCGATGGCTATCGCCGCCAGGATGAAATCGAGCAGCCGCCGGCGCCGCGCCTCGTCAGAGGCCGGTACCGCCGCGCCGAATGTGTTCAGCACTTCTCGGATCTTTTCACGCATATTGCTCACCCAGCACGTAACGTTTCCCCGCGTCCCCGCGTCCTCGCGTCACCTCGGCACCTCCAGGTAAAACGTCGCGCCCTTGCCTGGTTCGCTTTCGGCCCAAGCGCGACCGCCCAGGCGCTGCATCGCCTTGCGCACGATCGCCAGGCCGATGCCGGTGCCGGGGTAATCTTCGGCGCGGTGCAGGCGCTGAAAGATCTCAAAGATGCGGTCATGGTACTTCATGTCGAAGCCGGGGCCGTTGTCGGCCACCCACAGTATACACGAGGTTTCGGTTTCGCGCCCACCGACTTCGATCATCGCTTGAGGCACGTTGCGCGTGAATTTGAGCGCGTTGTCCAGCAAATTGTGCAACGCCTGGGTCAGCCCCTCGATCTCCGTAGTGACCGAGGTGCAGGGGATGTCCACCGTGATGTGGACGCCGCGCTCGTGTATTTCCGAGACGCGCTCGGCCACCAACCTTTCGGCCAGGCTGCGCGGATTGACCTGCCCCTGCACCAGCGTCCGCCGCTCCACGCGCGAATAGGCCAGCAGATCGTCAATCAGTTGGCTCATCTGCGTGGCCGCGCGGCGGATGTTGTGCAAGAAGTTGCGGCCCTCGTCGTCCAGCCGGTCGGCATAGTTCTCCAACACCAGCCGGCTGTAGCCGTCCATCCCGCGCAGCGGCGCCTTCAGATCGTGTGACACGGAATAGGTGAAGGTTTCCAACTCGGCGTTGGCCTCCTTTAACCGTTGCGCCGTGTCAGTGGCCTGGCGGTTAGCGGCCTGCAGGTCTTCAAGCAGGTTGGTCATGGTGCGGTTGAGGCGCTCGACCTCGGCCACGCGGTCGGAAAGCTCGCCGGTCCGCGTAACCACGCGCTGCTCTAGCTCGGCATTAAGTTGGCGCAGCGCCTCTTCCGCCCGCCGGCGATCGGTGATATTGTCAAAGACGGAGATGAAGTATTCTCTTTTCGGACTGTAAACGGCGACAGAGAGCCAAATGTCCAGGAACTCCAGGTACGTCTCAAATCGCTCCGGCTTGCCGGTGAGAGCCACCCGGCCGTAAGCCTCGAACAACTCCGGATTGGACTCACGGATACCCGGAATGACCTCGGTGACTGGTCTTCCGATGACATCCTTCAGCCCCGTCAATTGCTCGAACGCGCTGTTGACGTCGAGATGGATGAAGTCCTGTGGCTGGTTATCTTCATAGAGCATCCTGCAATACGCAAATCCCTCCAGCATGTTTTCGAAGAGCGAACGATAATGCCTTTCGCTCTCCTGCACCGCCTCCTCCGCCTGCTTGCGCTCGGTGATGTCTTGAAACGTTCCTTGAACTTTGACTACCGTGTCGCCCTCTTTGACGGGCTGACCAACGGTTCTGACCCACTTATGGCGCCCCCTCGCGGTCGTCATTTCCAGCTCAAGATCGAAAGGTTTACCCAATTCAAGCGCTTCTCTGATTGCCGCTTCAATTTGGCTTCGTGACTGGCCCTGATAGAAGCTGATTCCCAGCTCGACATTTGTCTCAACCGCTGGGTCTAGATCATGGATTCTGGCGACCTCATCGGTCCAGGCTCCCTTGCGTGTTCTCGTGTCAAACTCCCATCCCCCGATCTTCGCCATCTTTCCCGTGATACTCATCTGGTGCTGCAGCTCGTCGCGCAGGAAGCGCAGCTCGTTGCGCTGCTGCGTCAGGCGCTGCTCCAACCCCCCCATGACGGTCACGTCTTCGATCAGGTGCACCAGGCCCACGATCCGGTCGGCGCGGTCGCGGTAGGGGAGGTCCACCATGGTCAGGTAGAGGGTCTGCCCGTCGTGGCCTTCGCGATTCACCAGCGGCAGCTCGAAACGCGGCAACTCGCCCAGCAAGATGTCCGCGAGCGCCCCCTCGCTGCCGATCAGCTCCGGCACCAACTCGGTCAGCGGGCGGCCCAACACGCCGCCGCCATCGCCGCGCAGGATCTGCGGCGCGCCGCTCACCTCCACCACGCGCAGGGCGCGGTCGGTGACGACGTAGGCGATGTTGCGATCGTGCAAGATGATTTGAGCTACGGCAGCATCCAAGAAACCGCTCCATGAATCCTTACAACGCAATACCGCAAAAGTCGCTACCGAGCGCTTCGATCGCTTGTCATTCTGAGCGGGTCTGTCCCTGAATTCGCGTTACGGCATGACACCAGCGAAGAATCCGTGGCCGCACATGGCCCTGTCTGAGCGCCGCGAACGGATTCTTCGCTGGCAGCGAAGAATCCGTGGCCGCACATGGCCCTGTCTGAGCGCCGCGAACGGATTCTTCGCTGGAATCTCGCCGTTGCGAAGGTTAGGGGTTAACCCGCTCAGAATGACGATAGCGAGTTTTGCGGTATTGCCTTACAACTGTTCGTCGTCCATCATCGTTGGCGCCACGGGCAGCCAGATGGTGAACGCGCTCCCCTGGCCGATGGCACTCTCGAAGGTGAGCTTGCCGCGGTGTCGCTTCACGATTTCTTCGGCGACGACCCGCCGCAGGCCGGACCCGGCGGCGTCCGCCGTGTGCTGCGCGGCCTCAGCCACGGCGATCGTCACCCATGCCTGCTGTTCGTCGCGATGCGCGGCGACGCGCAGCACGATCTCAGCCCCGCGCACAGCGCGGTCGGCGGCGTGGGCTAGCAGGTGCGCGATCGCCTGGGGCAACATTCTGGGATCGGCCAGGACCGGCGGCAGGTCGGGCGCGGATTCGGCGCGCAGCGTCAACCCGCGGTCGGCCACCAGATCGCCGCGGTCGGCGACCAACCTGGTCGCGAGTTTGCCGACGTCCACCGGCTGAAAGTTCAGTTGCGCCTTGCCCACATCCAGCGCCAGCAGGTTGAGCTGGTCTTCGATCAGGATGCGAAGCGCCTCGCTTTCACGCTTGAGGGTCGCGATGTACTGGCTGTGTTTCTCCGGCTTGCCGCGCTCGAGCAAAAAGACCGATGTCTTGATGTTGGTCAGCGGGGTGCGCAGCTCGTGAGAAACCTGGATGATGAACTGCCGGCGGAGCTGATCGGTGGTTTCGAGCCGCTGGAGGGCCGTTTGCAGCTCGGTGGTGCGGCCGGCCACACGCTCTTCCAGCTCGGCGGCGTAGCGGCGGGCCTCGTCGTAGAGGCGGGCGTTTTCTACGGCGATGGCCGCCTGGGCCGCGATCGTCTCCAAGAGCCGGATCTGCTCCGGGGTGTACGCGTTGGGCTGGTAATTTTGCATGGACATGACGCCGATCACTTCGTCGCGCAGCACCAGGGGCACGCCGACGTACGATCGAGCGGATCGGCCGCCGGCCCGGATGACCTGGAGACCGTTCACGGCGTGTGGATCGAACGTATCGGCGACGTAGAGGGTCTGGCGACGCTGGATCACCACGCCTGTCATCCCAGGGCGAGCGCGCATGTCCTGCGGCGGCATCGCCACGTCTCGATCAACATCGCGAAACAAGGGGAAGCGGATGAGTCCGCTCTGGGCATCGTATAGAGCGACGTAAAAGCAATCTACCGGCAAGACCTGCCGGCATTGCTCGTCGAGCGCCCTGAGCACCGATGTCAACTCCAGGCCGGATGTGATCGCCAGACCGATGCGATTCAGCAGAGTCAGCTCTTCGGCGCGTTGTTCGAGCGCCTCGAGCAGACGGTTCTTTTCTCGCCGCGCAGCCCGTTCATCTTCGAGCAGCCGTGTGTTGGCGACCGCGATCGCCGCCTGTTGCGCAAAAAGCGTCAGCAGCTCCTGATCGGCCTGGGTGAAGCGCCGGGTCTGCGTGTCGTGCAGGACGTGGATGACCCCTGTCACCTGGCCCTGCCAGATCAACGGCGCACTCAGAATGGCGGTGAATGGCTGATCCTCGTCGAAGACCGCCGCGCGGCCAGGCCAGGCGCGGTAGTCGTCAATGATCAGTGGTTGCCCGGTCTGCGCGACCGTGCCCGCCGCGCCTTCGCCGTATTTGAGCACGACGCCGGTGAAATCGCGTGGGGTGTTGTAGCTCACCATACAGCGCACCTGCTGGCGTTCGGGCTCGCACAGATAGAGCCCGCCGCCGGACGCGTTCAACAGTCGGGCGGCCCGTTCGACGATGGCGCGCAGGAGATCCGGCAGGGGGTGCGGCGTGACGAGGTCGAGGGATGTGGCGTAGAGCGCGGCGAGCTCTTCCACCCGTTGGCGCAGCGCCTCCTCGGCGCGCTTGCGTCCGGTGATATCCTGCATGTGCGATACGAAATGGCGCGGCCGGCCCTGGGAATCCCGGATGAGACTGCTGCTCACCAACGCCCAGATCAAGCTGCCGTCCTTGCAGGCATAGCGCTTCTCGAAACAGTGGGAATCCGCCTCGCCGGCCAGCACGCGATTGAAGAACTCGGCGTCGGCGGGCCGGTCATCGGGATGGGTAATGTCTTGGAACGATTTGCCCAGCAGCTCATCCTCGGTATACCCGAGCATCCGGCACAGCGCCGGGTTGACCTGCCGGAAGCAGCCTCGCACGTCCACCAGCGCCGTGCCAACGGCCGTATCGTGAAAAGCCCGCCGGAACCTTTCTTCGCTGTCCCGCAGCGCCTCCTCCATTCGTTTGCGCTCGGTGATGACGCTCAGGGTCAGCAAGAGTTGCCTGGCCGCGCCATCTGGCTCGCGCGACAGGATCGTCGTGCGCTGTTCGATCCATTCCCACGCGCCATCCTTGCACTGCAAACGGTATTCGATGACCTTGCCTGGGCCATCCAGGCCGCTGATCTGCCGCCAATTCTCACGCACGGTCGCCGAGTCATCGGGATGGACCGCATGCAGAATCGAGCCTGGCGCTTCTAATTCTTCTTTGAGATAACCGCAGAACCCAGGCCGATTGAGAAAGGTGGCCCTGCCAGAAGCCAGGTCCAAAGCGTAGACGGTATCCGGTGAGCTTTGCAGCACACTGCGCAGACGCCGTTCGCTTTCGTTCAGCGCCGCTTCCGCCCGCTTGCGCTCGGTGATGTCGTGCGTGGCGCCATACATCCAAAGCGCGTTGCCGTGCTCGTCGCGGATAACCTCGCCTTCGTCGTGGATGTAGCGTTCGGAACCGTCCGGACGGACGATCCGGTAGTCCATGCTGTAGGGCGTCTCGCCGGCGACCGCAGCCGTCATCGCCCCTTGAAATCGTGCCAACTCCTCCGGCGGGAAAACACGGACGACTTCGGCGAGGTTCATCGGCGTGTTCGACGGAAAGCCCAGGATGTGGTACATCTCCTCGGACCAGGACAACTCATTGGTCGGCAGGTAGTTCTCCCAACTGCCGATGTGGGCGATCCGTTGCGCGCGGGCCAACTTGGCGTTGGTCTCTTGCAGCGCCGCTTCGGCCCGTTTCGAACGCGCATCTGTCTGCATAAGCCGCCTCCTGCCCGCCACCGATCATAGACTTCCGAAGTCTGCGGAGCCTTCGGAAGTCTCACCCCGATATACTGACGTCATTCTACTCCCAAAGATACCCCGCGTCAATGCGGCTATCAGCCTATTGTGCAGCAGACGCGCCAAACAAAAGACCGCCGCCTCATCAGCCCCGGTCAATCACCCTGTCACCTTGTCACCCTCTCAGCCACCGGCGGACACGCCCATGCGTCTTCGCCGACCTCCTGCCGCTCGTCCAGGAACTCGGCCAGGATGCCGCAGGCGCAGCAGTGGGTCCGACAGTCCGCGGTCGGCTCGCCGGCCAACGCCTTGCGGTATTCCCGCGCCAGGAACTTCTTCGTCACGCCGACGTGGATGTGATCCCACGGCAGGATTTCGTCCGGGTCGCGCTCGCGGCGGGCATACCAGTCGGGATCGAGGCCCGTCTCGGCGAACGCCTGGGTCCACGCCGCCTCGTTGAACTGGTCGCCCCAGCCGTCGAACTGCGCACCCAACTCCCAGGCGCACTGAATCACGTCGGCCAGCCGCCGGTCGCCGCGGCTGAGCGCGGCCTCCAGCAGCGTCTCCCGCGGGTTGTTCCAGGAGAACTCCAGCCCCGGCGCGCGCAACTGGCGCTCCAACAGCCCGATCTGCGCCCGGATCGTCGCCTCGTCGGCCATGGCCAGCCATTGGAACGGTGTGTGCGGCTTGGGAACCAGGGTGCTGACCCCCACGCGCACCATCGCCTTCTTGCCCAGCTCCTTGAACCCGATGCGGCGGACCGCGTGGGCCAGGTCGGCGATGGCCTGCACGTCTTCGAGTGTCTGCGTGGGGTGGCCGATCATAAAGTAGAGCTTGATGCTCAGCCAGCCGCGGCTGTAGACCTCGCGGGCCACTTCCAGCAGCGCGTCATCGGCGATGGGCTTATTGATGACGTTGCGCAGCCGGTCGGTGGCGGCTTCGGGTGCAAAGGTGAAGCCGGAGCGGCGCCGGCCGTGCTCCAACTGCTCCATCAGCCCCACGCTGAACGACTCGATGCGCAGGCTGGGCAGCCCCACCGATAGCTTGCCCGCACCGTGCCGCCGCACCACCTCTGTGACCAGCTCCTCCACCTGGCTGTAGTCGGACGAGCTGAGCGACAGGAAGCCGATCTCCTCGAAGCCGGTGTCCCGCACCACCGCATCCACGGCCGCCAGCACCTCGTCCAGCGGACGCTCGCGCACCGGCCGGTAGACCATCCCCGCCTGGCAGAAGCGACAGCCCCGCGTGCAGCCGCGCTGAATCTCGATTGCCGCGCGGTTGTGGACCGTGTCAATGAAGGGGACGATGAACTTTGTCGGGGGTGGAGGTAAAGTTGGGACGATGCGCTTCACGATGGTGCTGCGTGCTGCGTGGTGCGTGGTGCGTGAACTGGCGATGCGACCATCATCGTAATAGGTGGTTTCGTAAAAGGATGGGACGTAGATGCCGTCAAGCTGGGCGAGGCGCGCCAGGGCTTCGGCGCGGCTCAGGCCAGCGCGGCAGGCGGCGGTCCAGGCGCGGACGATCTCGACGATGGCTTCTTCGCCTTCGCCGATGAAGAAGGCATCGAAGAAGGCGTGCATCGGCTCGGGGTTGAGGCACGCGGCGCCGCCGGCCAGGATCAACGGCCATCCCCCCACCCCTAACCCCTCCCCCACTGCGGTAGGGGAGGGGGCCATGCGATCGGCCGCGCGCAGCGGGATGCCGGCCAGATCGAGGGTGGTGAGCACGTTGGTGTAAAGTTGCTCATAGGGCAGGGTGAAGCCGAGCACGTCGAAGTCGGCCAGCGGATGGCGAGTCTCCAGCGAATAGAGCGGGATGGCCTCGCGGCGCATGGCCGCCAGCATATCCAGCCAGGGGGTATAGGCGCGCTCGGCCAACATGTCGGGTTGCCGGTTGACGATGTCGTAGAGCAGCGCCAGCCCCAGGTTGGACATGCCCAAATCATAGATATCGGGGAAGACCAGCGCCAGACGGCTGGGGGTGGCGTCCCAGTCCTTGACGACGCTGTTGAACTCGCCGCCGGTATAGCGCGCCGGCTTCTGCACGAACGGCAGCATCCGGTCGAGGCCGCGGGAGATGGAGGCGGGGGTATGAGACATCGGATATTCCTTTTACCTGCCGACGGAGCCATGGATGCCCTTTACAAACGGCAGGGCGGGGTTTGAACCCGCGGTTGAAATGGACTGGCAGACACGATTGTAACACGGAGAAGATAAGGGGCGCAATTTGACACACCTCCCGTCCCTCCGTATAATGGTTTTCGTTGGCTGTGGCGGATTCGTCTAGGGGCCCAGGATATCGCCCTCTCAAGGCGGAGACACGGGTTCGAATCCCGTATCCGCTACCAACCGCAATGCCCCGGGATGCGCTCCCGGGGTTTTCTTTTATAGTGAGACCCATGGAAGAAGGCCAATCTCCTGTCACTGCGCAGGCTCGTGAGTTGTTTCTTCATGCGTACAGCCGGGCCAAGCGCGAAGATTTCCGCGCCTGGCTTGAAGGCAAGCCGAACGATCTGCTGCCTTTCGAAGCCCTCAAGGAAATCCTGCACACCTACCAGCAAATTCCTCTGCGTGAGGTCCAGACGATCCCCTTGGACAAGATCGTGGGCAGTGTGGGACGCTATCGCGACTTCACGCGCGACTTCCTGCCGCGCAATCTCGCGCTGGCCGAGCGGTGGGCGCGCATTGAAAACGCCATGGACGGCATGGCAGGCGTGCCGCCCATTGAGGTCTACAAAGTCGGTGACGTCTACTTCGTGGCCGACGGCAACCACCGCGTCTCGGTGGCGCGCGCCAATAAGTTCAACGACATTGATGCTTACGTGACCGAGATTCCGATTGACGCCGGCCTGCAGCCGGGCGACACGCTGGACGAGGCCATCATCAAGGCCGGCCGCGCCCGTTTCCTGGCCGAAACAAAGCTGGCCGATCACTTCGAGGGGCTGGATATCTACTTCACCCGGCCCGGCGGCTACACCCAGCTCCTGCGCCACATCGACGCGCATCGGACGCTGCTGAACAAGGTAGGGCAAATTGGCAATTCGCCTTACAGTCTCGAAGACGCCGCCGTGGACTGGTACATCCACGTCTACCAGCCCATCGCGACGGTCATTCGCGACCGGCAACTGCTTCAACGCTTCCCGAACCGCACCGCGGCTGATCTGTATACCTGGATCTGGCACACGATCGAGGAATTGTACGGGCGATTCGGCGAACGGGTCAGCCCGGAAGAGGCGGCCGCGCTGCTCGAATTACGCGCGCCGGAGACGCCTTCGCCGTTCCAACAAGCCGTGCAAGAGCTGATGGCGCGGCTGGGCGACTTCTCGCGCGCCGTCATCGGCGGAGCCAGCCCGGCCCCCGCCTGGGCCGACCCGCTGTGGGAATGGGGTGATTCGACACCATGACCGATTCAGTGACCCGCATCCTGCTCATCCGCCACGGGATGAACGACTACCTGGTAACGCGCCGGCTGGCCGGCCGACTGCCGGGCGTCCACCTCAACGACGAAGGCCGCGGCCAGGCCCAGGCGTTGGGCGAGCGGCTGGCGAGCACGCCCATCGCCGCCGTCTACAGCAGCCCGTTGGAGCGCACTGTTGAGACCGCCGAGCCGATCGCGACCCGCCACGGGCTGCCGGTGGTGACGCTGGAGGAATTGGGAGAGGCCATCTGCGGCGAATGGGCCGGCCAGCCCATTGAAGATCTGCGTAAGACGGATCTTTGGCAGCAGATGCGGGCCAGTCCCAGCAGCTTTCGCTATCCGGGCGGCGAGAGCGTCGGCGAGATGCAGGCGCGCCTGGTGGCTGCGCTCGAATCGCTCCGCACGGCGCACCCAGAACAGACAGTGGTGGTCGTCTCGCACAGCGATCCCATCAAAGCGGCCCTGGCGCATTACCTGGGCATGTCACTCGACCTGTACGAGCGGTTGATGATCGCCCCCGCGTCCATCACCGAGCTGCACTTCACGCAGGCCGGGCCGCGGCTGGCGCGCTGCAACGACTGCGCGCATCTTGCGAGGGATTTTCATCCATGACCAATCTCGACGACGACGTTTTCCCTGTCACCCGCATCACGGCCGGTGCGATCGGCGAGATGGGGCGGCGCATCTTCATCTTGCAGGCCCACTACGGCCGCGACGCCGTGTCTTGGGTCATCCACAAGGCGCAGGCCATCGGCTTGAGCCGCACCATCCCGCAATTGCTGGCCGACATTCACGCGGAATTTCCAGAGTTGACCGGGCCGCTGGTAGCCGCCGAGCCGAACCTGGCGCTCAACGAGCCGCTCTACCCCCGATTTCGCGTCGGCAGCCTGGGGCTGGGCTACGACCGCGTTCACGACCTGGTGGTGCTGACCCTGGTTGACGCCAACGGGGGCGGCGAAGAGGGCAACGGTATCGAGGCGGGAGCTGATCCGGCGGAGCTATACGTCTTCACGACGCGCGGCCAGGCCATCCTGTTGAGCCAGCAGATAGAATCGGTAGTGGCTGCAGGGCGGCCCTTCTGCCCGAGCTGCGGCGAGCCGGTGGACGACTTCGGCCACTTCTGCCTGCCGCCCGCGGCACGCCGGAAGTTGGACGGCGTTTACGTGCAGTGAAGGAGATTCTTCGCTGGTTGCGCGCCGTCGCAGGAGATCAGGGACAGACCCGCTGCTCAGAAACTTGCAACGCCGGATGCTTCGCTGGATACTCGCCGCAGCAATCGTTGGCTGGTAGGCCCGCTCAGCATGACAAGCGCGGGAGTTTCTATCTTCAAGAATGCCGCCGCGCGGCATGGCAGTTCTCATATCTTCGCCCCGTTGGCCTTCGACCGACGGGGACGGCCGCGTCGTGGACCTGTTGCGCGAGGGGACGCTGACCCTGGCCGGGCTGCTGCCCTGGAGCTCCAATTACACTTTCCTCGGCCAGGTGGCCGGGGGCGAAGATGCCGCCCCGGTCGTCTACAAGCCGATCCGCGGCGAGCGGCCGCTGTGGGACTTCCCCGCCGGGACGTTGGCGAAACGCGAGGTTGCCGCGTACGTGGTCAGCGCGGCCCTAGGCTGGAATCTCGCGCCGCCGAGCGTGCTGCGCGGCGGGCCGCACGGCCGCGGCTCGGTGCAGCTCTTCGTGGATGTGGATCAGGACGCCCATTTCTTCACCTTCCACGAGAACCCCGCCTACCGCCGCGCGCTACAAGCGTTGGCGCTGTTCGACGTCGTCGCCAACAACGCGGACCGCAAGGGGGGGCATTGCCTGGCCGCTGGTACGGGCCGCGTGGTCGCCATTGACCACGGCCTCTGCTTCAGCGCCGAGCCGAAGCTGCGCACTGTCATCTGGGACTTCGCTGGCGACCCTATCCCGCCCGACCTGGCCGCCGACCTCCGCCGGCTGGAGGCGGCCCTGGCAGACTTCGCCGGGCCAACCGTGACCCAACTCCGTTCTCTGTTAGCGCCCGCCGAGATCGCCGCTGCCCAGGCCCGCCTGGCCGACCTCTTGATCGCCGGCCGTTTTCCCGTTCCGCCTGAAGACCGCCGGCCGTATCCGTGGCCGCTGGTGTAGCCATCCAGGGCGACCGCAAGGGTGCGCCCCTACACCCGGATGCCGATGATCGTATCGGCGGTGAGCCGGCCCACCATCTCACGCAGCGTGCCAGACGTGACGTTTTCGGACCGGAACAGAACCAGTGGCGCTCCCTGGTTCATCGCAATAAGGCAGGCTTCGCCCGCAAACGGCGCCACCCCCACGATCTCGCAGGCCAACTGGCCGCGTATCTCCGGCAAGCTCAACGTCGTGGTGAGGCCCGAGCGATTGCTCACCACTGCGGCCACGCGATTGCCGAACAGACCCCACTCCCGCAACTGCCGCAAGGCGACCTTCGCCGAGTATACGCAATCCGACACCGGCTCTACCACCACGGCAAACAGATCGGAGAGTTGCGCCACGGCCCGCTGCGCCTCGGCGGGCTGGGGGGGCAAGTCAACTACGGTGTAGTCGGCCATGAGTGCGGCCTGCCGAACGATGGCTTCGGCGTGCGCCGCATCCAACTCTCGGAATTCCTCGATCTTCTGTGGACCAAAGAGCACCTTGACACCGGTGGTCGTGTTGTATAGCCGGGCGGCCAGCTCCCGGCCGTCAATGCGGGCCGGGTCGAGATCCAACAATGGCGCCAGGTTCTCGGCCTGCGGA
The DNA here is from genome assembly GCA_026389845.1 of Chloroflexota bacterium. Lineage (GTDB taxonomy): Bacteria > Chloroflexota > Anaerolineae > CG2-30-64-16 > CG2-30-64-16 > JAPLHB01. The sequence goes on from JAPLHB010000156.1 coordinate 13,144, forward strand.
TACTTGAGTTGCACCGCCAGGGTGCCGAAGTAAGGCCGCAACTCCAGCAGGATGGCCGATTTCTTCTGTTGCGCCAGGAGCACGGCGACGTTGTGCGCCACCGTCGTCGTGCCCACCCCGCCCTTGGCCCCCATGAAGCAGAAGACCTTGCCGCGCTTGATGGTCTGCGCCTGCGCCTCGCGCAGCCGGCGCATCCGGCTCAGATGGATGGCGATCCGCGTCAACAGCTCCTCCCGATCCGGCGGCTTCGACACGTAATCGTCGGCGCCGGCGCGCAGACCCTTCACCCGATCGGTCGCCTGGCCCAGCGCGCTGAGCAGGATGATGGGCACGTCAGCCGTCTCGGGCCGGCCGCGCAGCCGCTCGCACACTTCCAGGCCGCTCATCCCCGGCATCATCACGTCGAGGAGCACCAGGGCGGGCTTCGCGCGGGCCGCCAGACTCAAGGCTTCTTCCCCGTTTTTGCCGGCAACAACGTGATAGCCCTCTGATTTTAGCATCAACTCGATCAGACGCACGATGTCCGGCGCATCGTCCGCCACAAGAATCGTCTCGCCGTGTCCGTGCACTTGCTCTGTCATGGCACCTCCGTGAACTTCTTGGGGCCTTCAATGCATGCTCGCGCCGGTCTCCGACCGAGCGAGGTTGCCGCTGGATGTTCACCCACCGTCGTCCCCGCCGACGCGCTGCCGTGTCTGCTTGATGCCGGCGCGCCGGTGCTTCTGTTCCAGGCGCTGCCGGCGCGCGGCGCCGGTCGGTCGGGTCGCGACGCGCCGCTTGCGACGATGCAGGGCCGCGGCCAGCAACGCCTGAAAACGCGCGACGGTATCGGCGCGGTTATCGGCCTGACTGCGGGTGGCCGACGAAACGATGTGCAGCTCCCCTCCGCCGTCCACGTACCCCGCCAGCCGGCTCAGGATGCGCGCCCGCTGCTCGTCCGTCAGGCTAGGCGAATGGGCCACGTCGAAGCGCAGCTCCACCCGCGTCTCGCTACGGTTGACGTGTTGCCCGCCCGGGCCGCTGCTCCGGCTGAAGCGGAAGCTCAATTCGGCCGCCGGTATGGTCAGCTCGGCGGTGATAGTGATCGTATCGGTCGTCGGTTCGGTCATTGTACGAAATCCCTACTCAATTTTCGCACGTCTTGGCCTGCTTGACAAATAGGACGCTGGTGCTGACGTGACGTAACGGACAACTTGTGGTAGACTGAGGTTCGGAGGAACCCATGCGCGACCACAAACTCGTCACCGTCTATCATTCACAAGGTATGCTGGCGGCCCAGGTGGTGAAGGCAAAACTAGAGAGCGCCGGTGTGCCCGCCCTGCTCAAATACGAAGCGGTCGGCCAGATCCTCGGCCTGACCGTGGATGGCCTCGGCCTGGTGGAGGTGCTGGTGCCGGCTCAATGGGCCGATGAGGCGCGTGCGCTGGTGGACGAGCAGGAAAGCACACTGGTCGTAGACGGCGAGGATGAGGTGTGAGGCAGGGTCATTTGGCAACCCGGCGCTTTCCTGCTATCTCTAGTTTAGAGTAGTCGCAGGCAGGCGGCAGCCTGCGCTCGGCGTTGCGGCGCATGTTGCCAACCTGCGGACGGTGTTTAGCGGCCCCTAAAGTGGCTGCGTTGCCGGTTTAGGAGCCACTGGTGGTGCTGTTTGGGCC
>JAPLHB010000041.1 GCA_026389845.1 Chloroflexota bacterium
GCGACGGCGAGCGTCCAGCGAAGAATCCGGTGTCGCAACGAGACCCTTCGCTGGAATCTCGCCGTGCCGGACCTCACGGGACCAACCCGCTCAGAGCCTGCCCTGAGTGCAACGAAGGGGTGACAAAAGCGAGTTTTGCGGCACTGCCTAAACAGAATCAGTTCGGGCAGGCGGTAGCGCGACTCGACGGCAAAGACGAATTGGCGCGCCCCACCGAGCATTTGCTTGCCCGCCAGGGGGATCTGTTCCACGGACCAGCGGTCCCGATACAGGCCCCGCCAGACCGGTCCTGCGAGCTTGACCGGTGACGCCAGCAGCCAGGGCGTGCGAAAGCACGGGTCATAGATGGCCGCGACGTTGAACGTGGCCGCCGTGGCGCTGACTTTGACCTCCGGCAACACCAAGGCGTCCCAGTACTCGGCGCGGAACGTCAGGTCCGCTTCGGTCCAGTTCTCCGTGCGGTCGCGCCGCATACCTCCTCACCCGCGTCGTCGTACAACACTGACTGCAACCGGTCGGTCATCCCGTGCGTATTCTTGACGAACAGCCGCATTCCGTTCAGCGCGTGGGTTAGGAAACCGCTTCGCCTGTGAAATTGCACAACTTGACACTCGCCGCCCTTCGGCTACGATACCGGCCGGAGGGCGACCTATGCCAAGCTCGATGCCCCTGCTCGCCACCAAGCTCTTCATCCCGCCGCCGCGACCCACGGTGATCGCGCGCCCGCGGCTGGCCGCGCGCGTGGCCGAGGGGTTGACGCGGCCGCTCACCCTGGTCTCCGCGGCGGCCAGGTTTCGGAAAGATCACGCTGGTGAGCGCCTGGCTGGCGAAGTGCGGCTGCCACGCGACCTGGTTCTTGCGGTGTGCGCGGCCCACGCGGGCAAGGTGCAGTTGCATTACGGGTAGACTGCGGATTTGGGGTTCTGTCAAACAGTGATACAATCCCGCCATCCAACCTACAGGAGCATTCGCGCATGACCCTCCTGGACACCGCACCCATCAAACGCCCCACCGGCATGTCCGCGTTCATCGTCGTCTGGCTAGGGCAGATCGTCTCCATCCTGGCCAGCAGCATGAGCCACTTCGGCCTGACCATCTGGATGTATCAGCAGACGGGAAGCGCCATGGCCATGGGGCTGATGCAGGTCTTCTTCATCACCCCGTTCCTGCTCCTGTCGCCCATCGCCGGCGTCATGGTGGACCGCTACAACCGCAAGTTGATGATGATGGTGAGCGACCTGGCTGCCATCGTCGCCACGGGCGGCATCTTCATCCTCTTCGCCACCGGACGGCTGGAGTTCTGGCATCTTTACGTCTCATCCGCGCTGAACGGCGTGGGCAACACCTTCCAATGGCCGGCCTACTCCGCGGCAATCAGCACCATGGTGTCCAAGGCGCAGTACGGCCGGGCCAACGGCCTGATGTCGCTGATGGAGGCCGGGCCGGGCGTGCTGGCGCCGTTGCTCGCCGGAGCCGCGCTGCCGATCATCGGCCTGACGGGCATCCTGAGCATAGACGTGCTGACCTTCTTCTTCGCCATCGGCGCGTTGTTGATCGTCCACGTGCCCCAGCCGGCGCGCACTGCCGAGGGTGAAGAGGGGCGCGGCAGCATGGTGCGCGAGGCCGCCTATGGCTTCCGCTACATCTTCCAGCGCCCGAGCCTGTTGGGTCTGCAACTGGTCTTTTTCTTCGGCAACCTCTTCTCCGGCATCGGCTACACCGTGCTGGCCCCGATGGTGTTGGCCCGCACGGCCAGCAACAGCGTCGTCTTCGGCCTGGTGGAATCGGCCGGGGCGATCGGCGGCGTGGCCGGCGGGATCGCCATGAGTGCGTGGGGCGGCTTCAAGCGCCGCTCTCATGGCGTGATCGTGGGCTGGCTCCTGGCCTCGATCGCGTTCTCGATGGTGGGCATCGGCCGCGGGGTGTCGTTCTGGCTGCCGGCGATGTTTCTGTCGGCGCTGTTCTCCCCGCTGATCAACACCTCGAACCAGGCGCTCTGGCAGGCCAAGGTGGCGCCCGACGTGCAGGGCCGGGTCTTTTCCGCCCGCCGCCTGATCGCCTGGTTCACCAATCCCATCTCGCCGATCATCGCCGGCTCGCTGGCCGACTTCGTGTTGGAGCCGGCCATGCGCAGCGAAAGCGGCCTGGCGTCCCTCTTCGGCTGGCTGGTCGGGATCGGCCCCGGTGCGGGTATGGGCCTGCTGATGGTCATCTGCGGCATCGGCGGCGTGCTGGTGGCCGGGGTCAGCGCCTTCGTCCCGGCGGTCCGCAATGCCGATACGCTCCTGCCCGATCACGACCAGGCGGCGCCGGCTGCTCGGTCAGCGTAAGGACCCGCCGATCGGCCGCTACCTGGCGCGCAACCCGTGGTTTCTGCCGAAGCTCCTATCGAGGAATGTTCCGTGATGAAGACCACACCTCCGCCACCCGCTCGGCCCGCTGACGCCCCGATCCCGCCACGTTTCCGGTCGGTCGCGATGGATCGGCTGGAGGACGGCCACCCGCACAGGTTCAGACACACGTTTGCGGTGAATTTCCTGTCCCGTAGAGAGGCTGCGTACCGCAACGACGGCAACGCGTTCGAGTTGCAGACGGCGTGCCCCGCCTTTCCGGACATGGCGCTGAGGCACACGACGCTTGAGATGATGCAGACGTACCTGGCGCTGGCGGACCTGGACGCGGCGCATCAATCATGACATCACCCGTGGCCCACCTGGTCAGCGGCAGTTCGTAGCCGATGCGCGCTGAAAGCTCGGCGATCAGGTCGTACCAGCCGGGTAGTCCCACGCCGGCGGAGAGGCTGGCGCCGACAAAGGCACAGACGTTGCCAGCTTCGAGGCCATAGACATTATCACGATTTACGTAATCACCGAGAAATAAGCCCAAGGCCGGAAGCGCAGCCGGAAGTTGTGTAGTCCGCAGCACGTCTCCATGACTTTGTCGCGGAAGCCGGGTTTCCAGTTGCGCAGTTGGTCCTTAACAATCCGATAGCGTTTGACGCCGTCGATGGCATGTTCCACCCGGACGCGGATGCGGGAAATCAGGCGGTTCTGTGCCTTCTCGTCGGACGTGAGTTCCCCGCCCCGTGGCTTCTTTTTGGGTTGAAAGATGGTGGTCCCTTCAAGTGCAAAGCCTTGGAAGCCGGTATCTTGATAGAGC
>JAPLHB010000025.1 GCA_026389845.1 Chloroflexota bacterium
CTGGCGATGATCGCCGGTGCGCAACAATACGCGACCCGGCTGGCGCGCGAGCGGGGCATCCGCGGCTTCAACGTGCGCGTCGGCATCAACACCGGCCTGGTCGTCGTCGGTGAGCTGGGTTCCGACCTGCGAATGGAATACGTAGTGCGTAGCCGAGATGATTTGCAGGAAACGCAATACGCAGTACGCACTACGTACCACGCACCCAGGAGCAACCATGGATCTTCATGAGTTTCTCTCAGCCGCCGACTCGGCCGGCCACCTGGTCACGATTGACCGTGAGGTAGACTCCTACCTGGAGGCAGCGCGTCTCATCGCCGCAGTAGACGGCCGGCCGATCCTCCTCAAGCACGTCAAGGGCAGCCCGTTCCCGGTCATCGCGGGCGTCTGCTCCGACCGGCGTTACTTCGGCATGGCGTTGGGCGTGCCGGCCGAGCAGGTGATGTTTCGATTGGCGGAGGCGCTGGAACGACCTACCCCCCTGCCCCCCCTCCCTGCGAGGGAAGGGGGAACCGCGCTCCCCTCCCCTGGTAGGGGAGGGGTTGGGGGAGAGGTTGCGCGCGTTAGGGGAGAGGTCGCGCCCTGCCAGGAAGTGATCGAGCCAGACGTCAACCTGGAGGCCCTCCCCTTCCTGACTCACTACGCGGCCGACGCCGGCCCCTATGCGTCCGCGGCCGTGGCGTTCATCAACGACCCCGACACCGGGCCAAACGCCTCGTATCATCGGCTGCTGCGGCTCGACCGGACGCGCGTCGCGGCCCGGCTGGTGGAGCGGCGCGGAACGGAGACCGCGTGGCGGAAAACTCCCGAGGGTCTCCCCGTCGCCATCTGCATCGGCCTGCCGCCGCACGTGCTGCTGGCCGCGTCCATGGCCCCGCCGCCCGGCGTGGACGAGATGAGCATTGCGTCCGCGCTGGCCCCGACCCCCATGGCAACCTGCGCCAACAGCATCCGCGTGCCGGCCGAGGCCGAATTCGTGCTGGAAGGGCGCATCACCCACGACCTCGTGCCCGAAGGCCCGTTCGTGGATCTGACCGGCACCTACGACTTCACGCGTATGCAGCCGGTGATCGTGATCGAGCGCGTCACCCACCGGCGGGACGCGCTCTACCAGGCGCTGCTGCCCGGCAAGCTGGAGCACCGCCTGCTGATGGGGATGCCGCGCGAACCGACCATCTACGCCGAGGTGAACAAGGTGGCCTGCTGCCTGAACGTCCACGTCACGCCCGGCGGCGCGTCGTGGCTCCACGCGGTCGTGCAGATCGCCAAGCAGTCGCCCGACGATGGCAAACGGGCCATCGAGGCCGCGTTCCGCGGGCATGGCTCGCTCAAGCACGTCTGGGTGGTGGACGACGACGTGAACATCTTCGACCCGCACGACGTCGAATGGGCAGTCGCCACCCGCTTCCAGGCCGACCGCGGGCTGGTGGTGCTGACCGACCAACCGTCCAGCTCGCTCGACCCGTCCGCACATCACGTCCCCGGCCAGAAGAGCCGCACGGCCAAAATGGGGATAGATGCGACGATCTATTGGGATACGCCGACCGGGTCGAGCGAACCTGGATCATATCGGCGGGTGGGGGGTAAGGCAACGGATAGCAACGGATAAACGGATACGTCATCCGTTTATCCGCTTCAATCCGTTGCCCGCTTCTTCAAACCAAAGACGGATAACGACATGACCACTTCACACATTCCCATCCACTTTCGTTTGTCCCTTGATCCCGTCGCCGACCCGGCCGCGATTGTACGCGGCCCGCACGTCCGCTTCACCGTGCTGACCTCGCGGCTGATCCGCATGGAGACCAGCCCCGACGATGTCTTCGAGGATCACGCCAGCCAGGCGTTCTGGTTCCGCTGCCAGCCCGTCCCGCCCTTCCAGGTCGCACAGTCGCCGGAGCAGATCGAGATCACGACCGAGCACCTACGCCTGCGCTACACGCCGAATCGCAAGGGCTTCACCCGCAATTCGCTCTTGGTCGAGTTGTTAGAGACAGGTGTGGTCTGGCGCTACGGCGACCGCGACCGGACGAACCTGCGCGGCACGGCGCGGACGCTGGATCAGGCCAACGGGCCGGTGCGGCTGGAACAGGGCTTGATGTCGCGCACCGGCTGGGCCGTGGTGGACGATTCTGCGACGCTGGTCTTCAACGCCGACAGTTGGCTGGAGCCGCGGGGGGCACGGTCGGGGGATCGGCCCGAGCAGGATTGTCGCGATCTCTACTTTTTCGGCTACGGCCGCGATTACCTGGGCTGCCTGGCCGATTTCTGCCAGGTGGCCGGGCCGATGCCGCTGATCCCGCGCTGGGCGTTGGGCAACTGGTGGTCGCGCTATTGGGAGTATACGCAGGCCGAGCTGACCGGGCTGATGGCGGAGTTTCGGGCGCGCGAGGTGCCGCTGGCCGTGTGCGTGGTAGACATGGACTGGCACATCACGGAGACGGGGAACGCATGCAGCGGATGGACCGGCTACACCTGGAACCGCCAGCTCTTCCCCGACCCGAACGGCCTCCTGCGCTGGCTGGCTGAGCAGGGCTTGAAGGTCACGTTCAACCTCCACCCGGCCGAAGGCGTTCATCCACACGAGGCGCAGTACCCCGAAATGGCGCGGCGCATGGGCATTGATCCCGCCTCCGGCGAGCCGGTGCCGTTCGATCTCGCGGATCCGCAGTTCACGCAGGCCTATTTCGATCTGCTGCACCACCCGATGGAAGCCGACGGCGTGGATTTCTGGTGGCTGGACTGGCAGCAGGGCGTCCTCAGCAAGCTGCCCGGCCTCGATCCGCTCTGGTGGCTCAACCACCTGCACTATCTCGACCTGGGCCGCGACGGGGTCAAACGGCCATTCCTTTACTCGCGCTGGGGCGGGCTGGGCAACCACCGCTACCAGATCGGCTTCTCCGGGGACACGATCGTCGCCTGGGAATCGCTGGCGTTCCAGCCCTACTTCACGGCCACCGCGGCCAACGTCGGTTACGGCTGGTGGAGCCACGACATCGGCGGGCACCAGCGGGGCATTGAGGACGCGGAATTGTACGTTCGTTGGGTGCAATGGGGCGTCTTCAGTCCGATCTTCCGGCTGCACAGCACCAAGAACCCCTTCCACGAGCGCCGGCCGTGGGGCTGGGATGCGGAGACCTTCCGGATCACCCGCGACGCCATGCAACTGCGCCACAGCCTGATCCCCTACCTGTACGCGATGGCCCGGCGCTGCGCGACCGACAGCCGGCCGGTCATCCTGCCGATGTACTACCTGCACGGCGAAGATGAAGCCGCGTACAACTGCCCCGATCAGTACTACTTCGGCAGCGAGCTGATCGCCGCGCCCTACACCGCGCCGCGCGATCCCGACACACGGTTGGCCCGCCAGATGGTCTGGCTGCCGGCCGGCGACTGGTTCGACTTCTTCACCGGCCAACATTACACCGGCGGACGCTGGCAGGCGTTCTACGGTGGGCTGGACGAAATTCCTGTGCTGGCAAAAGCAGGCGCGATCGTGCCGCTGGGGCCGCAGGTCGGCTGGGGCGCGATCGGCAACCCCGACGAGCTGACCGTCACCGTCTTCCCCGGCGCAGGCAACCGCTTCGATCTGTACGAGGACGACGGCGAGACGCAGGCGTACCAGGTGGGCAAGTACGCTATCACGCCCCTGGCCCAAACCTGGCGCGGCGACGAATTGACGTTCACCATCGGCCCGGCGGCGGGCGACCTGGCGCAGATCCCCGCGGCACGCGTCTACCGGCCGGTCATCCGCGCCATCCGCAGGCCAGACGAAGTGCGGCTGACTGTCAACGGCGCCAAGCAGATAGCCGGCTTCGCGTACGACGAGGCGACCGAAACCCTGACGCTGGACGGGGTGTCGCTCCGCCCCGCCGACCGGTTAGCCCTGACCTTGAGCGCGCAGGCGGGGCTGCTTGCGCCGCGCGACCGGCGGCTGGAGACCTGCCGCGAGCTGCTGCGCACCTTCCGTCTGGAAACCGAGGCCAAGCGCCGCATCAGCGACGACCTGCCGGCGATCCTGGCGGGCCGCGCATCGCTCATGCGTCACAGCCGCGATCTCAAGGACGCGCATCTAGCCGCGCTGCAGAGCGCGCTTTCGGCATAGCGATACACGCAACGCAAGGAGGAAGAATGACTCTCGACAAAGGCAATCTCTACCGGTTACCGTGGTCCATGAACGACAACCCCATCGCCTGGCTGGAGGTGACGGACGTCTGTAACATCCACTGCGAAGGGTGTTACCGGCAGTACATGACCGGCCACAAGTCGCTGGAGGAAATCAAGGAGGAGATCCGCTTCTTCAAGAAGTGGCGCAACCCCGACAACGTCTCCATCGCGGGCGGCGAGCCGTTGATCCACCCGCAAATTCTCGACATCGTGGCCTTCATCCGCGAGAACGGCATCAAGCCCATCGTGCTGACCAACGCCCTGGCCCTGACGCCGGAGCTGCTGCGCGAGCTAAAAAAGGCGGGGCTGACGGGCTTCACCGTGCACATTGACAGCCGCCAGAACCGGCCGCGCTGGAAGGAGAAGACCGAAGCTGATCTGAACGAGCTGCGCCAACAGGTCACAGACATGGTCACGGCGGAGAAGGGGCTCTACCTGGTCTTCAATTCCACCGTCTACCCCTCCACCTTCCACGAGATCCCCGACGTGGTGCGCTGGGGCCGGACGAACGTGGGTCGGGTACATGGCCTGGTGTTCATCACCTATCGCACGGCGACCACCGCGGCAAACGTCGGCCGCGACACCGCCGACCGTGAAGTAGACCTCAGCAAGCTGAGCTACGTGCGCGATCACTTCGACGAGAAGTTCGTCACCTCGCCGGAGGTGTACCAGATCATCAAGGATAACTTCCCCGAGTTCGAGGCGGCCGGCTACCTGGGCGGCAGCCTCCTGCACACTTCGTTCAAATGGGTGGCCGGCGCGATGGTCACTTCCCGGAAGCAGGTCTACGGCTCCGTCGGCAAGGAGACCATGGAAATCGCCCAGGCCGGCCATCACCTGCTCACCGGCACCTACCTGGCCTATCTGTCGGAGGCCAAAGTCGGCCGGAAGGTGTTTCTGATGTCACCCTGGGACAAGACGGTGCGCCAGGCCGCACGCAATTGGTGGGGGGATATCATTCGCCATCCGGCGCGCTTGTTCGATGGCATTTATATCCAGAGCATCGGCATCATCCAGGCCCCCGATCTGTTGCCCGACGGCCGCGCCGACATGTGTGACAGTTGCCCTGACATGACCGTCTACGACGGCAAGCTGATCAACTCCTGTCGCATGGACGAATACCGGCTCTTCGGTGGGTTCCTGTCGGTAACGGAACGGCCGCAGGAGGAGTTGGCTGCGGAGAAGCTGGACTAGACGAAGGACGAACGACGAAGGATGCTCACCGTCGTTCGTCCTTCGTCCATCGTCCATCGTCCATCTCGCAAGGAAGAGGCCAATGATGTTTACCGTAACCGACCTGGCGACTTTCTTCCGCAGCCTCTGGCGCATCTTGCGGGGCAAGCCCCAAACGCCGCCGTCGTTGCGCGATAACGAGTTGCTGCGCACCCTCCTCCACCGGCGGAGCGTGCGCAGCTTCGCCGGACGCGCGATCCCCGACGACGTCTTCGCCGCGATCCTGGAGACCGGACGACTGGCGCCTTCGACGGTCAACCTGCAAACCTGGGCGTTTGCGACCTTCACCGCCGCGTCCTGGCGACAGACGTTCGGGAGCGACATCCCGTTCAAGGGCCAACGCGCACTGATCGTCATGGGCGACACGCACCGCGACAAGACCGTGCTGGACGTCTTCCCCCGCAGCCCCCTGGTGGAGTACACTGTCGCGGTGATGAACGCGTCGCTGGCGGCGATGGCCATGAACGTTGCGGCCGAGGCGCTGGGCGTGTCGTCGGTGATGCTCTCCGAGACGGGGCGGAGCGGC
>JAPLHB010000225.1 GCA_026389845.1 Chloroflexota bacterium
GCAATAGCGCAAAACTCGCTATCCGTTGCCTGTCATTCTGAGCGGGTCGGCCCCAAATCTCTCGTAACGGCGTGACACCAGCGAAGAATCTGTTGCCCACGACGAGACCCTGCGCTGATTTTTCGCCGCAACGAGAGTCACGGGAACAACCCGCTCAGCGCTTGCCCTGAGTGCAACGAAGGGGTGACAAAAGCGAGTTTTGCGGTACTGCGTTTTTCCAACGCACGGGGCGAGGAAGTCGAAGAATTCGTCCTGCAACTGGGCGCGAACGAAAGCGAGGAGCAAAAACATGACGCAGTCTAGCGCCCCAGGATTGGGTACGCAAGAGCAGCCGTGGCTTCTGAAAACGCTGAGCGAGTCATCGGTGTTTCAGATGGACCGCGACGAAACGCTGGCCCCATGATGCGAGCACTGCGCGCCTTCCTCAAGTCCGGTGATTGGACGGCCTGGGAACAACTAGAGACCGATCAACGGCGCGGGGTTCTACCGCCGCCGCTGGAGCAGCCTACGCCGCCGGGCGCAGCGCGGATTGACCTGGTGCCGCCTGACCACTTCACTGTCGGCGCGATGCCGCTGATCGAGGCCATCCGTCAGCGGCGCAGCCGGCGCAAGTATACGGATGCCGCGTTGACGCTGGAGGAGCTGTCGTTCCTGCTCTGGGCCACGCAAGGGGTCGAGAAAATCGTGGGCGACGGCCGGGCCAGCCTGCGCACCGTGCCTTCGGCCGGGGCGCGCCACCCGTTCGAGACCTACCTGCTGGTGAATCGCGTCGAGACGCTGGCGCCCGGTCTCTACCGATATCTCCCGCTGGAGCACCAGCTTTATCTGCACAAGGCCGAGGAGGGATTAGCAGCGGCCATTGATGCCGCCTGTTTCGGCCAGTACGTGCTGAACAGCGCCGTCACCTTCCTCTGGACCGCGGTGCCCGGCCGCACCGAATGGCGCTACGCCACCCTGGCCCACCGCGTCATCCTGATGGACGCCGGCCACCTGGGCCAGAATCTCTACCTGGCGTGCGAGGCTATCGCCGCGGGCACGTGCACCATCGGCGCGTTTGACCAGGAACGCCTCGACGCGCTGCTGGGCGTGGATGGTGAAGACGAATTCACGATCCGCCCTACGGGCGTGGCGCCCGTGGGGCGGATTGCATAGGTCGCCCAGGGCAATCCTTATTTGTTCGGGCCGAACAGCACTTTGAGCAAGTGAGGTGACTGACCGATGGATGATATCTTGCAGCTTGGACAACAGGCGTTGGCGGCCCAGCCGTTTAGTCGCTTACTGCACGCCCAACTCACCGCCTTCCGCCGCGGTCAAGCGGAACTGATGGTTCCAATTACGCCGGATCTGCTGCAACAGCACGGCTTTGTGCATGGAGGCGTGCTCAGTTACGCCGCGGATAACGCCCTGACCTTTGCGGGCGGATCGGTGTTAGGCCCGGCGATAGTGACCTCCGAGTATAAGATCAACTACCTGAAGCCGGCCCACGGCGAGCGCCTGATTGCCCGCGCCACGGTCGTTGCCGCGGGTGCTCGTCAAGCCGTCTGTCGCTGTGATGTCTGGACCGTGACGGACGCCGGCGAGGTACTGTGCGCCACCGCCCAAGGGACGATTGTCACGCTGGCCGAACCATCCAACTGACTAGTATGAGTCACCAGGAGAAGCAAGAGGCCATAGACAAATCAACTTCTGAGAAGCCAAACTAGAGCACATCCTCTACGCAAACCGCTGAACAACCCTCACTGGAAGTCAGGTTACGCGTTTCCGCGCTTCAAATATGATACAATCGCGCCGCATATATAGATCAATATCAGAACTGGATTGCAAATCCCATGCATCAGGAGATCACGATGACATCAATGAAGGCTGTACGAATTCACGCCTATGGCGGCGCTGACGTTCTCCACTACGAAGAAGCACCACGCCCAATTCCAGGGGACGGCGAAGTGCTCATCCGGGTACATGCCACTACGGTTAATCCCTTCGATTGTGGCGTGCGCGCTGGCTACCTCGCTGCTTGGTATAACTACTCCTTTCCCTTGATTCTAGGCCTGGACGTATCGGGGGCTGTTGAGGAACTCGGGGCCGGGGTGACAAACTTTGCGCCGGGCGACACGGTGTACGCCCGGACGGATCCGAGTCGGAATGGCGCATACGCTGAGTACGTTGCAGTCCGTGCCGCGGAGGTCGCAGCCAAACCACGATCTCTTGACGACATTCAGGCGGCGGCAATTCCCCAAGTGGCGCTCACCGCGTGGGAAGCGCTCATTAAGGCAGCCAATCTTGCTCAAGGACAAACCGTTCTCATCCACGGCGCAGCAGGCGGGGTGGGTCACGTTGCGGTGCAACTCGCCAAGTGGCGCGGCGCAAAGGTGATCGGCACCGCGTCTGGCCGCAATCTTGACTTCCTGCGCGGGCTTGGCGTGGACGAGGCGATTGACTACACCACGACCCAGTTTGAAAACGTCGTGCGTGATGCGGATGTGGTGCTCGACACGGTGGGCGGTGAAACGCAGCAGCGTTCGTGGTCGGTACTGAAACCAGGTGGAATACTTCTCTCACTTGTTCAAGCGCCTTCTGAAGAGACAGCCGTGGCGCATGGTGTGCGTCAACAGTTTGTCATGGCAGGTCAGGCCGATGCAGATGTGTTGACCAAGATCGCCGCGCTGGTTGATGCCGGGAAGCTCAAGCCGACGGTTTCGACGGTTCTCCCGCTGACAGAAATCCAACGGGCACACGAATTGAGCCAGGGCCGCCATATCCGCGGGAAAATTGCCCTACAAGTTGCGGCTTGACCCCTGGTCAGCTTCATCGCCGGCGGCCCAACAATACGCTACAGCCCAGGCTTTACGCGGCGACTAGTCCGCAAAGCCTGGGCTGTGGTCGCGCTTGCGGCGGCTGAGCGCGAGCGTCAGGCAGCTTCTCTGCTTGTTTGTTCTGCCTTCCGTGGCGGGCGCATTCTGGCCCTGGAAAATTGATGCCTTTTACGCGCAGACGTATCAGTTGACCTCCCCGCATTTTGCCCCTATACTCTTGCTGTGAGTCATCACGGTGTCCGCCAGACTCTCAGCCGTTCGCCTTGCGGCAACGCCTCGCAGAACAGCCGGATCAACTATTGGGAGGTAGCCTCAGAATGAAACATTACCACATCTGGACCATCGGCTGCCAGATGAACGAGGCCGATTCGGGCCGCGTGGCGGCCGAGTTGGACGCGCTAGGCTACGCGGCCACCGATAGCCCCAAGAACGCCGACGTGATCGTGCTCAACACCTGCGTGGTGCGGCAGAGCGCCGAAGATCGCGCGGTCGGCCACCTCTGGTCGTTGAAGCCGCTGAAGGACCGCGATCCGGAGCGCGTCATCGCGCTCATGGGCTGCCTGGTCGGCATCAAGCCCAACCCTGCCCTGGCCGCACGTTTCCCCTTCGTGGACGTCTTCATGCCCCCATCCGAGCCGGGGCCGCTGATCGGATACCTGACCGGTCACACCGTCGAGGCCGAAGCCCGCAGCCTGGAAGAAGACGAGACCGAAGCCCGCCACCAGTTCCAGGATTACGGCAGCCCAGAAGCGGCCGCGATGGGACTGGTTGACGATATCAGATTTCAGATTTCAGATTTCAGATCGGAGCCGCCAACACCCGTTGAAAGACCGCAATCTCCAATCTCCAATCTCCAATCTCCAATCCTACAAAGCATCCGCCATCTATCGTTGAGCGGCGTCGCCCCCATCGCGGCCAACGTCCCCATCGTCTACGGCTGCTCGCACGCGTGCGCGTTCTGCGTGATCCCGCTCCGCCGCGGGGTCGAGCACAGCCGGTCAATGGCCGAGATCGTGGCCGAGGCGCGCGGGCTGGTGGACCAGGGCGTGCGCGAGATCACGTTGCTGGGGCAGATCGTGGATCGCTACGGCAAAGACCCTTCGACAGGCTCAGGGCGAACTTCCCCGGCGGAACGTCCCGATCTGGCCGATCTGCTGGCCGCGGTGCATGAGGTGGACGGGCTATGGCGCATCCGCTTCCTCACCAGCCACCCCAACTACATGACCGACCGCATCCTACGGGCCGTAGCCGAGCTGCCAAAGGTATGCGAGCAGATCGAAGTGCCCGTGCAGGCCGGTGATGACGACGTGCTGGCTGCCATGAAGCGTGGCTACACGGCCGACGACTACCGCCGCCTCGTGAACCACATCCGCGAAGTGATCCCGAACACCGCCGTGCACACCGACATCATCGTCGGCTTCCCCGGCGAGACCGCCGAGCAGTTCCAGTGCACTTACGACCTGCTGGCCGAGCTAAGACTCGACAAGGCGCACCTGGCAATGTACTCGCCCCGCCCCGACACCGTCAGTGCGCGGCGCATGGCCGATGATGTGCCGCCGGAGGAAAAGAAGCGCCGTTGGGACGCGCTGGACCAGTTGCAGGCGCAAGTCGTCGGCGAGATCAACCGCCGGCTGCTCGGGGAGACCGTCGAGGTGCTGGTGGAGGATCTGCACAAAAGAAACCGCTGGCGTGGCCGCACGCGCACGAACAAACTGGTCTTCTTCGCCCCCCCTGCGGACGGCGGAGGCGACTACCGCGGCCGCCTGGCCCACGTCCGCATCACCTGGACCGGACCGTGGTCAATGATCGGGGAGGTGGTTCGTGCTGCGTGATACGTGCTGCGTGATGCGTGGTGCGTGGTGCGTGAGATAGAGAAAGGACACGCCGGGCGATGAAAGTTCCATCGTCCGGCGTGTCCTTTTTCAGCGGACCCCCGTTTCACGTCTCACGTAGCACGTTTCACGTCTCACGGTATGCACAGCCGCTGGCCGGCATAGACCTTGTCCGCATTCTTGATGTTATTCGCCCCGACAATGGCGCTGACCGACGTGCCATATTGCGCCGCGATGCGAGCAAGATTTTGCCCCCAGGACACCACGACGGTAGCCCGACATCCCGAGGTTGGACTTACAACCGCAGGCGCGGCTCCCGTGGGTGGATCCTGGCGATTCTTGAAGTTCACCGTTGCGCCGGTGTAGTCCGCCGGCACGGGGTAGGGGAACTGGACCGTGACACAACTGAGCGACATGGGGATCCAGTTATCCCGGCTTTCCTCGCACACCTGGATGGAGGCGTTCGGGAAGGCCATCCCGGCTTGCTCCAACTGCGCCTCGGAGAAGACGTAGTTCCCCAGGGCATCAGTCGTCGTCGTCGTCTGGATGAGTGGGTCACTGCCCACCAGCGTGGCCGTGATCACCCAGCCAGGCAGGCCAACCACAGTCCCCTGATAGGGAGGCGTCCACGCCCAGAACAGCTTGCGACCGGAGATTTTCAACTCCCCCTTGACCTCTTTGTTGTCGAAGCGCACAGTGGTTACTTCGCAGTCCCGGTGCACCACAGTCTGGGGATTGTCGCTCATTGCCTCCCAGCCGACTTGCACCGTCTCCGCCACGGAGTAGACGCCAGGCAGCAGATTGCTGAAGGTCGCCTTGCCCGAACCATCGGTGAATTGGACGTTGTGCCACCACGGGTTGTCGGCCCGGCTGAGCGTCACCTTCCAGCCAGCCAATGGGCCAAGCTGAATCTCTTTGCCTGCAGCATCCACGCCGAAACCGAATTTCTGGACGTCAATCTCACCTCGGCACGGAGGCTCGAGGTTCTTGAAGATCACCGGATACATGGCTCCAGGTACGGCGTACTGATCCAGGTCTATCGTGACCTGCGAAGGCGTGATGGGCGTCCAGCCGTTCTGCAACGTCTCGCGGATCACCCAACGGCCGGCCGAAAGGGTGAACACGGCTCCGCCGGCCGCATCCGTGGTGGCGGTCTGGGGTTTCACGAAGGGGTCGCCTACGGGTGTAGCGGTGATGTCCCAGCCCTCACCCGGCTGCACGGTACCGTTCAGCAACTCCTCCCACTTGATGACGATCACGCCGAACACGCGGCGGATCTTGAACACGATGCGGTAGCAGGCTGTCTGCTCAGTCAGGTTGGTGGCGCCGGTCTCTGCCGTGCCGGCGATCGTAGCCGTGGGCACGATGCCTTCCCAGCCCTCCGGCAGCTTCAACTTGAAATTCCAGCTCCCGACGGGGAGCGCCTCGAACTCGAAGTACCCATCACTGCCAACCGTTGCGGAGTACGTGCCATTGGCGCCAACAGCTTCGACGTAGAGATCGGGCAACGTCTTGGTGCCGTCCACGGCCAGCTCGCGATGGTTGATCACATAACCATCCACGCAGACGGTGGTAACGGCCGTCGTGCTGTCTGCAAAGGCGGCGCTGCTCATGATGAACAGCATGACCAGTGCAGCAGCGAGAACTACAACGAAAGCGAACTTGCGGTTCATACCGAACATGGTATCCTCCTGAGTGAAAGTCTTGATGGGATTGTTCACACACGTATGGGTTCCGTCAAGCGATGCTCTCCGGAACAGCCCGAAACAGAAACAGATGCTATCTCCGTTGGACGACGGGGAGTCTATACGCAGTTGCCGCCCCCTTTCCGGCTGGCAGGAACCACTGCCCGCCGATATTGTTACCGGCGTCAATCGCCCGAAGAGGTCTGACGCCGTCGCTGCCGTTTAAGCCTTACGGATCAACAATGCACAGCTTCTGTCCGACGTAGATCAGGTTCGGGTTTGCCAGCTTGTTGCGCTCCATGATGAGCGCCACCGAGCTGTTGTACTTCATCGCGAGCCCGAAGACCGTATCGCCCCGGGCGACAGTCACCCAGGTGCAGTCAGCCTGCGGTGGTGGGATCACGATCGGCCCGCCATCGCGCGGACAGCCGCAGCCGGTCAACTTGATCGCGTCCAGGTTCACATCCAGCTCGCGCCCGGCCGTGCCCCACTTCTTCCAGGCCCGAACCGCGATCACGACCTTGTCGCTGGGGACCTGGAATTTGGCCGCGAAGTACGCCATACTACCCGGCCCAGTCCGCAGATAGATGCTGTCCCACGGCAACTCGGTCCAGTTGGTGACGTCGGCCTCACTGGGATCCTGGTCAGCCGCGGCATAGCCCCACTGCACCCGATAGCGGTACTTGTCCTCGGCCGAGTTGTCGGTGCGCTCGCGCATCATCCCCCAGAGCGAGAACTCGTAGGTAGCCCCCCGCGCCAGGCCCCCCACCACCTGGTAGATGCCGGCGGAGCGGTTGGGATCCGACGCGGCCATGCCCAGGGTGTTGATCTCGATCAACTGCCCGTGCGCGCCGTCCTTGATGACCGACGACCACTGTTCGTCGTAGAAACCGTAGGCCGCCCGGCCGCCGTTGTTGAAGGCGGTCCAACCCTTGCCCACGCCGCCGGTGAAGCCATTCTCGAAGCTTCCGTTGTAGATCATGCTGGGGCCGCCACAAGCGCCGGGCGTGATGGGCGGCGGCGCGGTCGCCGGAATCACGACCTCGCCCGGGCCAGGCAGCACTACCACGGGGCCGCCGATCACCACCGGTTGCGGTTGTACCGCCAGACCGAAGAGGCTGATGGCGTCCAGGTTGACTTCGAGGTCGCGGTAGGCCGTGCCCCACTTCTTCCAAACCCGGATGAACAGGGTCAGCTTGTCAGAGGGGGCAGCGAAGGTCGTGCTGAAACTTTGGAGGCCAGAGGGAGAAGTGCGCTCGTCAATCTTATCCCAGGGCAGCTCGGCCCAGTTGCCCACCTTGGTCCAGTCGGTCGTGCCGTCGGTGGTGTACCCCCACTGCACGCGGTAGCGCCACTTGTCGTCTCCCCGGCTGGCATTCGGCTCGCGCATCAGGCCCTTGAGTTGGAGCTGGTAGTTCTGACCCTTGACGAGCTTGACCGACTGATAGATGCCGGCGTAGCGGTCGGCCTGCGAGGCGGCGTACTGCATCGTGTTCAGCTCGATGAGTTGGCTATGGGCGCCGCTTGCCACCACCGGCTGCCACTGGTCGTCGTAGAAGCCGTAATCCACCGTGCCGCCGTTGGTGAAGCAGCCCCACCCGTTGCCGACCTGGCCGCAGCCCGGCACGTAGGTGAAGCCGCCCTCGAAGTTGCCGTTGACCAGCAACTCCTGCTCGACTACAGCCAGACCGCTGGCGCCCGCCAACGTCAGGCTGCCCAACAACGCCAGGGCCAACGCGATGCCCAGGAGGCGTTGTATCCGAGTCTGCAGTTTCATAGGTTCCTCCTTATGAAGAAAGCCGCCCGGCGAAGACAGAATGGATTGCCGGACGCGACAACATGGCGATCCGCTTGGCAGTTTACTAAGAGAATTATAGCACGTGTTGCGCGCGAGTGCAATAGGCAATAAAACTTACTTACTTAGACGCAACTCGCGCGCCCGAGATACGGCATAATTTCGCAACAGACGGCCTATACCCCCTGGCTGGCCAGTGCCGCTGCGAGATCGGCCAGGGCGCGGTCAGCGTAGGCAGCGTGACGCTTGCGCTTGTCGCGCACCGGCGGATCCAATTCCGGCATCAGCCCAAAGTTGGCCTTCATCGGCTGAAACTCGACTGCGGGGGCATGGGTGATGTAGTGAAACAGCGCGCCCATCATCGTCGTCGGCGGCAACGTCACCGGCGGCAGGTTCTGAGCCACCCGCGCCGCATTCAGCCCCGCCAGCAGCCCGCCGGCCGTCGAGCCGACGTAGCCCTCGGTCCCGGTGATCTGCCCGGCAAAGAAGAGATCGTCCCGGTCGTGCCACTGGAGCGTGGGGCGGAGCAGCGCCGGGCTGGCGATAAACGTGTTGCGGTGCATCTGCCCGAAGCGCACGAACTCGGCGCGCTCCAGACCGGGGATCATCCGCAGCACCCGCTCCTGGTCGCCCCATTTGATACTCGTCTGGAACCCCACCAGGTTGTAGAGCGTACCCGCCACGTTGTCCTGCCGGAGCTGCGCCACCGCGAACGGCCGCCGTCCCGTGCGCGGGTCACGCAGCCCGATCGGCGTCATCGGCCCGAAGGCCAGCGCGTCGAGATCGCGGCCAGCCAGCACCTCGATGGGCAGGCACGCCTCGAAATACCGCCGCGCCGCCTCGCCCCCCTCGAACTCCCGTAGGCTTATCTTCTCGGCCGCATTGACCGCCGCCACGAACGCGTAGTACTCGTCGCGGGTCAGTGGACAGTTGATGTAGTCGCCGGAAGAAGCAGGAGGCAGGAGACAGAAGTCAGGAGACAGGAGACAGGAGTCAGGAGGCGCGCTGATCCCTGATTCCTGCCCCCTGATTCCTGCCCTCTGATCCCCGACCCCTGATCCCTGGCCTCTGACACCTCCCCACCGACTCGCCCGGAACGCCACCTCCATGTTGATGCTTTCGGCGGTGACGATCGGGGCCATGGCGTCAAAAAAGGAGAGTGAGTCCTGCCCGGCCAGGCGACGGATGGATTCGGCCAGGGCTGACGAGGTCAGCGGGCCGGTGGCGACGACGGTGATCGGCCCTCGACCTCTGTCATCCCCCCAACCTCCCTTCGACAAGCTCAGGGCAAGCTCTTCTCGCCCCTGCAAAGGGAGAGAAGGGGGAGTCTCCTCCCCTCTCCCTGGCAGGAAGGGGGGTAGGTCGGTCACTTCCTCTCGCCGCACGGTGATGTTCGGATGGCGCTCGATGGCCTCTGTGACCGCCCGGCTGAACGCCTGGCGGCCTACGGCCAGCGCGCTGCCGGCCGGAACCGCGGTGCGGTCGGCGCAGGCGACGATCAGCGAGCCGAGCCGGCGCAGCTCGTTCTTCAGCAGACCCAGCGCCCGGTCGGGCAAATTGGAGCCGAGGCTGTTGGAGCAGACCAACTCGGCCATGTCGCCGGTCTGGTGCGCAGGCGTCATGGCCGCGGGCCGCATCTCATAGAGTGTCACGTGCAGCCCCCGCTGGCCGGCTTGCCAGGCCGCCTCCGCGCCGGCCAACCCTGCACCGATGATGGTGATCTGGGAGGGTAGATTTCGGATTGCGGACTGCTTGCGTCCCGCGCAGCGGGATTGCGGATTTGGGGTCACGTGCCCGCCTCTCTACTATTTCGCGCGGGTATTGTACAGTGTTCGCGCGAGAATGTCAAGACGGGGAGAGCACCTATTATCTGTGACGCGCAGGCGGGCGGAAATCTCCCCACACGCTGACCAGGCTGCCTGCGATGATCAAACCGCCGCCGACAAGCTGCGCCGGGCCGAACGGCTCGCCCAGGACTGTGATCCCGAGCAGTGCGCCGTAGACCGGCAGCATGTTGTAGAACGCGGTCACCTTGCCCGGGCCCACGCGGCGCACCGCCTCATTCCACGCCAGCATCGCGATCACCGATGGGCCGATGCCGATGTAGACCACGGCGAGGATCACCGGCAGGGTGAGATGTGGCGGGCGGGTCTGCCATTCCATGAAGGCCGCGGGCAGAAGCAAGGGCAAGCCCAACCACGACGACCAGGCCGTGGTCGAGAGCGCCGAACGGGTGCGGGTAACCACGCGGCTGAAAGTCGAATAGAAGCCCCAGGCGACGATGGCCGCCAGCACGAGCAGATTGCCGGTGTTGAGCTGCTGGCGCGCGAGCGCGTCGAGCGCGCCGCCGCTGACGATCACCGCGACGCCCACAAACGAAATCAACGCGCCGAAGATGCCCCGCCGGGGAAACCGCTCCCCCAGGAGTAGCGCGGCGAGCAGGCCGATGGTCAGCGGGCTGGTGCCATTGATAAGCGCGGCGCTGCTGGCCGTGGTGCGCGCCAGGCCGCTGTAGAGCAGGAAGCCGAACAGGAAGACCCCGGTGACGCCCATACCGATCAGCAGGGGCAGGTGGCGGCCCGGCCGTCGCTCCTCGGCCGGCGCGCGGCGGATCAGCACCGCGAAGACGAGCGAGGCGACGACAAAGCGCGCGGCCGTCAGGGTGAACGGGCCGATGTCGTCGCGCAACAGCCGGCCCAACGCGAAGTTGGTGCTCCAGAGCAGGGTAGAGAGGTTGACGAGGGCATAGGCCCAGCGCGGGTCGCGGGTTCGGTTCATGGGCGCTGATCATACCCGCAGAGGGGGCAAATCAGCAAATCTGCAAATCAGCAAATCAGCCAGTTTACCCCATGTGGCGACGGTATGGTATACTTGCGCCTGAACTTGCCTTTTTGGCCATCGGTTGGCTCAGAACGGAGAAAGGCGATGCCGATTGATCGTACCCTGGCGCTGCAAGTCCTGGGGAGCCGCTTTAGCGCCGGCGAGCTGCAAACCCTCTGTTTTGAACTCGGCGTGGACGACGAGGAGCTGCCTGGCAAGACCCACGGGGACAAGGCCAGGGAACTGATCCGCTATCTCGAACACCGCGAGCGGCTGGACGACCTGTCCGCCGCGGTCGCGCGGCTGCGGCCGGATATCCGGTGGGATGCGAATGAAGGTCGCCACGTGCCAGGCACTTGCGAAGTGCCTGGCACGTCCGGGACGCCCGCTGTCGAAATCCATGACGTAGCCCAGATCGGCAACCCGCTCATCCGGGCCTGGCGCGGCGTCTCGGCGCGCGTCTTCCACATCTTGCAGATCGGCGGCGGACGCATCGAGGTCGGCGACGACGTCCGTCCTCAAGAGGAGCACCCTCGCAGATGAGTTCTCACGTCCACATTGACCGCAAGCCTGAACTCGCCCGCTTCCACGATATGCTGCACGGCCGCCAGGAGTAGCGCATTCTGTTGATCGAGGCGCCTTCCGGCCGCGGCAAGACGTGGCTGCTGCTGGAATACCAGCGTCGCGCGGGGCAAGCGGGCGTGCCTTGCGCGCTGGTTGACCTGCGCGTGGGCGGGATGGGAGTTTCCGATGCGCTGGCGACGCTGGGCGAGGAGTTCGGCTGGGAGCGTCTCGGCCGGTTCGCGCGTCAGGTGGGCGAGTGGGACCGGCCTGCTGTTGACGTGACGATCCACGGCGTGGTCCAGATCGGCCGGCCGCAGATCCAGGTGGTGTTGAGCGGTCCCGACGAGCAGACCCGCCGCGAGCGCCGCCGCGTGCTGACCGATGCGCTGATGAGCGACGTGCGGGAATGGCTGGGGGCGACCGGCCGCGCGGTGGTCATCATGGACACCTACAACGTGGCGGGCGCGGACAAGAAGGTGGAGCCGGAGCTGCGCGAGTGGCTGGAAGGGGTGCTCCTGCCGCACGTGCGCCGCACGCCGGGCCTGATCGTCGTGGTGGCCGGCCAGCAGACGCCCGACGTCAACCTGGGGTGGGAGGCGTGCTGCTGCCGCATCGAGCTGGGGCCGCTGGACGATCCCCGCGAATGGATGCCGTTCGTAGCTGCCATCGGTGTACGGGCTAGTTTGGAGGCCGTTTCAGTGGTTTGCCATCTCCGCGAGGGCGAACCTATGGCGATCGCCATGGAACTGAACAAGCTGCGCAACTGGGGAGGCGTGCGATGACCACCCCCGCCCCCCGCCCCGAGCGCGAGCAGATCGTGGCCGAGGCCACCCGTGGCTTCCTGGCCGTGCGCCCCCCCGAGCTGGCCGAGACCGTCCGTGCGGCCGCGATCCCGCACTGGTTCGACGCGCCCCTGCTGGCCGCGCTGCTGGCGCTGCCCCCAGATGAAGCCGGCCGGCGCTATGCGGCGCTACAAGAGATGCCATTCGTCCAGGCCGTGGGGGACCGCGGCCATGCCCTGCACGAGCTAACCCGCCGCCTGCTGCTGGATGAGTTGTGGGCCGAACGCCCTGCCGATTTCCGAGCCTGGAGCCGCCGCGCGGCCGACTACTTCGACGGCCAGACCGACGACACCGCACGCATCGAGGCGATCTACCACTGGCTCGTCGCCGACCCTGGCCGCGGGGCCGACCTGTTTTGGGAGTGGGACGCTGAGTGGAGCAATACGTTCCGTTACAACCTGGTCTACGCGCTGGTGCAGGCCGGGCTGGAGCACGACGCAGCCGGCCGGCTGGCAGGCCGCGCCAAAGGCTGGCTTTATTACAGCAAAGGAACGCTGCACTCTCTTTACAGCGAGAATCGGGAGGCGTTGGAGAGTCTGCGGATCTCGTCTGAGGCGGCCGTGGACGACCGGCCATTGGAAGCCAACTGCATCAAGAGCCTGGGCGACGTGCACGTCCGCCTGGCCGAGTACCCGCAAGCCCGCCAGCGCTACGAAGAAGCCTGGCCCATCTACCAGGCCATCGGCAACCGCCTCGGCGCAGCCAACTGCATCTCAAGCCTGGGCGACGTGAGCCTGGCAGAGGAAGACTACGAGGCAGCCAGGGTAGCCTTCGAGGAGGCAGCCAGCAGATACCACGAGTTGGGTGCCCGCAACGATGAGGCCAGCGCGTTCAGCCGACTGGCTGATATTTTCTCAAACCAACAGCGTTATCGTGAAGCGGCTGACGTGCTTTCGCGCGCAATCGAGTTGATGCCTGATTACGCCATGTGGTATCGCAACCGCGCTAATGACTACATCAACGCAAAGGACTTCGCCGCGGCTGCGGCCGACCTGGCCCGCGCCGCCGAACTGCAGCCGGATCACCCCTACCTGACCCTCCGCCGCGGCGACCTGGCGTTCAAACAAGGGCAGTACGACGAAGCGGCCGGCCACTACCGCCAGGGGCTCGCCGCGCTACCCAACCCGAACAGCGGTCACTTCGGCCTGGGGCTGGCATTGATCTGCCTGGGGCAGGAGACGGAAGGGCTGGCCGAGGCGCGACGGGCGTTGGCGCTCACCTACGCGCCGCGGGAGATTCGGGAGTTCGCCGAAGAGCTTGAGAAGTTGATCGCCGCACGGCCGGAGCGGTCTGGGCTGGCGGAGGCGCTGGCGTTGGTCCGCGCGTGGCAGCCGGCGAAGCAGGCCAGCACATAGACGCCCGGTCATAGCGAAACACTGCTCGCAGCGGTACGCATCCTTCGACTTCACCCCGCAAACACCGCCTCGACAAGTCGAGGACTCCGGAGTACCGAACTTGTTCGGCCCGTTCTCAGGACAGTTTCTCATGCCGGGCGCGGCGCCACGGCCGATGAAAACAGCGGAGGCGGCTCCCACGCCGCCGGAGCGGCGGGCATGGGAGCCCGCCCCGCTATTCTCAGGGCAGGATGCTGGCATCGCTTCTCACGCAACACGCAACACGCAACACGCAACACGCAACACGCAACACGCAACACGCAACACGAGGCTCCATGCGCATCGTAGACATCATCACGAAGAAACGGGACGGCGGCGAGTTGTCCCGCGCCGAAATCGAACTCTTCATCCGGGGCTACGTCGCCGGCGAGGTGCCCGATTACCAGGCCGCGGCGTTCTGCATGGCGGTCTTTTTCCGCGGGATGACGCCGCAGGAAACCACGCACCTGACCGAGGCGATGGCGTTTTCGGGCGACACGCTCGATCTGCACGACGTCGCGGCCTTCATCGTGGACAAGCACTCCTCCGGCGGCGTGGGCGACAAGACCACGCTCGTCGTCGGGCCGATGGTCGCCAGCCTGGGCGTGCCCGTCGGCAAGATGTCGGGCCGCGGCCTCTCCTTTTCCGGCGGCACGCTCGACAAGCTGGAGGCCATCCCCGGCTACCGGGTTGATCTGACCATCGCTCAGTTCAAGCGCCAACTCCGCGAGGTGGGTGTGGTGGTGGCCGGGCAGACGCACGAGCTGGCTCCCGCGGACGGCAAGCTCTACGCGCTGCGCGACGTCACCGGCACGGTGGACTCGCTGCCGCTCATCGCCGGCTCGATCATGTCCAAAAAGATCGCGGCCGGCGCGGACGCCATCGTGCTCGACGTGAAGGTGGGCAAAGGCGCGTTCATGGAGACGCTGCCCGAGGCGGTCGAGCTGGCGGAGCTGATGGCCCAGATCGGCCGCGGGCTGGGGCGAAAGATGACGGCGCTCATCGGCGACATGAGCCAACCGCTGGGGTTGGCCGCGGGCAACGCGCTGGAGGTGGCCGAGGCCATCGAGACGCTGCACGGCCGCGGCCCCGCGGATTTCCGCCAGCACTGCGTGGACGTGGCCGCGGAGATGCTGCTGATCGCGCGTGTCCACGTGCCAGGCACTTCCGAAGTGCCTGGCACGTTCGAGGCTGAATCCGCGCACACGCAGGCCGCCGCAACCCTCGACAACGGCACGGCCTGGGCCAAGTTCCGGCAATGGATCGCAGCCCAGGGCGGCGATCTCGCGGTGGTGGACGACCCCGGCCGCCTGGCCCACGCGCCGATCATCGAGCCGCTCCTCGCCCCGCGCGATGGCTACGTAGCGAAGGTGGATGCGCGCGAGGTCGGCTTCACCGTGGTGGATCTGGGCGGCGGCCGCGCGGTGAAGGGGGATCCGGTGGATCCGGCCGTGGGCGTCGTACTGGAAGAACGCGGCAAGATCGGCGGGAAAGTCGCGGCCGGCGAGCCGCTGCTGTGGGTACACGCCCGCACCGATGTCGCTTGCGCCGCTGCGCTGGCGCGGTTGGCCGCGGCCTACGCCTTCAGCGACGCGCCGGTCGCCGCGCCGCCGGTCATCCATCGAGTGATTCGGTGAGACCGATCAGAGTTCGATCAGGGATTCGAAACCCCTGTCTGAAACTGAGAAGTGGCCTCAGCCGCCGCGTATTCTCTGACAATCAGGCCCTGCGGGGCCTTCTCAGATTCAGGCGGCAGATTCTATCTGCCGCCTGGCTGCGGCGACGCGGGGCTTGCGACGTCAGTCTCCATCAAGCACCCACTGCCCATTCTGCACGCGATACCAGATCACCTCAGACGTCATCGGCTGCTGCGATAGCGCCGCGGCCACGCCTGCGCGCGACGGCTGGCCGTGCGCAACGATGTCGGCGGCCACGGCCTGGAGCAGGACACGCGTGCCGTAGTCAGCCAACGCAGCGGCGTGGGCCAGGCTGGCGTCGGCCCCCTGCCCTGCGCCGCCCGGCACGGCCATCCCCGCAGGCGCACACGCGGCGGCAAGCGTCCCCTCGGCCGCCGCGCCCGCCCGACCGATCAGCCACGGCCGAAACAAATCCGGCCCGCCGGCCAGCGCGCCAGTCTGATTTTGCGCGTAGCTACGGATTAGTTCATTTGCAGCCATCGTCGCATCATCAGCGACGGATAACGTATTGACTACACGAATTTTAGTATCAAACGCAACGGTAATTTGCTGTGGAGATGGGCACAGCGAGGTCACACCGGAGAGAGGGCCGGTCAACGGCGCGCCGACGAGCGTGGGGATGCCCGCCTGGGCCAGGATCGGCGCGGCGGCCTGGGCTGTGGCGCTCTCCCACGGGCCGAGCACCGCGACCACGTCGGCATCCTGGGTCAGCGCCTGCGCCTGGGCCGCGGCCGCGCGCGGGTCCAGGTCGTCGTTGAGCGCCACCAGCGCCACGCGGTAGCGCCCCAGTTGGCCGCTCGCGTTCGCCTCGGCAATCGCAGCCTTGACCGCCGGCAAAATGCCATAACCGAAAGGCCGCCCCACTCCCTCGAACGGCGCAATCAGGCCGATCTTGACGACGGGCGCGGCGTCGCCGGGCAGAGAGCACGCAACAAGGCCCAGGGTCGCCGCGAGGGAAAGAACGCAAAACGCAAAACGCAAAACGCGATACGTGATGCGTGGTGCGCGGTGCGTGAGACGTGGTGCGTGGTGCGTGGTGCGTGTTACGCCATTGCGAGAGGCTGCGTCCTGAGACCAGCCACGCGCAGGAGCGAGTCTCGCATCTGTGGGCGAGCCTCGCTTAACCTTCACGCAACACGCAACACGCAACACGCAACACGCAGCACGCAGCACGCAACACGCAACACGCAGCACGCAACACGCAACACGCAACACGCAACACGCAACACGCAACACGCAACACGCAACACGCAGCACGCCCATCTCACTTCTGATACCTCGCCATATTCGCCTCGTGCTCCGCCAGCGTAACCGAGAAAACGTGCGCGCCGTCACCGATGGCGACGAAGAAACAGTATCTTGTCTCCGCGGGCTGAGCCGCGGCTTCGATAGCCGAGAGGCCGGGGCTGGCGATGGCCGACGGGGGCAGGCCGGGGCGCAGATAGGTGTTGTAGGGCGACTCGATGCCCGCGTACGCCTCGACCGACGGCGGCTTCCACCACCATTCGCCTGGCTGACCGGCCGCGTATTGCACGGTCGGATCGGCCTGGAGATACGCGCCGCCGACTTCCTTTGTGCAGACGCCGCTGAGCCGGTTCCAGTAGACGCTTGCGACCAGCGGACGCTCGTCGGCGCGGGGGGCCTCGCGTTCGACGATGGAGGCCATGATCATCACCTGCGCCAGGCTGCGGCCCTTTTCCGCGGCCGCGGCCTCAATCTCCGGCTTGAGCCGCTGGCCGAAGTTGTCCAACATGCGCCGCACCAGGTCAGCGGGGGTGGCGCGCGCGGGCAACCGGTAGGTGTCGGGGAAGAGGTAACCTTCGAGCGTGGTGAGCGCGTCGGGCACGAACGGGTAATCGCCCAGCGCGCGGGCCGAGGCACTGCCCCCGCGCACCAAGGCCAGGAACGCCTCGCCGTCCATGATCCCCTGGACGTTGAGCAGGTCGGCCACTTCCTCGGCGCGCATTCCTTCGGGAATGGTGACGGTAATCTCGCGAATGCGCGACTTTTGCAGTCGCTCGGCGACTTCCGTCATGTTCATGTTGGGCGCCAACTCGAAGTCGCCCGCGGCCAGCCGTTTGTCCACGCCATTGACGCGCATGTAGAGGCGGAAGATGGCCGCGTCGGTGATCAGCCCTTGCTCTTGCAGGCGCGTGGCGACGGTCACGGCCGGCTCGCCGACCGCGATCTTGAAGGGCCGCAGGGTTCCATCGGCGCCCGCGGGCGTCTCGATCACCTGCTGCTGCATCCGCAGGTAGAGGCCGATCAGCCGCAGCTCAATCGTGGCGGGGCTGAGGTCAATGCCTTGCTCGGAGGCCGGCTTGATCAGCGCGACCTGCGGCGATTGGGGCGTGTCGGTCAATTGGGCCGAGATGAAGCTAAACGCGGCAAAGCCCAACACCAGCAAGGCCGTGATGGGAACGAGGAATATCAGGGTGCGCAGAAGAATGCGGACTGCGCGATGAAAGAGATTCAAGGACGTACTCCGTGTTGCGTGTTGCGTGTTGCGTGTTGCGTGTTGCGTGTTGCGTGTTGCGTGTTGCGTGTTGCGTACAGTCATTGCGAGGAGCGGGTTCTGCGATTGCGAAGCATCCTTTAGGACGAAGCAATCTCTTGCGATGCTAGGGATTGCTTCGGGGCTGCGGCCCCTCGCAATGACGGTTTCCCTGTCTACTTGTTTCCTTGTCTACTTGTTTCCCTGTCTACCTGTCTCCCCGCCGCGCTTCCAAAAATTCCTGCAACATCACCGCGGCCGCGGCCGCATCGAGCGGGGTCCGGCCGCCGCTTTCATGCACCAGGTACTCGGCATCGGCGGTGGAGTAGCTCTCATCCCAAAAGGCGACCGGCACGGGGAGCGCGGCCGACAGCCGACCGGCGTAACGGCGCACCCAGCGCGCCTGCTGGCCTTCTTCCCCCTGGCTATCCAGCGGCAGACCGGCCAACACGCCCACGGCCTTCTCCCCGGCGACCAGCGCCAGAATCTCAGCGAAGTCGGCAGACCGCGTGGCATGACGGCGGATCACCGCCAGCGGCGTCGCCAGGATGCCCGCCTCGTCGCACACGGCCGCGCCATGCCGGGCCTGGCCCAGGTCAAGGGCCAGGAGACGGCCGGGAGGAAGGTCGAAGGGAGAGTCGAGAATCGGCACGCATCACTTTTGTTGTGCTACTTGCGCTGCTCCGTCCCAATCCGTCACCACTCGAATCCGCCACGGCAGAAGGGGCAGGTCGGTAGGGACAACGTAGGGCAGCCAATCGGGGCCGAGATGGATCACGGGCGATTGGGCCAGCGAGAAACGATCGACGAGCAGGGCGGCAGCTTGCTCCGGCTTCAGCCCCAGCACGGCCGAGCGCACGGCGGCCGCATCTACGCCACGTAACAGCGTCCCCCCGGCGATGATCGTGAAGTTGACCGTGTGGGCGTCTTCCACCACCACCGAGCCGGGGATATACGTGATCGTCTCGGAGATCAGCCGCGAACCGGGCGGCATTTCCTGCCGCAGCCGGGCCAGCGCCAGCTCGTTTCCTGCGCGGGCATCCACCATCAGGCCGACGGCCTGGACGCTCATATTGAGATATAAGTCGGACGAAATCTCGCCGACGAACGGCGTAAAGGTCGGCGAGAGAGCCGAATAGACCACCGAATCGGGCGGGATGAAGCTGCCGGCCGCCACCCGCTCGTTGAGTCGCTCCAACGCCTTGCCCTTGAGCTGCTCGAAGACCAACGCTTGCAGCTTCTCCTTGTCGTCGTCCGTCACCACGCCGACCTGGGACACCCCACCGCCGCCGAAGTTGGCGTCATTGGCGACCAGCAGAGAAAGGGAGAGCGATCCTTCCACACGTGTGATCGTGCCGGCGCGGACGTTGCCGCTTGGGCCGGCCAGCACCGCCTCGACGGGCACAGTCGCGCGGCCATTGGCGGCGAGGGGCGCTTCCTTGATCGTTGCGAAGCGGACGTTGTTGCCCGTGGCCGTGGAGACGATCGTGCCGATCGGGACGATCACGTCGCGGGTCGTGCGGTTGATCAGCATGACGTTGCCCGCGGCCTTGGCCGATGGCTCGTAGCGCCGCCCGGTCGTCGGCAGCTTGCCTTCGCCCTGCACCTGCGCGCTCAGCACGCGAGCGGGCACGACGCCGGCCTCAGCATCCGCGATCGCGTCCTGGACGGCCCGCAATGGCACCGTCACCTGGATCGGCTCAGCCGCAGGGGTGACGGTGATGACCGCTGCTGGGATCACCGCCGCCAGGGCGTAGAGCAGGCCACCGAACAGCGCGATCAGGACGAGCGCCAGCCCCAGCTCGGCCCACCAGGGACTCGGCCGGCGGACGAAGGCGCGCAGGAACGTCGCCGGACGGAAGCCACTGGGGGACTTCTGGGCGAAGAGGCCCGGGCCGGCAGGCGCCAGCGCCTCGGCCGATCCGATCGGTCGCGTCCGCTGCCGGTCAGTCGCCTGTGGCTTGCGCCAGCGCGCCCGCTCGGCCCAGGAACGCACGCGGAAGGTGCTGATCCCCGCCTCGGCCGCGCGGCGGCGCAGGCCCGCGTTCGACGTGAGCAGGGCCACGCCCCGCCCGCACGCCGCGGCTTCGCGGCGCAAGACGCGCAGATCCACCGAGTCGAGTGAGAGCTTCGACGGGACGACGAAGAGCAATCGGTCGGCTTGAACGACGCGCAGGCACGCCAGGATACTAGGCAGGGTGTCTTGCTGGGTCAGGGTGACGGTTTCAACCACTGGCTTGAGTTATGCCTCCGACCGGTCTATATCTGCCAAGATCGGGGTGAGGAGTTGTTTCAGAGCCGGAACATCCTGGCGGACTGTCTTCCATACCACCTTGACATTCACCCCAAAGTAATCGTGAATCAGCTTGTCGCGGATTCCGGCCATCTGTCGCCACGGCACTGACGGATACCGGCTTCGCAACGTATCGGGAATGCGCTTGGCTGCTTCGCCGATGATCGCGAGGGCATGAGTCACAGCAAAGACGGTCTTTTCGTCGGCCTCGAATCGCGCAAAGTCCAAGCCGACCGTGAATTGCTCAATCTTCTCGACCGCGATCAAGATATCCTCGAGGTAATCGCCGACGGTCCGCTCAGAGGTCATATAGACACAACCTCACTTAATATGCGGCGGCCGATCCGCGGCTTTAGCCCGTCTCGCGTCACCAAATCTACCTTTACACCCAAAAGGACACCCAGATAGTCCTCTAGCTCGATCAGCTTCAGCAAACCGGGCGGATCATCGAATTCGACTAGCACGTCCAGGTCACTGCCGTGGCGTTGGCCGTTATGGATAAATGACCCGAACACGCCTAGGGTCCTGACCTTGTATCGCTCGGCCAGCTCGGGCCGATGCTGGCGCAGTACGGTCATCAAGCGCGCTACAGCCCATCCCTGGGGAAAGGAACGTAACGCACTATCTAGTGCACCAGATTGTTCACCGGCCATTTGGGCGCTCCATTTTCTCTCATCCCCTCATCCAATTGCGCTCATCTGTGTTCACTCACGCCAGTTGCTTTTTCACCAACTCCGGCACGATCGCCAGCGCCTCTGGGAGCTTGGACAGGTCACGGCCGCCGGCCTGGGCCAAGGAAGGCTTACCGCCGCCCCCGCCGCCCACCACGCGCGCGACGGCCTTTACCAACTCGCCCGCGTGCGCGCCACGCTTGAGGAGATCGTCGGTGACGGCCGCGATGAACTGCGGCTTGTCATCCACGACCGTCGCCAACACGACGACCGCGGAGCCGAGTTTGTTTCGCAGCCAGTCGCTCATGTCGCGCAAAGTCTGCACGTCCGCGCCTTCCACCTCGGCCGCAACGACCGCCACGGCGCCGACGTGGAGCGCATTGGCCGCCAGGCGGTCGGTCTGCTGGCGCGCCAGGTCGGCGCGGAGGTGGGCGATCTCCTTCTGGGCCGTTTGGAGGTCGGCGTAGAGGCCGCGCACGGCGCGGTCGAGCTGGTCGGCCGGAACACGGAGGATGGCCGCGGTCTGGTCGAGCAGCCGCAGTCGCTCCTGGGCGAATCGCTGCGCGCCGTGACCCGTCACTGCCTCGATGCGCCGCACGCCCGCGCCCACGCTCTCCTCGGAAACAATGTGGAAGAGGCCGATTTGACCGGTGCGCTCGACGTGCGTGCCGCCGCACAACTCCTTGCTGAACTCCTCGTCTTCCCAGCCGATCTTGATGACGCGCACGTCGTCGCCGTACTTCTCGCTGAAGAGCGCCATGGCGCCGTCGGCGACGGCTTGCTTGTAGTGCGTGTGTATCTCGTGGACGGGATAATCCACCAGAATCGCGTCGTTCACCGACTGCTCCACCGCATCCAGCTCGGCCTGGCTGAGCATGGATGAGTGAGTGAAGTCGAAGCGCAATCGCTCCGGATCAACCACGGAACCGGCTTGGTGGACGTGCTCGCCCAGGATGTAGCGCAGCTCGCTGTGCAGCAGGTGCGTGGCGGTGTGGTTCCGCATGATGTCCATGCGACGGTCGCCGTCCACGGTCGCCCAGCACGACTCACCGACGGCCGGCGCGCCCAACGTGACCTCGCCGATGTGGACGATCAGCCCAGGGACGGGGCGACGGACGTCGGTCACGTGGATTTCCCAGAGCGGCTCTTCTTCCTCATCCTCGCCGCCATTGGCATAGCGCGCGATGTAGCCCATGTCGGCCGCCTGGCCGCCGGATTCAAGGTAGAACGGCGTGAGCGGCAGGACGACCTCCACCTTGTCGCCCTCCTGCGCCAGGGCGATCGGCTTGCCGTCCTTCAACAGCGCTGCGACGACCGTCTCCTGCTCCAACTCCTCGCCGTAGAGATGCGCCACACCGGCCGGCGGGAGCACATCGTCGGTCCTGAGCGTTTTGAGCAGTTCCAGGTAGACCTGCACGTCCTTCACGTCGGCCGCCTCGAACTGACCCGCAGCGCGAGCGCGCTCCTTCTGCTCGGTCAGCGCGGCCTGATAGCCCGCCACGTCCACCGTCATGCCGTGATCGCGCGCCGTGTCGTGCGTCAGGTCAAGCGGAAAACCGAAGGTGTCGTAGAGCCGGAAGGCATCGGCGCCGGGTATGACCGTCTCGCCCCTCGCTTCGAGGCCCTGGATCAATTCCTCCAGCAATTGCAGGCCAATGGTGAGGGTCTGTCCGAAACGCACTTCCTCGGTCTCGATGGTCTTCAGGATGAATTCGCGACGACGGGTCAGCTCGTCATAGTGCGGCCCCATGAGGTCAATCACCGTCTTTGCGACCTCGGCCAGGAACGGTCCGGGGAAGCCGAGCATCCGACCGTTGCGCGCGGCGCGGCGCAGGATTAGCCGCAGAACGTAGCCGCGGCCGTCGTTAGCCGGCAGCACCCCGTCGCCGATGAGAAATACGACCGCGCGCACGTGATCGGCGATGACACGATAGGAGACGCGCCGCGCATCCCCTTCAGCATCCGTGTGACCGAGCAACTGCTGCGTCCGCTGGATGATCGGGAGGAACAGGTCGGTGTCGTAGTTGACCTGGACGCCCTGGAGCACCTTCACCATACGCTCGAAGCCCATGCCCGTGTCCACGTGTTTCGAGGGCAACGGCTCCAGCCGATCGTCCTTCGTATGGTTGTACTGAATGAAGACCAGGTTCCACAACTCGACGAAGCGCCAACAGTCGCCGTTGACGCGACAGACGTGGCCCGGCACGCCCTGTTTGTCGCACGCGTCCGGGCCCAGGTCGAGGTGGATCTCGCTGCACGGCCCGCACGGCCCCGTGTCGCCCATCTCCCAGAAATTGTCCTTGCGGCCAAAGAAGACGATGTGATCGGGCTGGATGTCGGTCTGGCTCCGCCAGAAGCCGGCTGCTTCCTCATCGCGCCCCAGGTCGTCCTTGTCGTCCTCGAAGACGGTTGCCCACAGCCGCGCCTTCGGCAGCTTCCAGATCCCCGTCAGCAACTCCCAGGCCCAGCCGATAGCTTCCTTTTTGTAATAGTCGCCGAACGACCAGTTGCCGAGCATCTCGAAGAGGGTGTGGTGGTAGGGCGACCGACCCACGTCCTCCAGGTCGTTGTGCTTGCCGCTGACGCGCATGACCTTCTGCGCATCGGCCACGCGGGTGGCTTCGGGCTGGCGCAGGTTCAGGAAGTATTCCTTGAACTGATTCATGCCGGCGTTGGTGAAGATCAGCGTCGGGTCATTCACCGGCACCAACGACGCGCTGGGCACGATGGTATGGCCCTTGCTCGCGAAAAAGTCAAGGAACTGTTGGCGGATTTCCGCGCTGGTAGGAATGCGTTTAGAAGTCATGGAGCGAACCTCGGCTTAAGTCACGACGCGCCGGAAACTCCAGCGCGTTCTAAACGCCATTCTACGGCAAGAAGGGGGCTTTGTCAAAGCGAACGGGTGGGCGGGCGGGGAGAAACGAATGAAAGCCCACACCACGACCTCGACGAAGGGGGGTGGCTTCACTGCGGGATGCGCTGGTCAATGGACTCTCTGGAAAAAGGCACCGGGCACTTAATGGCCGTCAGGATGTCTTCCGCCAGGGCAGCGGCGCCGCCACCGTCCGGCCGCGATGAGTGACGCGAGCGCGAGGGCCGGCAGTAGCCGGGCCAGCCAGCCTGGTTCCCGCCGGACGCTGAGTTGTCGCACGATCACGGCAGTTGGCCCGACGTTGTTCCCGATGGCCCAAGTGGAGAGCTGCGTCACATCCCCACGCGTGACCGTGCGGCCGGCCGCGTCGAAGCTGCTGGCGGCACACTCCCAGAGCTGCTCCGTGCCGGTGTAGTGGCAAACCTTGTCACTGGTGTCGGGTACGAAGGCCGCCGGCAGGGTCAACGTCACGGCGAACCCGCCGGCCGGACCGCCCACGCCATCTGTCCCCGTGATGAGCCAGTACTGGCCTGTGGCGATGCCCGGGGGGGCTTGCGGGTGATTCCCCGCCACGCGTTGCACCGCCAGGCAGTCGAGGGCGCCGGTCGCCGAGATCGCCACCTGGACCGGCCCGCTGGCCTCGAAGCGATAGGTCGCGGTCGTCAGGCCGCACTGGCGCTCATACGGGTGGATCTCCTGGGTCAGGCTGACCGTACTGGAGTTGAAAACCGCGTCGCCGCTGTACTCCGTAGAGATCTGGTGCGAGCCGGGGGTCAGCGCCCCCGTGCTGACCATCGCCTGACCGTCGGCCAGGGCCGCGGGGCCGCCGAGCGCCGCGCCGTCCGCGCGGAACTGCACCGTGCCCGTGGGCCGGCCGCCGCCCGGCGCGGCGCCGCTGATCGTGGTCGTGAAGGTGATCGGCTGCGCCAGGTCGGCCGGGTTGGCCGAGGATGCCAGGGTGTGCTGGCTGACGTCCAGGCGGGCGTGCAGGTCCACCTGCCAGCGATCGCGCGATGCGCTCCAAGTCACAACCGTGGTGGAAGGCACCGCCGCGCCGTTCAGGGTCACAGCCTCGGTCCGTGCGTTCACCCCGTTGATCGTGAAACGCAGGACGTCGCTGAACACCGCGCCTTCGTCCAACGGCGTCAGCGGATCGTCGCCGTAGCACGGCATGATCCCGTACCAGCCCGTGTGCGTGACGACGAACTCGCCGCACTGCACCCCCTGGGGATCGAGGACCGCGACGTAAGCGCCCACGGGCGCTGGCTGACCCAGGTAGGTGCTCCCCGCACTGTAGAGGTCCACCCAGGTATTCGTCGGCACGACGCTGCCGCTGGCCGCGACGCTCAGCAGGATCAGCCCCATCGCCAACGGCATGGCGACGGCGCCGGCAGCTCGCGCCATGACCCGTAGCCTGGGGCTTTGTGCCCGACGCCCCCAAGGAGTCAGGCTACGATCGGCCTGGTTTACGTTATTGAACGGCATAGTTAAACCTGCCTGTGACTTGCGAAAACCCCACAACTTGCCCGCCAACACCCAGGCTGCGCACCCGGTAGAAGTAGGGCGTGAGCGGGTCGGCCGCGCCCTGGGGATCGCACCAGACCATCGCGCCGCTCACCGCGGCCAGGGCCTTGAAGGGCGTGGCATCGGGGTCGCCGGGGGTGAAATAGGGCCGGCTGCTGCGCCAGATCTGGTAGGATGTCACCGCGGCGATCGTGTGCTCCCAGCGCAGGCATAGCGCGCCAGCGGTCAGGCTGGCGGTCGTGGCCGGCAGGTAGGTATGCACCGTCACGTGGGTTACGCCCAGAAAGACCGGATTGCCCCCCAGGTCCACCCCCTCTAACCGGTAGTAGTAGTCGCCTTCGCGAGACACGTCCGCATCGAGCCATTCGTAGAAATGCCCCGTGGACGAGCCGGGCGCCGCGCTCGGGATCAGGGTGGCATTGAGCCGCGCCCAGGCGCCGCCCGCGGGCTGGCTGCCGATCCCGGCCACCGCGCGATAGAGGTTGAAGCCGAGGTTGTCCAACTCTGAGACTGTCTCCCACGTCACCCTGACCGCGCCGAGCGCGGGGGTGGCGTCGAAGCTTTCGAGACCGACGCCCAGCGGGCTGGAGGGGCCAAAGAGACCGAATTCAGTCAGATGACAGATGGCGACCGCCAGCCGGTTGCCGGTGAGGTCGCGCTGATACTTGGACATCGGTGCGCAGGTTGTCGCGGCATCGTCCCAGGCTGCGCCGGTCCAGTGGTAGATGACCAGTTCGGCTTCCTTGACCGCCGCGACATCGCTGTCTGCGTAGGTCAGGGTCACGGTCAATGGTCGGGTGAAGCCGAAGCCGGCCTGGTGTTGGCCGTCCACGTAGGCATCCAAGGTGAAGACCTTGTTGGCGAAGAGCAGGCCACCGGGCGGAGCGGCCGAGGGACTGACTTTGGCCGCATAGATCAGGCTGGTGCGCTGCGCCACTGCGTTGGCCGGGATGAAGACCGTCGTCGGGTTGTGGTGGGCATCGGTATAGACGAGCGTCAGGTCACCGGTCGGCGCGGCCACCCCCGCGGCCCCGTCCGCGATCGGCAGCACGGTGAACGTGACCGTCGCGCTGGCGTCCAGGAACCCGTTGCTCGCTCGATAAGCGAAGGTGTCCACGCCGGCAAAGCCGGACGCGGGCGCGTAGATGAGGCTGCCATCTCCGCCCAGGCTGAGCGCGCCGTGGCCGGGCGGCGTGCCCAGGCTCACTCGCAGAGGCAGCCCCGCGACGTCGCGATCGTTCAGCAGCACCCCGGCCGTGGGCGCCACCGCCAACGCGCCGGTCTGGATCGCATGGTAGAAATCGCCCACGACCAGGGGTGGGCCTTTGGCGAGGGCATCCAGGCCAGGTGCGCCGGGGTCCACGATGACGCCGTTCGCCGTCAGGTCGGCGTCGCCCCGTCCGCCATCTACGAAGTACAGCCGGATGCGGTCGCTTTGGATTTCGGCTCCGGTCGTGCCGTCGTAGTCGAAGCGATACCAATGCGCAGGCTGGCCATCGGGCGTCGGGCCGTATTTTTCGTAGAACTCGGCGGCTGGCGCGGTGGGGGGCAGAAATATCGTGAGGCTCAACGCGCCGCCGATGGGTACGTCCTGTGCCGTGAAGGCCAGGAACCCGACGGGGAAAAAGGCGCCGGCAGGCGTATCACTTGGCGCAGGATTGGGCGCAACGTAAACGTCCGTCAGGGTCGTCCCCGCGGGCGCGGCCAGGGTCACGTAGCCGCCGCTGACCGCGTTCGGCAGCGAAGTCACGTTCGACTGCGTCGCGTCTGGAATCCCATCGTTGTTGCCATCGCCCCCGTCGGCCGCGCCGTTCTCGACCTCGCTGCCCACCCTGTCGCCGTCATCATCCGTCCCACCCACCTGAATCGTGGCCGCCTGACGCGCGTAGGTCAGGTTTTGCATGGCCGGGTCGGCCAACGTCTCCACCGTCAGTGTCAATGGCGTCGTGTGCGTGATCGGGGTTGCACCACCTGACCCCAGGCCGCGGAAGATCACCCGGGCGAGCGGCGTCGCACCGGTCAGACCGGTCGTGGAGAGGGCATTGAGCTTGATCTGGCCGGGGCCAAAGGCCAGGTTGCAGAAGCCGGCCTCGACGTCGAGCTGGCAGGCGAGCGGCTGAACGACCGCGGGATCGTAGGCCAGGCCCAGCGTGGCGACGCCGAGGCCCGCCGCGGTGGTCGTGGCCGCCACGCTGGCAGTGATCGGAACCGTCACCAGGCCGCCGATGCCGATGCGGTAGAGGCCCTCGCCCGCGGCCAGGCGCACCTGGGGCACGTAGCCGGCCGGCGCGACGAGCGCCAGGCTGCCCGCGGCGACCTGGTACAAGAGCGGCTCGCCGGCCGGCCCGCCGAAGTAACTCACGGTAAGGGTCAGCGGCGTGGCGGCGCCCGCGGCCGCGCCGTCAGTCGCCTGAAACGTGACGCTGCCGAGCGCGGCCGTACCGGAGAAGGCCGCGGTCGCCACAACGTTGAAGCGGATCAGCCCGTCCGCCGCGGCAGGGTTGCACGCGCCGCCGCCGAACGCCGCGCCGGGCGTACAGGTCAGCGGACGCGCCACGGCCGGATCATAGCCCAACGCCACCGCCGCCGCGGCGAGGTTGCTGGCCCCCACCACCGTGAGTGTGACCTTGACCTGTTCGCCGATGGGCAGGGTGAAGCTGCCGCCGTTAGCGCCATCGCCCACCCGCACCAGCGCCACCGCATCCAGCGATCCGCCCTCGGTGACGGTGATGACGCCGCTGCGCACCCGCGCGGGGATCGGCCCAGCCTGGGCGTCCATGAGATTTCGCACTGTCAGCGTCAGCGGGCTGCTTGCGCCGGGGAGCGCGCCCGCGGCCGACGTGAAGACGACGTCGAGGAGACGGCCAGCGCCGGTGATCCGCTGTGAGGCGATCAGGCTGGCCTGGATGCGGCCGTCGTACGGCGCGCACACGCCGCCGTCAATCCCCTGGGGTATAGCGCAGCTCAGGGCGCGCACGACCGTCGAATCGTAGCCTAATGCGAACGTCGCGGCGGCCAGGCCGGCGACGCCGTCCACCCAGATCGGCACGGTCGTGGTCAAGCCGTGGGTAGCGGTGAACGCGGCGCTCGCCTCGCCCACCTGGATTTGGGCGACCGGCCCCGCGCCCGCCACCACCTGCACCGTGCCGGTCACGACCTGCCAGGTGAGCAGCGCGCCATTGGGGTCGGCCAGGTATTCGACGATCGGCAGCAGGTCGCTGCGGCCGGTGTTGACGCCCGACGCGGCCTCGAACGTGACCGTGTAAGGGCGCAGGTCGCCGCTCAGACCGGCCTCCGAGAGCAAATTGAGCTTGATCAGGCCGGTTTCGGCCGCGAAGGTCGGATTGCAGTAGCCCGAACCGATCGGCGGCTGGCTGGCCGTGCAGCGGATGGGCCGGAGCACGGCCGGGTCGTAGGCCAGGATAAGCGTGGCCGCGGCGAGCTGTTGCGTGCCTGTGACTTGCAGCGACACCGGCACGTCGAGGCTGAGGCCGGCCGTCAGCACGAAGCTGCCCTGCACGGGCGTCCCGGCGCGGATCACCACGGCTGGCGCGGCGCTGCCGATGACCGCCAGGCTGCCATTTTGGATGCTCGCGGTCAACGCGCGGCCTTGCGCATCCGTGAAGGACTCGATGGTCAGGCTCAAGGCGGTCTGCGCGGAGGCGCTGCTGACGGCCTGGAGGACGATGTCGTAGAAACGCAGCGTGCCGGTGACGCCCTGGGAGGCAACCGCGTTGAATTTGACTACGCCCTGGGCATAGCCGGTGTTGCAGACGCCGCCGTCGAATTGGCTGCCGGCCGGCCTGGCGCAGCCGACCGCCCGCGCCACGGCCGGATCGTAGGTCAGCAGGACGGTGGCGCTGCCCAGGTTGACCGCGTTGACCACCTCCACCGGCACTGTGACCTGGCCGCCGGGCACGACGGTGTACGCGCTCGTGCCGCCGACGCGCACGGTCGCGCTCGCGGCGGCGACGAAGACCTTTGAGGTCTCCGAGACCTCAAAGGTCTGGGCGGCGGCGACGAAGACCTTTGAGATTTCC
>JAPLHB010000052.1 GCA_026389845.1 Chloroflexota bacterium
CTGTCCATTCGCTGAAATGATTCTGACTTTGCTCAATTCTCCGCCAGTCGGGTGTACACGCCCGGTGACAAGCCGAGCAATTCCAGGATGCGTATCTGCAAGGCTGACAGGGGCGTGACGTGCCGGATGATCTGCCCGGGCAACTGGACGATGGTCAGCGTGATATCGTCAAACGCCTTGAGCAGCCGCTCCGTGGTCGGGTTATCCATGCCTTTCTTCGGATTGTTGGCGATCAAGCCGACCAGGTGTTCCTGGTTTTGCTTGAGTTGGCGGCGGACGACGAATTCGAGCAACGTCAGCAAGCGCACGGCGATGCTGAGCAAGTTCGTCAGGCCGATGACCTGGTCATCGCGCTTGACGAACAGCGGGTCTAGCGATAAAGGGGTCCCTTTCAAGCGATGAAAGCCGCGTTCGATCAACCATTCATCCCGGTAGGTCAAGACGGCGTCGGCCAGGGTCAGTTGCGGGGCGGGGGCGTTGGTCACGTAGGCCCGCCAGCCCAGAGTCGCCTGCTGGGCGGCCATGGCGTCCGCTTGCCGACTGACTGCGGTGATCTGATACCGTACCGTGACGAGCGTGCGGTACGGTCGGTCGGGGCCACCGCGCCCACGACCGAGATACTTCGTTTGGCGCTGCTCTTGCCGCTCGTAGGCGTAGGTGAGCAACCCCGTCACCGCCTGTCCATCCAGGATGGCGTTGGCGGCCAACACCAGGGCGCCGGCGGTCTGCATTTGCCGTTTACCGCGGCCGGGCGTCGGGGTCAACGCCCGCAGTTGCGCCGTGGCCCGCTGCAAGCGCCGTTCCAGGTCCGCTTGCTGCGCCTTGCGGTAGCTCTCCGACCGCACCAGCAACACCCGCTCGGTCCAGGTGTGCTCCGTGTCGGCCACGATGGCCGTCAGACTGCGCTCAAAGGTGTAGCCTTCAGCGCACAACTGCCGTTTCCCCTGATCAGCCGTCGTGTAGACCGCGGCCAGGGGCTGTTCAGCCGTGCCGGCCGCGGCAATCCAGGTCGGCAAATCCTGCACCGTCGCACCGGTCAAGGGCAACGGGCACAGGTAATAGTGCTGCCGATGCGCAATGTGCGCCCGTGTGGCCAGCGCACTCATCTTGCAGTCGCCGACAAACAACAAGCCGATCCCATCAATGATCTGCAGCACCCGGTCGACCGCCGGCACATAGAGCGGATCATCGGCGGCGTTGCCGGCCACGACTTCCGTTACCAACGGCAGACCCAACGGATCCAACGCCGCCACCATCACTTTGACCTGGCGCAGGGTCGGGTCATCCTTGCTGTGCCCGAACTGGAACACACTGTCGGCGCCGCCCGCATGGTAGCCCGAGACGGTCGTCGCATCCAAGCGTACCCGCTCCGGCGTCAACTGGTAGACCCGCAGAATGTTCCGACCCAGATCCTGCTCGATCGCGTCCCAGGTGTCCGGCACACTCAAACGGCGCAACACGATCGTCAAACGATCATCGGTGAAGTCCAACTCCGTCAGGTCGGCCAGCCCGGTGATGCGCATGATTGTGGCGCCGGCCTGGCGCACCCAGGCTCGCACCGGCAGTTTGCGGTGATCGCCCTGCGACAAGATATGCGCCAGCCAGATCGTCGCAATCCAGCCCCAACTCAGGCCTTGTTGCAGGCCATGGCGCACCAAGTGGCGATCCAGGATCGCCGGTAGTTCCAACCGCTGCATGGCAGCCAGCAGCAGCGGAAAATCGTCAATACGTTCGCTGGTAATCGTAAGCTCAGTTGTCATGCCCTGAGCTTACCAGCTAATTCGCGATTACGCTAGAAATTCCAGCGAATGGACAGCTACGTAGTACGCAATACGTCAATCCCCGCCAACCGTGCTCACAATCACCCTCACGGCCCCCGCCGCGGCCAGCGCGTCCGCCACCCGCGGCGCGGTCTCCTCCGTCACCAGCGCGATCAGATTCCCGCCGCGGCCACCGCCGGAGAGCTTGGCGCCGAGCGCGCCGGCCGAGCGCGTGGCTGCGGCCAAGGCATCCAGCTCCGGGCACGAAACGCCGATCTGCCGGAGCAAGGCGTGGTTGGCATCCATCAGTTGCCCCAACTGCTCCACCTCGCCGCGACTGATGACCGTGGCCGCGTCTTCGACGATGGCCGCCACCGCGTCGAAGAGCCACTCGAACCGGGCGCGATCTTGCTCCCACGCCCGCCGCACGTCCCCCACCGCGATTCTGGTGGGGCTGGCGATGCCGCTGTCGGCAATCGCCAGCATGAAGGGCCGGCCAATCGGGAAGGGCCGAGGAGGTTGGCCGCGCACGAAGTAGACCGGTTGGCCGTAGGCGATGACCGTGTTGTCCACCCCGCTCGGCGTGCCGTGGTGGAGCTTTTCGACTTCGTAAACGAGCGCGGAGACGTCGGCGGGAGTTATTGCGCACTGCGTATTGCGTATTGCGTATTGCCGGTTCGCTGGTTCGCCGTTCGCTGATTTGCTGATTTGCCGATTTGCCGATTTGCCGATTTGCCGATTTGCCGACACCGCCACCGCACGCACGATGGCCGCGGACACCGCCGCGCCGCTGCCCATGCCGCTGGCGATGGGGATGGTCGAGCGGACGGTGACGCGCCAGTCGAGGCTCCCCTGCTCCCCTGCTCCCCTGCTCCCCTGCCTCCCCGCGGCCGCCAACGCCAGCCGGACGGCCGCGGCCAGGGGGTCATCGGCCGCGGCGTCCCGCAGCGCGATCTCCTCGCCCAGGTCGGCCGCGCAAATGACCAGCCCCGAACCGGGCGCGCCGGCCTCCACGATCGCTTCGGCCTGCACCTGCGTCACCGGCACGGCCAGCGCGGGCCGGCCGTAGACGACGGCGTGCTCACCGAACAGGATCACCTTGCCGGGCGCGCGGCCGACGCCGAGGATCATGCGGCCTCCAACTTCGCCAGCAGCGTGCTCGCCTCGTCGTACGCCACCTTGTACGTGCCGTCCGGCGGCCCATCGCACTCCGCCAGCCGCCGCGCGGCCTGCGCATGTCGCAACGCCTCCGCTCGATCTCCCCGCGCCATCTCGATCTCCGCCAGGAACAGGTGTACGTCCGCGCCCTGCAGCACATACCCGCTGCGCTCGGTGATGACTAGCGCCTCCCCCGCCAACCGCAACGCCTCGGCACGCAACTCATCTCCCCCGCCCCCCTGCTCCCTTTCTCCCTCTCTCCCCTCGTCCCACCGCACCCGCGCCAGATCGAGCAGGATGTCCGCCTCGTGATCCACCAGGTTGATCCCCCGGCAGCGGGCCAGCGCCTCGGTCAGATGGCGGTCGGCTTCATCCGGATCGCCGGCCGCTCGCAGCGCCGCGCCCAGCAGCCAGTGGGCA
The DNA here is from genome assembly GCA_026389845.1 of Chloroflexota bacterium. Classification (GTDB taxonomy): domain Bacteria; phylum Chloroflexota; class Anaerolineae; order CG2-30-64-16; family CG2-30-64-16; genus JAPLHB01. The sequence goes on from JAPLHB010000052.1 coordinate 3,339, forward strand.
CGGACGTAGTCGCGTTCGGACGGGAATCGGACGCGAGCTGTCTCATCCGCCAGCTCCAGCGCGCGGCGGGCGGCTCGGACCCCCTCCCCTGCCCCTCCCCCGTTGCGACGGGGGAGGGATCGGGTGGGGGTAAGATCCCGCGCCATCAGCAGCGCGGCCAGGGCACGGTAGGCCCATGTCACGCCAACACCCTGCACTGCCTTCTTCTTCTCAAACGCCCCCAACGCCGCATCCAGCTCCCGCTTCGATTCCGCCAACGCGCCCCGATAGGCCAGCAGCTGGCCCAACGCGGCGTGCCCGACCGCCTCCCGGAACTCGTCTCCGATCTCCCGGCACAGGGCGATCTCGCGGCGCAGGTTGGCCTCGGCCGCGGCCAGCGCACCGAGAGGCATGTAGGCCACGGTGGCTACGGCCCCCAGGCCGATGGCGAGGTTCTCCTTGTCGCCGCGTTTTTCGTCAATGGCGTTGCCTCCTTCGAATAGCGGCACCGCCCGGGCCGGCTGGCCGCTGAGGCTGTAGGAGTTGGCCAGCGCGGTCAGCGTCCAGGCCTGGTCGCTCTCCTTCGTCAGCCGCGGCGGTTTGTCCTCACCGTCGGGGAAGAGACCGGCCAGGAGCTCGATGCGCAACTGGTAGGCGCCAAACTGGTAGTAGGTGGCCTGGCTGATACGGTCTCGGAACAGCGTGATCGCCTCATCATACTGCCCTGCGGCCACCGTGTGGTGGTACAGCTCGATCACGGGCGCCAGGTCGTCCAGCGTCCGCACCTGCTCCGGCGGCGGCACCGCGGCGAAGTAGTCGCGCAGGCGGCGGTGGGCCGCGGCGCGGTCATCACCGGCCAGGCGGTCGTATGCGTAGCGCCGTACGATGGGGTGAAGGTCGAAGCGGTTGGTCCGGTGGTCGCGGTGGAGGAGGCCGCGGGAGAGGAGGTCGTGTAAATCCGCGTCTAGGTCGTAGGGGCGGGTCTCCGGCGCATCTGTCCCGGAACGCCCGCGCTCCACGGATGCCTGTTCGTCGGCGAACGATTCGCTGCCACGTGACCCGCCCAATGTCGCATCCGCGGCGACACGTCCATCCGCGCGTCCACCGCGACCAAACAGGCGGTTCAGGACGCCGGGGCGCGGGGGGCGGGTTTGGTTGGCCGGTTGTGCGTCGCTTGCCGTTGATGTCACGGTCGCCGCGCCGCCGCGTTCGCCGGGCATCACAAACCCGCCCCTACGGTCGGCCAACGCGGCCAGGGCCTCGTACCCCACCGGCCCGCGGAAGCAGGCGATGCGGCTCAACAGCCGTCGGCGGTCGGGGGGCAGGCTCTCGTAGGCCTGTTCCAGGACGTGGTGCTGGCGCTGCACGAGGTAGGGGCGACCTTCGCGGTCGCCCCCGGCCACGTCCAGCCGCCGCGCGGCCGCGATGTCGCCGGGCTGGCGCAGGTCGTTGGTGACCAGGCCGGCCAGCAGGCGCAGGCTCAACGGGTGGTAGCCGTAGGGCGCGCAGGCGGCCTCGATCTCGGCGCGGCCGCCGCGGATGCCCTGGCCGCGGAAGAACGCCACCGCATCGCCGGGATCCATCTGCGTCAGCTCCCGCTCACAGCAGCCCAGCAGCAGCTCCTCCCCATGCCCCTCCACGATCCGCGGCCGCAGCCGGGTCGTCATCAGCACCTTGCCGCGTAGGCCGGGCAGGGTAGCCAGGGAGCGGAGGAAGTGCTCGGCGACGGGGGAGACGCAGTCGCGTTCGGATTGCGGATTGCGGATTGCGGATTGCGGATTGCGTATTTGGCTCTTTGCTGATTCGCTGATTCGCTGATTCGCCGATTCGCTGATTTGCCGATTTGCCGATTTGCCGATTTGCCGATTTGCCGATTTGCCGATTTGCCGATTTGCCGATTTGCCGATTTGTTGATTCGTCTCATCCCCCTGGTACGCGGCCATCAGGCTGCTGAAGGCGCGGAGGGCGCGCTCGAAGCCGTCGAGGATGAGGAGGGTGCCGGGCTGGCGCAGGAGGGTGAGCAGCGCGTCGGCCTGCTGCCGCGGGCCGGGGAAGCGACGGAGGTCGGCGCCCAGGTAGGTCAGCGTCTCACGCAGGAAGCTGTCGAACTGGTTATCCCCTTCGTAGAAGCTCCACCAGACCGCGCGGGGCCAGCGGGCCGCGTCCACGTCGTGACTCAGCCAGTGCCAGGCCAGCGCGCTCTTGCCGAACCCGCCCAGCGCACGCAGCATCAGCAGCGGGTGGCCGGGATCGCGTTCCAGCCAGCCGCTCAGCATCTCCCGCTCGGCGGCACGGCCGGTGAAGTTGGGCTGCGCACCGTAGGGGTGCGGCAGGAACCAGCCGGGCCGCTCGGGCGCGGGCGGCGGTTCCTGGATGGGCGCCGCGCCGAGCGCGGTCAGGAGTTGGGTCCACGGCCAGGCCGGGTCGTCGGGGTCGGCGAAGTTGACGTAGGTGAGCGCCCGCAGGCGCGGCGGGAGATCGCACCGCTCCTTCAACACGGGGATCAGCCGGAACATCTCGTTCATCGGGTCGAGCGTCTGGAGCATGACGTTCTCGAACTCGCCCCACCGGCTGCTTGCGTAGTTCGGCGTCAGGATCAGGAGCGTGTTCCGGCTCTCGAGCACCGCGCGTTCCATCTCCTTGACGCTGAACGCGCCCGGCCGGAAGTCACGCCAGTCAATGCTGACCTTCAGCCCGGCCCCTTCCAGCCGCGGCAGCAACGTCCGCCTCACCCACTCACTGTCCGCGTGGCTGTAGGAGATGAAGACGTCGTAGGTGTAGGCGGTTGGGTCAGGCATGGGCAGTTCCCCGTATTGCGTACTGCGTGTTGCGTACTGCGTGTTGCGTACTGCGTGTTGCGTACTGCGTGTTGCGTACTGCGTACTGCGTATTGCGTACAGTCACGGGATACGAAATACGTAGTACGCAGTACATTTCCTCGTTGGGGCGGAGTATAGCACGGAAGTGGAGAAGGAAACAAGTAAGGAGACGAGTAGCGAATGGCGAGTAGCGAATGGCGAAGGACGAAGGACGAATATTTCGACATGGGGCTGCTGTGGGATATAATCGCTTTCCCGGAGGAGCACATGGTTCACACACTTGTTCGCTCGCGCAGGGGCTGGATCGCCCTCGTTTTGTTGTTCCTGTTGGCTGCGGTCGCTGGTTGCGGCGGCGGGCTCGCGTCACGGCCGACGGCGACGACCGCGCCCGCGGAACCCACTGCCGTGGCTTCCGCTGCCCAGCCGGCCGCGGCTACCGCCGCCCCGGCGTCGCCGGCTCCGGCACCCGATGACCTGCTGGCTCTGCCGGAGGCGTTCCGCTACGAAGCGACGTTGCGGCCGGCCGGTTCCTCGGCCGGCGCGCCGGCGATCATCAGCGGCCAGTATCGCCGCGGGGCCTGGACGCAGTCGGCGCAAACGGGTGACGGCCCGGCCGAGGAGTCGGTGGCGGTCGAGGGGGCCACCTACACCCGTCCGGCCGGCGAGCCGACCCTTCGACAGTCCTTCGACCGCGCTCAGGATGTAGCTCAGGGCAGGCTCTGGACGCGCTGGCCCGGCATCGGCTTCGACGCGGCCTACGGGTTGGCTTCGCCCTTTGCCGTCCTGCGCCTTTATCCGCTGGCCGATGAAAAGGCGCGCGGCGTGCTGGCGCAAGTATTGGGCGCGCCCGTGGCGACCTTCCGCCAGCAGACAGCCATTTCCGAGGCGACGGTCAAGCGGCTGCTGTCGGCGGGGATCACCGCGTCCGCGCCCGATGCTTCCAGCCGCGCGGCCCTCGAGACACAGATCGCGCCGTTGGCCGTCGGGCAGACGATCACCTATTGGGTCGGCGAGGATGGTCGCATCTACCGGGCGGCCGCCACCTTGCTCGCTGCCGATGCCACGGGCCAGCCCGCGCCCTGGCTGGAGGTCATCTGGCGCTTCTGGGGCTACGATGACCCCGCCATCGTGATCGTCGCGCCGGCTGACGTGCGTGATGCGCCCGGCCCGGCCGCGGCCGACCAACCCGCGCCACCGGCCGCGGCGCCACCGGCCGTGACCGCCGAGGCGAACCTGGTCGTGCGCGTCTTCGCATCTCCCGGCGTGCCGGCCCAGGAATCGGCGGTGACGGTCTATCCCGCGGGCGAAAAGAACCGTCCGCTCGACTGGCGGGTAGCAGCCGAGTCGCGCTTCATCCTGCCGCCGGGGCGCTACGACGTACTGGCGCAGATGGACTACGCCGAAGAATGGCTGCGCGGAGTCGAAATCACAGCGGGGAGGGCCGTCGAACGCGACGTGACCTTCGATTTCGGCACGGTGAAGCTGACCGTGACCCAGGGCGGCAAGCCGATCGCCGCGGAGGTTGTCACCTACCCGGCCGGCGATCGGCAAAACTGGGTGGACTGGCGCTCCGATAACCCGGCCACCCTCCGCCTGCGCGCCGGCGTCTACGACGTGGAGATCGCGTATAACGACTACAAGGCCAAGCAGATCGTGACTGGGCTGGTGGTGCGGGCCGGGGAGACGGTGGAGAAAGTCGTGGAAGTAGGGAGTGGATATTAGGTATTGGGTATTATTCTGCCCACGGGCATAAGCTGCGTCTTTCGAGTAACTGCAAAAACTGCTTTGTCACCCTGAGCGGGTTGATCCCGTGACGTGCGTTGCGGCGAAAATCCAGCGAAGGGTCTCGTTACGAGGTGAGATTCTTCGCTGGATGCTCGTCGTCGCGAGAAGTTAGAGGCAAACCCGCTCAGAATGACAGTTATTCCCGATAATCTCTAATACCCAATACCTATTTTTCCAGCATTTCCGCGTCCAGCCGCTCGAAAAACGCCCGCATAAACGCCTGTCGCTCCGCGGCGATGGCGCGGGCCGTGGCCGTGTAGAGGCGGTCTGGAATGCGGTCGAGCTTATAGACGAACTCGTGGACGGGGGTGTAGTCACCGCCGAGGGTCTTCGGCGCGGCGACCGCGTCGCCGGCCTCGGCCGCGATCTCCCGCCAGGGCCGGCGCCAGAGGGCTGTGCCGCGAGCGCCGGCGTAGGCAAACACGCGCGCGATGCCGATGGCGCCGATCGCGTCCAGCTTATCCGCATCGGAGAGCACCTGTGCTTCCAGCGTGTGGGGAGCTGGGTCGGCGCGGAAACGGTGCGCTTCGATGGCGTGGGTCACGGCTGCCACGAACGCCGGCGGCTCGTCCCGCAGCAGCTCTCGCGCCATCGCCGCGCCGGCCAGGTGATGGTGCTCTCGCCCCCCGTTCTCCCCGACGTCGTGCAGCAACGCCGCGGTGCGGATGACCGCCAGGTCGGCGCCCTCGGCCCGGCCGATGCGCTCGGCCAGCGCGGTGACGCGGAGCACGTGGTCGAAATCGTGCCCGCCGCCGCTCTTTTCGTAGAGGCCGCGGACGAAAGAGACCTCAAGTGGCTTCATGGCGCCGGTTTCCCTCGTCCCCTCAGCCAAAATACCCCGCCCGGCAGACTCCCCAGGATGATGACTGCCTGCATCAACAACGACACCGCCAACGCATGGCCGGTGGACACGCCGGCCAGACCGTAGAAGAACGGATAGGCGGTCTGGTTGACGCCGAGGCCGCCGATGGACACGGGGATCATCAGCACCAGGGCGATCAGCGGGTTGAACAGGGTGATCGCGGCGAGAGACATCAGCCCGCCCATCGCCTGCGAGAGAAACCAGTTGACCAGCGTGGTGCAGGCGATGCCCAGCAGCGCAACGCCGAACGCCCGCGCCAGCGCACCGTAGCGGAAACGGTAGGCGTTGAACGCGTCGGAAACGCGGTCCCAGGCCGGCGCCAGGACAGACAAAAAACGCAAAGCAAACAGCCGGCCGATCAGCCCGCGCAGCCGGCGGCTGAGCAGCACGCCGAAGCCGGCCGCCAGCACCGTCAACGCCGCCACGGCCACCCATTCGACCCCGCGCAACTCGCCGTGTCCGCCGAGGGTCACGGTGACGAAGGCCGCCACGGCCGCAGTGCTCGTGTAGGCGATCAGCCCGACGACGCGATCCACGATCACCGAGACCGCGGCGTCGGCGGTGCGATCGGTGTAGCGCGCCAGGCCGTAGCCGCGCATCACATCGCCGCCCACCTGGGGCAGGAAGTTGTTGAAGAAGAAGCCGACGAACTGGAACCGGAGCAACGCGGCGAATGGGATGGTCACGCCCTGCGCGGCCAGGAGCAATTGCCACTTGACCGCGTTGACCCCGATCGCGACCAGGTACGTCGCCAGCCCAGCCCCGAAAAGCCACAGGTTCGCCGTCCGGAGCTGCGCGCCGACCTGCGTCAGATCCACGCGGCTGAACGCCCAGGCGATGAGGGCAAGGCTGATGAGGAGCTTGAGGAGGGTGGTGAGTTTGTCGCGCACAGGATGGATTCTCATACGTGCTGCGTGATACGTGCTGCGTGCTGCGTGCTGCGTGCTGCGTGCTGCGTGCTGCGTGATACGTGATACGTGCTGCGTGCTACGTGATACGTGCTACGTGGAAGTCCACAACTACCTGGCACCGATCACGTAGCACTCGTCACGTATCACGGCTTCTGCGCCAACGCCGTCGGCCGCAGATCATCCTTCGCCGTCGTCTGCTGCCGCTCCGCGCCCACGTCCGTCTTCTGCGACCAGGCCATGTCCCAGACGACGTGGCGGTCTTTCTTGATGGCGAAATCGTACCAGCCGAGCAGCCGCGACCAGGCTTCGAGCACCGCCAGCAGAACGAGCGTCCAGATCAGTTGCAGCGCGCCCCAAAGCTCCTTGAGCGCGACCTTTACTACCCGCTGGTTTTGGATGCTGGAGACCGCGTAGCCGTACTTGGCCTTCAGATAGAGGTGACCGGCGTGGTTGCGCCGGCGTTGGGTCACGAAGTCGCGGATCGTCGTCGGCCCAGTGTTGTAGACCACCGCGTCGGGCGCATAACGGACCGACAGCCCGCGCTGGATGACGAGCGCCTCCACGAACGCCTCGTCCATGGCCACGTCGAGCGGGATGCGGTCGAACACCTTGCGGAAAGCGATCATCTCGCCCAGCCGCGGAATCTCCAGGCACAGTTGGTGTTCCAGTCGCAGCCGCAGGTGGGTGAAGAGGCCGACGATGTGATCGGGCGTGTTCACGGGGATCTTGTGCGCGCCGGTCATGCCCACCGTGGGATCGGCGAACATGCGGACGAGATGTTCCACCGCGTCCTCGTCGGGCAGCGTGTCGCCGCTTTCCAACACGCAGATTTCTTCCTGGGCGTTCGCCAGAAAGACGTTGACGGCTGCGGTCTTGCCCTCGCGTCTGGGCTGGACCAACAGCTTGACAGTCGGGTTCTCAGCGGCGTAGGTTTGAACGATGGGCACGGTGTTGTCGGTGCAGCCGCTGGCGACGACGACGATCTCGCCGATCTCCACCGCGCGCAGATGTTGGTTCAACAGCGCATCCAGCAGCCGGCCGATGTTGGCTTCCTCGTTGTAGGCCGTCACGCCCACGCTGCAACGAATCTTCGGTCGTTGGTGATCCAAGGCAACCTCTCTGAGTTATGATCGGCTGCGATTATACCAGAGCGCGGCGGAAACCCCTAGTCAGAACCGGGCAGTTACGAAGTTTGAGTTTCCCCCGGTTCATGGTATACTGTCCCTGGATTTGTTGACTTCTTGTCTACTCATCCCTTGTTTCCTTATTTGCTTGTCTACCAACACCCAGGAGGTTCCGCCGTGCGCCTATCTGTTTTGCAAGAAAACCTCGCCAAGGGCCTGTCCATCGTCGGACGCGCCGTCTCGTCACGTAGCACGCTGCCGGTGCTCGGCAACATCTTGCTCAGCACCGATGAAAGCCGGCTCAAGCTGGCTGCCACTAACCTGGAAGTGGGCGTGAGCTGCTGGGTCGGCGGCCAAGTGGAGGACGAGGGCGCGATCACGCTGCCGGCGCGCTTGCTCACCGACTGGGTGAACTCGGTGCCGGCCGAAAAGATCAACCTGGAGATGGTGGTACGCACGATGAGCGTCAACCTCAAGTGCGCCCGCTTCGAGTCCAATATCAAGGGAATTGACGCCAGCGAGTTTCCCCTGATCCCCACGGCCGACGGCGAGAACGGCCTGGGGATAGCCCCGGCGACGCTGCGCAAGATCATTGACCAGGTCACCTTTGCCGCGGCAGACGCCAAGGACACGAGCCGACCCTCCCTCACCGGCGTGCTGATGCGCTTTGAGGGCGATCGCCTGACCCTGGCTGCTACCGACGGCTACCGCCTTTCCGTCCGCCGCACGGTGTTGCCCGGCCCCGCGCCTGCCGATGCCAGCATCATCGTCCCCGCGCGTTCCCTGGCCGAAGTCAGCCGCATCAGCGGCGAGGCCGATCCCGACAAGCCGGTGGAGCTGACCGTGGCCGCGTCGCGTAACCAGATCCTCTTCCGCATGATCGGCAGAGGTGAGGGGGAAAAGGGCGCGTTCCATCAGGTAGACCTGGTGTCGCAGTTGATTGACGCCAAGTTCCCCGATTTCACCGCGATCATGCCCAAGAGCTACACCACCCGCACCGTGCTGGACACGGTCGCGCTCCAACGGGCGCTGAAGGTGGCCTCGCTCTTCGCCCGCGACGCCTCCGACCGGGTCATGGTCACCGTGGCCCCCGGCACCGACACTGCACCGGGCCAACTCACCTTGCGCGCCACCTCGGCCGAGGCCGGCGACAACGTGAGCGAGGTGGACGCGCTGGTCGAGGGCAACGGGCTGGAGATCGCGTTCAACGCCCGCTACCTGATGGACGTCCTGGCGGTGATTGACACGCCGCAGGTCGTGCTGGAAACCTCTCGCTCCGACCGCCCCGGCGTGTTCCGCCCCGTCGGCGCCGGGCCGGAGGAGTTCACGCACGTCATCATGCCGATGCAGCTCAACCGGTAGATCGGTATTAGGTATTGGATATTGGATATTGGCAAGTGGGGTCTTTTCCATCTGCCAATACCCAATATCTAATACCCAATATCCAATATCCCTTACTGTGCACCTCACCCACCTCTCCCTCACCAATTTCCGCAACTACGTCCGGCTGGAGCTGAGCCTGCCAGACCGGCTGACCGTGTTGCAAGGAGCCAACGCGCAAGGCAAGACGAACCTGCTGGAGGCGATCCACCTGCTCGCCACGGCGCGTACGCCGCGCGCGGCGGCCGAGCGCGAGCTGATCAACTGGTTAGCGCTCGAAAGTCCGCTGCCCTATGCGCGGCTGGTCGGCGAGACCGGTGAAGGACGGGATGCGGAGAAGCTGGAGCTGGTGCTGGAGCTGGCGTCGAACGGCGGCAGCAACGGCCCGGTGGTGCGGAAACAGGTGCGCGTGAACGGCGCGGCCAGGCGAGCCATTGACTTGGTGGGCCGGCTGCGGGTGGTGCTCTTCCTGCCGGAGGACGTAGACCTGGTGGCGGGCGCGCCGGGAGAGCGCCGGCGCTACCTGGACATCGCCCTATGCCAGATTGCGCCCACCTACTGCCGCGCGTTGGGCGAATACAACCGCGTGGTGACGCAGCGCAACGCCTTGCTCCGGCAGTTGCGTGACTTCGGCGGCGACCAGGGGCAACTTGCCTTCTGGGATGGACAGATGGCCGAGCACGGCAGCGTGCTGATCCACCGCCGTGGCACGGCCATTCGCGACCTCGATCGCCTGGCCGCGGATCGTCACGCCGGCCTGACCAGCGGCAGCGAGCGATTGCACGTCGGCTATCTGCCCAGCCCCGACCCCGACGTGCTGATCGGGGCCAGATCGGGCGCGCAGATCGCGGCTCAGCGGCAACGCCTGGCCGAAGCGCGCCCGGCCTACGCCGCGGTCTCGCAAGACGAAGTGCGCGAGCGTTTCTTGGCGGCCCTGTGCGGGAGCCACGCCCGCGAGATCGCGGCCGGTGCGTCGCTGCTCGGTCCGCACCGCGACGACATGGCCTTCACCGTGGACGGCCGCGACCTGCGGCCATTCGGCTCGCGTGGGCAGCAGCGCACCGCCGCGTTGGCGCTCAAGCTGGCCGAGGTGCAGTTGATGCGCGAGGAAACCGGGGAAAGCCCGCTGCTGCTCCTGGACGACGTGATGTCGGAGCTGGACGAAATCCGTCGGCACGCGTTGCTCGACGCGCTGGCAGGGGTGGATCAGGCGATCGTCACGACGACCGATTGGGGAGATTTCAGCCCGGAGTTATTGGGGCAGGCGCGGACGCTGAGGGTGGAGAGGGGGACGCTTCTCCTGGTCGAACCAGTTCTTTGACCCGCTAACTGCAATTCTGCTACAATAGCCGCGGGCGGTGAGAAATGGGGAAAAAGATGATGGACGAGTTTTATCAAACCAAGTTAGAGGAACTACTGAGAGAGTTTACGTACTATCTGATAGAGCACCCCGAGTTTTCTGAAAACATCCCAGATCAAGCCCAAGTGGTGTTATTGGATCAACACGACCCGCAATACAGCCGACATGCTATTGAGAACGCTCAACGGGCCAAGTTGACCGACGATGTGCCCGACCGGCCGATTGCCTATATTGCCGTAGATGAAATGGCCCCCATCCGGTCGCGTTTGCGCGGCCTCCGGGTACTCGAATCACCGCCGGTGTATGTGACAGCCTAAGAATTGAACTGCAATTCGCATCAAGACGACAAAGCCCCGAGCATCTGCCCGGGGCTTTGTAAATCTATTGACCTACGCACCACGCACCACGCTAAAACGTCTTCTGGAACACCAGGTTGAACGAGTTGTGGAAGAGTGTATTGCCGCCTCCGCCCTCGCTGCAAGCGGCCTCGTCGGTGAAGTTCGAGTGCACCGGCTGGGCAATGTCGCTGCTGGCGGGATTGACGCCATCCTGCGAGACGTACACGCCATATTCCGCGCCCTTCCACAAGACGAATTCGGCCAGCCCGGGCCCCTTCGTGCCCGAGACCGTTTTGTCCAACACGTTGCCAGGTTGACCGGCCGGCGTCTGTACCAGGATCACGCCATCCACCGGGTTGCCGGCCGCGTCTACGATCTTGATGAAGACGTTGTGCTTGCCGCGATTCTCGCACGGCGTCATCCGTCGCATCTCGACCAGCTTGAACTGGACTGAGGGCTTTGCGGGCGCGGCAGCCGCGGCGGCGACCACGGGCGCTTCCTGCACCACAATCGGCGCCGGGACCGGCGTCGGTGGGATCGGTGTCGCGGTCGGCGGGATCGGCGTGGCCGTGGGTGTGAAGGTCGGCGTCGGCGTCGGCGTATTCGTGGGCGTCGGCGTCGGCGTGAAGGTCGGCGTCGGGATGGGGGTCTCGGTCGGCCAGGGCGTGTAAACGGGGGTGGCCTGCACGGGCAGGTCGGCTGCCATCGCCACCTTCACCACGCGATCGCGGACCCCGGCGCGGGCGACCGAGCTGGTGGCCTGTGAGGCGACGCTGTTGGCAGAAAGCAGCGAGAGGATCGCCGACGGTGCAACGACCCCCAGCAGCCAGATCAACAGGATGATGACCGCGACCAGGCGCAGCTTGGCGCCCGTGCTGCGCGCCCCGAACCAACTGGTGGCGGTGTTGGCCGCGTGGCCCATGCCCATCACCGCGCCGGTTACATCGGTCGTCCGCCTGACTTGCGCCTCCGAGGGCATGGTGTAGGCAGTAGGCGCCGGCGCGGGGGCCATGACGACGCTGGTCACAGCACGCTCGGTATTCTCACGCAGGCGTTGGCTCAACAGACGGCTCAAGTTCAACGCCAGGCTGGGATAGCGGAGGACGAGGGTCTCGAAATCGGTCCGGCCCAGTGACCACGCAACGACATCTGTCTGCGCCACCACGTAGGTGCCGTGCGCCTCGCCGGTGAGCAGCGACGTCTCCCCGAAAAATTCGCCCGGCCCCAAGGTCCCCAGGGTCTGGATGGCCCCATTGGCCATGCGGGCCTCCACACTGACCTGGCCCGACTCGATCAGGTGGAGCGCCTCTCCCGGCTCGCCGCGGCGATAGATCGCCCGGCCGGCCGCGAACTGCTCCGGGCGCAGGTGGCTGGCGACCTCGCCGACCTGCTCGCGCGTCAGCCCGTTCATCAGGGTTAGTCGGCGCAGATGCCGTTCGGTGAATTGGTCGTCGGTGACGCCCGCCGCCGATTTCAGCAATCGGCCCATCTGTGGGTCCTGCGCCACCAGCCCGGCCAGGTCGAGCGCGCTGAACGCGAATAGCTCGACGTTAGTCGCCGCCTCGGCCGAGAGGGTGTAGTTGCGGCCCACCAGCACATCGGCTTCGCCCAACACGCTACCCGGCCCCAGGGTTGCCAGCACCGCGTACTGGTCGTTGATCAACCGCACCCGGCCCGAATTGACCAGATACATGGCCGCGGCGGTCTGGCCCTCGGCAAAGACCGTGTCGCCGGCGCGCCGGGTCTCCGATGTCATCCGGCACGCGATCAAGTCGCGCTGACCGTCGGTCAGCTCCGCAAACAGCGGGGCGTTAGCGATCATGTCTTCTTTCACAACGATTCTCCCCTCACAAGCAGCAAATCAGCGAATCAGCGAATCAGCGAATTGGCGAATCAACGAATCAGTAGGCTCGTTGAAAAACGACGTCCCACGAGTAGTGCCCGTGGCAACCGTTTTGCCTCACGAAATGAGCGCAATCCTCGGCGTTCTTGCAGAATCCGCTCCCCATCAGAATTTCTGTGGGGATCGCCGCTGGGTCGGTACTCATGCCGCGGGCATAGTCGCTGCTGGGCTGATGACCGTCCACATCGCGCACGATGAAAGCGTCTTGACCACCGCCGAGAATGAATTCTGCCACCCCCGACCCTTTGCTGCCGGTCACATCTTCTTCCTGATTGCCGTAGGCAACTTTGACGGTGACGCCGTTAAGCGGATTGCCCGCAGCATCCTTTACCAACACCCGCAACTGGCGTTTCTCGCCGCAGTGCACCGATGAGCCGTCGAGAAAGCCGCCATTTTCTTCTACGCCCCAAAGTCGCTTGCTCACGAATCGGAACTCTGGTCCGGCCGGCTTGGGCGTCGCCGTGGGCGGCGCGGGGGTGAAGGTGGCCGGCGGAGCCGGAATATCCTTGGCGACCGGGACCGCGTCAATCGGCCCCTGCACCTTGACTACGGTGCCGGCGACCCACGCCTGGCCGGCGCCTTCCACGGCTACCTGCCACCAATCGCTGCCCGCGGTGCGGCCGATGATGTTTACTTCCTGCCCGGTTTGCAGTTCACCCACCAGTGGGTAGTTCACGCCGGGGCCGCCGCGTAGATTGGCCGCGCTCGGAGCTACGACGTGCGGCCGCGGCGTCGGCGAGGGTGAGGCGGTCGGCGCGATGGTCGGCGGGATGGCGGTCGGCGTGGCGGTGGGTGGCAAAGGTGTCGCGGTCGGCGGCGTTGTGGGACTGGGCGGCGCCGGAGTCGGCGACGGCGGGACGGCAGTGGCAGTCGGCGCCAGGTAGGCGATCAGCCGGGAGCTGTGTGCGCCCAGGGCTTCAGCCAGGCGGGCCAGCGGGATGATCTCCGCGGACGGCCGGCCTTCGTTGACGCTTTGCTCGGCTAGAGTGACCAGCAGTTGCGTGGGATTCGCCAGCCCCAGTTTGTCCAGGCTGGCTTGTGCCGTGGCAAGATCGGCATCGCGTGCGTAATCGGCCGCGATGCGCTGCAGGCTGGCATCGCGTTCGGCCTGCGACAGCGATGTGCGTTTATCGGTCTGCGCGCAACTCGTCAACATCAGGCTGACGAGCAGCAGGATGCTGAACGCAAGGAACAGCAAACCAGGCCAACGGCCCTGGCTCGTGCGGCGGACTCGCCGGTCTATTCTGAGCATACGATCATCATGGGGCAAAAAATGAGGGGCGTTGTCATCTTGCGTGAGCGAGTCTGTGCGCTCCGTAAGCGATCCTGCCCCGGTGGTCTCATTCATTTGGATTCACCCATGCGCTGCATCCGTTCTTTGGGATAGAATAGGATCACTGCTATAATGCCGCCGCATGAGTTTAGCATAGTGAGTGCCGAAGGTGGGAATCGAACCCACATGGGGCAACCCCCAACGGTGTTTGAGACCGTCGCGTCTACCTTTCCGCCACTTCGGCACGTACAGAGGCAAGTATACCCGAAGAGGAACAGATCGTCAAGTTCGTTTAGGCACAGAGACTCGTGCCCCTGAATAGGCGATTAACGAGCCATGTTGCTGCTACGCTTCCTATCCCCGGCCGCGCCGGCCCCGATTCAGCAGGCGCTTCGCCTGTTGGGCCTATCGTCGCGAATGCCGGTTCTCTTCGCCTCCTGGGACGGCTGGGGCGACCGCGCCACGCGTCCTACGCCGCCGCGCCGGCCGGAATACGACGAGCAGACGCTCATCGCAGCCGCCCGCCGTGGCGATCTGCCGGCCTTCAACCAGATCATCCTCCACTACCAGGGCCTGGCCTACAACGTGGCCTATCGCATCCTCGGTGACGGCGACTCGGCCTCCGACGCAACCCAGGATGGCTTCATCAAGGCGTTCCAGCGGCTCAATCAATATCGCGGCGGGTCGTTCAAGGCGTGGATGTTGCGCATCGTCACCAACACCTGCTACGACACCCTGCGCGCCCACAAGCGCCGGCCCACGACTTCGCTGGAAAAAGAGGATGAAGACCCCGAGCACGACAGCAAGCTGCAAGACCCGGCCGAGCGGCCCGACGCCTATGCGCTGCGCCACGAGTTGGCGGTCGCGATCCAGGCGGCCATCGTTAAACTGCCGCCGGATCAGCGCGCCACGCTCGTACTTTCCGACATCGAGGGGCTGGATTACCAGGAGATCGCCGCGGCCACCGGCGCGGCGCTGGGCACGGTGAAATCGCGCCTCAGCCGCGCCCGCGCCAAGCTGCGCGACCTGCTGCTGGCCCAGGGGGAACTATTGCCCGCGCGGTATCGTCTGTGACGTGATTGGAGATTGGGTATTGGGTATTAGGTATTGGAGATCGGCCTCCCAATCTCCAATACCTAATACCCAATACCTGGAAACACGACCATGAGATTCTCGATAACCAACCCGCAACGTGCGCACGTGAGCGCCGACCTGCTCTCGGCCTACCTGGACAACCAGGCGACGGCCGCAGAGCGGGCGCGGGTTGACGCGCACCTGGCGACCTGCGCCGCCTGCCGGACCGAGCTGGACAGCCTGCGGCAGACGGTGGCGCTGGTGCGCGCTCTGCCCCGCGTGGCTGTCCCGCGCGCCTTCACCCTGTCGGAGGCGCGGGTCGGCATCCGCCGGCCGGCGACGCAGCCGGGGTGGTTCGGCGGCGCGCTGCGCGGGCTGGTCGCGGCGACCGCGGTCGCCTTGGTGGTCGTGGTCGCAGGGACGCTGCTGCGCCAGATCGGGAGCAGACCGACCGGCCAGCTCGCCCTGGCGCCCGCGGCCACGGCCGCCCCGGCCGCGCTTTCCTCCGAGGCCGGACCGGCCGCCGCACCCAAGCCGATGATGGCCGCCCCGCCCCAGCCCACTGCCGCTCCGACGGTCGCGGTCGAGAAGGTCGTAGAGATGCCATCCCAGGCGCCCGCGCCAGCCGCCGTCAAGCCGCAGGCGCTCGCGCCGCGGCCCACGCCGGCGCCTGCGATCATCCCAACGCCGACGACTGCCCCCGCAGCCAAGGCTGCGGCGCCGGTCGCGCCGATCCCTGGGAAGCCCACGACGGCCGCCGCGGCCCCGACGGCGACCGCGGCGGTCATGGCGGCGGCCGCCGCGGCCACCACTGCGCCCGCGCGTGCCATGCCGGCCGCCGATCTTGGCGCCCGCGAAGGCGGCGGAGCGAATCAGGCTGCTCTCACCCCGGAGGCGGCACCCGCGCCCGCGGCCATCACCGCCACCCTGCCGGCTGGTGCGGGTGTCGCTTACGCGGATCTTAAGGGGCTATGGACGCTCGACCGCGAGACCGGCGCCCGGCAGATCGTGAGCGGCGAGGGGATCAGCAGCCCAGCCATTTCGTTGGATCGGGCGTGGATCGCCTACCGCGTGCTCCGGGGCGACCATTTCGAGCTGTGGGCCGTGCGTTGGGACGGCAAGGACGCGCGCCTGCTGCTCGCCGAGCGCGATCTGCCGAAGGATGACCTGGCCGCGGGCTACAGCGAGCGGCGCTTCGGCGACGTGCGTTGGATCCCCGGCGCAGCAACCCTGGCGCTCAACGTGACCGTCATCCCGACTGCCGGCGATGTGCCGCCCACGTTCGAGCTTTGGATGGTGGACGCCCGGACCGGCGCGCGGCGCCTGGCGGTCAAGATGGACGCCGCCGCCCGGCCCATCTTCTCGCCCGACGGCCAACGCTTCGCCTTGCTTCAGCCCGCCACCGAAAAGACTCGCGAGGGCAGCCTGGCGATCTACAACGCCGACGGCACGGCCGGCCGCGTTCTGCTTAAGTTCGCTCGCGGCCTCGCCCCGCGCTTCTACGAAACGCAGGCGAGCTGGCTGCCCGACGGCAAGACCCTCCTGGCCGCGGTCACCGACCCGGCCGACTCGCCGGAGCAGCTCAACGGCATCACGCTTTACCGCATCGGCGCGGACGGGCAGGCCAAGTCTGCCGGACACGTGGATGCGTTCGACTCCTTCTGGTCACCCGATGGGACGCGACTGGCGTACACGCGGGCGGTGAATAACTCGGTGGACACGCGCGAGTTGTGGATCGCCAATGCCGACGGGACGAATCCTCGACAGTACGCGATGTTGCGCAACGGCGTCTTCGTCAACTGGTCGCCCGACAACGTCCACTTCATCTATGCGGATGCTAATCAGGTCTACCTGGGCGGGATCAGCCAGGCCCCGCGCTGCATGGGCAACGCGGCCAGCGTGTTCGATCCGCGCTGGATCGGGCCGGGCCAATTCGTACACCTCCACGACCAGAACACCGGTTGGATGCTGGTCTCGCGTACGGTGAACGATCAAGCTGCCAGCCTGCTACTGCTGCCCCGCGAAGCCACCTACGACGTGACGCGACCGTAGAACTACTCTTGAGCTTCGATGACTGTCACTCTGAGCGGGTTAGCGATGGACAGTACATCACAGCGTGACACCAGCGAAGAGTCTCGATGTCACGCGGGATGCTTCGCTGGAATCTCGCCGTACCGCAAGAGACGGGGCCGACCCGCTCAGCATGACGCGCACGAGAGTTTCTCGCTCTGGGAATGCCTCTGCGCGGCGTAAAGGATGCCAATGCCTGAACTCCCCGAAGTCGAAACCATCGCGACCGATCTGCGCCCCTTGCTGATCGGCCGGCGCTTCACCGACGCCCACGTCGCATGGCCCCGCACGTTGGCCGAGCCTGATCCCGTCGCCCTTGCCGAACGGATGCGCGACCGACAGGTGATTGACGTGGGCCGCCGCGGCAAATACCTGTTGATTCCCCTGGACTCCGGCGAGACGCTGATTATCCATCTGCGCATGACCGGCCACCTGGCGGTCGTACCAGCCGGCAGCCCCGCGCTGGCCGATACGCATCTGCGGGCCTGGTTCGACCTGGCGGGTGACGAGCACCTGGTCTTCACCGATGCGCGCAAGTTCGGCCGCGTCTGGCTGGTGGATGATGTGGCGCGGGTGGTGGGCAAGCTGGGACCGGAGCCGTTGGATTGGACCTTCACGGCCGAAGTGCTGGCCGGGCGCTTGCACGGCCGTCGCGTCGCGATCAAGGCCGCGCTGCTCGATCAGACCGTGGTAGCCGGCGTGGGCAACATCTACGCCGACGAAGCGCTCTTCCGGGCCAGCATCCACCCCCTGCGCCGGGCCGCCAGCCTGACCGCCGGCGAAATCGAGCGGCTGCGCGACGCCATCCGCCAGGTGATGCGTGAGTCCATTGACCAGCGTGGCACCCTGCTGCGGGATTATCGCACCCCCTACGGCGCGGATGGCGCCTTTCAGGCGCGGCTGCGCGTCTACCAGCAAACCGGCCGGCCCTGCCCCCGCTGCGGCGCGGCCATCGAGCGCATCCGCGTGACCCAACGCAGCACGCACTTCTGCCCCCAATGTCAGCTCGCGAAGGTTCTCTGATGACGCAAACTCTCATCATCCTCCACACCAACGACATTCACGGCAACGTCGAGGGTCTGGCGCGGATCGCGACGCTGGTCGCACAGGTCAAGGCTGAGGACCCTGATACCCCCGTATTCTACTTCGACTGCGGCGACGTCGAGGAGCCTTCCAGCCGTTTGAGCAACGTCACCAAGGGAACGGCCATGCACCGGCTGCTCAACGCGGCCGGCTGTGATGCGGCCGTGGCCGGCAACGGCGCCTGGCTGCGCTACGGGCCGCAGGTGTTGGCCGAACACGGCGCCGCGGCGCGCTATCCGTTGCTGGCGGCAAACCTGCGCACCCATGCCGGCGATCCGCTGGCGGGCGTGCAACCGGCTGTGCTCCTCCAGGCCGGCTCATTGCGCCTGGGCGTGATCGGCGTCACTACCGACATGCCGGAATACACCGCCTTCTTCAACCTGCAAGCGGTTCCCACGGCGCCCCTGGTACGGGAGCTGGCCGCGGCGCTCCGGCAGGACGGCGCGGACGCGGTGGTCGTCCTCTCGCATCTGGGCCTGGCCGCCGATCGCGAGCTGGCTGCCGATCTTCAAGAGGACGTGGTCGCCATCCTCGGCGGGCATAGTCACGACCTGCTGCCTGAAGGCGAGCGAATCGGCCGCGTGTTCGTGGCGCAGGCGGGGCAATACGCGGGGCACGTGGGCCGGCTCGACCTGGCCTGGGACGACGAACAGGCGATGGTGACGGCCGCGGCTGCGCTGCCCGTCCCCGAAACGATGCCACCCTCGGCAACGGTGCTGGCCGAGGCGCAGGCCATCGAAGCCGCAGGGGTGCAATTCCTGGCCGAGATCATCGGCGAGCTGGCGGAGTCGTTGGACTTCGCCACCGACCGAGAGTGCGCCGCCGGGAACCTGATGGCCGACGTCCTGCAGGAGCGGATGGGGGGCCAGGTCGCGGTGACGACGGGAGGGCACGCGTTCATCGGGCCGCTGCCCGGCGGGCCGGTGTCCCGCGGCGCGCTGTGGGAGGTTTGCACGTCCACGGCCAACCCGGCCGTCGTGACGATGACGGGCGCGCAACTGGCTGCGCTCGTGGCGAAGGGGTTGGATCTGACGTTTGCGGCCGAGCGGCCCCACACACTGCGCGGTAACGCGCGCGGCCTGATCCACCTGAGCGGCGCGACCGTGCGCGGGGGGCAACTGCTGGTCGGCGGTGAGCCGGTCGAGCCGGGCCGCGAATACCTGGTAGCGGGCAGCGATTGGGAGTTCGAGTCCTATGGCGGCTACGTGGAGCGCGCCTGGGATCTGCGCCCGCGCTACGAAGTGCCGACGATCCTGCGCGAAGCCCTGGAGGAATACCTGGCGACGCACCGGCCGGTCAGGGTGCAGATGGGGCGGCTGGGATAGCTGATTTGAGCGCAAAAAGCCCCTGGTCCAGCGCGCCTCACCTGCACACTTTGGACCTGGGTCGAGCCTTCCCTCGCCAGGCGCCCGGCCGTTGCATGCGCCGGTCGCTTCTCCCATCAGGTACAGACCGACCCGGCCGACGTGCTGAGCGGCCCCAGGAACCCGGCGAGAGGCGACGGGTCGGCGCCGCCGGGCAGCAGGCCCTGCGCCTTCGCTTCCAGCAACCGCTCCAGGACGATGCGCGGCTCGTCCTACGCCTGGCGGTTGACCTCTGTCTTCACTCCGGTGCGATCGGGAGCAACCTTGGCGTCCATGATACCTCCTGTTCAACCTTAACCTCAGCCTGAACTCACCACCCCACCCACGGCAGCCACAGCCGCGGCGCCGCGGCGGTCGGACGCACCGTCACGCTCGTCAGGCCGAGCGCCTGAATGCCTCCGGCCAGGTCCACCGCTTCCAATCGGTACCAGTAGGTTCGGCCTCCTTGCACATCGCGATCGCTAAACGCGTAGGTGTGCCCGTTTGCGGAGCCGGGGGCCGCGCTGGGGATCAGCCCCGCGTCCAGCCGCTGCCACGGCCCCGCGGCGCTTTCCGCCCGGTACAGGTGGAAGCCCTGCACGTCCAGCTCGCTGACCGTCTCCCACGTCACCACCACTTGGTGGCCGGCGACCGTGGCCTGGAAGTTCGCCAGCCGCACCGCCAGCGGCCCCTTGCTGCTATCCCCCACCGCCCAGTCCGAGAGGGTCGTCAATTCGGTGCGCGTGACCGTGTTGGCCGTGGCCGAGGTACGGCCGCACATCCAATTCGTGCCGCCGGTGTTGCGGCAGACGTAGGCGTTGGTGCCAGGGGTGGAGACGTTGTGCGGCAACGTCAGGTCAATGGTATAGCTGCTGCCGGTGGGTGTAATGCTCCAGTAGCGACCGGTCTGGGTGGCAGCGACGGCATTGGGATGGTTGCTGTCCACCCGATCCACCTGGAGCTGGCTCAGGCTGCCCTGCGTCGTCACGTTGACGCTCAGGTCGGCGCCATTGTAGCGCCCGGCCAGGCCGAAGGTCTTGCTCCCAGCGCCGGAGACGCTCTGTGTCTTGCGGATCGTGCCGCTGTTGGTCAGCGTGCCGGCCACGGTGACGTTATCCGCCGAGACGGTTTCCACCAACGTCACGCCGCTGTTGACGGTCAGGTTGTTGAAGGTGGTAGCAACGCTGGCGTCCAGGTTTTGCGCGCCGCTGCCGCTGAAGATCACCGTGCCAGAGTTGTGATTGAGCGTCCCGCCGCTGTTCGTGAGATTGCCCGTGAGCGAGAAGGTGTTCGCGCTCGGCGCGTTGAACGTTCCTGCGGAGAGGGTCAGGTTGCCGCTGAGCGTCGTCGCGCCGAGCAAGGTCAGGTTGACGCCCGAATCGAGTGAGACACTTTCGTTGTAGGTGCCAGCATGCACGTCCACACTCCCATTGACCATCACCGCATTGAGCGCGCCGCCGATGGTGGTATAGCAGGGGAGATTGCTGCCGCATGCTCCTCACTTTAGCCACGAACGCGTCTCGAATGCCGCCGTTGTGGGTGAGGTCGGGTCCGATGGTCACGGGGAAGGTCGCCTCGGTCGAGGCGGTGAAGCCCGTGACGTAGGCGTTGCCTGCTGAGTCCACCGCAATGCCCCTGCCATAGTCGTCGCCGCTGCCGCCGATGTAGCCCGCATAAACCAACGCGCTACCGCTGGCGTTCACCTTCGCCACGAATGCGTCCCCGATGCCGTTGTAGGTGACGTCGGGTCCCACCGCCACAGGGAAGGTCGCTTCGGTCGACCAGGTGTTGCCCGTGACGTAGGCGTTGCCCGCCGTGTCCACTGCTATCCCATAGCTATTGTCGTAGTCGCTGCCGCCGATGTAGCCCGCATAAACCAACGCGCTACCGCTGGCATTCACCTTCGCCACGAATGCGTCCCAGCCGCCGTTGTGGGTGAGGTCGGGTCCCACCGTCTCAGGGAAGGTCGCTTCGGTCGAGGAGGTGTAGCCTGTGACGTAGGCGTTGCCCGCCGCGTCCACCGCAATGCCGATGCCATAGTCGGTGTCGCTGCCGCCGATGTAGCCCGCATAAACCAACTCGGTACCACTGGCATTCACCTTCGCCGCGAATGCGTCCCCGCCGCCGTTGTAGATGAGGTCGGGTCCCATCGTCTCAGGGAAGGTCGCTTCGGTCGAGTAGGTGTCGCCCATGACGTAGGCGTTGCCCGCCGTGTCCACCGCGATGCCGTAGCCATTCTCGCCGCCGCTGCCGCCGATGTAGCCCGCATACACCAACGCCGTGCCACTGGCATCCACCTTCGCCACGAATGCATCACTGCTGCCGTTGTGGGTGAGGTCGGGTCCGATGGTCACGGGGAAGGTCGCCTCGGTCGAGTAGGTGTTGCCCGTGACGTAGGCGTTGCCTGCTGAGTCCACCGCAATGCCGTAGCCCGATTCATAGTTGTTGCCGCCGATGTAGCCCGCATACACCAACGCCGTGCCACTGGCATTCACCTTCGCCACGAACGCGCACCTTCGCCACGAACGCGTCCCACGGGCCGCCGTTGTAGGTGAGGTCGGGTCCGACGGTCACTGGGAAGGTCGCCTGGGTCGAGTTGGTATCGCCCGTGACGTAGGCGTTGCCCGCCGAGTCCACCGCAATGCCGAAGCCACGGTCGTCAGCGCTGCCGCCGATGTAGCCCGCATAAACCAACGCGCTACCGCTGGCGTTCACCTTCGCCACGAATGCGTCTTCGCCGTCGTTGTGGGTGACGTCGGGTCCCACCGTCTCAGGGAAGGTCGCCTCGGTCGAGGCGGTGTCGCCCGTGACGTAGGCGTTGCCCGCCGCGTCCACCGCAATGCCGTAGCCATAGTCGTCGCCGCCGCCGCCGATGTAGCCACAGTAGACCAGCACGGTCGGGTCAATCACCAGCGGCAGTGCGGGGTTGTATGCGCCCACGTGGAATCCGTAGGGGCGCGGCTCGTCTGTGCCCACCTCGTCCGCGCCCCACCGCGCGGCATCCTCCAGCGCATAAGCCACTGCCACTGGCACACGCTGCCCCGCCACCTCTTGATACGCCACAGGCGCGTCGTCCTGGAAGCCGCCCGCAGGCGTACTCACTTCCAACTGCCCCGCGTCGTTCACCCGCACCGTCGCGCCGCGATAGGCAAGGCGAATGGCGGCGGGGTCAGCGCCGGGCTTGACCACGAATTCGTACTTCAAGCGATTGACCGTCCCGCTGTACACCAGGTCAATCCCCTCCCACAAATCGGGGTAGACGATTTGGGAGTAGGTCGGCAAGCCGGTGCGCCACTCGTCACGCGAGCCCTTGAAGTACGAGATGACCGCCTCGGTCTGCGCCTGCCCGCTGGGGCGCACCGCATTCGCGTCCACGAAATCCAGTTTGACAATCCAACGACTCGATTCGTTGGGCGCGCTTGAGTACGCTTCTTGGGCGCTGAA
This sequence comes from Chloroflexota bacterium, assembly GCA_026389845.1. GTDB lineage: Bacteria > Chloroflexota > Anaerolineae > CG2-30-64-16 > CG2-30-64-16 > JAPLHB01. Next base: position 26,087 of record JAPLHB010000052.1, read on the forward strand.
GCGCCTACTACGAGCATCTGCAGACACCTTCTGGGTCAGCGCGAACGTGACGCCTTCGGACGCAAAGTAGAGTGTCTTGTCGCTGCCCTGGACGTAGTACGCGACACGGTCGTCCATCTGCCCCTGGTTGGCGATGAAGTAGAGGGGCATCTTGCCCCAATCGGGTTGGACGCGCGTGGTCGCGTAGTCGAATGGTCGCGTAGTCGCCGTGTGCGCGGCCGGCGCGCCCCACGCGCCCACCACCAGCGTCAGGGCGGTGATGAGCAACAAGCTTCTGCGTACGAGATGATAGGTGTTCATTTGTTCCTCTCCTTGTATCAGCGTGCCCCCTCGCCGGAGGGTGGATTCGCGTCTCAAATGCTATGAGCGGCACTGGTTCCATTGGATGGGAGCGCTACCAGTTGACGGAATTTGACAGCATTTCCACCCGGAATCGCGGCATGATGGGTGCAATCGTGCTGGAAAGGCCAGCATTTTAGCCGATTCACGGCTTGGCGGCTGGAGAGGACGGTCAACCCACTGTGGTTGGGGTCGCGGCCGATCATCAGCAGACACCGCTCTGAGGGGTTGAAGCCCGAAGGATCGGGATGGTCGTGCAGCAGGGAAAGGATGAAGCTGTCGCCACCCGCCTCGCCGCGCTCCACCAGCGCCACGTCCGGCCGGCGCGCGGCGAATTGGGTCAGTGCAGCGGGTTGGCGCGGGGCGAGGCGTGTCACAGCCTGGTCGGGGCGGACGCCCAGGCTCTCGGCGAGGATGGTCAGCAACAGGGAGTCGCCGCAGCCGGCGACGCGGTGGGGTAAGATCACGGCAATCACTCCTTCGTTGGGTTTGCCGCGTACGCTCATCATAGCATAAAGGGGGAGCTTGTCAATAGCTACTTTTCCATGGAGGAGTAATTGTAAGCGGAAGTGCCGGGCGCGCAACACGGAGTGCACATTTGCTTGACGGTTTCCCCTCGCGTGTGGTATCATAGTTTTGCTGATTTGCCAATTTGCCGCCATTCGCTGATTCGCTACTCGCCGCTCTGGAGGTCTGCCCATGAAAAACCGTCCCTGGCTCCTGGTCATCATTGTCGCACTCGTTTTGCTTTCGCTGATCCTGGCTGGCTGCGAGCGCGATCGTCCGGCCCCTGCGCCAGCGCAGGCTACGACGACTCCGAAGGGTACGACGGCGCCGGCAGCGCGCGGGACAACCTCGCCCACGCCGCCGGCGGTCCAGACGAAGGTTTCCCTGCCGGCCGCCGGCAGTCAGACGCCTGCCGCACTGGCCCCGGCCGGGGCCGCAACCACGATCCCGCCGGCCAGGCTGACGCCGCCCACCCCGGCGCCTCCCACGTCCAAGCCGCCGGCGGCCCTGACGCCGGCGCCGCAAGGCAGTCAGACCGGCAGTGACAAGTGGTTCCCGTACACCGTCAAGGTGGGCGACACCCTGGGCGAGATCGCCGACACGTTCAAGACGACGCCGCAGGCGATCCTGGCCCTCAACCCGCTGGCCGACCCCGATTTGCTGATGGCCGGTAAAGAACTGAAGATCCCCGGCGAGCTGCCCGTGGAGATGGGCGGGCTGCGCACCTACACCGTCCAGCACGGGGACACGTTGTCAGGCATCGCAGCGCGCTATACGGTCGCCCTGTCCGAGCTGATGAAGCTCAACAACATCGCCGATGCCGACGCGATCTATCCGGGCCAGCAGTTGCGCATCCCCGGCTCGACCGCCGTCGTGCCGACGCCCGGTCAGCCGCGCACCTACACTGTTCAGCGCGGCGACACGCTGTTCTCCGTCGCCACGCGCTTCGGGGTAACGGTGTGGGCGCTGCAAGTCGCCAATAACATCTCCAACCCGAACGCGATTTACGTGGGGCAGGAACTCAAGATCCCGTAAAGTAGCCTGGCCTCAACACGGTTCAGATATACCTGGAGTAGAGCCTTCAGGCGGAGCGCCTCCGGCTAAAGCCTCGACTCCGGAACACTATCTGAAATTGCCCAGACCTGACAGGCCGCGAGAGCCTGTCAGGTCTGGCCTTGTTAGCGGCGGTCAGCCTGGCGGGGGTGAGAAGTCAAGGTCGCGTCCGCACCGGAAGCGCCGCCTGGCGTATACTAAACTCGCCGTTTTGCGCGATACGGTCAATCACCGCGCAGTCACGTCTCTAAGGAGGACACTCAGATGGGATCTTTAGTTGGTGCGTTTGTCACCGCCCTCGCTGTGGGCATCGTGGTCGCAATCTTGATCGGCGCGGCGACCGCTCGCCGCGGCCACGGAAACTACCGCTCGGCCAGCATCGCCGGCCTGGTGGTGACGCTGCTCATGTTCCTGGGCGCCGCAGTCATGGATTCCTTCACCCAGGTGGAGGCCGGCTCGGTGGCCGTGGTGAAGCAGTTCGGCCAGGTGGTCGGCGTTTTCAATCCGGGCCTGAATTGGAAGGCGCCGTTCATCCAGCAGACGGTGCTCTATCGGACGCAGGAAATTCTCTACGAAACCTCCGAAGATCCGAAGACCAGCCAGGCCGACTATAAGGACGTGGAAGTAGATACCGCGACCGCCGACGGGCAACAAATCCTGGCACGTTACACCATCCGCTTCCGCATTGACCCCACCAAAGCGACCGACATCGTCAACAATCTGGGCACCGAAGCCGAGGTCGTGGAAAAGGTGATCAAGGCCAACAGTCGGGTGCACGTCCGCAACATCCTCAAGCAGCACACCGCCACCGATCTCTACTCCGGCAACGTCGAGAAAGCGCAAGAGGACATCCGGGCGCGGCTGGAGACGGAGTTCACCAAGGAAGGGCTCCAGCTTGTTTTCTTCGGTCTGCGCTCGATCCACTTCGAGGACGACTACCGCAAGGCGGTGGAGCAGAAGCAGATCGAGAAGGAAAACATCACCACCAAGGAGAATCTGGCGAAGCAGGCCGAGTTCGAGAAGCAGCGGACGATCACCCAGGCGCAGGGTGAGGCCGAACGGCAGAGGCTCGAGCGCATCGGCGTGGCCGAGGGCGAGGCGGAGTCCATCCGCGTGAAGGCCATTGCCGACGCCGAGGCGACTCGCATCAAAGCGCAGGCTCAGGCTGAGGCCAACAAGCTGATCTCGCAGAGTCTCGACGCCAACGTCATCAGTTGGCAGGCGATCCAGAGTTGGAGCGGCAATTACCCGATGGTGCTGGGCGGCGGCGGCAGCTACATCCTGCCGGGCGAGTTGTTCACCCAACCGGCGGCCACGCCCGCGCCGACGCCGAAGCCGTGACGCGAGGGATTGGGGATTAGAACGGCCCGTCTTCGACCACGGAAGCGATCGGAGACGGGCCGTTGTTTACCTGTTGTAGTCCAGCTTCCAGCCCCTACTTGTACATCACCGGAAACAACCGCCCATACCCTCCCTTCACGCACAACCGCACCGCGTCGATCCAGAAATCGGTCGGCAGGGTGTCACCATCGTTGCCGGCCGCGAAGACCAGTTCCACCGAAGACGCGAGGCGCAAGGGGAGCCGCAGATCCGCGAACTGCATCCGGTAAAGGTAGCGATCCCACGGCAGGCCGCTGGTGGCGGTGTCGGCCGAGTTGCCGGTGCGCAGAAGCGAGACGATCTCGCCGCCGTCTGTGCCCTTCAGGTCAGCCGTGGCCCAATCGTCGTAGGGCGCTTGGGGCGTCGTGCCCCAACCCATGTCCTGGTTCTCGATGCGATAGGCGAACCAGAGGGTGGCCTCCTGCGGGAAGAGCGGCAGGGTGATCGTGCGGGTCAGGACGCCGGCTGAGTTTGGCCCACCGGGGAAGTGCGCCGCGTGCGTGCCGGAGTAGGCGCGCGAGGTGTCTAGCGACACAGCCCCGCTGGCCTGCCACCCACCCAGGCCGGTCTCGAAGTCGCCGTCCGCGATCACGTCCTGGCAGTTGGCCGGCCACTCGGTCAGCGGCGGATGCGGCGTGGGGGAGGGCAAGGGCCCGGGGGCCGGCACGGCCGCAGCCAGCGCCTTGCGGCCATTGATCCGGCCGAAGCCGAACATAGGATCCCACCCCACCGCGCCCAGGTCGTCGGCGTTGTTCTGGATCAGGCCGCGCACCTGGTCGGGGGTTAGAGCGGGGTTCAGCGAGAGGAGCAACGCGGCCAGCCCGGACACGTGCGGAGTCGCCATGCTGGTGCCGCTCATCGAGCCGTAGCGGTTGCCAGGATACGTTGACCAGACGCTCACCCCCGGCGCGGCCACGTCCACGAAATCGCCGCGGGTCGAGAAGCTCGCCAGATTGTCGCTCGCGTCGGTGGCGGCTACCGCGATGACGTGCTGATGAGCCGCCGGATAATGGTAGCTGGTGCGTCCGGTATTGCCCGCCGCCGCCACGACCACGACGTCGTGCGACCAGGCGTAATCTACCGCAGCCTCCTCGCCTTTGCTGTAGGACGTGGCCCCCAGGCTCAGGTTGATCACGCGCGCGCCGTTGTCGCTGGCGTAGATCATCGCCATGAGAAGGTCTTCATAGGTGCCGTAGCCGCTGCGCGGAAAGACGTCCACCGGCATGATCGTGACGTTGCCGGCCATCCCCGCGATGCCGATCCCGTTATTGATCCGCCCGGCCGCGATCCCCGCGACGTGCGTGCCGTGGCCGTAGTCGTCGTAGATGACATTGTTGCCGTCGGCGAAATTCCACCCGTTCACGTCATCCACGTAGCCGTTGCCGTCGTCGTCTACGCCGTTGCCGGGGATCTCGCCCGCGTTGATCCAGATTCCCTTGCGCAGATCCTCGTGATTGGTGTCCACACCGGTATCCACGATCGCCACGATGATATCGAGTCGGCCGGTCGTGAAGTCCCAGGCTGCGGGCATCTCCAGCCGGCTCAGATAGGGGGACTGGCGGGAGGCGTAGTTGGGGTCGTCGGGGATGAAGTCGGGCCGGACGACGAAATTCGGCTCAGCCCATTCGGCGCCGCCGGCCGCGACCAGCCCGGCCGCTGCGCTCGCCAACACTGCGCCCGCCTCCGCGCCTTCAGCGAAGCCTGACAGGTCTCCCGAAGACCTGTCAGGTCGGGTTTCATCGGTTGACACGGCCACGACCGCCAGCCCCAGTTGGGGGATGACGCGCACGACGAAGGCTCCGGCCGCTTCCAGCCGCGCCTGAGCCGAGGCGGGATCGCCGGACGGCAGCTTAACCAGCAGCTCGCCGGCCACGTGCGGCGCGGCCCATTCAGGCGGCGGCGCCGCCGGCGCGGAAGTGGGTCGGCCGGCCGAGACCAGCGCAGTCCCGGCGAGAGTCAGCAGGAGAACGACAACAGTTGTCAGGCGCCAGGCCTGGCTGAGGCGATGAAACACCATTGGAGCTACTCCCTTCGTTCTGCAATCCGCAATCTGCAATCCGCAATTTCCTCTATCCCGGCCGCCAACTCGCCGTCGGGCCACGGCCGCCGCTGACCGGCCGGCTGAGGACCGTCGCCAGATCATCGCCGCGCTGCACCAGGTAGGCGGGCAGGCTGCTGGCTTGCAGGTCGGCCAGGGCCGGCGCCCAGTCGGGCGCGGAGCCGAAGGTGCGGCCGGCCATCAGCACGCCGATGCCCTGCACCCCGCGTGCCCGCAGCCCGCGCAGCGCGGCCACCCACTTGCTATCGGCCGAGGGGGTGATGACAATCAGCGTCGTGTGGCGAGCCAGGTGCGCGCCCTCGGTCGCCAGTACCTGCTGGAGCGGGATATGTCCTGTGGCCTGGATGACGGCCAAGATCTCCAAAAGACGCGTCAATTGTCGCTCGCCGCGGTCGGGCTGCACGATCTCACGGTGGCCGGCATAACTCAGGAAGCCGACCTCGCGATCGTGCAGGATGAAGTGCTGCGCCAGTGACGCGGCGATGGTCACACCATACTCGACGGTGCTGGGGGGCAGCTCCAGCCGGTCGGCGCGGCGGAAAAGCCACGACAGCGGCTCCGCCTCCTGTGGCGACCAGGGTGATTCGGCCTGCGCCTGGTCGTACATGTCCAGGAAAATCCACACGTCGGCCAGTGGATCCAGTTCGAACTCTTTCGAGATCAGCCGGCCGGTGCGGGCGGTGGAGGGCCAGTGGATGCGGTTGAAGCTGTCGCCGGGGGCGTAATCGCGCACGCCGGCCACGCTGGCAGTGACGTAGGGGGTGCGGCGGCGCATCGTCTCGCCGCCAGGCAGATAACCGGTGGGCGGCGCGAACTCGGGGATGGTGATCACGGCCGGGGTGATGACCAGCGGCGCGGTTTGGAGGACCTCGCGGCTGAAGCGGAAGATGCCCAGCGGGTCGCCACTGGTAAGTGTAATCGGCCCCAGCATGTAGCGTCCGCGGTGCTGGCACAACGTCCGCACCTGCCAGCGCGAGCGTCCCCCGCGGCCCAGGGAGTTGACCACGCGGCCGACGTGGTGGCCGGGTAGATCGGAGAAATCCTGTACCTCGACCCACAGCTTGGGCCAGCGCGAGCTGTTGATCAATTCCAACGACTCTTCGAAATACTTGCCGACCTGCGAACGTTGAACGCGGATTCCGCGTTTCACCGCCAGCCCGCGCACGTTGGCCCACGCCCACCAGAGCGCCGCCAGGATCAGGCCCGTGAAGAAGTAGAACAGATTAAACGCCAACTCACGCCCGGTGTTCAACGCGAACACCAGCACGAGCAGCCAGAGTAAGAAAAGCCCCAAAGCGCGTCGCACAGTCCGAACCTCGTTGCTGGAAGCTGGAAGCTAGAAGCTGGTAGAACCCGATCTCTGCGGCCTCGCACCCTACTTCCAGTCACCAGTTTCCAGCATCCAGCTTCCAATTGTCACTTTGTCACCTTGGCGCGCATCCCCGGCACCGGCACCGCCCCGGCGATTTGCTCGACGATGGCGCGGGCCTCTACGTTCTTGATGCGCGCCGACGGGCTGATGATCAGCCGGTGCGCGAAGGTGGTCTCCAGCAGCGCCTTCACGTCGTCGGGGATGACGTAATTGCGTCCTTGCAGCGCCGCATAGGCCCGGCTGGTCTTGAAAAGCGCCAGGCTGCCGCGCGGGCTGACCCCAAGGTAGACGTCGGGGTGGCGACGGGTGGCGTTTGCCAGGTCTACGATGTATTCTTTGATGAGGTCGTCTGCGTAGATCTGCTTTACCGCCGCCTGTGCGGTCAGCAATTCCGCGGCCGTAACGACCTGGGTGACGTCTTGGACAGGATGGCGCTCGCGCTGCGATTCCAGGATGCGCATCTCATCGGCCGGCAAGGGGTAGCCCAGGCTCAGGCGCATCATGAAGCGGTCAATCTGCGCCTCGGGTAGCGGGAAGGTGCCTTCGTACTCGATGGGGTTCTGCGTGGCGAGCACCAGGAAAGGGGCCTCCATCGGGTAGGTCACGCCGTCCACAGTGATCTGCCGCTCCTCCATCGCCTCCAGCAGGGCCGACTGGGTCTTGGGGGTGGCCCGGTTGATCTCATCGGCCAGCACGATCTGGGCCATGATCGGGCCGGGCCGGAACTCGAATTCGAGCGTCTTCTGGTTGAAGACCGAGACGCCGGTGACATCCGAGGGCAGCATGTCGGGCGTGAACTGGAGGCGCCGAAACGAGCAGCCGATGGAGCGGGCGATCGAGCGCGCCAGCATCGTCTTGCCGACCCCCGGCACGTCTTCGATGAGCAGGTGACCTTCACACAGCAGGGCGATCAGCGTCATCTGCACCTCGCGCCGCTTGCCGATGATGACCTTTTCGACGTTGTCCGTGACCCGTTGGGCCAGCGCGATGATGATTTCGGTGTTTTCCATGATGCTCCTGGTTCTGGCACGGTCGGAGACCGGCCAAAGCTGTGAATATGCTGCTGGGGCCGGTCTCCGACCGTGCCCCCACCTTGCGGCATTATACCAGGGACTTGTGTTTTTGGATAGTTACAGCTCAGACTCGCCAGGTTTCCGAAAACCTGGCGAATCTGGTACAATAGCGGTAGCGAACTACGATGAATGGTGGAAACATGCCTGAATACATCCTTGCCATCGAAGACGATCCGCAAATTGCCGATCTGCTGCGCCGGTGCCTGATCTATGAGGGCTACTCGGTGACGGTGACGCCCGACGGGGAGGCGGGGCTGGCCGCCGCGCGTGATCGTCAGCCCGACCTGGTGCTGCTCGACCTGATGCTACCCGGCATTGACGGGCTGACCGTCTGCGGGCGGCTGCGCGCGGCCAGTGACGTACCCATCCTGATCCTGACCGCCAAAGACGCCGTGCCTGACCGCGTGGCCGGGCTGGATGCCGGGGCCGACGATTACCTGGTTAAGCCGTTCAACTTCGACGAATTGCTGGCGCGCGTCCGCGCCCTGTTGCGCCGTCGCCAGCCGGCCGCCAGCCAGGAAGTGTTGCGTTTTGCCGATCTGACCCTGAACCCGCTCACGCACGAGGTCTCCCGCGGCAGCCGCCAGATCGAGCTGACCGCGCGTGAGTTCGAGCTGTTGATGCTCTTCATGCAGCATCCGCGGCAAGTGCTCACCCGCGACCTGATCTATGATCGCATCTGGAGCTATGACTTCGGCGGCGAGTCGAACATCATCGAAGTTTACATCCGTTACCTGCGCTCCAAGCTGGAAGAAGCCGGCGAGCCGCGGTTGATCCAGACCGTGCGCGGAGTGGGGTATGCGTTGCGGACATCGAGTGAGTAGACATGTCCATCCGCACCCGGCTGACCATCTGGTATACCAGCCTGCTGGCGATCTCCCTCCTCGTCTTCGGTGCATTGATTTACTCGTTGCTGGCCGGTATCTTGACGTCGGTCATGGACGACCGGCTGGCAGGCCAGGCGCAGGACGTCATCGGTCTGATCCAAAACGAAAACGACCCGGTGGCGGTGATGCTCTCGGGCCGCGTTCAACTGCCTTCGATTGACGTCTTCGCCTCGCAATACTTCATCCAGATCGTCCAGGCCGACGGCGAGCCGGTGCAGCTCTCCGAGAACCTTCAGGGGCAACGACTTCCCATGCCGGACGGGATCGCCGGCGACATTGCCAACGGTCGGACTCACGCCTACACGATTGACGCCAGCGGCGGAGTGCGTCTGCGCGTTGCCAGCGTGCCCTTCGTCGTCGCCAGGCGGCCGGTGGGAGCCGTGTTAGTGGCCCAAAGTCTGACCGACCTGGACGCCGCGCTGACCGTAGTTCGTTCCGCTCTCCTGATCGGCGCGCTCACGTCGTTGTTGCTGGCCGCAGTCGGAGGCGTCATCCTGGCGCGGGCGGCGCTCCGGCCGATCCAGGCCATCACCACGACCGCCCGGCAGATCACGCAAGCCCAGGACTTGAGTCAGCGCATCCCCGTCGCCGTGCCGAACGACGAGGTGGGACGGCTCACCAGTACCATCAACGACATGTTGGCCCGCCTGGAGACGCTGTTCCAGGCTCAACAACGCCTGGTGGCCGATGTGAGCCACGAGCTGCGCACGCCGCTGACGACCATCCAGGGCAACCTCGACCTGCTGCGCCGCGGGGCGGCCGCAGACCCGGCCATGCGCGGCGACGCGCTGCGCGCCATCGGCGACGAAACGGCGCGCATGAGACGCATGGTCAACGACCTGCTGCTGCTGGCTCAAGCCGATGCCGGTCTCAAGCTGCGCCTGGAGCCGGTGGAGTTGGACACTTTGCTGTTGGAAGTCTATCGCCAGACGCAGGTGCTGGCTTCGAGCGTGACGGTGCGCCTGGGTGCCGAGGATCAGGCTACGGTGATGGGCGATCAGGATCGGCTGCGCCAACTACTGCTGAACCTGGTAGACAATGCCATGAAGTATACGCCGGCCGGCGGGACGGTCACACTCGGCCTGAGCCGGCGCGACGGCTGGGCGCAGGTGGCGGTCAGCGATACCGGCATGGGCATCGCGGCCGAAGACCTGCCCCACATCTTCGAGCGGTTCTATCGCGCCGACCGCAGCCGCGGGCGTTCGGGCGGCTCGGGCCTGGGCCTGCCTATTGCCGGTTGGATCGCTCAGGCGCACGGTGGCCGGATCGAGGTGACCAGCCAGATGGGCCAGGGGAGCATCTTTACGATGTGGCTGCCGGAGCTGACGGCCGATGAGGGACGAAGGACAAACGAGCAGATGGGTTACTCGTCTTGATCGAGCGGCTGGTTGGCGAGCCACGTCTCGATTTCGGCGATCACCGCGGCGAGCGTGGGAGGGCGCTGGGGGATGACAGTCGTCTCGTCGCCGACGTGTTTGTGGTGGGGAAAGAAAGGCAGGCCGAAGAAGTGCCTGGTATTGTCGTAACGGAAGATGAGCGACTGGTCAGCGCGCTGATAGTGATAGGCGTACATCGAGCGCCCGTCAACCCTGCGCAAGTCAATCAGTTCGCGGAAGTGCAGTAGTGAACCATCCGCAAAGTAGAGGTCGCCGCGAACAAATCCGATGTACACGTTGCGCTTCTCGAAGGCGATGTTCGAGGTCGTGATGCTGGTCGCTGCGGCGATCACCTTCTGAAGCGCCTGAAAGTAGCCGTCAATTGAAGCGTGCATGTTTCAGCGCCTGATACTGTTCGTTGAGCAGCCGCAACGCCTCGATCTCCATGAGCCAGTCAATAATGTCCAGCGTCTCGTTGATTTCGCCAACCTCAAAGCGCTGCTTGAACTCGTCCGAACTCATGCCGAACTGCTTCTCGAACATGGTCAGGCGCTCTTTCGTTCGCTTGATGCCGTGTGCAAGTTGCCTGGCCTCATTCTGCATTGCGGCTTTGAGCAACGGCTTGAGGATCGCCGGCGACTCGGTCATAACCATCACCTGTTCCAACATCGTGCGCCCCCCTTGTGGACCCGAAATCGCTTACCCATACAGATGCGAGTATATCACACAAATCGGAAAGAGACAATGACCTACACCGAATCTGATGACCTGCATTCCACGTCAGCGTTGGCCGAGCAAGTCGGCCGGCTGCTGACCGCGACCGACCAAACCCTGGCCCTGGCCGAATCCTGCACTGGCGGGCTGATCGGCAGTCTGATCACCGACGTGCCGGGCAGCTCCGCCTACTTCCTGGGCAGCGCGGTCTGCTATGCCTACAGCGCCAAGGAGAACATCCTGGGCGTGCGCCACGAGACGCTGCTGGCGCACGGCGCGGTCAGCGCGGAATGCGCGGCCGAGATGGCCCAGGGCGCGCGCCGGCTCTTTGGCGTAGACGTGGCCGTATCGGTCACGGGGATTGCGGGGCCGGGCGGCGGGCTGCCCAACAAGCCCACGGGTACGACCTTCATCCACCTCTCCGCGGCCGATACCGAGATCGGCGAGCACCACGTCTGGGGCGCCGATCGGCTGGGGAACAAGCGGCTATCGGCCGAGGCGGTGTTGGGGTTGGTGATACGGTACCTGGGGAAACGAGTAGACAAGTAGACAAGGAGACAAGATGTCTCTTCCTGAATTCATCGTCGAGCCGGTGCTTGTCCAGGTCCGCTTCCTGCCCGATGGCACGGTGCAGCCGACCGCCTTCATCTGGCGCGAGCGCACCCGCTACATCGCCGACACGGGCCGCCGGTGGCAAGAGGAAGCCGACGGCGTCATCTGGCGCTGCTACCTGGTTCGCACGCCAGCGTCGGAGACGTTCGAGTTGCGCTATGCGCCGGCCGAGGGACGATGGGTGCTGTGGCGGACGTGGGGTGACGTGACACGTGATGCGTGATACGTGAGAGCGGGAAAGCATCTCTCGCAGATCACGTAGCACGCATTCCGCATCACGATACTTTTCGCAGCCGCGCAAAACTCACCAACAACGTCTTCGTCCCTTTCCCCGGAAACGCCACGGTTACTTCCTCATCGTCGGCGGTCAGTTCTGCTTTGAGCACGATGCCCGTGCCGAAGAGGCCGTGGTCAACCCGGTCGCCGGGCTTGAATTGGGTGGAACGTGTTACGGCGTCCGTGTTGCGTGTTGCGTGTTCCGTGCCGCGCGATGAGTCAGGGCTGGCACGATCGGGAGACCGGCCTGAGCCGACCGAAGAAGCGGGGCTGGCACGATCAGGAGACCGGCCCGGCGCGACCGGTCGGCTGCCCCATTCAACGTTTGTCGTCGTTCGTCGTTCGTCGTTCGTCGTTCGTCGTTCGTCCGTCATCCCCTTCGCCGCGGCCGGCACGTCGCGCAAAAACCGCGACGGCTCATTGACCGCGCTGCGGCCGTAAAGGGTCCGGCGGAAGGCGCGGATCAAGAAGAGCCGGTCTTTCGCCCGCGTCACGCCGACGTACATCAGCCGGCGCTCTTCTTCCATGCCGTCGGGGTCTTCGAGACTGCGGCTATGCGGGAAGATGTTTTCCTCCAGGCCGGTGATGAAGACCGTCGGAAACTCCAGCCCCTTGGCCGAGTGCAACGTCAGCAGCGTCACGCGGTCCTTTTCCTCGATCAACTCGTCCTGATCCGAGACCAGCGCGATCTCTTCCAGGAACGCGGTCAGGCGCAGCTCCGGCGGGAAGTCGTCATAATGCGTCGCCACGCTGCGCAATTCCTGGAGGTTGTTCCAGCGGTCCTCGCCTTCCTCGGTGCCATCGCGCAGCCAGGCCGCGTAGCTCGACTCTTCGGTCACTTTGTCCAGCAAGGCCGCCACGGTCAGATTGGCCTTCGCAGCGATCCAACCAGCCAGCATTTTGTAGAAAGCGACTAGCGACTTTTGTGCGCCGCTGCCGAACGGGTGCTCGGGCGGCTTGGGAAAGCGCGCGGCCACATCGGCCGCCAGGAGTTGGCTCTTGAGGTCGCCCGCGACCAACGCCAGGGCGGCGGCCATCGGCACGCCCAACTCCGTGCTCCAGGTCGCCAGCGCGCTCACCGACTTCTCGCCGATGTTGCGCGGGGGCACGTTGATGATCCGGCCCAGCCCGACGTTGTCGGCCGGGTTGTGCGTCACCCGCAGATAGGCCAGCGCGTCCTTGATCTCCTTACGCTGGTAGAACCGCGTCCCGCCGACCAGCCGATAGGGCATCCCGTGCGCCACAAACGCGTCTTCGATGGGGCGAGATTGGGCGTTGGTGCGATACATCACCGCACAATCGGCCAACTTCGCCTCGCCCCGGCTCACCAGGCGTTGGATCGTGCTCGCCACGAACGCGGCTTCGTCCGCCTCGTCGTAGGCTTCGTGCGTGGTGATGTTGAGCCCGCGCCCGCGGTCGGTGCGTAACGTCTTCGGTGTGCGGTGTGCGTTCCGGGCGATGATCGCGTTGGCTGTGTCGAGGATCGTCTGGGTGGAGCGGTAGTTCTGCTCCAACAGGATGACCCTGGCCTCCGGAAAACTTTCACGGAAGCGCATAACGTTGCGGTAGTCGGCGCCTCTCCAGCCATAAACAGACTGGTCTTCGTCGCCTACGGCAAAGATATTGTGATGCTTTTCGGCCAACATCCGCACCAGGTCGTACTGCGCCGTGTTGGTATCCTGAAACTCGTCCACCAGGACGTACCGGTAGCGTTCCTGATAATGGCTCAGCACCGCGGGGACCTCGTGGAAGAGATAGACCGTGCGGCAGAGCAGATCGTCGAAGTCCAGCGCGCCGTTGGCTGCCATGATCTCTTCGTAGCGGGTGTAGACGCGGCGTGCAACCTCAGCCCAATAGGTGTCGGCCTGGAAGTCGGCCGGCTTGACCAGCTCGTTCTTGGCCTTGGAAATGGCCGCGCGCATCGCCTCGGGCCGGTAGAGCTTCTCATCCAGCTTGAGGTCGCGCAGCGCCTGGCGGATGGCGGTCAACTGCTCCCCGTCATCGTAAATCACGTAGTTCGGGTTCAGGCCGATTGCTGCAGCTTCCTGGCGGAGGATGCGCGCACAAATGCTGTGAAACGTGCCGATGGTCAGCCCGCGCCAGCCAGTGCTGGTGGGCACGGCCTCGCCGAGCAGCCGGTTGATGCGCTCGCGCATCTCCTGGCTGGCCTTGTTGGTGAAAGTAACGGCCATCACCGAGCGCGGGGACGCCTCGGCCGCCCGCAACAGGTAGGCCACCCGATGGGCCAGCACCCGCGTCTTGCCTGAGCCGGGGCCGGCGAGCACCAACACCGGGCCGTTGACCGTCGTCACTGCTTGAGTTTGGGCCGGGTTCAAGCCGGCCAGGAGGTCTTCATGCATGAAGAAGATTTTAGCATCCTTTTCCGCGACGGGCCAATCCAGGGAGCGCGCCGCCTCACGCCAGCCTCGGATCTGGAAGGCGAGGCGTTAGGCTTAAATTACTATTGACACGGCGGAACAAGTATGGTACAATATCAATGATGAAGGGCCGCGCGCGCGAGGGTCGTTCCGACAGCCATGATGCGCAGCCAGGGTCGCTTTAGTGATGGAGGTCTCTGTGTACTGCAAATATCCAATGCTATATTTTGGCGTCGCCTTGCTATTTGTGGCGAGCCTGTTCCTGGCGCCGACCGTTCCCCAGATCGCCGCGGAAGGACTGCCGCGCGGCGCCACCGCGCTTTTCCCCTCGCCCAACGAGCGTTTCGGCTTCGGCGTGTTGTATGGCATCAACAACTACAACGCGACTGCGCTCAACGCCGGCTGGTATTACAATTGGGGCAATGCGGCCAGCGCGTCCCATCCAGGTAGCATCAACGCATTCCACACCGCGCGTACCACCGAGACCGGCCTCGGTCTGACCCCCGCCGTGGCCCAGCAGGTCGCCGAGGGAGACCCCGGCGGGCTTTGGCTGATCGGTAACGAGCCGGACATGTACAAACAGGATAACATCACGCCCGTCCAGTATGCCATCCTGTACCGTCAGGCCTACTTCATGATTAAGGCATCCGATCCTACGGCCGTGGTAGCTGCTGGCGGCCTCGTGCAGCCCACCCCCCTCCGCTTGGGCTGGCTGTCAGCAGTGTGGGACGCTTATCAAGAACTCTATGGCAGCCCCATGCCGGCCGATGCCTGGAATATCCACAATTACATCTTGCAAGAAGCGCCCGGCCAGTGGGGCTGCGGCATTCCGCCGGGCTACTTCGGCGCACGGCCCGCAACCTACCCATTCACCAGCCATGACGATCTGACGATCTTTCAGGATCACGTCCTGGCGATGCGGCAGTGGATGGCCGACCACGGCCAGCGCAACAAGCCGCTGGTCATCTCGGAGTTCGGCATCCTCTTCCCAGAATCGAGCGGGTTCGACCTGGCGCGGGTGCGGAATTTTTTCGTCAACGCCACCAATTGGCTGCTGACCGCCAACGACCCATTGCTCGGCTATGAGGCCGACGAGAACCATCTGGCGCAGATCTGGTCATGGTATAGCCTGGACGATACGAACTTCGCCGAGGCCGGGGTCACGATCGCCGCGTTGATGGACCCCAGCACGCGGCAGATGCGGGACATGGGCCAGGCGTTTGCCGATCAGGTGACGCCGTTGCGCCGGCCCTACGTGAACCTCATCCCCGGGCGTGTTCGCATCCAGCCAGCCAACGCCGGCGCCGCTCTGACAGCCATGAGTGAGCCGGTGGTGATCCGGGCGACCATCCAGAATCGCGGCAACACCGCCACCTCTCGACCGTTCCGCGTGGTGATCCAGGATCAGCAAGGCAACCTGATCCATGCTGAGACTGTCAACGGGATGCCCGCCCGCTACGGTGGCAATGTGGTGATCCAGGCGGCCTGGCAGAAACCCGCAGGCACGGATTGGAAGGTGATCGTATTGGTGGACCCCGACAACACCGTGAGCGAGTCGAACGAAGATGATAACCGGTGGGAAGTGACGCCGTCGGCCGACCTGGATGTGATCTCCCTGGCGATCCGAGAACAGGCCAGTGGCTCGCTCGATCTGACGGCCAGCATCGTTTACCATGGCGTGTTCCCGCTGACCGGCGCTCAGATCCGTTTCTGGAAGCGTGACCAACTTCTGGCCCAGCGCGCCTTGCCCGATATGCTGCCGGGCGACCAGACCGAAACCACCTTTACCTGGATAGCGCCGCCGGTGGGTGTACATAATTTGGCCGCGGACGTTGTGCTGCCGCCGGGCATCAGCGACCCGGTTCCAGACAACAATCGTATCGGCCGCGATTACCTGGTCGCCAGCCATCGCGCCTACGTGCCATCCATCTCTGGTCCGCAGTTCCAGTCGGGCGCCACGGCGGGCATACAATGTCGCAATGACCTGGTCAACCCGGGGTTCGAGGCCGGCAATCTGAGTGGTTGGACCACTTCACCGTTTGCCACCGTGATGAACGCCGGCTGTTTCGATGGGAGCTATTGTCTCTACATCGGGCGGGGGTTCAACCTGGACGACGATGTCTCCCAGGTCATCGAAATCCGGCCGTCGGCCACGGTGCATCTGAACTTCGCCTGGGCGATTGTGACCGCCGAGACGGCGCAAGTTCAGCGCGATACATTTACGGTGGAGATTCGTTCGCTGGATGGGCAGCTCCTGCGCACGGTGCAGACGCTCGACAACCGAGACGCGCACTCATTCTGGTACACATCCGATTTTAGCCTGGATGAATTCGCCGGCCAGGCGATTCGGCTGCACCTCCACGCCCACAACGACGGCGCCAATGTCACGGCCTTCTTTGTGGACAAGGTCAACCTGGAAGTGTGCGAGAAACGGTGATCGGTAGTTGGAAGTTGGAGGTTAGAAGTTGGAGCGAGTCTCCAATCTCTAACTTCCAGCAAAGCCACGCAAGCAACATCGTCCCCCGATACCCTCGCACGTCGCCGCGACATCGCCCGGCACAAGCACGCCGGCTTCCCGCAGTAGATCGGCGGCCACGCCCAGCGGCAGCCCCATGATGGCCGTGTAGCACCCAGTCCACCCCGCCACCGGCGCAAAGAGGGGATGTTGGATGGCGTAGGCGCCGGCCTTGTCCAGCGGATCGCCGCTGGCGACGTAGGTCGCGATTTCGGCGTCGCTGTAGGGCCGCATGGTCACGTCGCTGATCGAGAGCCGCGAACACGGAGCGCCAGCGCGCGTCACAGTGACAGCCGTGTAGACTTGGTGGGTCCGGCCGCGCAAAGCATGCAACATGGCCCACGCCTCAGCGGGGTCTACGGGCTTGCCTAGCAGCGTGCCATCGAGAACCACCACCGTATCCGCCGCCAGCACCACTGCGCGGGGATGACGCGCCGCTACCGCCACCGCCTTTATCCGGCCCAGCCGGCAGACCAGGTCGGCGGGCGCCTCGTCTGGCCGCGGCGTCTCATCCACATCGGCCGCGTCCACAGTGAAAGTCAGCCCCAGCGCGGCCAGCAAGGAGCGGCGGCGGGGCGATTGGGAAGCTAGAATTAATTGCACGGCTTATGAATCACACGAGCAACATCGCGTCCCCGAAGCTGTAAAACCGGTATCGCTCCCGAATGGCCTCGGCGTAAGCGCGATCCATCAGTTCCTTTCCCGCGAACGCGCTGACCAGCATCAGCAGGGTGGAACGGGGTAGGTGGAAGTTCGTTACCATCACGTCCACGGCCCGGAACGCATAGCCGGGACGGATGAAGAGATCGGTCTCGCCGGTGAAGGCGGCTACCGTCTGCCAGCCGCAGACCGCGCCGGCAGGAACGTCATCGCAGGGGCGGTAGCCCAGGGCGATCACCGCCGCGCTCTCCAGCGTGCGGACGACCGTAGTGCCGATGGCGATCACGCGACCGCCGGCCAGCCGCGTCTCGTTGATCCGCAGCGCGGTCTCCGCGCTCAACTCCGCCCACTCGCGATGAATACGGTGCTGTTCGATCTCCTCCACCTGCACCGGCCGGAAGGTATCCAGCCCGATGTGCAATGTGACGAAGGCCATGTTGACCCCGCGCTCGCGTAATTGCAGCAGCAGTTCCGGCGTGAAGTGCAGCCCGGCCGTGGATGAAGCCACTGAACCCTCGATGCGGCTGTAGACGGTCTGGTAGCGCTCCGGGTCGGCCAGCGGCGTGTGGATGTAGGGCGGCAGCGGTACCTGGCCGGCGTTCCACAGCCACGCTTCCACCGGCGGATCGAACGCTACCAGCCGGCCGCCGCTCTCGGTTTCGGCCAGGATGGTCGCGATGATGCTGCCCGCCGTGCCTTCGCTTTGGACGTGCACCTGCACGCCGGGCCGCAGCCCTTTGCCGCCGACAAGACATTCCCACCTCACCCCCGGCCCTTCCCCTGTGCGGGGAAGGGGAGTCCCCCCCTTCCCTTGCAGGGAAGGGGACCGGGGGGTTAGGTGTGGCCGCAATAAAAAAATCTCCACCGCGCCCCCGGTCGGCTTGACCCCGTGCAGCCGCGCAGGGATCACCCGGCTGTTGTTGCCCACCAACAGATCGCCCGGGCGCAGGTATTCGACGATGTCCCGAAAGATGCGGTGGCGAAGCTGTCCCATGCCGCGATTCACCACCAACAGCCGCGAGGCATCGCGCGGCTCGATGGGGGTTTGGGCGATCAGCTCGGGGGGAAGGTGGTAATCGAAGTCGCTGGTTTTCATCGTGCCACAAGATATGGATCCGCCGGATGTAGCGGAGCGGTCATTGCCAGCCCGCGTCCTTCGACTCCGACCGGCAAACGACGCCGGTCTCCGCTCAGGATGCTCCATTTTCGGTAAGCAAGGACGGCTGCGCTGGCTCGGGATACGGCTCGCCCAGGTGTTCGTAGGCGCGGCGGGTGGCGACGCGGCCGCGCGGGGTGCGGTCGAGGAAGCCCAACTGTAGCAGGTACGGCTCCACCACGTCCATGATCGTATCCGATTCCTCGGCGACGGCCGCGGCGATGGTCTCCAGCCCCACCGGCCCGCCGCGGAAATCGCGGATAAGCCGGCCGAGCACCTGCCGGTCGAGGGTGTCCAGCCCCAACCCGTCAACCTCCATCAGCGCCAGCGCCTCTTTGGCGACCGTCACGGTGATCGTGCCGCCGGCCTTCACCTGGGCGAAATCGCGCACGCGGCGCAGCAGGCGGAGCGCCACGCGCGGCGTCCCCCGGCCGCGACGCGCGATCTCGGCCACGCCGTCATCGGTGATAGGAACTTGGAGCAGCCCGGCCGCCCGGCGGACGATCTTCTCCACCGCGGCCACCTCGTAGAAGTCGAACCGGTAAACCGCGCCGAAGCGGGCGCGCAGGGGCGCAGTCATCAGCGCCAGTCGCGTCGTCGCGCCGACCAGGGTAAAGCGCGGCAGCTTCAGCCGGATGTTGCGGGCGCTCGGCCCCTTGCCGACGACAATGTCCAGCGCGTAGTCTTCCATCGCCGGGTAGAGCACCTCTTCCACTGCGCGGCCCAGGCGGTGCACCTCGTCAATGAACAGGATGTCGCCCTGGCGCAGGTTGGTCAGGATGGCCGCCAGGTCGCCGGCGCGCTCGATGGCCGGGCCGGCCGTGACTTTCAGGCCGACGCCCATCTCGGTGCTCAACACATGGGCCAGCGTGGTTTTGCCGAGGCCCGGGGGGCCGTAAAACAAAACGTGATCGAGCGCCTCGTTGCGGCCGCGCGCGGCCTGAATCAAGATGGTCAGGTTCTCCCGCAGCCGGTCCTGGCCGATCATCTCGGCCAGCGTGCGCGGGCGCAACGCGGCATCCACGATGATCTCTTCCGGGCGGCTCTGTGGCGCAATGGTGCGTTCGGGCATGGATTCCTTCCGGCGAATGGCGGATGACAGATGGCAGGTCGCAAATCGCAGGGGCATTATACCCGGAGAAAAACGAAAAACGTAAAACGAAAGGATGTCGCGCGGCGCCCTTTCGTTTTACGTTTTGCCTTTGCGTCTTGCGTTTTTCGCCTTGCGTTTTTCGCCTTGCGTTTTGCGCTTTCCGCTCCCCGGCCTTGTTGACTTGCCCCACGATCTGTGGTATAAAAGGCAAACTTGGGATAGGTCCCAAGTCGGAGAAGAAAAGACGCATAGAGTTGTGGCGGACAGGAGTCGCATCATGCCTACACGGGAGCAGATTGTCGCCCGGGAACGTCGGAAATTAATCGAGGAACGCGGTCGCATTGCGGGCGCGCTGGAGCGTCTGCGCGAGGCGCTCAAAGTCGAGGTGGACGTGGACGCCGAAGAGGGCGATCCCGATCTGATCGAGCGCGAGAAGAACGTCGCCTTGGTCAGCCAGCTCGAACGCAAAAAGGAAGGGGTCGAGGCGGCCATTCGCTCCATCGAAAAGGGCAAATACGGCATCTGTGAACGCTGTGGCAAGGAGATCCCTACCGAACGGCTGGAGGTGCGGCCCGATGCCACCCTTTGCGTCCAGTGCCAGGCGGAAGTCGAGAAGTTAATCAAACGCGGCCAAGCGCCAAAGGCCGAGCAGGAAATTCAGTAAGCTGCTGGCTGGATGGTAGGGACGTCAAGGAGATCGGAAAGTGCCTCGGTCGAGATACCGGGTAACTTGAGTTCGTCAACGACGGGTTTGGTCGGTGCTGCAAGGCCCGACTTGGCCCGTTTTTTATGCCGATGGCCTGAAGTTACATTTGAGAAGAGGGGGTATCGTATGCTGCCCGACAATGTCTTCGTTTCTGGGCATCCGTTGATCCAGCACAAGCTTGCCATCCTGCGGGATAAGAGCACCGGCCCCAAGAAATTCCGCGAACTGATCCGGGAGCTTTCGATCCTGCTGGCCTACGAGGCCACGGCCGACCTGGGGCTGAAGGATGTGGACGTCGAGACGCCGATGGGCACGGCCCATTGCCGCCAGCTCACCGAGACCATCGGCCTGGTTCCAGTCCTGCGCGCTGGCCTGGGCATGGTGGAAGGAATTTGGGAGATGATGCCCGGGTCAGAGGTGTGGCACATCGGCCTGTTCCGCGACGAGCGCACCCTGCGTCCGGTGCACTACTACAATAAGTTGCCCGTGTCTCCTACCGTCCAGGTCTGTCTGATTCTCGATCCCATGCTGGCGACCGGCGGCTCAGCGACCGCGACCGTGGACATCCTCAAGAAGTGGGGCGCGCAGCGCATCAAGTACGTCGGCATCATCGGTGCGCCCGAGGGCGTGACCCGGCTTCACGCCGCCCACCCCGACGTGTCCATCCATCTTGCCGCCGTGGATGAGCGGCTGAACGACATCGGCTACATCGTGCCGGGCCTGGGCGACGCCGGGGACCGGCAGTTCGGGACCGCGTGAAGTGTGAAGCGGGGAGCGTGCAGCGATGAAGAACATCGCTCCGCCCTTTACGCCACAGGAGCGACCTTGAGCGTCAACCTGCCCATCTGGTATCCTACATTGCCTCGCCTGACCGAAATTAGCCGCACCGGGCCGGACGGCGTCAGCCATCGCATCAGCGTGGTCCTGCCGGCCCGCAACGAGGCGATGAACATCCGGCCGGTGCTGGAGCTTGCCGCGCCCTATGCCGACGAGCTGATGGTCGTGGACGGGCACAGCACCGACGGCACGCGCGAGATCGCTGGCGAGTATGGGGCACGCGTCATCCTGGACAACGGCAAGGGCAAGGGCGCGGCCATCCGCCAGGCGATGCGCGAAGCCCAGGGCGACATTCTGGTCTTCATTGACGGCGACGGGTCGCACGATCCGCATGACATCCCCGCGCTGGTCGCGCCGATCATCGAAGGTCGCGCCGACCACGTTTCCGGCTCCCGCATGTTGGGCGGCAGCGACGAGCTGCACGCGACTTTCCACCAGTTCATCCGCTTGTTCGGCAGCCAGATCATCACGTTGAGCGTCAACTATACCCAAGACGTCCGCCTGACCGACTGCCAGAACGGCTTCCGGGCCATCCGGCGCGACGTAGCCCTGGCGCTCGACCCGCAGGAGGACATCACCACCATCGAACAGGAGATGATCATCAAGACCGTGCGCCGCGGCTACCGCCTGGCCGAAGTGCCTACGCACGAGTACGTGCGCGCCAACGGCGAGTCCCGTTTCCAGGTCAAAAACGTCTGGTTCCGCTACGTGCGCAGTTGGCTGTACTATCTGCTGTTCTGGCGGCCGCCCCGTCGCCCGGTCGCAAAGATGCCCACATCCGATGTGCGACGTTAAGCCCTATCCGGCAGGGTTGGCGCTGTTGCTCGGCGCTTTCATCCTGCTGGCCGGCATCTACAGCGTCGTCGTGCCGCCCTTCGAGACGCCCGACGAGATCTGGCATTTCGCGTTCATCCAGCACGTGGCGACGGGACAGGGATTGCCGGTGTCGGCGCCGAACACGCAGGCGTTGTGGCGGCAACAGGGCGTGCAAGCCCCTCTCTACTACCTGGTCGCGGCCGGCCTGACCGCCTGGATTGACCAAAGCGATTTTCCCCAGGTCTACGAACGGGCCAATCCCCACGCGGCCATCGGCCGTCCCGACGCGACGAGCAACCGCAACTATCTGATCCACCATGCCGACGAAGACTGGCCCTGGCGCGGCTCGCTGCTGGCGCTCTACGGCGCCCGTTTTTTCTCCGTCATCCTGGGCGCCGTGACTCTGTGGGCCACTTATCGCACTCTGGCCTTGCTCCTCGGCGCCGATCTGGCGTTGCTGGGCACGGCCCTGTTCGCCTTCATTCCGCAGTTCATCTTCATCAGCGCCGCGGTCAGCAACGACAACGGCATCAACGCCCTGGCCGCGCTGGTGTTGTGGCGGCTGGTGGCGCTGCTGGCGTCCGCCTTTGGGGCGGATGAAACTGGGCCGCGAATCAACACGGATGGACGCGGATTCTCTCCTTTATCCGCGTTGATCCGCGCACATCCGCGGGCCGTTCTTAGGGCAAGATGCTCCGCTTTCGATGACTCCAGCGCGTTTTCGGATGGAGGCCTGGTCATCCTGGGCAGCCTGCTCGGATTGGCCGTCCTATCCAAGTTGAGCGCGCTCGCGTTGATCGCCCTGGCCGGCCTGACGCTGCTGTTCGTTGCCTGGCGCCTCCGCTCGTGGCGATGGTTGATCCGGAGCGGCCTGGCGGTGGGCTTCCCGGCGCTGACTATCGGCGGGTGGTGGTACGTCCGCAACTGGCTCCTCTACCGCGATCCGCTGGCCTGGAACGTGTGGCAGGCCAACATCCTCCTGCGCGTGGCTCCGGCCGGCTGGCGTACCATTACCAATGAGCTGACGAGCCTCGATTCTTCCTTCTGGGGGCTGTTCGGCTGGCTCAACGTATCCTATCCGGCGTGGGTCTACACGGCGTTTCGCGGTCTGGAGATCGGCTGCGCGCTGGGGCTACTGCTGCTCGTGGCGCGTTGGATCGCGGCGCTGGCGCGCCAACGGCTCATTTGCGATTGGCGTTGGGCCGGTGGCGGCCTGTTGCTGCTCTGGCTGGCGTTGCTTGGCGTCTCGTGGGTGCGCTTCATGCGCATCGCGCCGGCCGCCCAGGGGCGCTACTTCTTTCCGGCCGCGCCGGCCATCGCCCTGCTGCTGATCCTGGGGCTGGCGGGCTACAGGACTTTGCGCGTCTCGCCGCGAGCTGTGGCGGGCGCGGGGTGGGCCATCGCCGCGGGACTGGCGCTCCTCAGCGCGGTCACGCCGTTCTGGATCATCCGGCCGGCATACCAACCGCCGCCCCCGGCGCAGACGGCCGCCGCGATCCCCGTGCGCGTGGAGCTGGGCGATCGTTTCGCCATCCTGGGCGTGGCCGCCGAGCCGGGCCAGCTCGCCCCCGGCGGGACCGCGGACGTAACGATCGTCTGGCAGGCGGTCGCGCCCGACTCGACCGACTACTCGGTCTTCATCCACCTGGAAAGCGCGGACGGCCTGACCATCGCCCAGGCCGATACGATGCCGGGCGGCGGATTGCTGCCCACCAGCCAATGGATGCCCGGCCAGACTCGCGCCGAGCGTTACACCGTGACGATTCCGCCCACGGCCTACACGCCCGACCAAGGGCGCTGGGCCGCCGGCCTGTACGATCACCGCACCGGCCAACGCCTGCCGGTGCGCCTGGTCAGCGCGGATCCGGCGCTGGCCGCGGGGGTCGAGGCGGAGAGTCTGCGTTTCGGCGCGGCGGTGGTGGTCGCCGCGCCCGGCACGACCCCCAACCCCGTCCAGGTGGATTTTACGGACAACGTGACCCTGGTGGGCTACAGCTTCAGCAGCCGGAGCCTGCGCCCCGGCGAGCCGGTGACGGTCACGATCTACTGGCAGGCGCGAGGGCCGGTGACGGGCGACTACACGGCCTTCGCCCACCTGTTGGACGGCGCGTACCAGACCTTTGGCGGCCAGGACGCCACGCCCCGGCCGCGATCACGCGCGTGGCTGCCCGGCCAGATCATCAGCGACACGCACACCTTCACCGTTGCGCCCGAAGCGTCGCCGGGCCTCTACCAGGTGGAGGTCGGCCTGTACACCCGGCCTGACTTCGACCGCCTGCGTCTGGTTCAGGCCCCCGGTGCCGAGGGCGCCGATCGGCTTTTGCTGGGGCCGCTGCAAGTGGACGAAAGTAAGATGTCACCCTGAGAACCGCCATGCCACCGGTGGCATTCGTGAGCAAGAAACTCCGCCGCTTGTCATGCTGAGCGGGTCGTTCCCGTGTCTTGCGTTGCGGTGAGCTTCCAGCGAAGCATCCGTCGTTTCACTCAGAGCTTGCCCCGAACACGATGAAGGAGATTCTTCGCTGGACTCACGCCGTCGCGAGAGTTTTGGGGCCAACCCGCTCAGAATGACAGACGCCGAAAAGCGCACATTGCGACCGTGCCGAGTATATCTGGCGCAGAACACCTTTCGGGCTTATAATGGCTGCGGGAGACCGAACATGGCCGATAGTTCACCTGCCCGTCCCCTTTGGGACGCCTACTTCATGGACATCACCCTCCAGGTGGCTCGCCGCAGCACCTGTGAACGGGCGCGGGTGGGCGCGCTCATCGTCAAGGACAAGCGCATCTTGACCACCGGTTACAACGGCGCGCCGGCCGGACTGCCTCATTGCGACGAGAGCGGCCATCTGATGATCGGTGGGCATTGCGTCCGCACGCTGCACGCCGAGCAAAATGCGATCATCCAGGCGGCGTTGCACGGCGTCAGCGTGGCCGGCGGCACGATGTACGTCACGCACCAGCCATGCCTCACTTGCGCCAAGATGATCATCAACGCCGGCATCCGCAAGGTGATCTATGCCGGGCACTACCCGGACGAGAACGCCGTGGCGTTTCTGAGCCAGGCCGGCGTGGAGCTGGAGCGCTATCCGTTCCCGGCCGACGAAACCACCCCGGCCGACCAGACAGATGTGATAAGCCTGGAGTAGAGCCTCGACTCCAGAGTACTCATGGCATGACAAATCGAAGGAAAAACAATGCACAAAAACTCGATTCGGCGAAGTTCTCGAGGATGGCTCGTCTTGAGCACGAGCATGGCCGCCATTTTGGCGCTGACGTTGTTGATCTTGAGCGGTTGCGCTTCAGCTAAGGCTACCCCTAGCCCTACACCAACCAAAACAAAGGTACCGACCTTTACACCGGTTCCGCCGACCGCAACGGCTACGCTGGCGCCCCCGACCGCCACCGCGACGCCCCTGCCTTCACCCACAACGGCGCCGACCGCGACTCCGGTACCCCCGACCATCGCGCCCACCGCGCCGCCGCCTACGCCGACGAAGGCGCCGCCTACGGCCCCGGTCGCGACGCGGCCGCCTGTACCAACGGCCGTGCCGCCAACCCAGGCCCCGCCTGACCCGTGCGCCAACATCGGCGGCGACGGCTGCAAGTGGAAGGTGGCCGGCGGCCCTGGCTTCGGTGAAAACGGCGGACTGGAGCTCAAGCTGCAATTCCTCTTTATCCATAGCGGCATCGAGGGTGGGCAGCCGCAAGGCAGCTACTTCGTGGTCCTGGAGAAAGATGGGGTGCGCCTGCCGATCTCCGATAAGGTGCGCAGCGTTCCGCTTACTTCCAGCCAGGGTTCGCTCGGCAAGTACAACTACGAATATAGCCTGGGCGTGGACAAACTGCCGGGCAACACGGTGGCCGGCAGCTACACCCTCTGGGTGTTGGATGGCAACGGCGACCGGGATAGCCGCAACGTCACCTTTAGCGTGCCGGCCAACCAGGGCCTGCTCTGGATCAAGTTCGACCAGGCGTGAGCTTATCGGCTGTTGACGGCGCGATGTTGAAATGTCCGTCAGCGTAAGAGTTTGCCCGCCATCTTCGCCTGGGCTATAATGCAGCGGGATAGCAAGGAGCAAGGACCGTGCGCCAGCCCCTTCCCTCTGAAGAATACGTCACCATCGTTGACAACAAGGGACGCGAGAAGACCCAGCGCGTCGAGTATGTGGTGTGCGATGTTCGAGGGGAGAACGTGTACGTCACAGCCGACGGGTTGACTTATGCCGAGGATTCGCTGACGGCTAAAGGACAACACCATCTTATCGAGAAGTTGAGTGAACTTGCGAACATCTTGGAGCATCCTGACATCGTAATCTGGGATCCAGCCGAAGCGCCTGGCGACGGTCTGATCTACTACAAGCAGATCTACATCGCCGTTATTCACCGGTACAAGTTGGTGGCGACCATTGTGAAGGCCAGACGAGGCATCAAGTTCTTCTACAATTTCCATGTCCAGGACAGCGGCAGGGTAAAAGGCCTTCCCATTGTTCCACCGGCGGAGATCAAAATCTGGTACATCGCACCTGGGGTCAAGCGGCGGGAGTTCGGCTTATAGCGGCAATAAGAGGTGATTCCTATGAGAAAACTAAAGTTTCTGTTTCAAGAACCGGGATTGGTGGAAGCGATTGCTGCCGATCCAAACACGCCCAGGAGCCAGGCAGCACTTGACACTCCGGGCTACCGTTCACTCTGGGTAGTTGACCTCATGGTTGATTACGACCCCCGGACCGACAAACCCTATGCCTTTATGAGTTCCAGCTTTGAGAAAACCTATCCCCTGGTGATCTGGGCGCTGCGATTGTTCATGGCCGGTGAGCTGTTCGATGTGCCCGAGGCCGGCCTGACGGCCGTGCCTCTGCACGAGGCCTTCAGTTGGGCCTATACCCACTTCATCTTGGAAGATCAGGCGCCCGTCCTCCAATCCGAGAAGCCCACTGAGCCGCGCAATCTGACCCGCCAGGTGCTGCGCTACGCGGCTGCCGCAGCATGACGGGGTTGACGGAGCCATCTAGCCACAGGACCATCATGTCCGACACTAATCCCGCGATCCTCAAAATGCCTTCCGCCTTCCTCTGGGGCGCGGCGACCGCAGCCCATCAGAACGAAGGCGGCAACAGCAACAACCAGTGGGCGGCTTGGGAAGCGCAGCCTGGCCGGATTTTCGGCGGCGGTCACGCCGGCCAGACGACCGGCTGGTGGAACCTGGAGTCGGCCGCGGCCGATTTCGACCGCGCCGCCGAGCTGGGGCTGAACAGCCTGCGGCTTTCGGTCGAGTGGAGCCGGATCGAGCCGGCGCCGGGTCTGTTCGATCAGACCGCGCTGCGGCATTACGCCGCGATGATCGGTTTGCTGCGTGCCCGCGGGCTGGAGCCGATGGTCACGCTGCATCACTTCACCGACCCACTCTGGCTGACTGAGTTGGGGGCGTGGGAAAATCCGCAGGTCGAGGACTACTTCGTCCGCTTCGTCACCCGCGTCGTGGAGGCGTTGGGCGACCAGGTGACGCTCTGGTGCACGATCAACGAGCCGTTCGTCTACGCCTATATGGGCTTCCTGGATGGCGGCTTCCCGCCGGGGGCCAGTAGCCTCACGCGCATGATCGGCGTGCTGCGGCGCATGTTGCTGGCTCACGGCCGCGCCTATCGCACGATCCACCGGCTGCAAAACAACGCCCGGGTGGGTGCGGTCCACAACATGCAAGTCTTCCTCCCGGCGAATCCGGCGCGCCGCACCGATCGTCTCGCCACTGCCGCCACCAACCAGATTGCCAATCATTCGGTCCTGGCGGCTGTTACCAGCGGACGGCTGACGCCTCCCCTGGGCGTCGGCCAACAGGTAAGCTACCTGATGGACTCGACCGACTTCATCGGCCTCAACCACTACTCGACCAGCCGCGTGGCATTCGATCCGCGGCAGCCCGGCCGCCTGTTCACCCGGCAGTTCTTCGACCCAGACGTCGAGCTGAGCGACATCACCTTCAACGGGCAGCCCTACGGCGAGATCAACCCGCACAGCCTCTACCTGGCGCTGAAGGAGTTGGCGCGCTACAAGAAGCCGATTTACATCACCGAGCACGGCCTGCCCGATTGGGACGACGATGCGCGGCCCGCGTTCACCGCGGCCAGCCTGGCCGAAGCATGGCGCGCGGCGCAAGAAGGGGTAGACCTGCGCGGCTACTACCATTGGACGCTGGTAGACAACTTCGAGTGGGCGGCCGGCTGGAGCCTGAAGTTCGGACTGATTGACTTCGACCCCGAGACGGGCATCCGCACGCCCAAGACTTCCGCTGCCGTCTATTCCCGCATCATCCAGGCCAACGGCGTCCCGCGCAGCCTGCTGGAGAAGATCGTTCCAGAGGCGGCAGCAAGGTATTTTACGTAAATGAAACAACCCGAAATCGTCATCCTGCCCGACCCCGTCGCGCTGGCCGAAGCGGCCGGCCGGCGGTTTGTGGCTGCCGCGGCCGAAGCGATTGCCGCATGCGGCCAGTTCAACGTCGCCCTGGCCGGCGGCTCGACCCCGGCCGGCCTCTACCGGCGATTGGCGCAGCGTCCCTACGTCGAACAGGTGGACTGGCCCCGCGTTTTCGTCTACTTCGGCGATGAGCGGTGCGTGCCGGCCGATCATCCTGACAGCAACTATCGCATGGCCCGCGAGACGCTGCTCGACCACGTGCCGCTGCCGCCGGCCAACGTTTTCCGCATCGTGGGCGAGCTGCCCCCCCATGAGGCTGCCGACCTTTACGCGCACATCGTTCGTGCAGATCTTGGTCGCTATAGCTTCCGGCCCCGCTTCGACCTCATCCTGTTGGGCATGGGCGACGACGGGCACACCGCGTCGCTGTTCCCCGGTACGGTCGGCCTGACCGAACGGTGGCGATTGGCGGTCTCGACCGAGGTCCCCGCCTACGTCCGGCCGGCCGTCGCGCGCGTCACCCTGACGCTCCGCGCCCTGAACGCGGCCGCGCGGGTCATGTTCCTGGTAGCGGGCGCGGCTAAAGCGGAGACGGTGCGGGCAGTGCTCACCGGCCCGGAGCCGGCCGAGCCGCTGCCGGCGCGGCGGGTGCGGCTGCGGAATGGCCGTTTGGTGTGGTTGTTGGACGAAGCCGCGGCCGCGGGATTACGATCGGGGACGTGATCGTGTTCAAACGCGGCGAACTCTGGTTCCTGGTCCAACTCCTCCTCTTCGCGCTCATTTTTTTCCTTCCGCGCGTCGAGCTGTTTCCGTTCCCGTTCTGGCTACGCATCCTGGGTCTGGCGATCATCGCCGTGGGTGGCGTGTTTGGCACGGGCGGCGTGCTGGCGTTGGGGCGCAACTTCAGTCCCTACCCGAAGCCCATCGAGGGCGGGGCGCTGGTCACGACGGGCGTGTACGGCATCGTCCGCCACCCCATCTACACCGGATTGATCCTGGGCACGCTCGGTTGGGGCATTTTTCGCGAGAATCTGCTGGGCGCGGCCCTGGCGGTGGTGCTGTTCGTCTTTTTCGATCTGAAGTCGCGGCGCGAGGAGCGATGGCTGGTGGAGGCGTATGCGGGGTATGCGGACTATCGGCGGCGGGTGAAGAAGTTGGCGCCATGGGTATATTGACAGGAGACAGGAGACAGGAGTCAGATCTGATCCCTGATCCCTGCCTCCTGATCCCTGAACTCACGCCCACCCCTGCTTGCGCACGAACTCCGAAATGACCGGAATCTCGACCGCCTTGCCATTGTACGCCTGGAACGCGTAGTAGAGCGCGACCAGGTGCGGCAGGAAGAAGATCACCCAAAGGCAGGCGAACCCGCAGCCCAGGGTGACGGTGCCCAGGATGGCATAGGCGATGCCGGCCAGGATCTCGTAGCCGATCGCGACCACCCAGAACGCGATGGACGTGACCGCGTGGTAGCGCTGGAACGGCCGATCTTTATTGCCCTCGGCCAGTAGCAACACGACCGAGACGATCGGAAGCTGCAAAACTGCCAACGTCACCCACGCGAGCGCGGCCATTAGCCGGTCGTCGCTGGTGACATCTCCCGTCGCCGGGCGGGTCGGCGCGGGTGCAGGTGACGGGATCATCGGCGGCGTCTCCTGTGGGCCTTCGGCCGGCGGCAGCTCAAAGGACGGCGCGGCAGGCACCTCGGCCGCGGGTTCGACCGGCGGTTGGGGCGCGTCAGACGCGACAGGAACCTCCGGCGGGATGATGTTACGCTCTTCTTCGGACATGGCTTCTTCCTCCTGGCAATCGCTTGCCCTTGTCTGTTTTCCACACCTCCCGGCCGACACGGTCAGATCGCAAGCCAGCCGGGCATCTCTATCACCCTTATTACGTTTCCGTGTGCCTGTAGGTTTCAGCGTTGATCCGCGTCAATCCACTACCTCCCGCGCCTCCTCCAGATGCGTGATCAAATCCGTATGGCCGATGATGCCGACCAGCTTTCCCTCGGACAGCACGGGCAGCGGATTGGCCTTGCCGTCCACCATGATCGTGGCGACCTCCTCCAGGTCGGCATCGGCATCCACGGTCTTCACCGGCGCGGTCATAATCGCGCGCGCGGTCGTGCCCAGGATGCGACGAACGATCTCCCGGTATTCACGCTGGCCGTGCAGGGGGATTTTCGCATCCAGCAGCGGGAGGTAGAGCGGCGAGTGCGGCCGGGCGTGGCGGGCAATCAGATCAATCTCGGTGACGATGCCGATGATCTCGCCGCCCTCCATCACCGGCGCGCCGCTGATGCCGTGCGCCCGAAACAGGCGCGCGATCTCGCTGATGGGCGCATCAGGAATCAACGTGACCACCTCGGTTTGCATAACCTCGCGGGCTTTCATTGGTCTCTCCTTTCGGCTGGAATAATTCGTCGGGGTCGGTCTCCGACCGTGCTCCTGACCCTCTCCCCAGATCATACACCAATTTGCCCGCATCTCAAAGCACCCGACTCCCTCCCTTTGCTTCCTCTGTCTGCTTGCGGTACAATCCCCGTGATGGAGGGAAGCCATGGCTGAAATCCGCCAAAATATCGCGACCAAGGAATGGGTCATTATCTCGACGGAACGCGCCCGCCGGCCGCAGGAGTTCGTGCGGCTAGAACGTACGCCGACGGCCGACCGCCCGGAACGATCCGTCTTCTGCCCGTTCTGCCCAGGCAACGAGGAGCAGCCGCCTGCGGAGCAGATGCGGATTCCGGCCGAAGGCCCCTGGGACGTGCGCGTGGTGCTGAACAAGTACCCTGCGCTACACCTGGGGGATGGCGGCTACGAGAGGCACTTCGACGGCGTTTATCGTTGGCTGCCGGGCATCGGCCGGCACGAGGTAATCGTCGAATCGCGCCAGCACAATACCTGCCTGGGCCTGGTAAGCCCTGCGGAGGCGGCGCGCGTCATCGCCGTGCTCCAGGCGCGGGCCATTGAATTCGCCCGGATTCCCTACGTCGAGCATGTCATCTGCTTCGAGAACCACGGCCCCCAGGCTGGTACGTCTTTGGATCACCCCCACGCGCAGATCGTGGGGATGCCGGTCGTGCCCCATCAAATCCGCGTCCGGATGGAGGAAGCCCGCCGCTATTTCGATGACACGGGCCGGTGCGTCTTCTGCCAGATGTGGCGCGACGAGGTGGCTGCCGGCGAGCGCCTGATCACCGAAAACGAATACTTCGTCGCCATCATCCCGTACGCGGCGTTCTCGCCGTTCCACACCTGGATCATCCCCCGCCGCCACGGGTCCGATTTTCTGAAGGCCACGCCAGACGAGGTGAACGCCCTGGGCGCCATCCTGCGCGACGTACTCGGCCGCCTCTACGTGGGGCTGCGCGATCCGGACTACAACTACATGATCCGCTCGGCGCCGCTCCACGACCCTGGCTTGGATTATTTGCACTGGTACGTGACGATTGTCCCCCAGGTGACCAGGACGGCCGGCTTCGAGATGGGGAGCGGGATGTTCATCAACACCGCCCTGCCGGAGGAGAGCGCGGCCTTTCTGCGCGGGGTGGAACCGTTCTGACGATGTCACGATCCGCCAAAGAGAACTTGCTGCGCGCCATCTATCACCGCTTGCCTTCCTATGTGCCCTACGCCGCCGAGGGGGTCTGGCTGCTGGTGAACCACCGCGGCCGTAAGCCGCCGCGCGACGGGGTTGACGAGTGGGGTGTGACGTGGGCGCCGCTGCCGGCAAGCTACATGGTCGGGGCGGGCGAGCCGGCCGAGTCGCATCCGGTGGCGCGTCCGGTCCGCACAGCCGCCGAACTCCTGACTCGTTCCATCCCCGACGGCCGCGATCGCGCCCTCTTCGCTGGCCTGCTAGATGGTATAGACCAGGAACAAACCCTGGTCATCGGCCAACACGGTCTGGGGCCATTCGAACGCTTCCTGGCCTTGTTGGGGGCAGAACACGGGTTTTCCGCGCTTTTGAGCGAGTCGGAGGCCAGCTTCGCCGCACTGGAGCGCATCGCCGATTACCACGCTGCCATCGCGGCCGGTTACCTGGCCGCGGGGGTCGAGGCCGGCTGGCTGGCCGATGACTACGCCGGGACCGACGGACCACTCATCGCGCCGAAGCTGTGGCGGCGCATGGTCTTGCCCGGCCTGGCGCGCATCATCGCCGTCTATCGCGATGCCGGCGCTGCGGTCTTCTTCCACACCTGCGGTCGCGCCGAGGCATTCATCGGCGACCTGTTGGACGCGGGCGTGACCGTCTTCAACCTGCAAAACGTCGCGTGCGATCTGCCCGCGCTCAAGGCGCGCTACGGACGGCGCATCGCCTTCTACGGCGGGGTTCCCAGCGAGATTATGCAGTGCGGCAGCCCGGCCGACGTGCGCCGCGCTGCGCTGGCGGCGATTCAAACCCTGGGCCAGGATGGCGGCCTGATCCTCGCTGCCGATCAACCGTTGGCATATCCGGCCCAGAATGAGGCAGCGTTGGTGGATGCTGCCCGTCATCAGGGAGATCGAAGGGCGCTTGCGGGGTGATTATCGCGGCAGCGGACGATCCGCCCACTCCCGCAGGAATTGCGCCGTGGACTCGAACGCCAGCTCATCCCACGGAATCTCCGCCCGGCCGAACCAGCGCGCCTCGCTGGCGTCATCGCGGGGGGTCGGCTCGCCGCTGACCCGCTCGGCGCGATAGAGCACCAGGATGCCACGGCGTTCGGCCCAGCCCGCGAGCGGCGCGACCGCGTGCAAGGCAGTCACCCGCACAACCACGCCGGTCTCCTCGGCCACTTCCCGTACCACAGCCTCATCGGGCAGCTCATCGGCGTCCATGTAGCCGGCCGGCAGCGCCCAGTAGCCGATGGCTGGCACGGCCGCCCGGCGCACCAACAGCACGCGATCGGCGTCGCTCACCAACGCGGCCACGGCCACCTTCGGCTCGCGGAAATGGATGAAGCCGCAATAGCGACAAAACCGCCTTGTCCGACCGAACTTGATCCCCTCGGTCAGCGGCGCGGCACAGCGGGGGCAGTAGGTGAAGTCGTTGGGCATGGTGTGTTCCGTGTTGCATGCTGCGTGGAGCGTGGAGCGACATGGGAATAACACGCACCACGCAATACGCACTACGCCCCCGGTTCCACGGCCGTGCGCACCGCTCTCAGATTACTGAACGGCGCGTTGACCGGAGCCACGCAGCCGGAGGAGACGATGAGCCGCCGGCCGGCGGTTTGGGCGAGGGCGTCGGCGACGCGGGCGCGGATGCCTGCCGGGTCGCCCCGGAGCAAGTCATCCCAATGCTCCAGCCCGCCGGAGACCGCGCCACGGAACCGCCGCATTCCATCGGCCAGGGTGGGGCCGGCCTCGCGGTCGTGCCAGTTGAGCGCCTGGCCGGGGTATTGCGCCACCAGGTCGAACATCCCGTCGGCGCCGTGCAGGTGGAGCATGTTGAACCAGCCCTTGGCCGCGGCGGCCAGGATGCGCCGGTCATATGGCTCGCCAAACTCGCGGTACTCCGCCTCAGTCAGGGTGCGATAGCTGGCCCACTGGATCGCGTAGTAGATGCCCGCGATGCCGAGCGGCAGGCAGGCCCGAATGAAGCGAATCGTGCCCTGCGTGATCGTTTCGAGGGCCTGGTGAACCAGGGCAGGATGCCGGCGCAAGTGAACGAGCAGCAGGTCAGGCCCGGCCAGGTGACGCGCCTGGGCCAGCGGGCTGAAGATCGTCTGGATGAAGGGCACATCCGTTCCCACGGCGTCGCGGATCAGCGCCAGGCAGTGGAGTTGCCCGCCCAGGACGCCCGCGGCCGGGTCGAGCACAGCCAGCCGCGCCCAATCTTCCGGCTGCGCAATGACCGTGTTGACGTAGTCGCGCGTCCCCTCGTCTCCGCCCACCCAACGGGTCTTCACACCCCAGCCGGCCAGGCAGAAGCTGCTGGCGGGAGTCACTTTGATGAAATCCCAGTCGTATTCCCGCTGCCAGGCCACCGTGGCCGCGGCCAGGTCGGCCGGACGCTGATCGTCACCCGGAAAATGCCGCCAAAGGGCCACGGCCGTCCGGTCGGTTGGCTCCCCGTTGCAGGTGGCGAGCAGGCGCTCGCGTCTGGTCATCCGTGCGGTCATGGGAATCTCCGTATGGGTGAAGTTGTAACCACGAGGACACAAGGCACGAAGCAACCCCAAAACGGGTCTGGTGACTTCGTGGTTTAATCAAAAAGCAGAGCCCACACCCGCGGCCCGAAGATCGCGATCCCCACTGCCACTGCCGCGATGGCCGCGATGAGCACTGCGCCCGCGCCGGTATCCTTGGCAATCTTCGCCATCGGGTGGAAGCGCTGGGTGAGCAGATCTACCGCCAGCTCAGCGACGGTATTAATCATCTCCGCGCTGAAGACGAACCCTATCGTCAGCGTCAGGATCGCCCACTCGACCGCCGTCACCCGAAAGTAGATCCCCGCGACGATCACCAGGCCCGCTACGCCTACATGCACCCGCGCGTTCCGCTGTGTGCGCAACACGTAGGCGATGCCCTGGAAGGCGTAGCGGAAACCGCGGAGAAAGCGTTTCATGGGCGAACGACCAACGACGAACGACGAACGACCGCGGCTCGAAACCGAAAACTGCAATCGCCGATATCAAGCCGCCACCGATCTCCAACTACCAACTTTCAACCTCTAACTTTCACCCTCTAGCTTTCACCCTGCAACACTGCATCCTGCTTCGCCCACATGGCCGCCTCCTCCGCTGGCTCGGCGTGGTCATAGCCAAAGAGGTGCAGCGTGCCGTGGACGGCGAGCAGGCGCAGCTCATCCTGCAGCGATCGGCCTAACTCGGCGGCCTGGCGGCGCGTGAACGGCAGGGCGATGATGACGTCGCCCAGGTAGGCCGCGGCCTCGGGCGCGCTGACGAAGCCGGGGGTCGGCTCCTGCGCGGCGAACGAGAGCACATCGGTGGAACCTTCGACCCCGCGGTATTGCGCGTTGAGGCCGGCCACTTCCTCGTCGTCGGTGATGACCACCGTGACTTCGGCGTCGGGTTGGCCCTCAGCCTGCAACACCGCGGCCACGACGGCCGCGAGGTCGGCGGCGTCTACATCGGATTCGTAGGTCTCGTCTATCTGGATGGCGATGTTGTCGTAGGGCATGAGAACCCCCTCGCGCTCCGATACCGTCAATTGTTCGGCGCGCCGGCGTTCACCCACGCGCTGATCAGATCAATCTGGGCCTGCGGCAGCTTGGCCGCGCGCTGGGGCATCTTCCCGTTGATGATCTGCTGCACCAGGAAGCTGTTGGCGGCGTCACCG
This sequence comes from Chloroflexota bacterium, assembly GCA_026389845.1. Lineage (GTDB taxonomy): Bacteria > Chloroflexota > Anaerolineae > CG2-30-64-16 > CG2-30-64-16 > JAPLHB01. The sequence continues at coordinate 61,602 of JAPLHB010000052.1, forward strand.
ACCTTGATCACCGGGCCGTTCTCGGAACCCTTCATCGTCTGCGCGTAGCCGGTCAAGACCAATCCCGCTTTGGTCTGCTGGCCGCCGTGACACTTGACGCAGTTCTGCTCGAAAATCGGCAGCACGTCTTTGGCAAAGCTGACCGCGGCGGGCTTGGCCGCGGTTGGGGCTGGCGCGGCGGTCGGGATGGTCTGGTTGGTGGCCTGAGTGGCAGCGGGCACGGCAGCTTTGGTCGCGGCCGGAGCGGCTTGCGTCGCAGGCGCGGCCGTGGGCGCAGGTGGCTGGGTCGGTTGGGGTACGACGGTCGGCGCCGCGGTCGCGGCCGGCGCAGGGGCGGCCGGAGAGCACGCTGCCAGGATGGCGCCAAGTGCAATCAGGGTCAGGGCGACGATCGCCAGTCGGGAGAGCACGCTGAACTTCGAGAATTGTCGAGCCATGGGTTTCTTCCTGTTTTTTTCTTCGGATTAGTGCACGACTTCTGCACTTTCGGTGAATGCATGTTTGTCCGCTGACGTAACAGCGGGGCAGAATCTGCCAGAATCAGCCTGTAAAAGCATATACTGGACGGGCAATGCTGTCTGTGATCTATGGCCCAATGGCACACACAACATACCCCGCGCAACCTGCCGCCCCGCCTTGCGTATAAGAGTCGTGACCGGCGCGCAAACCGGTCTGGCATCTTGCAGAATCACACAAGGGAGGAGATCATGAAAAGCCAAAAGGGGTACATCGGTCTGGGGATCCTGCTGGTAGCAGTGGGCATCCTGTTCTTGCTGCAGAACTTCAACGTCCTCGGCCCGTTCGAGAACCTGGTCTGGGTTCTGCTGTTTGGCGCCGGCGGACTGGCATTCCTGTTCGTAGTGCTCACCAACCACGAGCACTGGTGGGCGGTGATCCCCGGCTTCACGCTGCTGGGCCTCGCCGCGTTGATCGGCTTCGGCGAGCACTTGGGTGCGCTCGGCGGGGCGCTCTTCCTGGGCGCTATCGGGTTGAGCTTCTGGGTGATCTACGCCATGCGCCGCGAGTTCTGGTGGGCGGTGATCCCCGGCGGGACGCTGCTGACGTTGGCCGTGGTCGCCGCGCTGGGCGAGGTTATTCCGGGCGAAGTGGTCGGCGGCATCTTCTTCCTGGGCTTGGCCGCGACGTTCGGGCTGGTCTATCTGCTGCCGACGCCGCGGGGCCGGATGAAGTGGGCGTGGATTCCCGCCGCCGTGCTGGGCATCATGGGCCTGCTGCTGATCGTGACCCTGGGCGGGTGGATCAACATCATCTGGCCCATCGCACTGATCGCAGCCGGCGCGTACGTGCTCTACCGAACGTTCGTGGGGCGCCGGTCGTAGGTTTCAGGAGGGAGGGAGGGGGAAATGAGCAGTAAACTGTATCGCAGTCGTGGCAACAAGATGATTGCCGGCGTGTGCGGGGGTATAGGCCAATACCTGCGTATTGATCCGGTGATCGTGCGCCTGTTCTTCCTGCTGTTGGGATTGAGCAGCGGCATCGGCGTGCCGCTCTACCTGGTGCTGTGGATCATCATTCCCTACGAGGGCGAAGGTGCGACCGGCAGCGCCGAGACGGCCCATACCGGCGGCCAGGAGATCGCCGACCGGGCACGCGCGATGGGCGAGGAGCTGCGCGAATCGTTGAGCAAGCCGAACCCGCAGGCCGGCATCATCGTCGGCGCGGCGCTGGTCTTCTTCGGCCTGATCGCGCTGTTGCGGAATCTGGACATCCCGTGGCTGTTCTGGCTGCGCTTCGACGTGCTGTGGCCCTTCTTGCTGATCCTCGGCGGCGTGGTGCTGATCTGGCGGCGCGTGGGCGGCAAGGACTGACAGATGACGAATGATGAATGACGAAAGACGAATGACGAAATCAGTCGTCGTCGGTCCTTCGTCGTTCGTCCCAAAAAAGGAGCATCTCATCCATGAACGAACATCATCATCGCAGGGGCGGCCTGGTCTGGCCGGTAATCCTGATCGGCGCGGGCATCGTCTTCCTGTTGAACAATCTCGGTATGTTGAGCTGGAGCATCTGGGACACTCTGTTCCGGCTCTGGCCGGTGCTTCTGATCGCGGTCGGGCTGGACATCCTGATCGGCCGGCGATCGGCCTGGGGATCGTTGATCGTGGCGACCCTGCTGCTGGCCGCGCTGGCCGCCGCGATCTGGCTCGGCGTGCCGCAATGGGGCCGTGTGGCGAGTGGGCCATTGACAACCGAAAGCATCAGCGAGCCGCTGAACGGCGCCACAAGCGCCGATGTGGAGATCGGTTTCGGCGCCGGTGGATTGAACCTCCAGGCGCTGGACGAGACGGCCGGGCTGATCGAGGGCCAGGTGATGCTCAGCCCCGGCGAGCACTTGGATCGCCAGTACAACAAATCGGGCGACGTGGCGCACTACGAGTTGAAGAGTCGCGGCCTCACAACCGTGTGGCCCGGCCAGGCATGGGATGAGCAAAAGGTGTGGAACCTGGGACTGAACCGCGACGTGCCGATCCGCCTGACGATCGGCGCCGGCGTGGGCCGGTCGAATTTCGACCTGTCGGGGTTGAGCGTGACCAGTCTGGATCTGACCGGCGGCGTGGGCCAGGTGACGCTGACCTTGCCACAGCGCGGCCGGCTGGACGCCAAGATTCAGGGCGGCATCGGCGAAGTGATCGTCATCGTTCCGCGAGGCGTGGCAGCTCGCATCCGCACCGAGGGTGGCCTGGGCGGCGTGACTGTCAACGGGAGCTTCAGCCAGAGCGGCAATACGTACACGTCGCCCGGCTTTAGCAGCGCCGAAAACCGCGCCGACCTGAAGGTCGAGGGCGGCATCGGCCACGTGATCGTCCGCGAGGGCGAATAGAAGGCCGGATATTAGATATTGGATAATAGAGGCGAGTCGCCGATACCCAATATCTAATATCCAATCTCAAACAAGCCGACGATGTTCAGCAAGCTGCTCCAAAGGCTAAAAGGTCCACGACAGCCGAGTTGCGACACCTGCGCTTTCGTGGAGTTCTTCCGCAGCACCGGCGACGGGCAGGTGCCGCGCTTGAATGCGTTTTGTCGCTGTCCTGGCGGGCCACACGAGGATCGCCCTGCGCCGGCCGCGCGGCGCTGCGAGCGATGGCAGCCCGCGCCCGGCGAGGTGGTCAAACCGCAAGTGGGCGATCCGACGCTGACTGTCTGAGAGGGTGACAAGGTGACGTGCAGGCTGTCACCCATCACCTTGTCACCCTGTCACCTCGTCAGGTCCGCGAGACCAACCGAATCAACGCCACCTGCGGCCGGACGCCAAACCGCAGCGGGATGCTCTCGCCCACCCCGCGGCTGACGAACATGCGCGACCGACCCCGGCTGAACCAGCCGGCCGCCTGGCGGCGGGTCAGGTGCGTGCCCTGGGTGTGCGCCGCACCGAGCAGGGGCAGGCGGATTTGCCCGCCGTGGGTGTGCCCGGCGAGGATCAGATCGGCCCGTTCAACGCCCGGCGCCAGCCAGATGTCAGGGTTGTGGGCCAGCAGAACCAGCGCCGCGCCGGCCGGCACATCGGCCAGGGCCGCGGGCAGGTCCGGTCGCCCTTCGGTAAGATCGTCCACCCCCGCGACCCACAGGCTCCCGCCGCCGACCGGCACGGGGACGCCGCGGTTGACCAAGGGTTGAACCCCGGCCCGGGTCAAGGCCGCGTGGATGGCGTCCATATCGTTGAACGCGACCGGCAGCCGCACCAGCTCGTTGCGCAGCACTTTGCGGCCGAAATCCCCCAGTTTCCGCACAGCTTCGACCAGATTCGCCAGGTTCAGCCGACCTCCTCTCCCGCTCTCCTGCCAGGTGTGGCCGAAGATTCCCCAGACCGTATACTCCGCGTAATCGTGGTTGCCGGGGCAGCTAAACCCGCCGAGCCGTGGCCGCAGGGTTGTCACCAACTCGATCGCAGGCTCCAACCCCGCGGCGTCGTGGATCAGATCACCGGTAAGGGCCGCCAGGTCATACTGCACGCCATCCAGCAGCCGGCGCAGACGCGCGATCTTACGCGCCTGCACCCACCCGTCGGCCCCAAAATGAAAATCGGAGAGGTGCAGGATCGTGATCCCCTCCGGCGGCAGACCGGGCGCGTCGATCGCGACTGTGAACCGGTCGAGTTGAACTCGCGTGCGCTCGATCAACAGGGCATACAGCACGGCCGCCAGGCCCGCGCCGGCCGTCGCGGCCAAAAGACGCCAAATCCAACGTTGCATTGCTTACACCACCCGGATCAACGCCGCCTGCGGCTGCGCGCCAAGTCGCCAGCGGAAGCTTTCGCCCACCCCGCGGGTGACGAACATGCGCGTCGTGCCCCGCTCGAACCAGCCAGCGGGCCGGCGGCGTGAAAGATGGGTCCCCTGGACGTACAGAGCGCCGACTAACGGCAGACGCACCTGGCCGCCGTGCGTGTGGCCGGCCAGGATCAGATCGGCCCGGTCGGCAAGCGGATCAAGCCAGATGTCGGGGTTGTGCGCCAGCAAGAGAAGCGGCGCGGCGTTGGGGACGCCGCTCAACGCAGCCGCCAGGTCAGGCTCGCCGCCCGTCAGGTCGTCCACCCCTGCTATCCACAAATCCAAACCATCGGCCTCCAGATGCACGACCGCGTTGATCAGGGGGCGCATGCCGATGGTTTGCAAACCGGCGCGCATGGACGTGGTGTCGTTGCGCAGCACCCGCAGGAACGTCCGCTCGTTGTGCAGGATTTTGCGGCTGTAGGTCCGCAGTCGCCGGGCGATTTCGTGCGCATCGGTCCAGCGGAGCGGCGTCGCGCCCGGCTCAGCGCGGGCAAACAAGGCCTGGAAGCCCGATTCCCAGTAATCGCGGTTGCCGGGGCAGAAGAACCCACCGAGCCGCGGGCGCAGTGTCGCCAGGAACGCCAGGCTGGCATCCAGCCCCGCAGTGTCGGTGATCAGGTCGCCGGTCACGGCCAGAAGGTCATACTGCTCGCCGGTCAGGAGGCGTTCCAGCCGCGCCAGCTTGCGCGTCTGCACCGGGTCGGTCGCGCGGCAGTGCAAATCCGAGAGGTGCAGGATGGTCAACCCGCCCGGCGGCAGGCCCGGCTTGTCCACACGCACGGTGAACCGGTCGAGCCGAATCTGCGTCCGCTCGATGAACCGGGCGTAGAGCGCGACGAACGCGCCAACCCCGGCCGCGGCCGCCATCGCCCCAGCGATCCAGCTCTTCATACGGTCGCCTCATCGCTCTGGCCGATCCCCCGACCGCGCCAGGCTGCACTCCCCAACTCCTTGCGCAAGCTCCACGCCGTCGTCCCATCGAGAAATAGCTCCGGCCCACCGACAATCTTGTACCCCATGCGATCCCAGAAGCGGATCGCGGCGGGATTGTTCACCTGCACGCCGGCCAGGATGGCTGTGACCTGCGGCGCGCGGCTGATCTCGGCTTCCACGGCCCGAATGACCCCGGCGCCCAAGCCACGGCCGCGGTGGGGTTGGGCGATCATCAGCAGCTCGATGAATCCATGCGCCGGATGGCCCTCGTGGCCGGCGGGCACGAAATCCACAACGCCCAGCATGGCGCCTGCCGGATCGAAGATGCCACAGAAGAGGCCGCCGGCGGCGCTTGACAGGGCGAGGTCGGCCCGGATCATCTCCGCGGAGGCGTGCGGCTGCGGCCCCAACGCCAGGAAATCCCCGCATTGGCGGTAGACTTCCAGCAGGGCCGGGAAGTCCTCTGCCACGATGGGCCGGATGCTGAACCGATCGCCGAAGAGGTTCATCGGAGCATTTCCTCGGCCACCTGGGGATTGAAGCCGTGAAAGAACAGATCGAAATACTGGATGGGCCAATCGGCCGGCCTGGCCAGGATGAGGTCGGCCGTTTCGTCGGCGACTGCGTCCTGCGGCGACTCGCCTGCGGCAAGCTCGACCACCAGAGCCTCCCTGCCGAGGCGATGGCCTATGGCGATCAGCGCCATCAGCGGGTCGGCTCGATCTTCCTCCGGCAGGTCGGTCAGACGGGCAGCCAGCGGCAGGATCACCCGGCCATTGCCCGCCAACGCCAACAGCCCATACAATTCGTAGAAGTCGCGCCCGGTCGCCAGCAGATCCGCCAGCGCGTCGCCGACCCGCGGATCGCCCAGGTCCGTCAGCCCCCACAGCGCGCCGACGAAATCCGTCTCCGCCGGCGTGCGGACGGCTTCCTGGTAGAAGGCCCACAGCCGGTCGGCCGCGGCCGGCGCGGCGAGGAGGCCCAGGGCGACGGCCGCCAGGCTCCTGCCGAAGCTGTCGAGGTCGTCGAAGCCATCCAGGAGCGCCTGTGCCCCGGCCGCGCCCTGCCAGCGCAGCGCGCTGATGAGCCGGTCGGCGACCAGCCGGCGCGCCTCTTCGTCACGGAGGTTTTTGACGTTGCGCAATCGGCTTGCGATGGCCGACAGCGCCTCGGCGCCGAGGCCGCGAGCGCGATCCAGCCACGCCAGGCGCGCCAGACCGTCGGTCAGCGGAATCAGGTCGAGCAGCTCCTCGGCCGTCGCCGCCTGCCGGATGCGCTTGACGTTCGGGCCATCTTGCAGCCAGAGGAGGGCGTTGTATTTGGCGGTCGCCTTCTGCAGGGCCTCCGCGGCTTCGGCATCGGCAAGCATGAAGCGAAAGAGCGACTGCGCGCTGGGCGCCGGACGTTGAGCCGGGTCTGGGCGTGCGCTGTTGGTTTGTCGGGCCATCGAGGCTCCTGTTCAGCGGGATATCGGGCGCTATTGTATCACGACGCGGACGAAAGGGGTATCTGCCGGGGTCGCGCCTGTTGCCGTTCTGCGCCACGGGTGCTATAATCGTGTTGCCTTTCATGGAGTGCTTCTCAGGAGGTTCCCTGATGTTGCTAAATCTGCGTGAATATCATCGTCCCGCCGTCGAAGGCGATGGACGGGAACTAGACCGCGTCCTGGCACTGTTGTCCCGGCCGGGCATCCACACCGTGCCATTGGCTGGGGGGGACACATTGCTTGGGTCGGCCGATCCGGCGGTGGAGGCCGTGGTGGATCTGCAAGGGCTGGGGCTGGATCTCATCACCGAAGAGCCTGGCGGCCGTTGGCGCATCGGCGCGATGGTGACGCGGGCGACGCTGGGGGAACGTGCGACGCTGGGGGAACGTGCGACGCACTTCGCAAGTGCGTCGCACGTGGGGCAAATCATCGCGGAGGGCGCGCGGCGGTGGGGCGGCAACGTGCAGCGCAACCGCGCTACGGTCGGCGGCGCGCTCGCTGCGGCCGCGGCCGATGATCCGTTGGTCGTGGCGCTGCTGGCCTGCGATGCACACGTCACGCTCTATGGTTTCGCGGGTTCCCGTCTCGTCCCGATTGCCGACTTCCTGCCCCATCGCGCCGACCTGCTGGCCGCGCCCGCGCTGATCACCGAGATTATCCTCCCCCGGGCAGAGCGCCCCACCGGCGCCGGCCTGGCGACGGTCGCCCGCACGCCAGCCGATGCGCCCATCGTCGTCGCCGCGGCCGTGCTGGCATTCGACAGCGACCGCTGCGTTCACGCGCGGTTGGCCTTGGGCGGCGTTGCCGAAACGCCTATCCGCCTGCCCGTGGTCGAGTCCATGCTCGAAGGTCGGTTTCTCAGCCTTGGATTGATCGCCCAAGCCTCGGCGCGCGCGTCTGAGCTGGTCAACCCCACCGGCGACTTCCGCGGCAGCGCAGAATACCGAAAGGCAATGGCGGGGGTGCTGAGTGAACGGGCGTTGAGCCAGGCGTGGCAGCGTGATACGTGATGCGTGCTACGTGATGGTTTTTCTGCGTGATTTGCCGCGTCATTCCTCACGCAGCATTCGTCACGCAGCACGATAAGGAGTGCAACGATGCAACTCAGCTTCAATCTTAACGACATTCCCATAACCTGGGATATTTCTGTCAACGAGTCCCTGCTCGACGCGCTGCGGCGCAACGGCGTCTTCGGCGTCAAGCACGGGTGCGAGACGGGCGAGTGCGGCGCGTGTACTGTTCTGCTCGACGGCGTGCCGGTCACGTCATGTACGCTGCTGGCAGCCCAGGCCGACGGCCATGTGGTCGCGACGGTCGAGGCGTTGGGTGAGCACCCGGAGCAAGGCTGGAAGCATACCGCCGGGCTGCACCCGCTCCAGCAAGCCTTTATCGAGGCCGGTGCGATCCAATGCGGCTATTGCACCCCGGCTCAACTGCTGGCGGCCGAGGCGCTCCTGGCCGAGAATCCCAATCCCACCGAGGCCGAGGTGCGCGAGGTGCTCTCCGGCGTCCTCTGCCGCTGCACAGGCTACGTCAAGCCGGTGGCGGCGGTGTTGGCCGCGGCGGCGCGGATGCGGGGAGAGGAGGTATTAAGTATTGGGTATTCGGGTTTGGCCGCCCACGAAGGCGCGCCGAAGCCCGAAACTTCTAATACCCAATCCCCAATACCTAATACCCGCTACGTCGGCGCCTCCGAACCCAAGGTAGACGCGGTCAAGCTGGCCCAGGGCAAGCCCGCATTCACCGCGGACGTGGAGATGCGCGGGATGCTGGTGGGCAAAATTCTGCGCAGCCCGATCGCACACGGCGTCATCAAGCGCATTGACGCGAGCCGGGCGCGGGCGCTGCCGGGCGTCCATGCGGTGCTCACCTACCAGGACATCCCGCGCGTGGTCTTCTCCACCGCGGGCCAGTCGGATCCGATCCCCGGGCCGCTGGATTTCGTCAGCCTGGATCGGAAGCTGCGTTACGTGGGCGACCGCGTGGCCGCGGTGGCCGCGGAAACCGAGGAGATCGCTCAACGCGGCCTGGGGCTGATCGAGGTGGAGTACGAGGAACTGCCCGCGATCCTTGACCCGCGCGCAAGCCTGTCCCCCACCGCGCCGATCATCCACGACGAGCCGGACTACGTGCCTTTTGGCGAGTGCGATCCGCAGCGCAACGTCGCCGCGGCCATCCGCATTGACATCGGCGACGTGGATGCGGCGATGCAGACCGCAGACCACGTTTTCGAGGGCGAGTACGAGGTGCCGAAAGTGCAGCAGACGCCCATCGAGCCGTATGTCTGCATCACTCACTGGGACGAGAACGACCGGCTGGTGATCCGCACCAGCACCCAGGTGCCGTTTCACGCCCGGCGCATCCTGGCCCCGGTGCTGGGGCTGCCGGTCAAACGCATCCGGGTGATCAAGCCGCGCATCGGCGGTGGGTTCGGCAACAAGCAGGAGGTGCTGGTCGAGGACATCTGCGGCCACTTGACCATCGCCACCGGCCGGCCGGTCAAGTTGGAGTTCACGCGCGAGGAGCAGTTCATGGCGAGCACCTCGCGCCACCCGATGATCGTCAAGATGCGCACCGGAGTGATGAACGACGGCCGGATCGTGGCGAACGAGATGATCGCGTTGAGCGACACCGGCTCCTATGGCGGCCACGCGCTCACCGTCACCGGCAACACCGGCCACAAGGCCATGTCGCTCTATCCGGCCGACAAGGGGCCTGATGGCCGGTGCAATCTGCGTTTTCACGCCGACGTGGTCTACACCAATACGCCGACCTCGGGCGCGTACCGCGGCTACGGCGTGCCCCAGGGCTTCTTCCCGCTGGAAAGCCACATGGAGCGCATCGCCCGCGCCCTGGGCCTCGACCCGTTGGCGTTTCGCCTGCTGAACGTGGTCAAGCCGGGCGAGGAGCACCCCATGTCGAAGGCGTGGAGCGAAGGCCGCGAGGCGCACGGGGAGCTGATCCGCACGAACGCGATCGTGGAATGTGCACGGGTGGGGGCGGAGATGATTGGCTGGCGGGCTTGGGATCAGGGACTAGGGACTAGGAATCAGGGATCAGGTATCCCAGTTCCTAGTCCCCTAGTCCCTAGTCCCCTTCGTCGCGGCCAGGGCGTCGCGTTCGTCATGCAGGGCACGGCCATCCCCAATCTGGACATGGGTGCGGCGAGCATCAAGATGAACGACGACGGGAGCTTCAACCTGCTGGTGGGCGCAACGGACCTGGGCACCGGCTCCGACACGGTGCTGACCCAGATGGCCGCGGAGATCCTGGGCTGCCCGCCGGAGGATTTCATCACCTACTCGTCGGACACCGATTTTACGCCGTTTGACAAGGGCGCCTACGCCAGCAGCACAACCTACATCTCCGGCGCGGCGGTGGTGGAGGCTGCCCGCAAGGTGGCCGAGCAGATCAAGGCCGTGGCGGGACGGCTGCTGGGCGTTTCGCCGGACGAGATCGTCCTGGCCGATCGGCAGGCGTGGGCCAACGACGGCCGGAGCGTGACGCTGGCGCAGGTCGCGCTGGAAAGCCTGCACCACAGCCACCAGCACCAGATCATGGCCGTCGGCTCCTACGTCAGCCCCGACAGCCCGCCGCCGTTCGCGGTCCAGTTCGCCGAAGTCGCCGTAGACACGGCTACGGGCCAGGTGACGGTGGAGAAGCTGGCGATGGCGCTCGATTGCGGCACGATCGTTAACCCCGCAACCGCGACCGGCCAAATCGAGGGCGGCATGACCCAGGCGCTGGGCTACGCCGTGTGCGAGGAGATGGTTTTCGACGCGCGCGGCCGGATGGTCAACCCGCGCTTCGGCGATTACCGCATCTTCGCAGCCGACGAGATGCCCGAGCTGCAGGTGCGCTTCGTGCAGACCTACGAGCCGACAGGCCCCTTCGGCGCGAAGGCCGTGGCCGAAATCCCGCTGGACGGCGTCGGTCCGGCCGTGGCGAACGCGGTCTACGATGCCATCGGCGTGCAGATCAACGTCCTCCCGCTGACGCCGGAACGGGTCTGGCGGGCGCTGCGCGGTGAGTAGAACGCCAGGATATGCTAGAGGTGTAGGGCCGGTTGTCAACCGGCCCTACACGCGTTTTATTCCCCCGCCTGAAACGGTCGAAGTGCGCCGCCAGCGCGGCAGTCCTCCCCTTCGTCGCCCACAAGGCACACCGATGGCTCAAACCATAAGCAAGCTGTAAGGTTCATTCCGGTAACTATCGTGCTATAAGCGCGTCATCATCTACAGATATGTTTTGGGTTTAACCGACCGATCAAATCCTGAGTATAGTTCATATTTGGTAAGGAAATTGCAAGCTAGATACGTTGACCTTCTGTAATTACTATGATATTCTTGAGACTAATCACGGAAGAATGCAGATCAGTGACCGATTGCTGTTTCTGTCTCACAGGGAGGTTGATCAAATGAACTCACGGATACTTTCTCGCACCTTATGGCTAGTGGCTGTCGTCGTGGTATTCGGGCTTCTGGGCGTCCCAGCATTGTCCCCCGTTGCTCAGGCTGCAGGCCCGATGGCGTCGCTCACCACGGCGCCCGGTCTGACGCCGGATAAGACTTCGGCGCCGCAAGCACCGGCCGCGGCCAATCCGGCGCCAGTGCAGCTCTTCTACGTGCCGTTCCCCGAAGACCAGTTGTTGACGGGGCTACAGGCTATTGAGTCGGGTGGTTCCGGTAATGCCCCTACCGACCCCGTTCAGACCTACATCTCGATCGCAGCGGTGGCCAACAACACCATCGTCTATTACGATCAATGGGAGAACGGCTATGATGCCGACATCGCCAACCCGTTGAATCTGTACAGCGCGGGCAACCTGGGTGGCACGCAAATCTGGGGCGATGGCAAAATTGCCAATGGCGCAGCACCAGGCGTCATCACGGATGCTGGAGATGTCATCAATGCGGGGACGGTGATTGTCTTAAATAATACTATCACTACCACGAATCTTCTGGCTATCGACTTTGATGGTCGGGACAAGATCGCGGCAACCAAAACAGTCGCTGTGACCAAGACGGGTTGGGCGGCCGGGTCAGGCACCCTGCTGGCCGGGTCAGTTGAAGTGTTCGATACCAGCAATTGGGGAACGGACTACCGCGCTCCGGTGGGCGCGAACATCCCTGACCCTACCGATTACCAGATGTTTGAGTACACCAGCCTGGCGATTATGGCGGGTGAGGGTGGGGCTACCGTCCAGATTGACAAAGATGCGAACGGAAGCTTCGAGACGACGACAACCCTGCTAGAGGGGCAGAGCTACTTCGTGAATGGTGGCGTCAATGTGGGGGGAAGGGTCACATCCGACAAGCCCGTGCAGGTGGATATCCTCACCGGCGACATCGGATCGAACTACGAGAGCCGGGATTCCGGGCTGTTGCCGGTCAACCTGTGGGCCAGCAGTTCCTATGAGCCAGTTTCAACGCCGAATACAGCCCAGGGCGTCGCCGGAACTGCCACGACGGTCTGGCTGTACAATCCCGCTGCCACTGCTGTCACCGTTCAATATCAAACTCGGAACGGGTCTGGGGTCCTGACGACAACGCCACTTACGGTCCCGGGCGGCGCGGCAGGCGGATATCTGCCGCAGGTCATCCCCGACGGGTATGGCGCGCGTTTTTACACATCTGGAGCAACGTTCTACGCCTTCTCGACCACCAACTCTACCGATGACACTGTCAATCACAGCTCATACACCGGTAACCAGGCATGGGACTGGGGGTTCACGCTCATCCCCCAGGATTCGTTGACGCCCCAGGTGCTCATTGGCCTGGGTATCGGCCGCGATCCTACATCCGGCACCAATCCCAACGAAAACGGCAATCCGGTCTGGGTCACGCCCGTCGGCAATGGCGATACCCCGGTCACGGTCTATGTCGATTTCGACGCAGATCCTGCCACCGGCGCCCTCACCGATCCCAACGGCAACAAATACGACCTGGTACTGAGCCTCAAGGAACTCGAGCGGGCCAAGGTCTACGACACGACCGATCGCAACCAGACCGGGATGCTGCTCTATACCCTTGCGCCCGGCGTCAAGCTGGCGGCGGCCTGGGGACAGGACCCGACAACGGCCAGCGCGGCTGCTCCGGGCTTGGATGTGGGTACAGGAATACCGCCCTTGCCGCTGTTCTCGGCCGGCAAGAACGGCACCCTGGCTGTTGACAACGATGGTGATGGGTTTGTCAGCCCCGGCGATGTGCTGCTGTACACGATCGCGATCCACAACATCAGCCGCGCACCGGTGCCGGATATCCTGCTGAAGGACACCCTGCCAGCAGATACGACATACGTTCCCAACAGCACCTTTTTCAAGAATGCTGCTGGCGTTACGACCCAAATCCCCGATGACGGTTCGGGGACTGCTTTCCCGCTGGACGGAAGCGGCCGTATCCTCGACTCGGTCACTGCACTTCCTGTTGGCGGCTCATACCAAGTGACGTTCAAGGTCACCATTGACAGTTTCGCCAACCTAACCCCGGGCACGACGGAAATCCTGAACACAGGCTCGGCCAGCTCCGGCGGTATCACGATCCCGTTTAGGGACACGACGCCCATTTACGGCCGCATCGGTGACTTCGTCTGGAACGACATCGACGGCGATAGGGTGCAAGATGGTGGGGCCGAAACGGGCATCGCTGGGGTGACCGTTAATCTCATCCTGGATGCCAACGGCAACGGCGTAGTCGACGCAGGTGAAACAGTCATCGCCACGCAAACGACCAACGGGAGCGGCGGCTATCTGTTCACCGGTGTGCCGGCTGGCAAGTACATCGTCGATGTGGTCAGCGGCGTCCCTGCCGGCTATGTGCTGACCACCGCCAATGACCCCAAACCCGTCACCCTGGCGGGCGGAGAAGCCTTCCTTACCGCCGATTTCGGTTATCGAAACCCAGTGAACGCGACGGTCAGCGGCCACTTGTACATTGACACCAATGGCAACGGGACGCAGGATGCGGGCGAACCGAACCTGGCGGGCGTTGACGTGAAGGTGACCGACAGCGCGGGCAATGTGCAGACGGTGGCGAGCGACGCCAACGGCGACTGGACGGCCATGGTGCTGCCCGGCAGCACGACGGCTAACGTGGACGAGACCGACCCGCAGTATCCGACCGGCTACACCCAGACCGAGGGCACCGACCCGACGACGGTGACGGCGGTCTCGAACGTGAACACCTCGGCTGGCAACGACGGCTATGCGCCGCCGGGCAGCTTGGGCGACACCGTGTGGAACGACGCCAACGGCAACGGCCAACAGGACGAGGGGCCAAGTCACGGCATTAACGGCGTGACTGTGAAGTTGTATCAGGGGACCTGCCCGCCCAGTGGCCTGCCCTATACCACGACCGTCACCGCCGGGGATGGCACCTACCTGTTCACCCAGTTGCCCGCCGGCACCTACTGCGTGGATGTGGACGAGTCCAGCCCCGCGCTGACTGGCTACTACTTCATTCCGGGCGCCCAGAGCGGACCGGAGCCGCACCCGATCAACCTCGCAGCCGGCCAGAGCTACACGACGGCCGACTTCGGCTACACGGGCAAGGCGACGCTCAGCGGGGTGGTGTTCTACGACTGGAACGAGGGCGGCATCCAGGACTTGAACGAGGACGGCATTCTCAACGTGGAAGTGTGCCTCTACCGCGACACCGACTGGGACGGCCAGTGGGACGTGCCCGGCGACACCCTGATCGGCTGCCAAGATACTATTAACAATGGTGGCTACAGCTTCACGAGCCTGTTGCCGGGCTGGTACCTGGTGGTGGAGACGCAGCCCACCGGCTTGCAGGACACCACGCCCAACGTCATCCCGCGGCAACTGATCTTCGCGGGGCCTGGTGCTTCATCCACCGACAACAACTACGGCGAGATTCTGTTCGTCAAGCTGGGCGACTTCGTCTACCTCGACTTCAACGCCAACGGGCAGCAGGATCCCGGCGAGAATCTCAGTCTGAACGGCGTGCCGCTGCACGTCACTGGCACAGATATCCTGAGCCAGAGCGTGGACACCACGATCAACACTGTGAACGGCAGTTACCTGGACAGCGGCTTGCTGCCCGGCAACTACACGGTGACGGCGCCGCAGTCGTTCAACGGCTTCCATCTGACCTCGGCCAATCCGCAGACGACGAAGCTAGGCATCGCTAAGAACGAAGACCTGGGGTTGGACTTCTGCTACGTCTACCCGACGGGGGTGGGGGTGCAGTTGTTCACCGTGCAGGCCGGCCGCGGGCGGGTGACGCTGAGCTGGCTGGCGTTCGGTGAGCCGGCGCCGGTCTTCCACGTCTGGCGGGCGGACAACGGCAAGGGCGTGGGTGCGGTGCAGGTGACGGTCAAGCCGGTGCTCGGGGCTGAAGGCGTGTACCAATACGTGGACAAGGCCGTGGTGCGCGGCCAGACCTACTGGTACTGGCTGGAGGATGCGGCCGATGGGCAGCGTACCGGCCCGCAGGCCGTGACCGTGCCGCTGATGAGCATCCAGGCGTACCTGCCAGTGATCGGACGCTGATCGGAATCCACCTGCAAGCTGCTCCGGCCGGCTGCTCCGAGCGGCCGGAGCGTGACGCTGGCGCTGGTCGCGTTGGAGAGCCTACGCCACAGCCACCAGCACCAGATCATGGCCGTCGGCTCCTACGTCAGCCCCGACAGCCCGCCGCCGTTCGCGGTCCAGTTCGCCGAAGTCGCCGTAGACACCGGTACGGGCCAGGTGACGGCGGAGAAGCTGGTGATAGCGCTCGACTGCGGCCGACGAAATGCCCGAGATGCAGGTGCGCTTCGTGCAGACCTACGAGCCGACCGGCCCCTTCGGCGCGAAAGCCGTGGCCAAGATCCCGCTGGACGGCGTCGGGCCGGCCGTGGCAAATGCGGTCTGCGATGCCACCGGCGTGCAAATCCCCATCCTCCCGCTGACGCCGGAACGGGTCCGGCGCGCGCTGCACAAGTAAATCATCGGGGCCGGCGATTGGATCGCTCGCCGGCCCTGCCATTTCACCACCTCACAAGCGCCTCTCAAAGAATAACCCCTCGTTCCCACCGTTGTTGTCTCGCCCTATTCCGACTTGCATTATGCTTGTGCGATAATTTCGTAATTCACTACCGGACACTTTTGGGTAGTGCTCCGCAACGGCTACCCCTTGCGGGACATTACCCCCTTTTTGATCTGCAGTTGACATTCAGGTTACAATCCTGCGACCACAAAGCACAGGAGTGTAGCCATGAGTGACCACCAACGGGTGTTTGGCTCCATCAAAAAAGCCGTGAAACAGCTCTACCCCGGTGAGCCGCCGGGGAAGCGTTACTCGCTGGCTGCAGAATGGAAGGCAGCACGCATGAAATCTACTTTCTGTCCTTTGCCAAGGCCTTGCTGGACAGTCTCGCTAACCAAACGCTGGTGCTGGTCATGGATGGCAGCGAAGTCGGCCGTGGCTGCCTGACGTTGCTGATCAGTGTGATTTACAGGAAGCGCGCCTTGCCGCTGGCCTGGGTTGGTCATCCCGGGCAACAAGGGGCATTTTTCGGCCGAGACGCATGTGGCTTTGTTAAACGAACTCGTTGAAATCGTCCCGGCCGACGCCGACGTCATCTTCCTGGGCGATGGCGAGTTCGACAACCTAGACTTGCAAGCTGCGCTCGCCATCCCGGGCTGGCAGTATGTGTGCCGGACCGCCAAGAACAGCCAGGTGTGCGTGGACGACGAGTGGTTGGCGCTGGAAGCGCTGGCCCGGCAACCAGGCCAACGCGCGCGAGCTGTGGGTGCAGGTTGGCTTTACCCAGGAGGCCTATGGCCCCGTGCAAGTCATCGGTTGGTGGGATCGCGGTTACAAGGAGCCACTGTATCAGGTGACGAACATGGAAGTGCTGGATGAAGCCGGTCACTGGTATCGAAAACGGATGTGCATCGAGACGTTTTTCGCGGACCAGAAGACGCGCGGCTTTCATCTCGACAAGAGTCACCTGCAGGAACCGGTACGCTTGGCGCGCCTGATGATGGCGACTTGTCTGGCTTACATCTGGATCGTGTTCCTGGGCGCCTTTGCCAAGCAAACCGGGTGGCACAAAGTGATCCATCGCACCGACCGCTGTGACCCCATACGCCTCCGCCAACACCTGCACCGTGTGCACCACCTTGACCCCCGTGCTGGCCGCGATGTTCCAGCGACACGTCTCGTTGTCGCAGATCGCCAAATCCGCGCCGGAGGCCTTGATCCGGTCGAAGAGCGGCTGGCCCACGGCCTGGGCGATGGCGTACTTCTCGTGTTTGTAGCCGTAGGTGCCGGTGATACCGCAGCAGTCCACGCCCATCTCCTCCACCTTCAGATCCGGCACCAGCCCCAACAGATCGAGCGCAGGCCGGCCGATTCGGTGGAGCTTCTGGTGACAGGACGTGTGATAGGGAATGGTGCGGCTCAGCGGCTTGAAGTCGGTCTTCAGCCGCCCCGCTTCGTGCTGGAGCCAGAGAAATTCGCTGATGTCGTAGACGTGCTCGGCCACCAGCTTCGCCTCGGCCGTGTGGATGCCCAGCAGCTCTCGGTAGTCCGACTTCAGCTCCATCCCGCAGCTCGTCCCGCCGACCACGATGGGAATGCCCTGCCCGGCGTAGGGCGCCAGCTTGCGCAGGTTCGCCCGTGCGTAGCGCCGCGCCTCCGCGAAGTTGCCGTTCGACTGCATCGGCAGTCCGCAGCAGTTCTGCTCCGGCAGGAGCACCTCGAAACCGTTGTGCTCCAGCACCGCGACGATGGCCTTGCCGACCTCCATCTCGTAGTGCTGCGTGGCGCAGCCGTGGAAGTAGGCGACTTTCGGCTTGGACGCGCCAGGCGTTGACGTGCCAGGCACCTCCGAAGTGCCTGGCACGTGACGACTAAAGAACCACCCTCGGAACTTCGTGAAGTGGAACGTGGGGAACGGCGCGCGGTGGTCAATGCCAAGCGTCGTTTCCAGCAACATCCGCAGCGGTCGGAACGCCAACGCCGCGTTCGCCAGGGGCGCCACCCACCCGCCCACCTGGCCCAGCACCTCGTTGTAGCCGAAGGCCGTGTTGCGCCACCACTTCAGATCGAGCGGATTCTCGCGGAATTGCTGACGGCGCAGTTCAGCCTTGGCCGCGGTGTTGATCTCCATCACCTTGACGCCGTGCGGGCAGACCAGCGTACAGACGCCGCAGCCCGAGCAGTAGTCCAGCGAGTGATCGGGCGAAGCCGCGCCGGGATCGCGGAACCGCTGCGCCTGTGGCCCCACGTACTTGGGACCGGGGAACAGATCGGTGACGGGCAGCACCGGGCACGCGCTGGTGCAGATGTTGCACTTGACGCACAGATCGGCGGTGCGTTTGATGTCTTCGAGGAGGATGGGAGTGTAAGTATCGCTCATAACGGATGGATCGCCTTCCAAAACGCAAAACGAAAAACGCAAAACGAAAGACCGCTCCTGCAAATCACGTTTTTCGTGTTACGTCATTACGGTTGTGCGGCCCGATACGCCGTTGCCAGCCAAACACCTTCGGTCGAACCCTCGGCCAGCGGGTTGTGACCCGATAACAGGCGGCCGGCCACCCGGACGTTTTCCAGGACAACGCGGCCGTCTGCGTCCACCGGCTGAAGCTGCTGGTTGGCGCGAACGCCGATGGTATGGATGGCGTGCTCGCGTTCGCCCAGGAACACCGGTTCGAACCAATCGCCCATCTCGCCCGGCACGTGCAGCGGCAGGCCGAAGACCACCTCGCGCAACGCCCCGGTGTAATCACTGGCGATGCCGCCGCCGTAGAGGCCGCCGGTCGCCAGGATGATCGTGCCCGCGCGGTAGGTCGCGTCGCGGACAACGTTGGGCACGACGACGCCGATCGTCCGATTACCCTCGACCACGCCGCGCGTCGCAGTCATGTCGAGCAGGATTTGCACGCCGGCCCGGGTCAGGCTGGCCTTGAATGCATTGAAGAGCCGCATCCCCGGCACGCTCGGCGGCAGGGTGGGAATCTCGAATAGGGACACGCCCAGCCGCTCCCGCAAATCCTGCCACGCCTCCGCGTGGCGCTCCAGGCCGATGACCGCGGGCAGGCCGACGCGCGTTGCGCCGTCCAACTGCGGCTTGAGCTGCGCCGCGACCCGTTGGCGCACCTCCGGCCGGTCGAACAGCCGCGCCAGGCCGGGCGGCGTCGCGTCGAACTGGCTGGCCGCGGCCATCTCCGGCAGGTCGAACGACACGCCGCGAGCCGGATAGCCCGCCCGGGCCAGGTTCTCGGCGCACAGCCTGGGATAGAAATCGCGCCAGCCGGCCGGCCCTGCGATCAGCATCGCGCCCGGCGCTCGCAGATCGCCTGCCGCGAAGCTCTCCGGCGCGAGCGCAGCCTGCATCGTCGCGCCCAGCGCGGTGGGGAGGAGCAGATTCGAGTCCAACTCGCCGACGTAGTTGACGCCCGCCGCCTTACCGATCTCGCGCAGCGCGGCCAGCCCGCCCCGCAGCGCATCCAGCCCGGCCAGCGCGTAAGGATGATCGGGATGGAATGACGTGCCAGGCACTTCCGAAGTGCCTGGCACGTGATTCCACACGCGCACCCACCCCGGCGCCACGTGCGTCGTGCCGATGCCGGACGCCATCACGCGCACCCTCGCGCCCCGCTGGCGCGCGATCCACGCGGCCAGCAGCCCCGCCGGCCCCGCACCGATGACCAGAACTTCATCCATGGGTTATTTCTCCACCCGATCCAGCCCCAGAATTCCCCGATAAATCTGCTCGTCCAGCAGCGCCTGCCGTAACCCCTGCCCCCACAGCAGCGGACGCTGACCCTTCCAGCGCCGCTGCGCAAAATCGGCGAGGGCTGCGGTGGCCTGGGACGCGTCTACGCCGCCCAAGTCGTGCAGGATGCCCGCGGCGCGATAGCCGCAGAAGCCGCCCTGGCACGGTCCCATGCCCAGCCGCAGGTCGCGACGCAGGTCGTCAAGGACCCAGGTCGCGACGACGTCCGGGTGGGCGTGTGCGGCATCCTCCAGATCTTTGCGCGTGACGATTTCGCACTCGCAGATCAGTTGCTCCTGGGCCGGCGCCGCCTCGAAGTGCTTCAACCGGTGACCCAGCCAGTGCGGCTTGGCGCCGGTGAAGGGGAAACGCGCGTCGGGGAGGACGTAGCTCTTCGTCACGCACGGCTTGGTCACGCCCAGTTGCTTGCAGACCACGTCCGCGGCACGCTCGGCCATCAGGCGATAGGTGGTGAACTTGCCACCGACCACCGTCACCAGCCCGCCCACGCCGTCGCGCGTTGCGTGATCGAGCACCGCGAAGGTGCGCTTGGCGTCACGGCCCAGGGCTGCGCCGCCTTCCTCGTAGAGCGGACGCACGCCCGCCCACGCCCGCAGCGCCCGCGCCTGGCTGAAGCCGGGCACCATCTTCTCGCCCTCTTCCAGCATCTTGCGGACTTCCCATGCCGTGATGCTCGTGTCGTTCGGATCGGGCACGTTCACCGAGGTGGTGCCGATCACCGCCACGGTGCCGACCGGCACCAGGATGTCGCCGTCGCCGGGTAGATGGCAGCGGTTGATGATCGTGTTGACGAAACGATACGCCATCGCGACCATCGTGCCCTTACTGGGCCGTACGGTGATCGCGCAGCCGGCCATCGCCGCGATCTGCCCGGCCCACGCGCCGGCTGCATTGACGATCATCGCAGCCGCGAGGTGGCGTTCCGCGCCTGTCCGCACGTTCCGCACCGTCGCACCGACCACCGCGCCGCCCGTCGCCGTCAGGCCGACCACCTCGTGGTAGGTCAGCACTGAGCCGCCGAGGGTTTGCACGGCCGCGCCGAGCGCGGTCAGCACGTCGAAGGAGTCGCTCGAGGCGTCGGGGACGCGGAAGGCGCGGGTGATGCGGGGGTTGAGCGCCGACTCGTCTCGGAGCATCTGCCCCACCGAGATCTCTTCGGTCTCGATGTCGCACGCGCGACAGGCTGCCACCCACTGGTCGGCATAGGCCGGATCGTCGTCGGGCGTGGTGACAAAGAGGCCGCCGGTGTCTTCGATGGCGTGCGGGACGATTTTGCGCAGGATGCGGTTCTCCTCGATGCACTCCCGCGCCGATTCGGGATCACGCACCGCGTAACGGCCGCCGGAATGGAGCAGGCCATGATAGCGGCCCGATGTGCCATCGGTCAGATCCGCGCGTTCGATCAGCGCCACCTTCAGCCCGCGCAGCGCCAGGTCGAGCGCGGCCCCGCCGCCCGTTGCCCCGCCGCCGATGATGAGGACGTCGAAGTCAGACATGGAGGGATTCCTTGTGCTGCGTACTGCGTATTACGTACTGCGTATTGCTGGCTTCAGCCTATTTCTGTAGCCTGCGGGAGCAACCGGCCGAAGCCTCGATTCCAGATGAATATCGGACTTGCTCCCGTACCCATCGGCGTCGGCCCCAACGCCACCGTCAATAAACAAAGCCATTTCATCACTTCCACTATACCCAAACCCTTCCCCCAGCAACGCCTACTTGCCTGAAAACACTACCATCTGCCCCCTGCTATTTGTCAACACATCCTCAAATCTGGCCTTTCCGTCAGTATTACAAGCAACAGCAAGTTCATGTCCACCAATTGCCGCAGTACTTACCATCTTGGTTCCACCGTCAAATACAGCCATCAATTCACCAAGGCGACCAACGGCGCTAACTTTGCTTTCGTACCTTTTTGGCAGATAAAAACCACAGTGTCTTTGACCTATCAATACAGTAAACTTGACCAGATCACCATCCGTCCCAATCCCCTTAGAGTATGCCCCGTCAAAAACAAAATATATCGTAACAGATGCCATCCCATCAAAAACCAAGTTAGGCACGGTAGAACTTACCTCCGCCACCACCACCTTTGGCCCCAAGCCAATCGGTAAGGGGACTTTATTCTGATTTTGTGGTAATCTCATCAACTCGGCTATCTCCGCCGCCGGCAAGGCCGCCACCATTCCCGCGTCCTCCATCTCCGTCCCGATCGCCAACCTCGTCACCGACGAATCAATTACCCATTTGCCGTTTTCCGCATCCCACACTGTCCTTGATTCCCACTTGGCGTTCCTCTGCACCCATCTCCCATTCTCAAGCGCCGCCGTAAATCCGGCAAACACCGTCATCCCCGCCGGCCGCTCCGGCGCGGTTGGCGCCGCCGTCGGCTTCGGCGCTTCGGTCGGGGCCGCCGTGGGAGAGGCGGTTGGCGCAGCGGTGGGAGTGGGCGGCGCCGCGGTCGCCATTGGTGCAAGGGTGGGAGAGGGTGGCGCGGTCGGCGTCGGCTCGCCGGGCGGCGACACCGCGGCGGCCACGATCACAGACGCGGAGGGTTGGGCGGCCGGCGCGGCGCACGCGGTCAGCAGAGCAGCCAACACAAGGAGAATCATCGCCGCGCGGCCGCGACGGAAGAGAGTGTTGAGGTGACGCACGCTCAATCGCCTATTGATCAATAATGATAACGCGCCTGCAAGAAGTCAATCCGATCGTCACTGACCAGGTAGACGATGCGGTGCTCTTGCGTTAACCGGCGCGACCACAGGCCCGGCCCAAGATACTTGAGCGGCTCAGGCTTGCCGATGCCGGTGAACGGATCGCGTAGGATGGCTTCCACCAGGGTGAGTGCGCGGAGGGCGGTCTTGCGATCAACCTCCACCCAGTAGCGCAAGTCTTCGCGGAACTCCGGCTGGAAGATCGCGACGCGCGGCCCGCTGAGCGTCGGCGCCTCAAGTGGCTTCGCCAAGCCCCACCTCGCGGCGTAGCTCGTCCACCGTTTGCGGCGCGGTCGCGCGCTCCCGCGCACGTGCCAGGGCGGCCAACAAACGTTCTGCATTGGCGGGCGAGCGTAACAAGTGGGCGGTTTCCAACAGACCGGCCAGCTCGCTGGCAGCCACTAGCGCCACATCCTCACGACCGCGGCGCTGAATGAGGATCACCTCACGGTCGTTCTCGACGCGGTTGAAGAGAGTGGCCAGGTTCGCACGCGCCTGGGAGTAGGTCATTTGATAGGTCATGGTCATCATTTCGCCTCGAAAATCAGCAGTTGTTGTACAGACATATTGTACAATAGTGCCCCGCAGACGTCAAGCCGCGGGATGAAGGATGTAGTTCCTTCATCGGGCATCCGTCATCCGTCCTTCGTCCAGCCAATGCATCGCCCGGCCCACAGCCTTCTTCCAGCCGCGGTAGAGCTTCGCCTGCGTCTCCGCCGCCATCGCCGGCTCCCAGGTGTGATCCACCTGCCAGTTGCGGCGCAGATCGTCCAGCCCGCGCCAGTAGCCGACCGCCAGGCCAGCCGCATAAGCCGCGCCGAGGGCCGTGGTCTCGGCCACCACCGGACGCACCACCGGCACGCCCAGGATGTCGGCCTGGAACTGCATCAGCGTGTTGTTGTAGACCATGCCGCCGTCGGCCTTGAGGCTGGTCAGCGTGACTCCGGAGTCCTGCTCCATCGCGTCCAACACCTCGCGCGTCTGGTAGGCCGTGGCTTCCAGCGCGGCCCGGCAGAGGTGGCCCTTGTTGATAAAGCGCGTCAGCCCGACGATCACCCCGCGGGCATCGGATTGCCAGTAGGGGGCAAAGAGGCCGGAAAAGGCCGGCACGAAATAGATGCCGCCGCTGTCGGGCACGGCCCTGGCGTAGTCTTCGACGTGTTTGGAGAAATCGAAGAAGCCGAGGTTGTCGCGCAGCCACTGCACCAACGCGCCGGTAATGGCGATGGAGCCTTCCAGCGCGTAGACCGCTGGATCGGCGCCCAGCTTGTAGGCGACCGTGGTCAGCAGGCCGTGCTGGCTGGTGACCGCGGCCGTGCCGGTGTTGAGCAGCATGAAGCAGCCGGTGCCGTAGGTGTTTTTCGCCTCGCCGATGCCGAAGCAGGTCTGCCCCACCAGGGCCGCCTGCTGATCGCCCAGGTCGCCGCAGACGGGCGCCTTGCCCAGCGCGTAGCCGTAAAGCTCAGGGTCGCTCGACGGCCGGATTTTCGGCAACATCTGGCGGGGGATGCCCAGGATGCCGAGGATTTCGTCATCCCAGTCGAGGGTGCGGAGATTCATCAACAGGGTGCGGCTGGCGTTGGTCACATCGGTGATGTGTGCGCCGCCATAGGGGCCGCCGGTTAGATTCCAGATCACCCAGGTGTCCATGTTGCCGAAGACCGCCTCCCCGCGCAGGGCCGCCTCGCGCACGCCGGGGACGTTGTCCAGAATCCAGCGGACCTTGGGGCCGGAGAAATAGGTCGCCAGCGGCAGGCCGGTCTGCGCCCGGAAGCGATCCTGCCCGCCCTCGCGCGCCAGGTCGTTGCAGAGCTTGTCGGTGCGGGTGTCCTGCCAGACGATCGCGTTGAAATAGGGCTTGCCCGTCTTCGGGTTCCAGACGACCGCCGTCTCCCGCTGGTTGGTGACGCCGATCGCGGCCAGGTCGGCCGGGGTGAGGTTCGCTCCCGTTAGCGCGACCCGGATGACCTCCTGGACGCGCTCCCACACCTCGATCGGGTCGTGCTCCACCCAGCCGGGCTGGGGATAGATCTGCTGATGTTCGAGCTGGTGGGCGGCGATCACGTTGCCCGCGTGATCGAAGACCATGAAGCGGGTGCTGGTGGTGCCCTGGTCAATCGCGCCGACGTATTTAGTCATGGTTGCCTCGCGCTGCAATGGATGTGGTTTACACAAAAGGGGGTACGCCGGCGGCGGCGTACCCCCAAACCGATGCGGTCAAACGTAATGAACCAGGCTATTCCAGTTCAAAGACTACGGCCACCCGGGCGTTGACGGTGATCTGGCCGAGGGCGATGGTGCTGTCCTCGGAGGACAGCCCGCCGCCGCCCGCGTTCTGGACGACGTTCTGAGTCATGGCCCCGCTCCACCCCCCGCCCCACCAGCCGCCGTACCAGGCCCACCAGTTGGATTGCTGCTCCTCGATTTTGAGGGGTTGGCCCACCTTCTGGCCCAGTTCTTTGGCCAGGGCGGTGGCCTTCTCCTGGGCCGCTTTGATGGCCAGGCCGCGGGCCTGATCGCGGTACTGGCGGAGTTCCGTGGTGCGGAACTGGACGCCATGCACGGTGTTGGCGCCGGCCTCCAACGCGGCGGTCAGCAGGCTCTCAAACTTGTTGATGTCCTTGAGCGTGACCACGATGGTCTTGCGGGCCACGTAGCCGGTCAGTTCCCGGCGGGTGTAGGAGTCGTTGTAGCGGGGTTCAAGGCTCAGGTACTCTGTTTGCAGGTATTTGGCTTCGATGCCCTGCTCTTTGGCTACGGCCAGCACCTGTCGGACCCGCTCGTCGTTCTGGCTCTTGGCCACGCCGAGTTCTTGATCGGAGGTCTCCACGCCCAGGATGAGGATGACCTCGTCGGGCGTCACCCTGACCTCGGCGTCGCCGGTGGTGGTGATGGTGCGCGGTTCCGGTGCGCCGGTGGCAACGGCCCGCGGCTCCGGCTGGCCCACCGGTACGCAGGCGGAGAGCAGGATGATAGTAGGGAGGAGTGTAAGAAGCAGGATGTTTCTTTTCATGGGTAACTCCTTTTTCGGCGTGACGTCCGCTGCGACGCCCTGCGCAACGAGGCGCTCCGGCCTAGCTGGCAATGCCAGAAAGCCGCGCGCGCGATGGTCGGCGGGGATGCGTGCCGCCTTCGCGTACGCCTGCTCTACGATCTACCCACACGGGCTTTCCGGTGACGAGGCTGTACAACACGTCCGGGCAGAAGTCCACTTCGTTGGGCCAGATAATCGTCCCCGCTTCGGGGTCCACCTGCACTCGCCGGAAGAAATCCACATCTTCCAGCGGGGCAAATACGCCGCCGCGACCGACCACGCGGCCTCTGAAATCGAGTTCACCTTTAATGCCATCCGTGAAGCTCAACTCCAGACGATATTCACCAAGATATCGAACTTGCTTAACTCTCGGTAGCATAGGGATGCTCCTACTCAAGAGGCTCGATCTTCAGGATCGCCAGATCGCGCCGCATACGCTCCCAGTCGTTCATCAACTCCCGTTGATGGAGCGCAGTCCATTCGATGACCATTGAGGCGGCGCGATGCGGGAGTCTGCCCTCAAGAACCTCGATCGGATCAATCCCGACTTGCACCTCATGTCCACCGTAGATGGCGTGAAAGTGCGGCGGGAGATGTTCGTCGAAATACATGCGGATCACGATGCCGAAGAATCGGCTAACTTCCGGCATTTCGCCTCCGAAGATAACGGGCTGGTGGATTGTGACAGCATGACGGAGAACGCTACAGCCCGCCGACCACGCCCGATGCCGCGCGCGAAATGAAGCCGCCTTCCAACTATGCCAACCACCTTCGCCTCAAAACCGCGCGTGGCGTGGTCGGCGGGCGCGTGTTATGCGCCGTCATTTCTCGCGAACAATTCCGATGTAACCAGTTTGAATTGGTCGCAGATGTGCGGTTTCTACAATTTTTGCAAGACCAACTGTAGCCCGCTCACGAGCCGTATTCGATTTGCCAGCAGCGGTGAAAATGTCGGTCTTGGATAATCTGTAAATCTCATATCTGAGTTGAGCGTAATTGCAAAACGATAGCCAGTAGAGTTCATCAAAGTCCAAGTCGCGTTTTACGTCGGTGAAGCCTGTTCCTGTGATTGTCGCTTTTATCTCAACGGAGAATACGTGACCAGAATTATCTTGTCGAAAAGCGTCGTATCCAGTGCCAGGTTTATGCAAGAGGTCGCATACCAAGCAACAGAACGGCTCGGAGAATGTTTCAGGAATTGGTGGATTCTTACTCTTGATATTCCCCGCCAGCAGAACAGCAATTCTCCAAGAAAAGAACGTCTCGATGATTCTCGGTTCATCGGCTTGTTCGTACTTCTCACAATGATACGGCTTACCATTGTAAGTAACTGTCAATTCTTTCATCGAAAAGTCTCCTCGCTGTTTGGCAGAGTGATGGCGCATAACTTACATTCCACGACACAAAACTGTCGGGATAACACCCTCCAGGCCCGTGTTACCCGCAAATTCCGTGTCGGGTAACCAATCGGGCGCTACGCGAGCTGACTCTTGATCCGCGCCACGCGCCGCAGACCTTCGAGATCCCCCAGTCAATTCTGAATTCGGTAATCCAGCAGATGCGGCTCTCTTTGCAAAAGCTCAAGCAATACTTTGGTCGAGCCAGAAGGCGAGCGTTTGCCCTGCTCCCATTGGCGAACCGCTGACGCGCTCACGTTCAGGACCTTGGCGAAGACTATCTGACTCAACCTGGCCCTCTTCCTGATTTCCTGAATATGGACAGGGGCTATTTCAACCTCGGGAACGACGACCCCAAGCTCGTCAAGTTGCTTCTTGGTGAATGTGGTCGAAAGGCCCAAATTCACGAGACCCTGGACCGTCTC
Organism: Chloroflexota bacterium; assembly: GCA_026389845.1. GTDB lineage: Bacteria > Chloroflexota > Anaerolineae > CG2-30-64-16 > CG2-30-64-16 > JAPLHB01. The sequence continues at coordinate 88,636 of JAPLHB010000052.1, forward strand.
GCCGATGGCCTCGCGCATATCACTCCTCATCGGATTTCTCCTCTATTCTGTACAACTCCTCGTTCTCTATGGCGACCTCGATCTGCTCTGCGGAGAGGGCTAACAAAGTGGTGGCAAGCTCTCTAAAGAGGACCAGTTCGTCATCAGCGATGTTGTCAACGTCAGATTTCTTGAATCCATACACCACAATAGCCCTATCGCCTTGACGGTAGACGATGAGCGTTCTGTAGCCGCCGCTTTTACCCTGGCCCTTGCGCGCGGCTCTGACTTTATACAGGCTGGAACCGAGACTCGCCGTGGACAGGCCATCTTCGAGATCCTGGATGGCCCGTAGGAGCATCCCGTCTATGACATGCTCCCGCCGCATCCACCGCTTGACAAACCTGGTTATCAGCTTCCACATATCGCCACTCTATCACAATGAGATACGTTCGTCAAGTGCATTTCACTTGATTCGTCACGCGACCAGACCTTCGAGACCTCGAAGGTCTGGCTGGCGCGAGGCGTAAAGGCCTAGAACTTGCGGAGCTTGGTATGCACTGCGCCGCAGATGGGGCACTTCTCGGGCGGCTCACCTTCGCCGGTGAAGCCGCACACTTCGCACACCCAGACGGCGCTCACTGCGGCATCCTTGCCCGCGGCCACGGCGGCCTGGGCCGCGGCGTAGAGCGCGGCGTGGACCTTCTCGGCCGCCAGGGCGGCGTTCATGCTCCGCAGGGCGCCCTTTTCCCCTTGCAGCTCGGCCACCGCCAGATAGGCGGGGTACATCTCGTTGATCTCGAACGTCTCACCACCGAAGGCGGCTTCCAGGTTGGCCGCGGTCTTGCCGATCCCATTCAGGGCGCGCAGGTGGTTGGTGGCGTGCATCTGCTCGGCGTAGGCGGCCGCGTGGAAGATGCGCGCCACGTTGGGCAGATTCTCGCGTTCGGCGACGTCGGCGAAGGCCATGTACTTCATGTGCGCCTGGCTCTCGCCGGCGAACGCAGCTTGCAGGTTGGCTTGGGTCATCTCTTTCATCGGAATATCCTCCTCATTGGGGTGACGTCACCACGTCGTGGGGTGGGTGCGGGGGCTGGCAGCGGCCCCTGGCTCGGTCAGAGACCGGCCAGAGCTTCATGGGACGGAAGCCCGCAACTGTATGCAGACTTTATCACAAGCGAGGTGTTCTGTCAAAGGGTGACTTTTAGAGCAAAGCGTGACTCGTGCCACATGCTACGTGAAATTGAGGCGAGTTTCGCCGGCAGATCACGCAACACGCAACACGCAACACGGATCACGCACCACGTGTCCCGCTAATGTTCCAAGATCTTGCTGAGGAACAACTTCGTCCGCTCGTGCTTCGGCGCGGTGAAGAGCAGCTCCGGCGTGGTCTCTTCGATGATCTGCCCCGCGTCCATGAAGATGATGCGCTGCGCCGCAGCGCGGGCGAAGCCCATCTCGTGCGTCACGCACAGCATGGTCATGCCGCTCTGCGCCAGGTCGAGCATCACGTCCAGCACTTCTTTGATCATCTCCGGATCGAGCGCGCTGGTCGGCTCGTCGAACAGCATGATTTTCGGGTCCATCGCCAGGGCGCGGGCGATGGCGACGCGCTGCTGCTGACCGCCGGAGAGCTGGCCGGGGTACGCGTCGGCCTTTTCGGGGATGCCGACGCGCTCCAGCAGGTCGCGCGCGGTCTTCTCGGCTTCGGCCGTGTCTCGCTTGCGCACGATGCGTTGGGCCAGAGCGATGTTCTCCAGCGCAGTGAGATGCGGAAAGAGGTTGAACTGCTGGAAGACCATGCCGATCTCAGCGCGCACCGCGTTGATGTCGGTGGCCTTGTCGGTCAGGTCAACACCATCTATGACGATCTGGCCGGAGGTCACGGTTTCCAGGTGGTTGACGCTGCGCAGCAGCGTGGACTTGCCCGACCCGCTCGGGCCGATGATGACTAGCACCTCACCGTGGGTAACGTCCAGATTCACGTCATCCAATGCGTGCGTGCGGCCGAACCATTTGTGGATGTGCTTGATTTCGATGATTTTGTCGGACATGGAATCACCTCTTCTCCACCGACAGCCGCCGCTCGATACCCGTGCTGACGCGGGTAAAGAAGACGGTCAGGATCAGGTAGATCAGCGCGACCATTGTGAAGGTATCGAAACTGAGGAAGGACTTCGCCACGAACTCGCGGCCGCGCCGGGTCAGATCGGAGACGGCCAGGATAGAAACCAGTGACGAGTCCTTGAGCAGGGTGACGAACTCATTGCTGACGGGCGGCAGGATCACGCGCACGGCTTGGGGCAGGATGATGTAGCGCATGGCCTGGAGGTAGTTCATGCCGAGCGAGCGTGCGGCCTCCATCTGGCCCTTGGCGATGGACTGGATGCCGGCGCGAAAGACCTCGGTCATGTACGCGCCATACGCGAAGGTAAAGCCCGTGATCGCGGCCGTGTATTCGCCCAGCTTGACGTTCATGATGGCGTTGCCGATCTCAGGCGAGACCCCGAGCAAGGCCTGGCCGACGGCCTGGAACACCTGCGGCAGCGCAAACCAGATCCACAAGAGCCACACCAGCACCGGGATGCCGCGCACGACTTCGACGTAGAGCGAGGCCAGGCCGCTGAGAATTCGGCTGCTCGACACACGCCCCAGCCCACCGATTATGCCAACGACGAGAATACAAAAGAAAGACTCGACGGTCAAACGGAGCGTCACGACGACGCCATCGAGCAGAAAGACGAAGATGCGATGGTAGGGTTCGGGGACTGCGAGGACGAGGGTGGCGACCAACAAGACAGCCGCGGCAAAGAGCAGCCACCATTGATCGAATTTTTGCCAGCGGCTGGGCGCGCGAGGCTGATAGCCGCCGGCGCCGATACCGGGAGGCACCGCGGGTTTAGGTGGGACAGGCATAATGGGACTCCTTCGATGCGATTGGGGGTGGACGGGCTGAGACCCAAATATACCTCAGATTGTCTAAGAAAGCAATCACGGGGTATGATTGATTGCCCCGAATATGCGTCAAGGGGTGATTTCGAACCGCCTGGCTTCCGCCGGCCGATGCGCCTTCGCCTGCCCGTCCCGCCAGAGCACCCCCGCCCCGGCCAACGCCATGAGCGCGCCGCCAGCCAGCAGCGGCAGCCGCAGCACGTTGACCCAGTTGGCGCCATCCGGCCCGATGTGCGTCGGCCCGGCCCACAGCGGGGTGGTCAAGGCGACCAGGCCGCCGGCGAAGAGCGCCAGGCCGCCCGGCGTAGCCCAACCGCCCCCGCTGCCGCCGCCCGTGAAGCCGATCCGCCCCCAGATGGGCGGCAGGCGGAAGAGCAGCAAGATCGCCAGGGTGAAGATGCCCAGGTAGACGCGCATGTTCTCGGGCGCGCTGGCCCCGCGCAGCGCCTGCGAGGTGATGGTCTGCACCGCGGCGGGGATCAGGCCCAGCACGAGCGCGATCAGCGCGTTGCGGTAGGCTTGTGCCTTGCCGCGCGCCAGCGCGACGGTGGCACAGATGGCGTAGACGGCGGCCGCGATGGCCGCGACGACCAGCAGCCGGTAGAGCCATTGTGCCGAGGCCAACGCTGCCATGCGCGGCCCCCATCGGGTCGCATCCAACGCCACGCAACTGGTGCCGATGCCGCCGAGCAGGTTGAACGCGGCCGTCAGGCCCATCAGCACGATGCCGATGATGCGGAGGACTTTGCCGATGAGATCGGGTTTGGGGGACATGGGAGACTCCTTTCGGGAATGATGAATGATGAATGACGAATGACGCAGCACGCAGCACGCAGCACGCAACACGCAGCACGCAACACGCAGCACGCAGCACGCAACACGCAGCACGCAGCACGCAGCACGCAGCACGCAGCACGCAACACGCAACACGCACCACCATGCCCATCATCACCCTGACTACCGACTTTGGCTTGACCGACAGCTATGTGGGCGCCATGAAGGGCGTCATCCTGGGGCTTTGCCCGGATGCGCGGCTGGTGGACCTGAGCCACGACATCGCAGCGCAAAACGTGACCCAGGCCGCCTACGTGCTGGCGGCCGCCGCGCCCTACTTCCCCGCGGGAACGATCCACCTGGCGGTGGTAGACCCCGGCGTGGGGGGCGAGCGCTGGCCGCTCGTCGTGCAGACCGGCCGGGCGCTCTGCGTCGGCCCCGACAATGGCCTCTTTTCTCCCTTCCTGACCGAGCCGGGCGCGTGCGCCTGGGCGCTGGATCGCCCCGAATTTTGGCTGCCTCAAGTCAGCCGGACGTTCCACGGCCGCGACATTTTCGCGCCGGTTGCGGCGCACCTGGCGCGGGGCGTGTTGCCGGGGCAGATGGGCCAGCTCATCTCCGATCCCGTCCTCCTGCCCCTGACCGAGCCGGTCCGCCACCCGGATGGGCACGTCACCGGCCAGGTGATCTACGCAGACCGTTTCGGCAACCTCATCACCAACGTGCCGGCGGCGTGGGTGGCCGCGGGCCGGTGGCGTGTCGAGATCGCCGGGCAGCAGATCGCCGGCATACGCGCCGCTTACGCCGACGCTCAGCGCGGTGAGCTGCTGGCCCTGGTGAGCAGCGGTGGCACGGTGGAGGTGGCCGTGCGCGAGGGGAGCGCGGCGGCGCGGTTGGGGGTGGGAGTGGGCGCGGCGGTGGATTTTTGGCCGGTCGAAGGCGCGATCAGCCCTTGACTGGCGCGCCGCTCTCTGGCATAGATGTACTTCAGCCAAAGCGAACATGGCGTGCCCCAGTTCCATGCCGTTTACGTCGAGTATAACGCGGTCTTCAACTGTCGCGACATCGTGGGACCGGAACGATTCTATCCGCTGTACGACGAGGTATTTTGCAAGACCGTCACGGTTGACGCGGGCGACTACGGTATCTCCAGGAGCGACGAGGTAGACTTCAGCGAATATGAGTTGTGGCAGAACGGCGCCGAGCCGGTCAAGGGTCTGGTGGAGCAGGGCACACCCGTTGGTTAAGCCGAACATCGGCAAGCCCGCGGCCGGTTGACAACCTCCGCTGTTAGTGCTATCATCCCCGCTGTGCGGGTGAGACGACCGCTGCCCTGGCGTGCCTGCTGACATTGTTCCCCTGCGTCTCTCCCGCGAATGATTGGCTGCCCGGCGCACAGCATGTGTGGATTTTGTGAGTGCCGCCAACAGTTTGAGTTGGACCGGAGATCGCCACTCACCGGCCAAGGGAGGGCTCCCATGCGCAGAAAAGACGTCCTGTATACCACAATAGCGGGTATTTTGGTTTTCGCCAGCCTTCTCTTTGTTTCCTACTCAATTTCCGCCCGTGCTGCACCATTGTCCGTATCCGCGCCCATCCTGGTATCTACCAGACCGAACGCGACGGATCAGAGTCAGTATGCCCTAAACTATGTGCCCGGCGAGATTATAGTGAAGTTTAAGCCAGGCGTCTCCGTAGACGTAACCGGCCGCCGAACGAATTCTGATTCATTCAATGCTCTTCTAGCGAGCTTGGAGATGGTCGATTTTAGACCACTGCTTGTTCTGCCAGACGGAAAGAGGCTAGAAGATGTCCCGGTACTTAACAGATACTACAAGATCAAAGTGCCAAAAGACAGCGACATTCCCAGCCAGGCCGATAAGCTCATGCAAAGTTCGGACGTGGAGTTTGCAGTGCCCAACCATCTTCTGCACATTGTCCGTACCCCTAACGACACTTATTTCCCAAATCAATGGGCGCTGAACGATGGCGCGAACGCCAAGTTGCATGTACCCACCGCATGGGACATTACTACGGGATCATCCGACGTTGTGGTGGCCGTCCTCGATACTGGGCTAGATATCACACATCCGGACTTGGATTCAAAGAATACCGGCACTGGCTATAACTTTATCAGCAATGGTACCGACATCATGGATGACCAGGGACATGGAACTGCGGTTTCGGGGATCATCGCTGCCGAGTCCGACAACGGCTCCGAGGTGGCCGGGATATCGTGGGGTGCCATGATCATGCCGGTAAAAGTATGCTACCCCATCAATAATGGTGCATCTGGGTCATGTCCGTCAGATGCCGCATGGAATGGCATCGAGTGGGCTGCTGATCACGGTGCCAGGGTTATCAACATGAGTTTTCTTGGGATAACCAGCGGCTTTGGGCAAATCCTCTGGCAGGATGCGGTGGACTATGCCCAGGCTAGAAGAGTGGTCGTTATTGCCTCGGCAGGAAATGATTGGGAGTACCTCGATCGTGCCGACTTTACTTACTATGCTCCTAGTGAACTGAACCACGTGATCACTGTCGGTGCTACCAACAGCAGCGATGAGGACTGTCGCCCCAATTTCTTGGGATTTGCCTCCAACTGCGGATGGGGTTCTCCCGGCACTGGTCATGGTCCAATGCTTGACGTCATGGCGCCCGGCAGTTTAGACATCTGGACTACCAAGCTTGGTGGCGGACATTCAGAGACCTTTGGGGGTACGTCAGCAGCTGCTCCCTTTGTCTCCGGCCTTGCCGCACTCATTCTATCGCTGAACTCAGGCCTTAGTCCCGATCAAGTCGAAAGCATTATTGAGCAAAACGCATATCCTCTGGATCCTTATGCGGAGGGTCATCCCAACGAGTCTTTTGGCTGGGGGCGGATTGACGTTTATGCATCTATCTCTGCTACCCCCCGAACTTGCTACATCTTGAGCAAGAACGTGAGCCCAGCAGGCAGCGGAACAATTGCCAACAGCCCTGCCAGTTCCGGGGGGTGTCCAACCGACTCGTATACATCCGGCACAGTGGTCACTCTCTCAGCAGACGCGACTACGGGTTACCAGTTTTCGTCATGGTCAGGCACCGACAATAACAGCGTCAACCCAACCACCGTGACAATGAATGGGAACAAGAGTGTCACGGCGAACTTTAGTCCGATCAATAACCCACTGTTTTGTGATACTACGCCGATACACAAAGCAGGCGCAATCACCAGTGACGAATGGTGGGAGCACAACATCTATGTCTTGGATTCAAATGTGACGGTCAACACTGGTGTCACCCTGCGGATTGGTGCTGGCGTCGTTATTAAAGCCAAAAGCTACACCAGCTTATACATAAATGGAAAAGTATTAGCTATTGGCTCAGAGACCTATCCAGTCTATTTTACTTCTTGGAAAGACGATACCCTTTGTGGAGACACCAACGGCGACGGAAGTGCAACGGCGCCTATAGTAGGGGACTGGAGCTACATTGAGTTTGGTTCTGGCAGTGACGCCAGCAGTGTTATTCGCCGCGCTGTCATCCGCTATGCGGGCTACGACAACAACTGGCGCGGAGCTATCCGGCTCAATAACGTCTCACCCACCATTGCTTACGTGTTGCTCAAGACCAACTACCGGGGTCTGGAATTGCTCTCTGGGGCTCAGCCCACACTCACCTGCAATGATTTCGAGGGTAATCAGGACTACGGGATATACAACGGACAGCCCTCAACTACTGCTATGGCCGAAGGGCAATGGTGGAACAGCCCTTCAGGACCGCGGCATGCCTCAAATCCAGGAGGTTTAGGCGATCGTGTTTCAGACGGGATCGACTTCACCCCTTGGGCCACGAGTCCCTGCACAGAAATGCCTTCTGAAGCGCCGACGGCTGATTTTGATGCGTCACCGTTGAGCGGCAATGCACCACTGACCGTCTCTATGCACAACATGTCCAGCGGGGCCTATACCAGTTGCTACTGGGAATACGGCGATGGAGGGATCGGGACGTCATGCAGCGCCTACCATGACTATACCTATGCCAGCGCAGGCAGCTATACTGTCAAGTTAACCGTGACCGGGCCAGGAGGGTCGAACACCAAAACGCGCAACAACTATATCAACGTTAACCCGCCACCGCCTACTCGCACGCCGACAGCAACTGCCACACCAACACCGACGGCGACATCCACACCTACAGCTACCCGAACACCGACGCTGACTGTCACCCCAACGTCTACACCGACGGCTAGCGTGACCATCCACACGATTGGTTATCCTGTTTCGGTGTATGGAGGAGCCAGCGTCGGCATATCGTGGTGCATCTCCGGTGGCAGTTCGGTCTCTCACACCAACGTCCATTGGGGAACCTCGTCGAGCAGCTATGACCACTATGAAGACGCTTATAGTGGTGGTATGGGATGCTATTCCGACACCTTCAACGCTCCGCTGTCAGGACCAATCTACTTCATTATCCACGCGACGGTTGATGGAAACGATTACTATTCTTCGGAATACAGTATCCTCGTTATACCCATCACGCCTACGGCTACATCTACAGCCTCCCAGACTCCTACGCCGACACCTACCGGCACGCCGACGCCGACACCGACCGCGATATCCACCCCCAGTGCCTGGCAGGTCTTCACTAGCCCCACGACAAACGGGTTGAACGCTATCGCCATGTCCTCCGCCGCTGAAGGATGGGCGCTCAACTCGTTGGGCGACCTGCTCTACTGGAATGGCAGCAACTGGTCTCTCGTCCGCACCGCCCCTGACCCAGGAGGCGAGGTTGATTCCTACCGCTCGATCACCGCAACTGGAGCCGGTGACGCCTGGATCGCTGGGGTGACCACTAATCCTCGGAGCGCTCCCTGGGCCCTTCTTGAACACTGGCAGCACACCGGCTATGTGGGCAGCCCCTGCTTTCAACAGGTGCACGAAACCCTGCGTGCTGTTGCATTGGTTTCAGCCACCGAGGGCTGGGCGGTCGGCGACTATGGTTTGATCCTGCACTGGAATAACAGCGACTGCGAGCGTGTCACAGCCTCAAGTCCCTTCGTGCCCAGCCTGAACTCGGTGGTCATGGTTTCCGCGATCGATGGATGGGCCGTGGGGGCAGGACCCTGGGATGGCTCCATATATCCAGCAGCCATCTTGCACTGGAACGGCAGCATCTGGACAGCGGTCGCGACACCACGCGTCGGTGCTCTGCACTCGGTATCGATGGTGTCAGCGACGGATGGCTGGGCGGTCGGAGAATCTGGGATCATCCTGCGTTGGGATGGGAGCGCATGGTCCGAGCTGCCAAAGCCAGGAGACATGTCATTAAACTCGGTGGATATGATATCCGCAACGGATGGTTGGATAGTAGGTGGCCAGGGTACCCTTTTCCACTGGAACGGCAGCGCTTGGCAGCAGGTTACGAGCCCCACCACCGCAGACCTGACCGGCATCGCGATGGTGTCCGCCAACGAGGGCTGGGCCGTCGGCGGCAACGGCGTCATCCTGCACTACCTCGGTGACTCTTACGAACCCGATGACACACCCGACCAAGCGCACTGGATCTCCAGCGGCTCGCCACAGACCCATAGCATCGTGCCGGCGACTGATGTGGACTGGGTGAAGTTTTCGCTGGGCGCTGAGTCTGGAGTCGTGTTGCAGACCTCAGGGGCCAGCGGTGACACCCGCATGTGGCTGTATGACGCCTACCTGAATTTGATCGAGTACAACGACGACTCGGCCGGTAGCCTCTTCTCGCGGATCGATCGGGTCTGTGGTACGGACCCGCTACCGTTCGGTGTCACATACTATGTGAAGATTGACGAGTACGGCAATGACCACGAGATTCCGAGCTATGACATCAGCCTGACGATAGCCCCGTGCGGCGTGTCCCAGCCAGATCTGCAGCCCTATGCGCCGGCGGGCTATCCCTATCCCGTGGTGCCGTCATCTTTACAGGGCACGCACGAGCTCAACACTCTGTACGCGGCTAAGCCCACCTTCTTCGATTGGCACTTCACCAATAGCGGCAGTGCGACTGCTGCCGGTACTTTCCGTGTTGAGCTGTGGGTGGACAGCACCCGCTGGATCCGCTACCCCTTTTCCGATTTCGACCCTGGCGAGGTTAGCGGCTTCGACGACTGGGGCATCACGGTGGACAGCCCTGGCCCGCACACCGTCCGACTGGTTACTGACTCCGATAACACCATCGCCGAGTCAGACGAGACCAACAACGTTTGGGAGGGCCAGTTCAACTGGCAGCCGGTGAACGGCTGGTGGGGCGAGTACTTCAACAATTTCGACCTTTCGGGCACGCCTGCGCTTGTGCGCGACGACTCCGAAATCAGCTTCGAGTGGCAGGATGCCTCTCCCGGCCCCGGCGTCAACGGCGACTTCTCGGCGCGATGGACGCGCACCCTCGATTTCGCCGCGGGGCACTATACCTTCTATATGACGCATGACGATGGCGCACGGCTGTGGATAGATAACACCCTGGTGCTCGACCAGTGGGACACTTGCTGCCGCACCGACGCCGCCGAAATCTCTCTGGACGTCGGCCCCCATGCCGTCCGCATGGAGTTGGTCGACCGTGGCGGCTGGGCCGTCGCCATACTTTCCTGGCAGCAAACAGCAACTCCCACACCTACTCCTACCCATACGGCTACACCAACCAGCACACCGACGGTCACGCCAACGTGTACCAATACCCCGACTCCGACACCAACTGCAACCGCTATACCACCGGACCTGATCGTAGAGAATCTTACGTTCTTGCCAGGCAGCCCAGAAGTGGGGGAAGCGGTGACTTTCACCATCAGGGTCAAGAACCAGGGGATAGGAGCAGCCACTTCCAGCTTCTGGCTGGATTTCTACATCGATCATCAGCCAACGGGATGCCAGGATTATAACAGTAACACGTACTGGTCTGTGGTCCCCCTGGCAGCAGGGGCTACACAGGAATTCACCTATACCTACTCTGGTTTCAGTTCGGAAGGGACACGTAACCTGTGGGCCTTTGTGGATTCTGGTTGCAGCATTGCCGAAAGCAACGAGAACAACAACATCAAAGGGCCGATTGTCATCAGCGTTTATGGGCTTCCTACGGCTACGCCGACGCACACACCCACCGCCACGAGCATCCCCGGCCTGATCGTCTACGGGCACGTCCGCCTAGACAGCGCTACGGGGCCAGGTCTGGCGGACGTGGCGATCCATCTCTACTTTGCCAGCTACGCGCCCGGACAGGTGGTGGCTACGACGAACGCCGACGGCTACTACGAAACGTCCTTCATATTCATCCCCGGCGATGAGATGGTCACGGTCTGGGCCGAGCGGGCCGGCTACACCTTTGACCCATCTCAACACTACTGGCGGCACTACTACGGCGTCGAGAACGCCGTGCGGGACTTCGTGGCGTCGGCGTCCGCTACGATCACGCCGACGCCGACGGTCACGCCCACCCCCACGCCGGTCGCCACGGCAGTCGCCACCGTCGCGCCCGACGCCCCCGCCACCCTCATCCTCCCCAACGCCTGGGGCCAGGTGGCGCTGCCCGCCGGGCTGGTCACGACCACCACCACCTTCACCTACACGGAGATGCTCTTTCCCACGCAGGCCACCGGCGCCTTCGCCTTCGCGGGCCGCTCGTTCACCCTGGTCGCGACCGACGCGGCCGGCCAACCAGTGACGATCTTCGCCGGCCGCTACACGGTCACCCTAAACTACAGCGATACCGACTGGCAGGCCGCCAGCATCCCCGTGGAGGAGAACCTGAACCTCTACTACTGGAACGGGACGACCTGGGTCGCGGTCCTGCCGTGCGCGGGCTGTTCGCTGGACACAGTCAACAACCAGATCATCGCGGTGCTGGATCACCTGACCGAGTTTGCGCTGCTGGGCAACCCGCTGGCCGCCCCCGCGGTCAGTGGACGCAAAGAGAGCGACGGCGTCGAGCTGCACTGGACGCAGACGCAGGCCGGGGTCGCCCGTTACGAGGTCTACCGGAGCACGAACCCGTACTTGACGCCGGCCGACGGGCAGAAGCTCGCCCCAGACGTGACGCCGCCGGACCTCGGCAACCAGGCAACCTACGTGGACACCGGCGCGTTCGACCCGCCGCTCACCAACTACTACTACGTCGTGGTGGCGGTCGGCGCGGGGGAGGTCAGGTCGCTGGCGTCCAACCGGGTGGGTGCGTTCCACTTTGGCCTGACGCCGGACGCACAATGACTGAAAGACCTGCAAGGTCTCCGAGACCTTGCAGGTCTGCACATGCAACGATCCAAGCCCCCTCCGCGCGAGGGGGCTTTCTTTTGTTCGCTGCTTACCCACAATGCGCCATGGCTCTCTAGCAGCCTGTCGGAGAGGCATGTCTATGCGCAACTTTGTGGCTGCATGTAGTATGCGCCATTCTGATGCATACTGCATACAGGGTAACAAGGCGTTCTCTCCGACAGGCTGCTAGGATTTTGCGGGGTACCCCCTATATGTAGGGGTATGGTATACTCAGCGAAAAACCTGGAAGTCGATTATGTTGAACCTTTTGGGTCTCAAATCGCGTAACTTGATCCCCGTGCCCTTGGATCTGCCTGACGTCACGGT
>JAPLHB010000201.1 GCA_026389845.1 Chloroflexota bacterium
TCACCGGGATCGGGTCGAAGTGAGCGGATGACGCCGGCGGGCAGGTGGAATTGCCCACCGCTCGACCGACAACCGGCAGATAAGTGTGGCCGGCCGCGCCGACCGGCTGCACCGTCACCAACATCGCCGCCAATGCCCACCAAAAAAGCCATCGCCGGAATGCTCCCGTCATCGCCCCAGCCCCTCGCGTTTCACGCACCACGCACCACACGCACCACACGCACCACGCACCACGTTTCACGTTTCATCCATCCGCTTATCCGCTTCTATCCGTTGCCTCGCGGCCAACTCCGGCGCATACCGCGCCAGATCGCGGCGCAACTGGATCAGCGCCAGATCTTTAGCCCGCACTTCCAGCATCACGTCGAAATCAGCCAGCCCCTCGGCCAGCCGCACGAAGTCAATGAACTCGAAGGGGTTGACGTAATCCGCATGGTACATCCAGCGCGTCTGGCGCACCTTGTCTTCGGCGTCGCCCGGCTGTTCTTCTACCAGCCATTCGGTGCGCGGGGTGCTGAAGTGGATCTTCGGTCGCACGTCGGCCGGCCAGGTCGCCAGGCACGCGGCCAGCGCATCGCGGGACGGCATGCCGTCGGGGTTGTTCAGCCGGTGATGGAGGTTGTCGAACACCAGGCGAACGCCGGTGCGCTCGTGTACCCAGAGCGTATCGGCCACGCCGAAGCGGACGTCATCATTTTCGAGTACCAGCCGGCGCCGGGCAGGCTCGGACATCAACTCGAACGCCTGGACGAACCGGGCGCGCGCGGTCTCGCGGTCGCCGTAGACGCCGCCCAGGTGGGTGATGACGACGGCCTCCGGTCCCAGGCCCATGTCGTCGAGAATGGCGCTCTGCACAACCAGATCGGCAATGCTGCGGCCGACCAAATCCGGGTCGGGCGAGTTGAGAACGACGTGCTGCGCGGGGTGGAACGAGAGCCGCAGCCCGGCCGCGCGGGCACGCTGGCCGATCTCGGCCAACTCGGCCGCACACTCGGTTACCTGGCCGTGAAACTGCGGCATGTCTGGATGGGTAGCATAGGGCGCCAACTCGGATGAGATACGATACATGCCGATTTGAGCCTCGACCAGGTAGGCGAACACATCGCGCAGGTAGGCCAGGCTGACGCTGAGATGCGGGCTGTTCTGCCACCGGCGGCTGTCGTGGCTCTTCAACTCCGGCCGGGCGAGTGGCTTGACGACGAATCCGAGGCGCATAAAAAGACTCTTTACGGAAAGTCGGTAGTTGGTGTATAATTGGGACGGAAGTATAGCACAGGTTGGCTCTATTGAGTGTTTTGAGATCAGACGGTTTGTCGGAGGGAGCGATGTCTACTGAGGCTTTGACCTTGACCGTTTCCGGGCCGTTGCTCCAGGAACTGGGCGCTGGTCGGCAGGAGTTCGTGTTGGAGCTACTGGAGCGCGGGTTGCGCGAGTTTAAGATCCAACGCGCCCTTGACCGCTACGCGCGCGGTGGAATTTCCTTTGGAGCTGCTGCTAAACAGGCTAGCTTATCTCTGTCCGAGTTTGCCCGTCAGGCGTATGCGCGCGGCATGGAACCGCCCTATAGCGCCGAGACTTTGGCAGAGGAATTGGGTTGAGTCGCATGGCGATTGTGCTCTGCAATGCCGGTCCGCTGATGGCGCTTGGCAAGCTCAACCGACTCGATCTGCTTGTTGAACTATACGGGCAGGTGCAAATTCCACGCGCCGGTTATACTGAAGTTGTGACACAGGGGTTAGCACGTGGAGCAGCCGATGCGTTGACTGTTCGCTTGTTTTGGCAGCGCCAGGGATGGCCGGTCTTGGATCTGCCCAGTGCGTTTGTTTCGGCCTATAAGCCGCCCGTTATTCTTGACCCCGGTGAAACCGAGGTCTTGGCGTTGGCGCAGACACTGGCCGATCCGCTGGTGTTACTCGATGATGAGTTGGCACGGGCTGAGGCTCGACGCTTACGATTGCGCATACGAGGCACGCTTGGAGTTCTAGCTCAAGCCTATCGCGAGCGCCTGCTTTCTTTCGGCCAGGTCGAGTTATTGATTCGGGAGATCGCGGCCCGACCTGACATTTGGATCGGGGCCAAGCTGTGTGAGCAGGTGCTCGTCTCGCTGCGTGGGCCGGCAGGAGGCTGATGTGAAGCCCCTTGCTCTGGTTCTTGCTGCTTGGCTGCTGGCCGCATCTGCCTTATCTCAAGCCGCCGATCTGGTCCCCGGCTACTGGGAGCAGACCCCATTGCCGCAAACCGGCCTGGCGACCTTCTACGCGCCGGGCATGATGGAGTACGTGGAAGGCTATCGCCGCGATCGGGGCCAATTGCCCGATTGCCCGGAGTGCGTGGGGACGGTGGCGCTGCTGCGCGCGGGAGACATCGGCCGCAAGGTGTGGCTGGAGCCGCCCGGCGGCGAGCGGATTGGCCCGTTTCTGGTGATTGACTGCGCGCGTACCGATGACATCCCGCCGCTGGTGGATCGCAACTGGGCCGTGGACGTGAGCTACGAGGTCGGCCAGTTCTGGGGCATGGATCGGCCGCTGGATGGCGTGACGGTGCTGGCCGATCCGGCCGACGAGGCCGCGCCCATTGCGCCCTCCCTGCGCCCGACGCCCTTCTCCGTGCCGCCCGACCAGGTGGTCGTGACGCAACCGACGCCCACGCCGGCCGTGACCGCGGTTCTCGCGCTGCCTACCCCCTGGCCCACGCGGCAACCGGCGCCGCTGCCAGGCGTGCAGCCTCCCGAAACCGTCGTCCCACAGGGAGGCTTCGCCCTGGAGACGCCGACGCCCGCCGGTCCTCCGCCCCCGACGCCGCTGACCCCGATCGTGACCACGCCGACGCCAAGCGTCCGTGTGACCGTTGCGCCGCCGCTTCCCGCCGCCACGCCATTGCCGCAACCGGCCGAGATCGCCGTTGGCCGGGCGGGCGTGGGCCTGCTGCCGGGCGTCCCGACGGTCGCCGCGCCACCGCGTCCCGCGCGATTGTCGCCGACTCCCACCGTCCGAGCCGTGGTCACGCCGGTCGCTACGTCCGAGCCGATCCTGCCATCAGGCAGTATGCCCACGCCGACGCCGGCCCCAACGCCCGAGGACGACTCGCCGCTGCTGCACTTCTGGCGCACACTGCTTGAGTTGATCGGGTACTAGAAAATCGCCGCCTGCCCGATCCTCGGACAGGCGGCGAACGCAAGTCACGCATCATGCATCACGCCTCGTTCCCGTTCCCCTCATTCCGCGTCTTCCGCGCCTTTCTGCGGTCTTCGGTGTTCAGGATACGCTTGCGCAGGCGGATGTTTTTCGGCGTGATCTCCACCAGCTCGTCATCGGCGATGTATTCGATGGCGTCGTCCAACGACATGTTGATGGGCGCGTCCAGGTGCACCAACTCATCGCCAGCGGAAGAGCGGTGGTTGGTCAGGTGTTTCTTTTTGGTGACACTCAGGGCCAGATCCTCTTCGGTCGGCCGTCGGCCCACGATCATCCCCTCGTAGACCTCGATGCCCGGCCCGTAGAAGAGCCGGCCGCGCTCCTGAGCGTTGAACAGGGAGTAAGAAGTCGTGACGCCGGCCTCCCAGGCCACCAGCGAGCCGGTGCCCCGCCCCCGGATCGCCCCGGCATAGGGTTCGTAACCGTGGAAGATGGTGTGCACGATCCCCGTGCCGCGCGTGGCGGTCAGAAACGCCTGGCGGAAGCCGAGCATCCCGCGGGTGGGCACCAGGTAGGTGTAGTAGACCGTGCCGGTGCCGTTCTGGCGCATGTCGGCCAGGCGGCCCTTGCGCTGCCCTAGCATCTCGACCACGACACCGCTGTAGCCATCGGGCACCTCGACGTAGACTTCCTCCACTGGTTCCAGCTTTTCGCCGGTGTCAGGATCATCACGCATGATCACCTCGGGCGCGCTGACCTGGAACTCGTAGCCTTCGCGGCGCATCGTCTCGATCAGAATCGCCAGGTGCAGCTCGCCGCGTCCGCTGACCAGGAAGGTGTCGGCCGCGTCGGTCGGCTCGACGCGCAAGGCGACGTTGCGCTCCAGCTCGCGCTCCAGCCGCTCTTTGAGCTTGCGGCTGGTGCACCATTGGCCCTCGCGGCCCGAAAGCGGCGCGGTGTTGACGCCGAAGGTCATGCGGACGGTCGGCGCGTCGACCACGATGGGCGGCAGCGGACGCGGGTCGTTCAGGTCGGTGATGGTGTCACCGATGTTGACCGCGGGAATGCCGGTGAGCGCCACGATCTCGCCGGCCGCGACCTCCTCCACTTCGAGCCGTTCCAGCCCCTCGTGGATGAACACCTGGGCGATCTTCTCGGTGTGAAATCCGCCTTCGCGGTCAATCCGGGCGACCGGCTGGCCGCGGCGCAGGATGCCGCCGGAGAGCCGCCCCAGGACGATTTTGCCCTTGTAATCGTCGTAGCTGAGGTTCGTCACCAGCAGTTGGCTTGGCAGGTCGGGGTCGGCGGTAGGCGGCGGCAGAGTGTTGACGATGGCGTCGAACAACGGCTGCAAGTGCCCGGCCAGGTGATCGGGGTCAGTGCCGGCCTGGCCCGCGGTGGCGACGGTGTAGATGACCGGAAAGTCGGCTTGCCGGTCGGTAGCGCCCAACTCGATGAAGAGATCAAAGGTCGCATTGACCGCCCACGTCGGCCGGGCGTGCGTGCGGTCTACCTTGTTGATGACCACGATGGCCTTGTGACCCAACTCCAACGCCTTGCGCAGCACGAAGCGAGTCTGCGGCATGGGGCCTTCCGCCGCATCCACCAGGAGCAACACGCCGTCCACCATGTTCAACACGCGCTCTACCTCCCCGCCGAAGTCTGCATGGCCGGGCGTGTCCACGATGTTGATCTTGATGTCGCCGTAGCGAACGGCCGTGTTCTTCGCCAGGATGGTGATGCCGCGCTCGCGTTCCAGGTCGCCGGAATCGAGCACCCGCTCGGGCACTTGCTGGTTATCGCGAAAGATGCGCGACTGCTTGAGCATACCATCCACGAGAGTCGTCTTGCCGTGATCCACGTGGGCGATGATGGCGATATTGCGAAGGTGATTTTGGGTTACTTGCATCGGACAATCCCCCGCTTTGGCCGGTCCCCGACCGAGCCACGGGGAGCACGGTCAGAGACCGGTCCCAGCCTCTTGAAATGAATACAAAAAACAGCCACGACGGGAACTCCGTCGCGGCTGATCGGCATTGCTTGATAGCTCTGCTGTTCTGCAAGCCCAATGATACCACAGGAAACCGGATTGCCAAAATCCGGCGATGAAAACAGTGGAGGCGGCTCCCATGCCGCCGGAGCGTCGGGCATGGGAGCCCGACCTGCTATTCTCGGGACAGAATGACACGAACGTTTCACTCTGGCGCGGGGCGGGCGATGGCGAGCAGCCGCACCCGGCGTTGGGTGAAAGTGAGCGCACCCTCGCGGCTTCGACGCACCCCCAGGCCGGCCGCGTCCCGCTCGATGCCCGCCTCCATCATGCCGCGCACCGCGCCGCGGGTGGACTCGCCCGCGGCGGCCGCGTCCAGCCAGTCGTCCAGCGTCCACGGCACGTCGTAAGTCTCCGCCTTGCCGATGCGGAAGCCGGCCGCGCCCACCAGCCGCTCCATCTCGGCCAGGCTGTACGTCCGCAGAAAGGCCGGGTCGCGGCGCGTTTCGATGGCGTCCTGCGTGGCCCGCTTGACCGGATCGGCGTTGCCCGCAATTTCGTCCAGAACGAGCCGGCCGTCGGAGGTTAGCACGCGCCGGAAACCCGCCAGCAACGCGGCGGGATCGGTGATGTACTGGAACAGGTTGTGGCTGGTCACCAGGTCGAAGCTGGCTGGTTCGAAGGGCAATTGAGTCGCCTCGGCCCAGCGGAAATGGACGTTCACCAGCTTGCGCGCCAGGCGGGCGCGTTCGGCGCGTTCGAGCATGGCCGGGGAGACGTCCACCGCGACGACGTCCGCCACGTGCGGCGCAAAGGCCAGAGCAACCGTCCCCGTTCCCGCCCCCACATCGAGCAATCGGTCGGTGGGGGATGGTGCGGCCAGGGTGACCAGGCCGCGCAGGTCGCGTTCGGCGGAGATGGCCGGCCCAGTGGGCGCGACACCCGCGACGCGGCCGAAATGATCGAGCATCGTCTGCAATCGGCCGCCTTCGGCCCACGGGAGCGGTTGCGCCTCGGCCGCTGGGGCCGGCTCGAGACTGGCGAGGTGCGAGCGGGTGTTCGACTCGACGAGCCGCCAGTGGCCCTCATGCCAGGCCAGTTGGGTGATCGCTGCGTTCTCGGTGAAAACGGCCATGTAGTGCCCACCGCACAGGCTGCGCAGGATCGTACCGATGGAGCCGCCGTGCGAAACGATGATGACCGTCTGGCCGGCGTAGTCGGCCAAGATTTGCGCCAGAGCTTGCCGGAGCCGTGCGCGAAACGCCATGTAGATCGGCGTAGCGGCCGGCGTGGGCTGCCAGGGCGCGTCCCACGGCGCCAGCGGATCGTCGAGCGAGAACGGCAGCTCGTCCCAATACGGCTGTTCGGCCTCTTCGATGCCCCGCAGCAGGCGCATCGGCAGCCCGCTGCGGTGGCTGATGACCTCGGCGGTCTGCCGGGCGCGAATGAGGGTGCTGGACACGAGCGCGTCGGCAGGGTAGTGGCGCGCCAGCCAGTCAGCGACCAGGTGGGCCTGCCGCCAGCCCAGCTCGGTCAGGCCGCTGTTCTCGCCGGCGCTGTCGCCGTCGCGGTTGAAAAGGGACTGACCGTGGCGGACAAAGATCAAATGGGTGGCCCGAGATTCGGGCGTGGTCATGCGATTCTCCGTGAGTACAATGCGATAGTGCTACACGGGGCAGTATATACCTGTTGGATGTTTCCGAGTAATTCCTGATCGAAGCACACTCGATGTCATTTCGCTAAGGTCGGAATCGAGCCTCAAGAAGGAAATTGCCCTTTTGACACGCGCGCCTTTCCCTGCTATACTTTTTTCCCGCAAAGAAGTATTTACCTCCGCATTCTGGATTGACACAACAGTAATCTTCATCAGGAGGCAACTCATGGGTTTCACCTACAACCTGGCTAACTTCATCGCGTTCCGCGACCTGAAGGAGTGCGGACGGGTGCGCGCCATCCCGCGGAAGCAGATCACCGCGCACTCGAACCCCGATTTCAAGATTCGGGTCATTGATGACCTGGGCGAGTTCTACGCGGCATTCGCCACCGACATCGTGTCCCGAATCAAGGCCGCGCTGGACGAAGGGCGGCGGTTCGTGGGAATCTTTCCCGTGGGGCCGATGCCGCAGTATGCTATTGCCGCCCGCATGATCAACGCGCTGCGCATCCCCATGCACCACGTCCACACCTTCAACATGGATGAGTACGCCGACCAGGACGGGGTCACCGCGCCCGCGGATTGGCCCGGCTCGTTCCAGAGGTCCATGATGGAGAGTTTTTTCCTGCAGATTGCCCCTGACCTGCGGCCGCCGCTGGCGCAGATCCATTTCCCTACCACCGCCAACATCCAGCACTACGGCCAGATGATCGCCGACATGGGTGGCGCCGATGTGTGCTACGGTGGTATCGGCTGGTGCGGGCATATCGCATTCTGGGAGGCCGACCTGGGCCACGAGTTCGGGGATGACCTGGCGGCCTACAAACGGGCTGGGCCGCGCATCGTCGAGCTGACCCCGATGACCATCATGCAGAACGCCTTGCACTCCTTCGGCGGCGACTGGTCGTGGGTGCCGCCCAAGGCCGCCAGCATCGGCCCAGCGCAGATCGTGGGGGCGAAGGATCGCAGCTTCTGGCTCGATGGCTACATCGGCGGCGGTGTGAGCTGGCAACGCTTCATCGCCCGGCTGTGCGCCCACGGCCGCGTGAATACCCTCGTGCCTGGCTCGCTGTTGCAGACGGCGCCGGGCACGTACACCATCTACGGCCCAGTGGCGGACAACGTCGAGATTCACATGGCGTAAGGAAGGGGAGATTGCTCGTCCTAAAGGATGCTGCGCAATCGCATCCTTCGACTGCGCTACGCTCCGCTCAGGACGCTCCTCGCAATGACCTCGACGTACAGGAGTACTTATGAACCTACGCGCGCTTGCCCACGGGATGCTTGAGGAGAACCGGGATGAGATCATCCGGGTCGTGCAAGACCTGGTCCACATTCCCTCGCAGAATATGCCGCCCGGCGGCCAGGAGAAGGCGTGCCAGGAATACATCGCCGCCTACCTGGGGCGGGCCGGGCTGCCGGCAAGTCTCTACGAGCCGGACCAGGTACCGGGACTGGTGGAACATCCCTCCTACTGGCCCGGACGCAGCTACCGCGATCGGCCCAACGTGTCATCGTGCCTGGCCGGACGAGGCGGCGGTCGCTCGCTGCTCCTCACAGGCCACGTGGATACGGTGGCGCTCGGTGAAAACGTCTGGACCTACCCGCCGTTCGGCGCGGAGATCCATGACGGCAAGCTATACGGCCTGGGCAGCATTGACATGAAAGGCCCGATGGGCGCCACGTTGGTGCTGTACAAGGCGATCGCCGAAAAGGGTCTCCGGCTGAAGGGCGCGCTGAGCTACGAAAGCGTCGTAGACGAGGAGGAGGGCGGGGTCAACGCCACTATCGCCGGACGGCTTCGGGACGGCGCGGTGGACGGCGCTCTGATCCCCGAAGGCACCGACCTGAAGGTCTACCCGGCGGCGCGCGGCGCGCTCATCTGCGACTTCATCTTTCGCAGCACCAAGGGCACCTGGCTGGACGTGGGTAAGAGCGCCGAGCCGCAGGCCGATGCCGTGAAGCAGATGGGCCTATTCCTGGCGCACATTGACGAACTGAGCGCGCTTCGTCGCCAACACCCCGTGCACTCTCTCTACACCAGTTACCCCGACCCCGTGCCCGTGCAGGTGACGAAGGTCTACGCCGGCGGTTGGGGCAACCAGGTGCCCATCGCGGTGCCGCCGGAGGGCCGCATCGAGTTGATCGTGCAGACCTTACCCGGCGAAGAGCGGGAGGACGTCTATCGCGAGATGATGGATTGGCTGGAGGGCGTGATGGCCCGATACCCGGATGCCTTCATCGTGCGGCCCGAAATCCGCTACCGGCTGCGCTGGATGGTTCCCACTGCCATTGACCCGCGCCATCCGCTCGTGCTGACGATGGCCGACTGTGCGCGGCAGGTCATGGGCCACGAGCCGGCCATCCTGGGCGCGCCCTATGCCTGCGATATGTTCGCACTGCATCAGATTTTCGACATCCCCGGCATCGTCTTCGGCCCGGCCGGCGCAAACGCCCACGCTGCGGATGAGTACGTGGATCTGGAGAGCCTGTTTGTGTTCTGGGAGGCGCTGCTGCTGTTCGTGCTCAACTGGTGTGGGGTCGAAGACTAATCCGGCCGGCCGAGCATCGGGGTACCAAACGCCAAGCGTCCCTGTCATCAGGCAGGGACGCTTGGCGTTTGCGGCCCGTAATCGTTCAGACCTAGCGGAGCATCCTGAGCGGAGTTCGGCGTTGTGTGCCGAACGCAGTCGAAGGAATGCGGAGCGGGCATTGCAAGGGGCCGCATTCCTTCGACTGCGCTCCGCAAAAGACGCTCCGCTCCGCTCAGGATGCTTGCATTTCGGCATGGGCTGAACGCTTACCGCGGCCCTTCGCAATGACAACATTACCCAGCGCGGGCGGCCAACTGCCGGTCCATCATAAACAACGCCTGCCCCGAGTTGCCGATCATCTTCAACTGCTCGACGATCTGCGTGGCGTGCTTCTCTTCCTCGACCTGTTCGTTGATGAACCACTGGAGGAAGTTCTGGGTGGCGTAATCGCTTTCCTTGAACGCCAGCGCATAGAGGTTCTGGATCAGGCTCGTGACCTTGCGCTCGTGCTCCAACACCTGCTGGAACATATCGGCCATGGACGTCCATTCGGCCGGCGGCTGCGCCAGGGCTTGGAGCGTCACGCGGCCGCCCTGGTCGTGGATGTAGCCGTAGAACTTCATCCCATGGCCGTACTCTTCGCGGGATTGGCCGCGCATCCAGTGCGCCGCGCCGCCCAGGTTAGCGGCCTCGCAGTAGGCTGACATCGAGAGGTAAAGGTAGGACGAGTACAATTCGTGCTTGATCTGGTCGTTCAGGGCCGTTTCGATGGTTTTGCTGAGCATGGGTTCTTTCTCCTCTGAGTGTGTTGAATTGTCGGAAGCTCACGCGCGTCTGCTGCACGCGGATGGAACCACCGAAAGCATATTCTACCGCAGATCGCCGCCCGGCTCTGTAAGGGGCAATCACATTTCGGGGCTACTGGTGGCAGTCATCGTTACCTATTCCAGCGGGTGAATCCCCTTCCCCCGACATGCAGTCACCTCAATTACCCGCGCAAAGCCGGCCGGATCGAACAGTCTCCGCTTGAAGTACCCCGCATCAGCGCATCGTCGTGGCTTGCCTGGGCGGATGCTTGGGCCGCGTCGAAGTCGGCGTACCCGATCAGGGTCGTCTCCGCGAACTCGTAGCGGTCAATCCCTTGCCAGACCCGCCAGCCGGCGCTCCAGCTCCGCGATGCGCGCCTCGGTCTGGCGTTTGTTCTTCACCAGTTGCAGTGGCACCGCGGTGAACTCCACGAACTCGCTCATGCGCTCCTCGATTAGGCGCAGGTTTTCGCGTAGCCCAACCAGTTGGCGCTGCAGGGAGGCCTGCTCCTCAGACAGCGGGCGGATGGCTGTGGCCGACGCAGTCTGAGCAGCGTCGAGGGATGGCGTCGCACTGAGCTCAGCCACTTCGTTCGAACCTTCCGGCCAGGGGTAACGGGGACGCTTGGAGAGGCAGTAGGCCACCAGGGGCGCCAGTTGATCGCGCCTTACGAGGTGTTCGATCAGTTCGCGTGCTTTGGCCTCTTTGCCTTCTCCGCCCAGGCTCTCGTAGTCCACGCCCAGGTCGCTGCACAGGGTGATCAGCTCCTCGGCACTGAAGGCGTCCGTAATGCCTTGCCTCAGGCGGGATGGGAACAAAGCTCTCGGTTGACTCATGGGAGATGAGCCTCCTGCCCTTTTAACTTCTATTCATCCAACCCATACCGCTGCCGCTCTTCAGGCGTGAAGATGGGCGGGTCACGTTGGATGCGCGACTCGACCAGGGCAAGCAAGTCGTCCAATGAAACCAGCCACAGCCGCGCCGTGTGGTCTTCGCTGGCCGTCACCACCAGCCGCCCATCGGGGCTGAACGCCGCCGACCTGACCGGGGCCGTGTGCCCGCTCAGTTGGCGCACTTCCTGGCCCGTCGCCACGTCCCACAGCCGCGCTGTCTGGTCTTCGCTGGCCGTCACCACCAGCGCGCCATCCGGGCTAAACGCCGCCGAGTTAACCCAGTTCGCGTGACCCGCCAGACGCTGCACTTCCTGGCCCGTCGCCACGTCGCACAGCCGCGCCGTACAGTCGGCGCTGGCTGTCACCACCAGCCGCCCATCGGGGCTGAACGCCGCCGACCTGACCCAGGCCGTGTGGCCCGCCAGTTGGCGCACTATCCGGCCCGTCTGCACGTCCCACAGCAGCGCCGTCTGGTCTTCGCTGGCCGTCACCACCAGCGCGCCATCCGGGCTAAACGCCGCCGACCTGACCCAGGCCGTGTGGCCCGCCAGTTGGCGCACTATCCGGCCCGTCCGCACGTCCCACAGCTGCGCCGTGTGGTCGGCGCTGGCCGTCACGATCAGGCGGCCATCCGGGCTGAACGCAGCGGACCACACACAGTCTCCATGGCCGGTCAGTTGGCGCACTTCCTGACCCGTCGCCATGTCCCACAGCCGCGCCGTCTGGTCGTCGCTGGCCGTCACTACCAGCCGCCCATCCGGGCTGAACGCGGGGGACCAGACACTGTCCGTGTGCCCGCTGAGTTGGCGCGCTTCCTGGCCCGTCCGCACATCCCACAGCCGCGCCGTCCAGTCGGCGCTGGCCGTCACCACCAGCCGCCCATCCGGGCTGAACGCCGCTGAGTTAACACTGCCCATGTGGCCGTGTAGGCGCCGCACTTCCTGGCCCGTCCGCACGTCCCACAGCCGGGCGGTGCGCTCGTCGCTCGCCGTCACCACCAGACGACCATCCGGGCTGAACGCCGCCGAGTTAACACTGTCCGTGTGGCCGTGCAGGCGCCGCACTCCCCGGCCCGTTCGCACGCTCCACAGCCGAGCCGTCTGGTCCATGCTGGCCGTGACCACCAGACGGCCATCTGGGCTGAACGCCGCCGACCTGACCGGGGCCGTGTGGCCTTGGAATTGGCGCACTTCCTGGCCCGTCGGCACGTCCCACAGCCGCGCCGTACGATCGTCGCTGGCCGTCACCACCAGCGCGCCATCCGGGCTGAACGCCGCCGACCAGACCATGCCCGCATGGCCTTGGAATTGACGCACTTCCTGGCCCGTCCGCACGTCCCACAGCCGCGCCGTCTGGTCGGCGCTGGCCGTCACCACCAGCCGCCCATCCGGGCTGAACGCCGCCGACCTGACTTCGGCCGTGTGGCCGTGCAGTTGCTGCACTTCCTGACCTGTCCGCACGTCCCACAGCCGCGCCGTACGATCGTCGCTGGCCGTCACCACCAGCGCGCCATCCGGGCTGAACGCGGGGGACCAGACACTGTCCATGTGGCCCAGCAGACACCGCACTTCCTGGCCCGTCCGTCCATCCCACAGCCGCGCCGTACGATCGCCGCTGGCCGTCGCCACCCACTGCCCATTCGGGCTGAACGCCGCCGAGGTGACCCACTCCATATGACCCGCCAGGCGCCGCACTTCCTGGCCCGTCGCCACGTCCCACAGCCGCGCCGTCTGGTCGGCGCTGGCCGTCACCACTAGCCGCCCATCGGGGCTGAACGCCGCCGAGGTTACACCGGCCGTATGCCCGCTCAGTTGGCGCACTTCCTGGCCCGTCCGCACGTCCCACAGCCGCGCCGTATAGTCGGCGCTCGCTGTCACCACCAGCCGCCCATCCGGGCTGAACGCCGCCGACGCAACACCGGCCGTATGCCCGCTCAGTTGGCGCACTTCCTGGCCCGTCGGCACATTCCACAGCCGCGCCGTATAGTCG
>JAPLHB010000032.1 GCA_026389845.1 Chloroflexota bacterium
CGTCTGCAGCACCGCAACGTGCTGGACTACCTGACGGCGGCCTGTGCAGCCAAAAGCCGAGGCGCGGCGGCTCCATCACTCTTGCCCAGTCAAGCGCTACTCGCCGCTGCCATGTCTGGGAACCCCGTCTGAACGGTTACCCCAAGACATGGAGATGCCTCCCATGCCCGGATTGCCCATCGTAACGACAGAAAACCCGCCCCCTATCGCGCGTCAACGGCCACGCGGGCGGGTTTCGCGCCCGTTGATGGGATGCCTTCCGTTGCCCATGCGCGTGCGAGCAAGGACCAGGCGCGGTCAAACGAGAAAACCCGCCCCTACACTTGGCCTTGAATCCGCTCAAATGACATGGCGGCGGCACGCACCTCGGCCACGCGACCAATCGCCCGCAAGATGCTGTCGCGAAAGCGGGGGGCATCCTCGGCCTCCATGTCGAGCAGGGCGACCAGGTTGGGGATGAACTCAGCGAAGCGATCGGGTCGGGCGCGGATGATCTCGCCGATGGCCTCGGCCGCGCGCCACCCGATACCGCCCGATTCGTCGTTGAGCAGCCAGAAGAGCCGACGCAAATGCCCGCGCACGAATTCGGCGTCCGTGTCGGAAAGCGCGCCCGCGACCAGCCCCAGCGCCTCGACGGCCCGGTCGGCGACCAGCGGATCGGGATCGTAGGTGAGCGCGGTGAGATAGCTGAAAACGCGACGATTCTGGCCCGCCAACGCGACGATATCCGCGACGTCGCCTTCTGCCAACAACTTCCGTACCCTGGCTTTCACGTATCTTCTCAATTTGTAGGGGCGCACCCTTGCGGTCGCCCTGGCGGGCAGGCGCAAGGCCGTGCCCCTACCCCGGATGATTGAAAAGATACGCTTTCACCGGACTCCTTCGCCAAGCACGTCAGGCCGCCATGACAGCGGGATGCCACCGCCATCCTGCTTCCTCTCGCGTGACGCGGCCTACGCCGGGGAAGGGAAAATGGGAACCGAAGACCACAGCGTGTTGGCTGGCGGCCTGTTGGAGAAGCGAAGTCCTGACTTCTGCCGCCTGATCTGGCATCGAATCGTAAGACCATTGCCACGTCGGGTGTTCCATCAAGATCGGATGCCCGACCGCATCAGCCAGATGCAATAGGCATTCACCGCCTGACTCGATGTGCAGCACGCTGTGCCCCGGCCGATGTCCCGCAGCAGAAAGGAGATGAAAACCAGGCAGAAACTCCGCGTTGGCCGCCACGATCTTGAGACGCTCTCGAATCAAGGGCAATGTGCGCCCGCCAAAGGCCTGCATGGGTCTCGGAAGTTGAGCCAGTATCGCGCGGTCGGAATGGAAATCCCAGGATTCCTTCAGCAAAACATACTCAGCATGAGGGAAGGTCAAGCGGTTGTCCGGCGTGGTGATCCCTGCGATATGATCATAATCGCCGTGCGTGATGACAACCAGGTCAATGTCGTCTGGGGTGATGCCATCCGCCTGAAGACGCTGCAGCAATTCGCCCTGGCGCGGACCCTGTGGCTCTTGCCCCCAGCCAGCGTCTACCAGGACCCGGCATCGGTCGGCCTGGATGGTGAGGCAGTTGTAGCCAAGCGCTATCTCAGTCGGTGAGTACCCGCGCTCACGAAGAGCTTGACTGACCTGTTCCGGTGGGACATTTTTCGTCAGGCTTTCGACCGGGGAGACGCCGGCGCCATCATGGATGGCGATACAGTTGAGTGTGCCTACTTGGAAGTGATAGTTCTCGGTTGAGTTCACGATTCTCCTCCCTTTTTGAGTGTATTATAGGTTAAGGTTTTCCTTAGTACAAGATAGGATTTGGCCTATTCCCTTTTTCTGTGATCTACACTACAATCACCACTGTGGTGATGACGAAAGACGAAGGATGGAAGACAAAAACCGTTCGTCCTTCGTCCTTGGTCATGCTCTCACACGGAGGTAACTGCATGTCCGATTCCGAAACCCCGATGCTCGATGAACTCGAGAGTGGCCCCTGGCCCAGCTTCGTCACCGAGATGAAGCGGGCGGCGGCAAAAAAGGCAGCGGCGAAAGACCTGCTGCGCCAGCTCGAACGGTCGTATCACGACCGGGTCGGCCACTGGAAGCACGGCGGCATCGTCGGCGTCAAGGGCTATGGCGGCGGCGTGATCGGCCGCTACTCCGACCTGCCCGAGGAGTTCCCTGCGGTGGCCGAGTTCCACACGCTGCGGGTGAACATGCCGTCGGGCTGGTTCTACAACACGAAGAAGTTGCGCGAGCTGTGCGACGTGTGGGACAAGCACGGCTCGGGCTTGACCAACATGCACGGCGCCACGGGCGACATCATCCTGCTGGGCACGTCAACAGCCCACTTGCAGCCCTGCTTCGATGACCTGGCCGAGGCCGGCTTCGACCTGGGCGGCTCCGGCTCCGACATGCGCACGCCGAGCTGCTGCGTCGGCCCCGGCCGCTGCGAGTATGCGTGCATTGATACGCTGGAGCTGCTCTACGACATCACGATGACCTATCAGGATCAGCTCCACCGGCCGATGTTCCCTTACAAATCCAAGGTGAAGATTTCCGGCTGCCCCAACGATTGCGTGGCGGCCGTCCCTCGCTCCGACATCGCCATCGTCGGCACCTGGCGCGGCAATATCCGCATTGATCCGGCCGAAGTGACGGCATACGCCAACGCAGGCCTGGACATCCAGAGCGAAGTTGTAGGCATGTGCCCCACCAAGTGCATGACCTATGACCGAGTCACCAGTCACTTGTCTATCGAAAACGCCGAGTGCAACCGCTGTATGCACTGCATCAACCTCATGCCCAAGGCGCTGAGGCCCGGCGTGGAACGGGGCGCGACGGTGCTGTGCGGCGGCAAGGCCCCCATCGTCCACGGCGCGCTGCTCTCGTGGGTGATCGTGCCGTTCATCAAGATCGAGCCGCCCTTCACCGAGCTGAAAGAGTTGCTCGAAAAGATCTGGGAATGGTGGGACGAGAACGGCAAGATGCGCGAACGCCTGGGCGAGTTGATCAACCGCCAGGGGATGCGCGCCTTTCTGAAGGCGCTCGACCTGGAGCCGTCCCCGCGCATGGTCAAGGCCCCGCGCGCCAACCCCTACTACTTCTGGGATCCGGAGGAGGTGAAGTAATGGCAACGCGAACCGATTTTGGCCCTCCATACTTCAGGGAGATGCTCCCGCCGGTGATCCAGAAGAACTACGGCCAGTGGAAATATCACGAGCGGATCAAGCCCGGCCTGCTGGTACACGTGGCCGAGTCGGGCGACCGGCTCTTCACCGTGCGCGTCGGTTCGTCCCGCCTGGTCAGCACCGACTGGATTCGTGACGTCTGCGACATCGCCGACCAATTCTGCGACGGCTACGTCCGCTTCACCAGCCGCCACAACCTGGAGTTCCTGGTGTCCGACGCAGCCAAGGTCGAGCCACTGATCGCCTTCCTGGGCGAGCATGGCTATCCGGTCGGCGGCACAGGCCACGCCATCACGAACCCCGTCCACACGCAGGGCTGGATTCACTGCCACACGCCCGCGACCGACGCGTCCGGCATCGTCAAGGCGGTGATGGACGACCTGTTCGAGTACGTCACCAACTGGAAGCTGCCGGCGTACTGCCGCGTAAGTCTGGCGTGCTGCCTGAACATGTGCGGCGCGGTCCACTGCTCCGACGTGGCGATCCTGGGCATCCATCGCAAGCCGCCCGCGGTCAACCATGACCTGGTGCGCGCCAAGTGCGAGATCCCGAACGTGATCGCGGCGTGCCCCACCGGCGCCATCCGCCCCGACCCGAAGACCAAGTCGCTGATCGTCAACGAAGACAAGTGTATGTACTGCGGCAATTGCTACACCATGTGCCCCGGCATGCCGCTGGCCGACCCGATCGGCGATGGCATCTCGATCTGGGTGGGTGGCAAGGTGTCGAGCGCACGCACGCCGCCCAAGTTCTCCCGCCTGGTGATCCCATTCCTGCCCAACACCCCCCCGCGCTGGCCCGAAACGGTCGCGGCCGTGCGGAACATCATCGAAACGTGGGCCAGCCACGCGCACAAGCACGAGCGCATGGGCGAGTGGATTGATCGCATCGGCTGGGAACGCTTCTTCGACCTGACCGGCATCGAGTTCAAGCCGCAGTTGATTGACGACTTCGCGCTGGCATCGGAGACATTCCGATCTACGCCGACGTTTAAGTGGTGAGAATGATTTCGGATTGGCGATTGTGGATTGCGGATTGAGCTTACCGAGCGCGAACACCAATCCGCAATCCGAAATCCGAAATCCGCACTGGAGGCAGCATGGCAGAAGATGAACTGAAGACCAAGATCATCGAGTACGTGAAGAACAGCAAGAAAAAGATCGCTGCGCGGGACATCGCTGACGGGCTGGGGCTGGAGCACAAGGTCGTCAAAAAGACGATCAGCGAGCTGGTCAACGCCGGCACGCTGGAGTTCGAGTCCTTTGGCGGCGCGACGTTTATCAAGCTGGGGACGGAGTGAGCTTAACACACACGATTGACGATTGACGAATGACAACGGTGCTCCCGTCGTTGGTCGTTCGTCGTTCGTCCTCACAAGGAGACAGAATGCCCATTGTAGAGTTATCAGGGATTAAAGTAGACGTAGACGAAGACGGGTTTCTCGAAGATCCGGCGTGCTGGAATGAGGCGCTGGCGGCGGCGATTGCGAAGGTTGAGGACGTGACCGAGTTGACCCCGGATCATTGGAAGCTGATCTACTATCTGCGCGATTACTACAAGCAGTTCGGCATCGCGCCGATGATCCGCAAGCTGTGCAAGGAGACCGGCTTCCCGTTGAAGATGATCTACGAGCTCTTCCCCAGCGGCCCGGCCAAGGGCGCGTGCAAGGTGGCGGGGCTGCCGAAGCCGACGGGGTGCGTGTGATTGCAGATTGCGGACTGCGGATTGTAGATTGAGGGTGGCAAAACGCAAAACGAAAGGGGTTCCGGCTGATGGCCGTTGGCTGCGAGGCTGCGGCCGTTAGCCTCACCCCCACATCTCAAGCATCCGGCGCGCAATCCGCAGCACGAATCACGCAACACGCATCACGTTTCACGGAGCACGTCTTGTCCACCTCCACCGCCCTCTGGACGCTTTTCTCCACAATCCTCATCGGCCTCGCCTATTTCGCCGCGCTGGCGTTTGCCGGCGGGCTGGCGTGGCGGCTGACCGGGTATCTGCGCACGCCCATGCCGTGGCCCATCACGCAGACCCCCGCGCCGACAAGCGACGCGGGCGCGGCGGTGCGTGTGGCCGGGGACGTGCTGATCTTCCCCGCGCTGTTCAAGGCCGATAAGGCGCTGTGGGCGGGCGCATGGATCTTCCACGCGGCGCTCTTCACGATCCTGACCCGCCACCTGCGCTATTTCACCTACCCCGTCCCAGGCATCTCGCTGGCCCTCTCGCCGGTGGCGCTGTGGGCCGGCTACATCTTCGGGCTGGCCTGCCTCTACCTGTTCTGGCGGCGGCTGGCGCTCCCGCGGACGCTTTACCTCTCCGGCCTGCCCGACTATTTCGCGCTGGTCCTGCTGGGGCTGATCGCGGGGACGGGCATCCTGATGAAGTACTGGGCGCACGTCTACCTGGTGGACGTCAAAGCGTTCACCCTGGGACTGCTGACTCTGCGCCCCATCGCGCCGCCGGAGCATCCGCTCTTCCTGGTGCATTTCCTGCTGGTGCTGGCGCTGATGCTCTACTTCCCGTTCAGCAAGCTGCTGCACGCCGGCGGTATCTTCTTCAGCCCGACGCGGAATCAGCCGTATGAGGTGCAGAAGCGGGGGAAGCGGTATGTAGGTATTAGATATTAGGTATTAGGCAGTACCGCAAAATTCGCTTTTGTCACCCCTTCGCTACACTCAGGGCAAGCTCTGAGCGGGTCGGTCCCGTGACTCTCGTTGCGGCGAGAATCCAGCGAAGAGCCTGTCCTGAGCGCAGTCGAAGGAGTCTCGTCGCGGCAAGGAGA
>JAPLHB010000092.1 GCA_026389845.1 Chloroflexota bacterium
AAGTTGCGATGCGAACGCCAGACCTGACAGGTCTCCGAGACCTGTCAGGTCTTCCCTTCGTGCCCCAGCTCCACCCCCACAGCGCGGACAACGTCGCCTACAGCTATCGGATTCGCAAGGGCGACATCGCCGTGGGCTTCCGCGAGGCCGATGTGATCATCGAGGGCGTCTACCGGACCCCCATGCAGGAGCACGCCTATCTCCAGCCCGAAGCCGGCGTCGCCTACCTGGACGAAGAAGGTCGGGTGACGGTCGAGGTGGCGGGGCAGTGGACGCACGTTGACCAGGAGCAGATCGCCCATGCGCTCGCCATCCCCGCGGAGCAGGTGCGGGTGATCTACCCGGCCATCGGCGGCGCCTTCGGCGGCCGTGAGGACATGTCAGTGCAGATCACCCTGGCGCTGGCGGTCTGGCGGTTGGCGCAGCGCGGCATCCGGCGGCCGGTCAAGACGCTCTGGACGCGTGAAGAGTCCATCGTCGGCCACGGCAAGCGTCATGCGATGAAGCTCTACACCAAATGGGGCGCGACGCGAGATGGCAAGCTGACCGCGGTCGAGGTCAAGGTCATCGCCGACGGCGGCGCGTACATGTACACGAGCAACAAGGTGCTGGGCAACACCACGCTCACCTGCACCGGCCCCTACAACATCCCGCACGTCGCGGTGGACACGGTCGCGGTCTACACCAACAATCTGCCGGGCGCGGCGTTCCGCGGTTTCGGCGGGCCACAGGGCCATTTTGCGGCCGAAAGCCAGATGGACAAGCTGGCCGAAGCGCTGGGCATGGATCCGGTGGAGATCCGGCTGAAGAACATCCTCACCGACCAGAGCTTGCTCACCGTCGGCACCCCCATCCCCGGCGGCGTCGGCCTGACCCAAACGATCACGGCCGCGGCCAAAGCGGCGGGCTGGACGCAGGATGAGGCGGGGCACTGGCAGCGACCGGCAAATGACGAATCAGCGAATCAGCAAATCAGCGAATCACGCAGCACGCAGCACGCAGTACGCAACACGCAGCACGCAATACGCCGCGGCATCGGCTTCGCAGCCGGCTTCAAGAACGTCGGCTTCTCCTTCGGCTACCAGGAGAATAGCTACGCGCGGGTCGAGCTGCGCGGCGCGGCGGAAATCCACGAGGCCGTGGTCTATTTCGCCGGCGCGGACTGCGGACAGGGCAACCACACGATCATCGCGCAGGTGGCCGCCGAAGTGGCGGGTGTGCCGTTCGAGCGGGTGCGCGTGATCGCGTCGGACACGGCGCAGATGGGTAACTCCGGCAGCGCGTCGGCCTCGCGGCTGACGTACATGAGCGGCAACGCGGTGGCTGGCGCAGCCGAGCGGGCGCTGGTTGCGTGGCAGAACGAGGAGCGTCCGGCCGTCGGCGAGTTCGTCTACCTGGCGCCCAAGACCACGCCACTCGATCACGATACCGGCCAGGGCAAGCCCAACTTCGCCTACGGCTACGTGGCCCAGGCCGCGTTCGTGGCCGTGGACACCGAGACCGGCCAGGTGCGCGTCGAGCGGTTCATCAGCGCCGACGACGTGGGCCAGGCCATCAACCCCCAGCAGGTGATCGGCCAGATTGAAGGTGGTGCGGTGCAGGCGTTAGGCTACGCGCTCCAGGAGAACTTCAAGACCGCTCAGGGCCGCGTGCTCACCGACAAATTCAGCACCTACCTGATCCCGACCGTGCTCGACGTGCCGGAGCAGATGGACGCGTTGATCGTCGAAGTGCCCGACCCCAACGGCCCCTTCGGCGCGCGTGGCATGGGCGAGATGCCCTACCTGCCGGCCGCGGCCGCAGTGGCCGCCGCGGTCTACGATGCAACAGGTGTACGGTTCGACGAGTTCCCGCTGACGGCGGAGCGGGTGTGGCGAGGGCTGAAGGGGAAGTCGGGCAAGTAACCAAAAGGAAGGTATGAAAACAAAAAGGAGTGACTCATGCTGAAAGACATCGTGATCAAAACCCGGAGCTATCGCCGCTTCTATCAGGACACGGCGGTGGGCCTGGAGACGCTGCGCGAGCTGGTGGACCTGGGCCGACTGGCCTCGTCGGGGCGCAACATGCAGCCGCTCAAGTACGCGCTGTGCGCCGATCCGGCGACCAACGCGGCCATCTTCCCCACGCTCGCCTGGGCAGGCTACCTGAAGGACTGGCCCGGCCCGGTCGAGGGCGAGCGGCCCACAGCCTACATCGTCGTTCTGGGTGACACAACTCTCAGTCAATCGTTCGGCGTGGATGAAGGGCTCGCGATCCAGAATATCATGCTGGGCGCGACTGAGCAGGGTCTGGGCGGCTGCATCATCGGCTCGGTGCAACGGGAGACGGTGCGCCAAATCCTGGGCATCCCCGCGCAGTACGAAATCCTCCATGTGCTGGCCCTGGGCAAGCCCAAGGAGATCGTGGTGCTCGATCCGATCGGGCCAGACGGGGACATCAAGTACTGGCGGGATAGCGCGCAGGTACACCACGTACCCAAGCGGGCGTTGAAAGACATAATCGTGGCCGAGAGATAACAGGGTGTGTCATTAGACTCTATCGGGAATAAGAGCGAGTGTCACCCTGAGCGGGCCTACCCCGTGTAGTGCGTTGCGGCGAGAATCCAGCGAAGGGTCTCGTACCGTATGGCGGAGATTCTTCGCTGGTTTCACGCCGTAGCGAGAGGCTCAAGGGCGACCCGCTCAGAATGACGGCTATTCCCGATAATCTCTGTTGGAGGATACCATGGACGATCGCGCAGGCGGTTACGCGGAGTACGGCTTCACCGCGGAGTTCTACGACCACATTGTGCCCTACCGCGACCGGGAGGATGTAGCGTTCTGGGTCGAGATGGCCCGGGCGTCCGGTGGGCCGGTGCTGGAGGTCGGCTGCGGCACCGGGCGGGTGCTGATCCCCACTGCGCAGGCCGGCGTCGAGATTACGGGGCTGGACCTTTCGCCGTCCATGCTGGCGGTCTTGCGGGCGCGCCTGGCAGAGGAGCCGGCCGAGGTGCAGGGCCGCATCCAGATTGTCGAAGGGGACATGCGCAGTTTCGACCTGGGCCGGCAGTTCGCCCTGGCGACGATCCCGTTCCGCCCCTTCCAACACCTGACGACCGTTGATGACCAGATGGCCTGCCTGACCACGATTCGCCACCATCTCGTTCCCGGCGGCCGGCTGATCCTGGATCTCTTCAACCCGTCTCTCCCCTACCTTGCCGATCCCGCGCGGCTGGATGAGTTCGGCGATGAGCCGGAGTTCACCATGCCCGACGGTCGCCGGGTGCTGCGTCGCGCCCGCACGGCCGGCCGAGACTACTTCAACCAGATCCAACACGCGGAGCTGATCTACTATGTCACCCACCCGGATGGCCGGCAGGAGCGGCTGGTCCACGCGTTCCCCATGCGCTACCTCTTCCGCTTCGAGGCCGAGCACCTGTTGGTCCGCTGCGGGTACGAAATGGAGGCGCTCTACGCCGACTACGCCAAGCGTCCGTATGGGTCGCAGTATCCGGGCGAGTTGATTTTCGTGGCGCGCAAAGCATGACCCACTACGAAACCATCATCGGCCTGGAAGTCCACGCCCAACTGCTGACCACATCCAAGATGTTCTGCAGTTGCAGTGCGGATTACGCGTCCGCGGCGCCGAACACGCACGTCTGCCCGGTGTGCATGGCGCTGCCGGGGGTGCTGCCGGTCATCAACCGCGTGGCGGCCGAAAAGACTGTCTTGGCCGGGCTGGCGCTCCATTGCACCATCGCTGAGGCATCGGTTTTCGCCCGCAAGAACTACCACTACGCCGATCTGCCCAAGGGCTACCAGATCAGCCAGTATGAGCTGCCGCTCTGTCGCGATGGCTGGCTGGAGATCGAGGTTGAGGCTAAGGCTGAGGTTGAGGCTAAGGTTAAGCGGATCGGCGTCACGCGCGCACACCTGGAAGAGGACACTGGCAAGCTCACGCATGTCGTGGCGGGCGCAGCCGACGCCCGCCTGAGCGAAGGCCGCGGCGGACAAACGTTGGTGGACCTCAACCGGGCCGGCGTGCCGCTGCTGGAAATCGTCACCGAGCCGGATTTGCGCTCGGCCGACGAAGCCTACGCCTACCTGGTCAAGCTCCAACACATCCTGCGCTACCTGGGGGTCAGCACGGCCGACATGGAGCGGGGCGCGATGCGCTGCGAGGCCAACGTCAGCGTGCGGCCGATCGGCCAGGCGGCCTTCGGCGTCAAGGTCGAGGTCAAAAACCTCAACTCGTTCCGCTCGGTGGTGCAGGCACTGGACTACGAAGTGGCCCGGCAGATCGCGCTGTTGGAGCGGGGCGAGCAGGTCATCCAGGTGACGATGGGCTGGGACGAGGAGCGCGGCCGGACGGTTGTCCAGCGCGTCAAGGAATCGTCGGACGACTACCGTTACTTCCCCGAGCCGGATTTGCCCCCGCTGGCGATCGAGCGCGCCTGGGTAGAGGATCTCCGTGCCCGCCTGCCGGAACTGCCCGATGCGAAGATCGCACGCTTCGTGAAGGAGGGCCTGGATCAGAAGGACGCGGCGGTGCTCGCGGCAGACCGCGCGGTGGCGGACTACTTCGATGCCACAGTCAAGGCTGCCAGGGGTCAGGATCCCAAGACCGTCGCCAACTGGATCACCGGCGAGCTGTTCCGCCTGATGAACGCAGCCGGCGTCGGCATCGAGACGGTCAAGATCACGCCGGCGGCCTTCGCCGAGCTGCTCAGCCTGGTCGCGGCCAACCAGATCAACCTGAACAGCGCCAAGAAGGTGCTGGATGCCATGTTCGTCAGCGGCCGGCGGCCTGATGAGATCGTGCAAGAGCTAGGATTGACCCAGGTCAGCGATAGCGACGCGCTGACCGGGATTGTGAGCCAAGTCGTGGCAAAGTATCCCGACGAAATCGCCAAATACCGCAGCGGCAAGGAGTCGGTCTTCAACTGGCTGCTGGGCCAGGTGATGCGCGAGACGCGCGGCAAGGGGAATCCGGCCGTGGTGAAGGAACTATTGGCGCAGGCGTTGCGAGAATGACGAACGACGAATGACGAACGACGAAGGCTTCCGTCCTCCGTCCTCCGTCGTTCGTCACCGGAGCAGACCATGAAACGTATCCCCCTCATCATCTTCGGCGCCGGCAAGGTGGGTCGAGCGCTGATCCGTCAATTGCTGGAAGCGACTCCACTACACGCAAGTCGAGATGAGCTTGCATTTCGGATAGTCGCGTGGTGCGACCGGACGGGCGCGGTCGTTGACGAGAAGGGCCTGGGGGCGGAGGCGCTGCGGGCCATCGGAGATGCGAAGGCGGCCGGTGCGGCGCTGGCCGAGACGCCATTAGGCTATCGCCAGGACGATCTGGCCGCGATCGTGGATGTGGCCGGGAAAGACGGCTGCATCGTCGCGGACGTCACCGCCACGGACGCTACCGTGCCCGCGCTGGAGCTGGCGCTGCGCCGCGGTTATCGCGCGGCCACGGCCAACAAGGTGCCGCTGACCGGTCCCCAGGCCGTCTTCGACCGGCTGGTGGGCAGCCGGCGCTTCCGCTACGAGAGCACCGTCGGCTCGGCCGTGCCGGTGATCGAGACGCTCCGCGGCCTGCTGCGTGCGGCCGATCGGGTAGATGCGATCCGCGGGGCGTTGAGCGGCACGCTCGGCTTCATCTGCACCGGGTTACAGGCCGGGCAGCCGTTTTCCGCGCTGGTGACGGAGGCCATGCGCCGCGGCTACACCGAGCCGGACCCGCGCACTGACCTCGGTGGTATGGACGTGGCGCGCAAGGCGCTGATCCTGGCCCGCACCCTGGGGTGGCGATTGGAGATTGGCGATGTTGCGGTCAATTCGCTCATTCCCACAGAACTGGCCGCGCTCCCCCCGGCCGATTTTCTGGCTCGCCTGCCGGAGTTGGATGCGGCGTTTGCCGCGCAGGTAACTGCGGCCGTAGGAGAAGGGAAGGTGCTGCGCTACGTGGCGGAGCTGCGAGACGGTCGCGCGGCCGTCGGCATGCAGGCTGTATCCATTGAAACTGCACTGGGCCGGCTGCGAGGGAATGACAACCTGGTGGCCTATCACACCCGCACCTACCCCGACGAGCCGCTGGTGCTGCAAGGTCGCGGCGCGGGGGTAGATGCCGCCGCGGCCGGGGTACACGCAGATATGGTGGCGCTGGCTGGTTGCGGATTGTAAAGCATATCGGGAGTGGCATAACCGTGTTAGCTAAGCAAGGTAAGCCCAGACTCAAAGTCGGCATCCTCGGCGCGACGGGCGCGGTGGGGCAGCGGTTTGCCCAACTGCTCGCCGATCACCCGTGGTTCGAGGTCGCCGCGCTGACCGCGTCGGACCGTTCGACAGGTAAACGGTACGTGGACGCATGCAAGTGGCTGCTGCGCGGTGGGATGCCGTCCAGCCTGGCCGAGATGACTCTCGTCCCCACCGAACCGGGCGCGATCGGCTCGGACGTGCGGCTGCTCTTCTCCGCGCTGCCGGGCGGTTCGGCCGGCGCGGTCGAGGAGGAGTTGGCCGCGGCCGGCTTTGCGGTCTGCTCGAACGCATCGGCGCATCGCATGGACGCCGACGTGCCGCTGCTGATCCCCGACGTCAACCCCGATCACACCGCGTTGATCCGCGGCCAGCGGGCGCGACGCGGGTGGCCTGGTTTCATCGTCACCAACCCCAATTGCACCACGACCCACCTGGTCTGCGCGCTCAAGCCGCTGCACGACGCGTTCGGGCTGACCGCGATCAACGTGGTCTCCATGCAGGCGATCTCGGGCGCGGGCTATCCGGGCGTGTCGGCCCTGGACATCCTGGACAACGTCATCCCGTTCATCGGCGGCGAGGAGGAGAAGGTGGAGGCTGAACCGCGCAAGCTGCTGGGCGAGCTGACCGGTGATGCCATCGCGCTGGCCGATTTTGCGATCAGCGCGCAGTGCAACCGCGTGGCGGTACGCAACGGCCACCTGGAGGCGGTTTCGGTCAAGCTCCGGCGGCCGGCGACGCGCGATGAGGTCGCCGATGCGTTCACGAGCTATCGCGGCGAGCCGCAACGCCTGGGCCTGCCCACCGCGCCTGATCCGGCCATCATCCTGCATACCGCCGAAGACCGGCCGCAGCCACGGCTCGACCGGCTGGCCGGCGGCGGCATGGCGACCCACGTCGGCCGGCTGCGCGCCGACCCGCTCCTCGACTACAAATTCATCGTCCTGGGCCACAACACGATCCGCGGCGCGGCAGGAGGCGCGATTCTGAATGGAGAGTTGTTGGTCGCCCAGGGGTATCTCGGATGTGCTGCGTGATGCGTGCTGCGTGTTCCGTCTGTGCGGCGGGAATGGCGCGACGTGGGTCACGCACCACGAACCACGCTACATAATAGGAAATGAGCAACAGAATGCCTAACAGAGCCTCTCTTTTCGATCTCGTCGGTGACCTGGTCATCTTTCGCGATCTCGATCCGGTTGACCCGCGATTGCCACGCTTTGCGGAGGCGGCGCGCGCCATCGGATTGACCGACGCGGCGCGGCCCCGCAAGCACGAGCCGGCGTATGCGCAGATGATGGCCTGGTATCTGCGCCGCGCTCGTGCGCTCGACCAATCTGATCTCGAACTGGCCGAAATCGTCTATCTGGGTGACACGGCCATGAGCGATGGCAACGCTTTCCGTAACCTGCGCGTGGCCGGCGGCTGGCGCGGCTGGGCCTTCATCGGCGCGGAAAAAGATGAGGAAATGGCCGTTACTGAGAAGGGCGGCGTATACGTTGCCAATCGCTGGGCTGCGCTGGCTGAGTTCGCCTCGTGGCTGCTGAACCAGGGCGCGGTGCTGGACGGTCGCACCGCGGTGATCCTCGATGTGGACAAGACCGCGCTCGGCGCGCGCGGCCGCAACGACGGCGCGATTGATCGGGCGCGCATCACAGCCATCGAAACAACCGCGGCCGAGACCCTGGGCCAGGCGTTCGACCTGACCGCGTTCCGCCGCGCCTATGCCGCAATCAACCAGCCCAAGTATCATCCCTTCACCGCCGACAACCAGGACTACGTGGCCTACGTCTGCCTGATGGTCAGCGCCGGTTTCACGACGATCGAGGCTCTGCTGGCCGACGTGGCGGCGAGGAAACTGACAGGATTCGGGGAGTTCATCGCCCAAGTAGATGCCGGGCAGGATCGCCTGCCGTCCAACGCACTGCGCGCCTTACACGCCGACATCTATACCCGTGTGCAGGCCGGTGACGCGACGCCGTTCAAGGCGTTTCGCCGTCGCGAATATCGGGAAACCGTCGGCCGCATGGGCTGTCTGCCCGACGCTGCCCCGCTGGCCCAACGGCTGGTGGAGGAGATCTGCCTGACGCGCGAGGTGCTGGAGTTCGCGCTCTGGCTGCGACGCCGCGGCTGCCTGCTCCTGGCCCTCTCTGACAAGCCCGACGAAGCCACCCTGCCCACGCCGGAATTGGCCGCCCAGAGCTTTCTGCCGCTGCATCGGGCGGTCACGCACGTGGTGGGGCAGAGCATCGCGGAACTGTTGCCGGAAGGGTGATCGTGACACGTGATGCGTGCTGCGTGATTGTGCGGCCGCGATCAGCGCCGTTCACGTAGCACGTATCACGCAGCACGTCTTTCCCAAAGCGCCACTATGATCCCAACTCTTTTCACCCCCTCCGACCCTTCGACAAACTCAGGGCAGGCTCTCGCCCGCTTCACCGCCGACCACGGCATCGCCGCCGAGCTAGTCGTCCCGCCGGTGGAAACTCCGACCGTGGTCGCGGCGGCCGCGGCGTTGGGGATCGAGCCGGGCCAGGTCATCAAGTCGCTGCTGTTCCTGGTGCGCGACGAACCGGTGCTGGTGATCGCCAGCGGCGCGGCCCCGGTAGACCGCAGCATTCTGGCCGGTCGTTTCGGCGTGGGCAAGAAGCAGATCAAGCTGGCCGATGCCGAAACTGTCGCACGACTGACCGGCTACCCGGTCGGCGGCGTGCCGCCCTTCGGTCATCCTGCGCCGATTCTGACCCTGCTCGATCGGGCAGTGCTGGCGTGGGATGTGATCTACGGCGGGGGCGGGGACGAGCGGACGCTGCTGCGCATCGCGCCGGGGGAGTTGGCGCGGGTTACGGGGGCGGAGCTGATCACATTGGCCGGCTGACATCCCCACCAGCCTACCCCCATCAAAACTGCCCCTGCATGGACTTTGCGTACCCCGCCAACTCCACGTACCCCGCTCCTGTTATCTCGCGCCCGCCAGCCGCGCCGGCCACCTTCACTGCGCCTTCCCAATAGGGCAACGACACGTCCATCTCCTGGTCGGCCAGCCAGGGCGTGATCGTCAGGCGCAGACCGGCCGAGGGGACGGAGAGGAGCCAGCCGGCCGGGTAGTCGCCGCCGGTGCGCGGGCTGCGCCAGCGACCGGTGACCTGGAGTGCGATATCTTCCGTGGTTAGCTGCCGCGTCGTCCCGTCCGGGGCGATCAGCGTGCCGCTGGAGAAGGGGTCAATGCCCCCATCGCCGCGGCGCATCAGGTAGACCATCAACTCGGAGCCGTCGCTCAGTTGCAGGCTGAACCAGTCCCAGCCGATCTGCTCCGGGCCGAGCGCGCTGGTGCTGATCTCGCGATCCATCCAACTGAGGCCGCTCACGCGGTACGTCTTGCCGCGCACAGTGACGGCGCCCTCGCTGGCGATGCGCGTCTGGCTGAAATAGAGCGAGGCGTTGCCCGGCTTCGGCCCCTTGCGGCTGTAGCCACGGTCGCCCTGGAGGATAATCCCTTTGAGGTCACGCAGGGTCAGGTCGAGCGAGACGTCACCGGATGAGGCAAGGAGTCGCGACGCTTGAGGGAACTCGGAGGAACTTGGAGGAACTTGGGCCACCGACCAATCCTCCAGCCAGACGCGGAACGGATCGGCCTGCGCGCCTGCGAGGCCAGCCGCGCCGCGGGCGAAGCGCTCGAATGAGTGGTGCGTCCCGCCCGCGACGTCGGTGATGGCGAAATGAGCCATGTAGACCTGATTCGCAGCCCACGCCGAGGCGCGCTCGCTGCGTTGAGCCGGCGAGGTCAGCGCGCGGCGGAAGAAGGTGAGCTGGTAGCCGAAATGCTCGCCCGTCTCCGCGGTCAGATTGCCGGTGTAGTACCACCACTCCGTCTGAAAGTCCTCGTGCGGCCCCTGGTCGGCCGGAAAGACGAGCGGCCGCGGTCTCTCGACGCGGGCAAACCCCGTCGTGTCCTCCGCCGCGGCCTCAGCCACCAGGCTGGCAGCCACCGGCACGGGCGGCCTGGGCCAGAGGAGCCAGGCGAGGACGGCGATCGCCGCCAACAGTAGCATCGCGTAGAGATAGGTTCGCCGGGTCATTTGCACTCTCCGAAGCCTGACAAGGTGGCAAGGTGACAAGGTGATCGCGGTGGGATTGTCACCTTGTCACCCCATCACCGTGTCACCCTGTCATTCGCCTCGCAACGCCTCCGCCGCCATCATTCGTCCCATGCGGATCGCCGGATAAACGCCTGCCAGGAGCGCGGCGACGATCGCCAGGATCACCGCCTGGATGAAGATGGCCGGGTCGGCGTGGAGTTGCAGCGTCCAGCCGAACGAGCGGCGGTTGATGATGTAGATCAAGATCAGCGCCAGGGCCAAGCCGGTGGGCAACGCCAGCACGCCGGCGACCGCGCCCATCAGCCCGGTTTCCAGCAGCACCACCCCGCGTATCTGCCGCACGGTAAGGCCGATGGCGCGGAGCAAGCCCAGTTCGCGGCCCCGCTCCAGTTGCAGCGAGAGGAGCGCGCTCAGCACGCCGATGAACGCCACGGCCGCGGCCAGCAGTTGCAGCGCGCCGGTGATCGCAAAAGCGCGGTCGAAGATGGCCAGCGCCTCGTCCCGCAAGGCCGCGTTGGGCCGCACCAGGACGGCCTGGCCGCCCGCCAGCGCATCCTGCAGGCCCCGGACGTTCGCATCCACCGATTCGCCCGGCCTCAGCACCATGAGGCTGGCCGTGACCGCCCGATCAGCCCAGAACGAGCGATAGAGGTCGAGCGCCATCATCACCGTGCCCTGGCTGTTCGAGTAATCGCGGTAGATGCCCGCGACCGGGAACGCCTGCGGGCCGCGGTCGGTGAAGAGCGTGACCACCGCGCCGCGGGCGGGCAGGTTAAGGCGGACGGCCAGCGGCTCGCTCGCCAGCACCGCGCCGTTTTGCACCGCCCGTGCCAGATCGGCGCGGGAGCCATCGGTCGAGACGAAGATGCGCGGCCTGGTGAAATCCTGGTCGGAGACGGCCGCCACCGCGACCGGGCCGGCGGGCGACGAAACGTCCACCGAGCGGAGCACGTCCCAACGCGCCGCGGCGGGCCACTGCGCCACCACGTCGAGCACGGCCGGGTCGAGCGGCGCGGAGGAACGGGTGGCCGTCACGCCCGGCGCCGAGACGTAGATATCGCCCCTGAGGGTCTGGCCAAGCCACGAGACGACCGTGGTGCGGAAGCTGCCGACCATCAACCCCACGCCGACGGTGACGGAGACGGCGATCATCAAGCTGGCGATGGCGATCGCGGTACGGCTGAGCGCGCCGGTCACGCTGCGCGGGGCCATCCGTCCCAGCACGCCGAAGAGGCGGCTCGTGACCGGGGTCACGCCACCGAGCAGGCCGAGGGTGACGACCGGGGACAACAGCGCAAAGCCGATGGTCACGAAGAAGATGCCGGCGAAGCTGATCACCAGGCTTTTCGTCGGGATCGCCAGCAGTCCGCCGCCCGCGGCCAGCCCGATCAGCCCGGCGGCCGCTGTGATGGGCACGCCGCGGCGTGCGGTTTCCTCCAACCCGGAACGGGCGAGGGCCAGCCGCGGGGGCACGATCGCGGCCTCCCACGCGGGCAGGCTGGCCGAGGCCAGCGTCGCGGCCATACCCAGCAGCGCGCCCTTGACCAGGCTCTCCGGTGCAATCGTCACCCCGCGTACCGTCACCACGAAGTAGAGGTCGTTGATCGTCTGCGTCACCAGCCGCACCGCGCCCTGGCCGAGCAGGACGCCCAGCCCCAGCCCCAGGCTGACCCCGATAGCGCCGACGACCGCGGCCTCGCTCAGCACCAGCACGCCGACCTCGCCCTGCGTCACGCCCAGGCAACGCAGCGTGCCGAAGAGCGGTCGCCGCTGCACCACCGAGAAGGTCATGCTGTTGTAGATCAAAAACATGCCGACGACCAGCGCCAGCAGGCTGAGCGCGGTCAAGTTGGTGCGGAACGCCGCGGTCATCTCCGCCAACGCGCCAGAACGCACCGCCACGGGCACGATCTGTGCGTCGGGTGGCAGCAGACCTCGAAGGTTTGGCAAACCTTCGAGGTCTGCCTCGCGAAGAATCAAATCAATGTGATCCAACCGCCCCACCCGCCCGGTGATCTCCTGCGCGGTGGCGATGTCGGCCAGGATCAAGCCATCCAAGGCGCGACGACTGAGCGCATCCGCGGGGTGCAGCAGCCCGGCGATGAAGCCGGCCGATTGCCGCCCGCCCGCATCGAGCGCCACCCGATCACCGATCTTCAGCCCGTAGTCGGTCGCC
The DNA here is from genome assembly GCA_026389845.1 of Chloroflexota bacterium. Lineage (GTDB taxonomy): Bacteria > Chloroflexota > Anaerolineae > CG2-30-64-16 > CG2-30-64-16 > JAPLHB01. Next base: position 12,507 of record JAPLHB010000092.1, read on the forward strand.
AGGCCCTCCGAGATCAGCAGCGCGCCGGGCTGGGTGAGGAAGGAGATGAGCTGTGAGATGGCGACGCCGTTCACCTCTCCCCCAGCTCCTCCTCTGGCGCCTACCTCTCCCCCGACCCCTCCCCTGTCAGGGGAGGGGAGCATCACTCCCCCCTTCCCTGCGAGGGAAGGGGGGCTGGGAGGGTTAGGTGACACCAAATAGGACCGAAACGGCGCCTCCGCGAACGGATCCACGCCGAGCAGTTGGATCGGCCGGCCGCCGAGTTGGGGCGAGGTGATGAAGTCGGTCACGATCGGCGCGGCATCTCGGATCGCGCCGGCAGTGCGCAGCCGCGCGTAGAGCGTCTCGTCCAGCCCGGTCGGGCCGCCGACGATCTGGTGAGTGGCGCGGCCGGCGATGGCGTCGGTGCTCAGGTCGAACGCGCGGCTGGCCGCGCTGTTCGCCAGGTCAATGGCTACCATCACCGCCACGCCGAGGGTGATGCCGACGATCATCAGCACGGTCTGCCAGGGGTGGCGCAGCAGGTAGCGCCAGCCAACGTTGCGCAGGGCGCGGCTCATCGGGCGATCCTCTCATTTGGATATGACGATGGGACGCGGACGACGCGGAGTGCGCGGAGAACACGGATAAAACCTGGATTTGGCCGCGTCATCCGCGTTCTCCGTTCTCGTCTGCGTTCACGGCTCGTCTGTCGCGGGCGACCGCCGTCGTAAACCCCGGTCGGAACGCGGGATCGTGTTCTAGCTTGCCATCGCGCAGGTGAAACACCCGGTCGGCGCGGCTGGCCGATTCGGGGCTGTGCGTGACCATGAGCAGATTCTTGCCCGCGTGGCGCGTGAGCCGGTCGAGCAGGGCCAGGACGCTTTCGCCGGTCCCCTCGTCCAGGTTGCCGGTCGGCTCGTCGGCCAGCAGAAGCAGCGGATCATGGATGAGCGCGCGGGCAATCGCGATGCGTTGCTGCTCGCCGCCGGAGAGCTTATCGGGGAAGGTCGCGGCACGGTCGAGGAGGCCCACCGCGTCGAGCAGCGGCTCGGCCGCCGCGCGTGCGACCTTCGGCGCCGTGCCGCCCAGTTCCAGGGGCAAGGTCACATTCTCCAGCACCGAAAGGGTCGGGATCAGGTTGAAGAATTGAAAGACGAACCCGATATGGCGGCGCCGGAAGAGGGTGCGCTCCCGCTCGGCCATGTGCGTCAACTCCTGGTCGCCCACCCAGATTTCGCCCGCATCGGCCCGGTCAATGCCGCTGATCAGGTTGAGCAACGTGCTCTTGCCGCTGCCACTGCGACCCAACAACGCCACGAACTCGCCGCGGCCGAACTCCGCCGACGCGTTTTCCAGCACCACGCGGCGGCGGTTGCCCTCCTGATAGGCCTTCGACAGGCCGGCGAGTCGAATGAAGGCCGGTTCCAGGCGCGTGGTCTGATCCGATCGAGATGACGTCATTGCTTTTTCATCACACCTTGAAACAATCCAGGCCGGAGTTTTCCACCCTGCCAGCGGTGGGGCAGTAAGCCATCGCCCAAAGCTGGACAAACCTTAGACAAGGCGAGGTGGCGTTTTTCAGCCGTCAAAAACAACAAATCCTCCGCGGGCACGAGTATCCGTGGAGGATCTATTCTTGGACGGCAATTAGCCAACTCGTATTTCCGCCTACACTGTCTCTCGCCCCGCCTGAAACGCCTTTCGGTTCAGCTCCACGTACTTCGCGGGCACGCGGCCTTCGATCACCTTCAGCCACGCCTCCGGTGTCAGCTCAGGCCGGGCCAGGCCCGCGGCCTCGATCAGCGCGGAGAGCGCGCCGAGCAGGACAACGTTGGCGGCGCGAGAGTTGCCCAGTTCGCCGGCGATACATTCGCCGTCCACGTAGACAGCCTTGTCCGTGACCTCCGCGATCTTAGCTCGCAGCCGGTCGTCGTCCGGGTAGGACTGGCCGCCGGAGGTGACTGTGATCGGCTCGATGGCCTGCAGGTTGATCACGGCCAACGCACCGGCGCGGAGCTGATTCAGGTTGCGCAGCGCCTCAGCCTTCTCGAACGCCAGGTAGACGTCCACTTCGCCCGCGCCCACCAACGGCGAATAGACGATCTTGCCCCAGCGCACGAAGCTGGTGACGCTGCCCCCGCGCTGCGACATGCCATGCACCTCGGCCTGCTTGGCCTGATACCCCGCGGCCATGCCCACGTTCACGAGCACGTCCGCCGCCAGGATCGTGCCCTGCCCGCCGACGCCGGCGAGGAGGAAGTTGATGGTGTCTTTCATGGTTGACTCTTGTTCCTATCTGATCCTCGTGCTGCGTGATACGTGCAGCGTGATTTTCCTGACGAGAAGATCTCACGTAGCACGCATCACGGATCACGCAGCGGGCCGGAAGCTAATCGCGTCCCGCGGACACACCTGCGCGCACACCTCGCACCCCGTGCAGAGCGACGCGTCGATCAGTGCTTTGGGGCGTTGTGTCTTCTCGTCCAGTTCATCGCTCTTCAAGATGGCCGGGCAGCCGATGCGGAAACAGAGGGTGCAGCCGTTGCATTTGTCGGCCAGCACCACCAGCGGAACCCACCGCTTGCGCGCTTCCGGCAGCAGGGCGCATGGCTCTTCGGTGATCAGTACGGCCGGCTCGTCCAGTTTCAGGTATTCCTTGAGGGTTTTCTCGATCTCGTCCACATGGAAAGCCGGAACGGTCTTGACGTGCTTCACGCCGAGCGCGCGCACCAGCGGCTCCAACTCGATCCGCGGCGCGGTCTTGCCCATCAAGGTGTGACCTGTGCCGGGGTTCTCCTGGTGGCCGGTCATGCCGGTCACGCGGTTGTCCATGATGATCGTGACCACGTTGCTCTGGTTGTAGACCACGTTCGCCAGCGCGGGCAGGCCGGTGTGGAAGAAGGTCGAGTCGCCGATGACGGCCACGTGGCGCTCCGAGCTGCCTGCCTTGACCGCGCCGTGCGCCACCGCGATCCCCGCGCCCATGCAGCCGCAGGAGTGGATGGCGCTGAGCGGCGGGATCAGCCCCAGGGTGTAGCAACCGATGTCGCCGTTGACCGGCACCTTGAGTTTGTTGAGGATGTAGAACGCGCCGCGGTGCGGGCAGCCGGCGCAGAGCACGGGCGGGCGGCCGGGCAGCGGGCCGACGTCCACCGCGGGCAGCGTCACGTGCAACGCCGCGGGCAGCAGACCGGCCTTGATCGCGCTCTCGCGCACTACGCGCGGGTCGAACTCGCCGATCAACGAGAAGATGCTCTTGCCCTCGCATGGGATCCCCATGAGCTTGACGGCTTCTTCGATGAACGGGTCCAGTTCCTCGATCACGATCAGCCGATCCACCGACGCGGCGAAGTTACGGATCAGCTTTTCGGGCAGAGGCCAGGTCATGCCCAGCTTCAACACTGCCGCGTTCGAGAAGACCTCTTTGGCATACTGATAGGCCACGCCCGCGGTGATGATGCCGAGGCCGCGGTCTCCCGGCTCTATGCGGTTGAACGGGTAGGTCTCCGCGAACTCTGCGACCGCGCGGATGCGCACCTCGATGACCGGATGGCGCTTGACCGCGTTGCTGGGCACCATGACGTATTTGGCCGGGTTGCGGGGAAACGTGCGGATTGTAGATTGCAGATTGCAGATTGCGGATTGTCCAACTGCCATTCGCACATTTGCTGATTCGTCATTCGCTGATTTACTGATTCGCTGATTCGCTGATTCGCCCAGTTCCACCGCGCTCGTCGAATGACACACGCGCGTGGTCAGGCGGAGCAACACCGGCGTGTCGAACCGCTCGCTCAGCTCGAACGCGGCGATGGTCAGGTCTTTGGCCTCCTGGCTATCGCTCGGCTCCAGGCAGGGGACGCGGCCGAATTTGGCGAACATCCGGTTGTCCTGCTCGTTCTGGCTGGAGTGCATGGCCGGGTCGTCGGCGGTGACGATCACCAGGCCCGCCTCGATGCCGGTCATGGATGCGTACATGAAGGAATCGGCCGCCACGTTGAGACCGACATGTTTCATGGTCGCCAGGGCGCGCCGGCCCATATACGCCGCGCCGACGGCCACGTCCACCGCGACCTTCTCGTTGGTGGCCCATTCGGCGTAGACGTTGGGGAAACGGGCGAACTCTTCGAGAATCTCGGTGGAAGGGGTGCCGGGGTAGGCCGAGGCCACAGCCACGCCCGCCTCCCACGCGCCGCGGGCCACGGCTTCGTTGCCGGAAAGAAGTCGGATCACGTCTTACCTCCATTGGTAGACAAGTAGACAAGGAGGTGGACTGAAGGGTCTCCCTGTCATGTCCACCAGATAGTTTATCTGAGTTTTGGGATGCGTGCCATGACGCGGGTCAGGTCAGAAAGTGCACCCTCCGAGTCGCGCAGGACAGGATTTCACTCACGGTGTTTGACAAAAATCCCCACGTAAAGTATGATACCCCCTGTCGAACGAGACGCCGCGCGTCTCGCCGGAAGTTTCGCACGATGCCGTCTCGGCTACGCAGTTCGCCGGGGCGGCACTTTTGTTTCAACCCGCAATACGCAATACGGAACACACCCATGACTAATACACTCCGCCTCATCCCCCTCGGCGGCCTGGGGGAAATCGGCAAAAATATGCTACTCTTTGAGTTTGGCCGCGACATCATCGTCGTAGATGCGGGGATCATGTTCCCCGAACACGACATGTGGGGCATTGACGTGGTCATCCCCGACTTCGGCTACCTGCGGGACAAGGCCGACCGGGTGCGTGGCATCGTCATCACCCACGGGCACGAGGATCACGTCGGCGCGCTGCCCTATCTCCTGGGCGACGTGCTGCCGATCGCCACGCCCATCTACGCCACACCGCTCGCCGCGGGGCTGATCGAGGCCAAATTGAGCGAATTTCCCGCCCTGGGCAAGCCGACGATCCGGCGCTTCAAGGCCGGCGAAGGCTTCCGCGTGGGCGCGTTCGAGGTCGAGTTCCTGGCGATCACCCACTCGATCCCCGACGGCGTGGGGCTGGCGATTCGCACGAGCGTCGGCACGGTGATCCACACCGGCGACTTCAAATTCGACTACACGCCCGTGCGCGGGGGCGGCCCGGGGTTCAGCCGGTTGGGGCAATTGGGCGCGCAGGGCGTGCTGGCGCTCCTCTCCGATTCGACCGGGGCCGAGCGCGCCGGCTACACCCCGTCGGAGGCACTCATCGAGCCGGCGTTCGACACGATCTTCCGCGAGGCTACCGGGCGCATCATCGTCGCCACCTTTGCCTCGCTGCTCAGCCGTGTGCAGCAGGTGATTGATGCAGCGCAGCGGCATAATCGCGTGGTGGCGCTGGCCGGTTACTCGATGCTCAAAACCACCGAGATCGCGCGCCAGCTCGGCCACCTGCAAGTGCCCTCCGGCGCGCTGGTGGAGCTGAACGAGGCGTTGCACCTGCCCGATGACCGCGTCGCGATCGTCACCACCGGCAGCCAGGGCCAGCCCGAAGCCGCGCTCGCACGCATGGCCGAGGGCACGCATCGCCAGATCGAGGTCAAGCCGGGCGACACCATCGTCCTCTCCTCCACGCCGATCCCGGGCAACGAGGAGGAAGTGGCGCGAGTCATCAACAAGTTGTTCGCCCGCGGGGCCAATGTGATCTACCCACCGCTGGCGAACGTACACGTCTCGGGCCACGCCAGCCAGGAGGAGCAAAAGCTGATGCTGGCGCTCACCCGGCCGCGCTTCTTCGTGCCGGTACACGGCGAGCTGCGTCACCTCCACGCGCACGGCCGCCTGGCCCGGCAGATGGGCGTTGCAGCCGAGAACATCTTCATCCTGGAAAACGGCGCGGTGCTGGAACTGACGCGCGACTCGGCCCAGGTGGTCGAGCGCACGCCGAGCGGCAACATCTTCGTGGATGGGTCAGGCGTGGGCGACATCGGCCCTGCGGTGATGCGGGAACGCGAGGTGTTGGCCCGCGATGGCTTCGTGCTGGCGGTGGTGCCGGTCAGCCCCGCCACGGGCGAGGTAAGCGGCAAGCCGGAGCTGGTCTCGCGCGGCCTGGTCTACCTGCCGGAGAGCGGCGATCTGATGGAGCGCGCGGCCGAGCGGGCGTGGAGCGTCCTGCGCGTCGCCGGCAAGACCAAACGCCAGGCGATCATCGAGCGCACCCAAGAGGCCCTGAGCCGCTTCTTCTTCGAGGAGACGAAGCGCAAGCCGATGGTGGTCGTCGTGGTGACGGAGGGGTAAGGGCGGGTATAGATATTGGGGATTGGTAGCATGATCCATCCTGTTCGCGTCGCACTCGTCGGCCTGGGCAACGTCGGCCGTGCATTTCTGGATTTGATGATCAGCAAGGCCGACGTGTTGGCCGACCGCTACGGCTTATCGCTCGTGCTCACCGGCGCCGCGGATTCATCCGGCGCGGTGATGGATGCGGCCGGCATTGACCCGATGGCCCTGGCCAGCCACAAGGCCAGGGGCGGGAATGCTGGCAACTTCCTGATCGGCGTGCCGGGGATGCACGCGTGCAAGCTGGTTGCCCAGGTGGAGGCCGACCTGCTGCTCGAAGCCTCCCCGGTCAACCTGCAAACCGGCCAGCCCGGCCTGGACTGCGTGCGGACGGCCATCGGCCGCGGGATGGGCGTGGTGCTGGCGAACAAGGGGCCGCTCGTCCACGCGTTCGGCGAGCTGACCGCAGCCGCGGCGGCCGCGGGCGTGGGGCTGGCCTACAGCGCGACTGTCTGCGGCGCGCTGCCCGTGGTGAACATCGGTCAGCGCGACCTGGGCGCGTGTGATATCCGCTCGGTGGCCGGCATTTTCAACGCCACCAGCAACTCGATCCTGGCCGCGATGGCCCGTGGGGGCAGCTACGAGCAGGCGCTGCGCCAGGCTCAGCTCGACGGCGTGGCCGAGGCCGATCCCAGCCTGGATGTGGAGGGGTGGGACACGGCGAACAAGCTGGTCATCATCGCCAACAGCATCCTGCGCCAGCCGGCCACGCTGGCCGACGTGCAGCCGGTGGTCGGCATCACCAGCATCACCGCCGAGCAGATCCGCGCCGGCGCAGCCCAGGGCCAGGTGGTCAAGCTGGTGGCCCGGGCCGAACGAACGGAGGATGCACCAGACCTGACAGGTCCTGAAGACCTGTCAGGTCTCTCGCGTTATCGGCTCTCCGTCCAACCCGCCTGGCTGCCCACCGATGATTTCCTGGCCTCCGTCAGCGGTTGGGAAATGGGCATCGTCTTTGACACCGACATCATGGGCCTGCAACAACTCAAGGTTGACGAGCGCGGCCCTCTGCCCACCGCGGCGGCGATGCTGCGGGATGTGATCAACATGATAGGAGACAAGTAGATAAGGAAACAAGGAGACAAGGCGAGCCTTCCTCGCACCCCTGTCTACTTGTTTCCTTGTCTACCCCAATCTACCAACTTACCAGGAGTCCCTCATGTCACCGAAGAAATCCGTTTCCAAAGTCGTCCTCGCCTATTCCGGCGGGCTGGATACCTCGTGCATCGTGCCGTGGCTCGTCGAGAACTATCAGTGCGAGGTGGTCTGCTTCTGCGCCAACCTGGGCCAGGAAGAGGAGCTGTCGGGCCTCGAGGCGAAGGCGCTGGCTTCCGGCGCAAGCAAGCTCTACATCGAGGACTTGCGCGAAGAATTCATCACCGACTACATCTATCCGACGATGATGGCCGGCGCGATCTACGAACGCGAGTATTTGTTGGGCACCAGCTTTGCCCGGCCGCTGATCGCCAAGAAGATGGTCGAGATCGCCGAGTTGGAGGGCGCGGACGCGGTGGCCCACGGCGCGACCGGCAAAGGCAACGACCAGGTGCGCTTCGAGCTGACCGTGATGGCGCTCAACCCCAAGCTCAAGATCATCGCGCCCTGGCGGGAGTGGTCTATCCGCAGTCGCGAGGATGCGCTGAAGTATGCTGCGGCGCACAACGTCCCGGTCACCGCGACCCTCAAGTCCATCTACAGCCGCGACCGCAATCTCTGGCACTTGAGCCACGAGGGCGGCGGGCTGGAGGATCCCTGGAACGAGCCGAAGGAAGAGATGTTCCAGTTGACCGTCAACCCGAAGCAGGCGCCGGACGAGGCGGAGTACGTCGAGATTCACTTCGAGCAGGGCGTCCCCAAGCGGATCAACGGCGTGGCGATGGGGCCGATCAGCCTGATCGCAAAGCTGAACGAGATCGGCGGCAAGCACGGCGTCGGCCGCACCGACATCGTGGAGAACCGGCTGGTCGGCATGAAATCGCGCGGCGTCTACGAGACCCCCGGCGGCACGATCCTCTACCGGGCCCACGAATGGCTGGAGCAGATCTGCCTGGACAAGCAGAGCCTCCAGTACAAGCAGATGATCGGCCTCAAGTACGCCGAGCTGGTCTACAACGGCCAGTGGTTCACCCCGCTGCGCAGGGCGCTCGACGCCTTTGTCGCGGTCACGCAAGAGCACGTCACCGGCGACGTCCGGCTGCAGCTCTACAAGGGCAGCATTACCCTCGTCGGCCGGAAGTCGCCCTTCAGCCTCTATCGCGAAGACTACGCCACCTTCGGCGAGGAGGACGTCTACAACCAGAAGGACGCCGAGGGCTTCATCAAGCTCTTCGGCCTGCCGATGAAGGTCGCCGCGATGCTCGGCATCGAAGGCAGCGGCCGCGGCAAGGGCGCGGGGCCGGATTATTCGGCGTTCAAGCGGGACTGAGTTGTGACACGGTGACAAGGTGAAGGGGTGACAGGGTGAAGTACAGAGGAATCGTCACCGTGTCACCTTGTCACCGGGTCAGGACAGGAGCCGAACCATGCCCCAACAGCCTCCTCTCGGTTTCACCTTCGCCGGCGTCGCATGCGGCATCAAGAAGACGGGCGCGGCCGACCTGGCGCTGACCGTCAGCGACCGGCCGTGCACGGCCGCGGCGGTCTTTACGCAGAACAAGTTCCCGGCCGCGCCGGTGCTTTATGATCGCGCCCTGGTGGCCGAAAACGCGGCCGGGCTGCGCGGCGTCGCGATCAACGCTGGCTGCGCCAACGCTTGCACGGGCGAGGCCGGCCTGGCCGATGCCGCGGAAATGGCCGCGCTGGCCGAGGCCGCGCTCAGTCTGCCCCCGCGGAGCTGCGCGGTGATGTCCACCGGTGTCATCGGCCCGCGGCTGCCGCTGGATAAGCTCGCGGCCGGCGTCCGCGCGGCCGCAGGCCAGCTTTCGGCCTCGGGGTGGGACGCGGCCTCCCGCGCGATCATGACCACCGACACAAAGCCGAAGGTCGCGTTTCGCCAGGTGGGCGGCGCGCGGCTGTTCGGTATGTGCAAGGGCGCGGGCATGATCCACCCGAACATGGCGACCATGCTCTCGGCCATTGTCACCGACGCGGCCGTGGCGCCCGACGTGTTGGCTGAGATGTTGCGCCGGGCCGTGGACGTCAGCTTCAACTGCATCAGCGTGGACGGCGATATGTCCACGAATGACACGGTGCTGCTGCTGGCGAACGGCGCGGCGGGCGCTCCAGACCTTCGAGGTTTCGGGAACCACGAAGGTCTCGCGGCCTTTGCCTCAGCCTTAACCTCTCTCTGCACCGACCTGGCGCAGCAGATCGTGCGCGACGGCGAAGGTGCGACGAAGTTCATCACCGTGCGGGTGGAGGGCGCCGCGTCCGATGCCGACGCACGGGGCGCAGCCAAGGCGGTCGCCAACTCGCCGCTGGTCAAGACCGCGTTTTACGGCGGCGACGCCAACTGGGGCCGCATCCTGGCCGCGGTGGGATATTCGGGCGCGATGGTGGAGCCAACGCGGGCAGAGCTATGGGTCGCCGGAGGCAGTAGAGGCGAGGTCACCTCGCCCCTGCAGTTGGTCAGTGGTGGGCAGCCACTGCCATACGCAGAAGCGGCCGCCACCGCCATCTTCGCTGAACGCGAGATCACCGTGACGGTTAACCTGGGCCTGGATATGGGGCAGGCAATCATGTGGACATGCGATCTGAGCCACGAGTATGTGGACATCAACGGGCACTACCGGACATAGGGCCGCTGCCGATCGTTTGCGGATTGACCCGGTGCTGGAGTCGTGCTATAGTTGGTCAGGCGCACCGCGAGGGTGTGGCGCAGTCGAGTCAGGGCAGATTGTTGCAGGAAGGATAGCCAGATGGTCGCGAGCATGAGTCGCCGATTTGATCCGGTTGACCCGGATTTCATGCGTCTGTGGGCGCAGTTGCCGCCTGCCGCACATCTGCGTGCCATGCTGGACGCGCGCGACTTTGTCATGGCGGCCATTCGCGGGCGAGTCCGGCGACTCTATCCTGAGTTGGCTCCGGAGCTCCTGGGCCTAAAGGTCCTTGAGGAGATTGCCTATGGCGACCGAGCGTACACCCGATCTTAGGCTGTTCTTCGACATCCTACAGACCCTCGACAGGATCAACGCGCCCTACATGATCATCGGCGGGTTTGCGGCTGCGATTTACGGAAATACCCGCACCACCTACGACATTGACATCGTAGTAGATCTGGGCGAGCGGCACATTCAAGCGCTTGCGGCCACCTACCCGTTCCCGCGTTACTACGCCGATCCAGAGCAGATGCGCGACTCCATTCGCCGAGGCATCTCGTTTAATGTCATTGACGGGAAGATGGGCGACAAGGCCGACCTGAGTCCGTTGACGCGCGATTCACGCTATCGCCTGGCCTTCCAGCACCGCGTCCGCCAAACTATCGAGTTGCCGGATGGGACGCCATTCGACGTCTGGTGTGCGCGGCCGGAAGACGTGATTGTCGGCAAACTCATGGCCTGGGAAGAAGGCCGCTCCCATAAGCACGAGATAGACATCTACGGGATGATGCTGGCGCATTATACGCGGGTCATCCTGGGACGGGGCGCGAGCTTCGATGAGGGATACGTGACGGCGTACGCGAAGAGACTGGGCGAAGACGTTTTCGACTTTTGGGCCTCTATCAACGAGGCGGCGCGAAAGGAAATCCGGCGCGATGGCTCCGCTAATTTGGAAGGAGCAGCGTGATCGTTCACCTGGGCCTGGGTACGGGGCAGGCAACCGTGTGGACGTGCGATCTGAGCCACGATTACGTGGACATCAACGGGCATTATCGGACATAATCAAGGAGGCACTCGTGACGCAACAACCCGCTCCCGTCTCCACCCAGATCAACATCGAGTTGCCCGGCGACCTGGACGCCATCTACAGCAACTTCGCCATCATCAACCACTCGCCTTCCGAGATCGTCATGGATTTCGCCCGGCTGCTGCCCAACGTACCGAAGGCGCGGGTTTACGCGCGCGTCCTGATGACCCCGCTCAATGCCAAGCTATTGCTCAAGGCTCTACAGGATAACCTGGCGAAGTACGAGGAACAGTTCGGAGAAATCCGTCTGCCATCCGACGTAGGGTTCGAACTGCCGGAGCGGACGATGGGATTCAAGCATTAACGGAGGTTCTAATGCCCCCTGATGCGCCCATCATCGAATACTATCCGACTATCAAGGAGCTTCCCGAAGGCGAACGCCCGCGGGAGCGGCTGGAGCACTATGGCTCGGGCGCGCTCAGCTCCACCGAGCTGCTGGCGATCATCCTGCGTGTGGGTACCAAGGATGAGAACGTCATCCGCCTGGCGCAGCGGCTGCTGACGACCTACGGCGGGTTGGCCGGGCTGGCCCAGGCGCCGTTCAGCGAGTTGGTGACGATCAAGGGGTTGGGCCAGGCCAAGGCGACGCAGATCAAGGCCGCGTTCGAGTTGGGCCGGCGGCTGCTGGTCGCCGCGCCGCACGAGCGTCCCATAGTCAAGTCACCTGCGGACGCCGCCAATCTGCTGATGATGGAAATGGGGATGTTGGAGCAGGAGCATCTACGCGCCGTGATCCTTGACAGTAAGAACCACGTTCTGAAAATCCACACTGTTTATGTCGGATCGCTCAACACGGCTGTGCTGCGCGTAGGGGAGCTCTTTCGCGAGGCGATTCGTGTCAACGCCGCGGCGATGATCGTAGCGCACAACCATCCCAGCGGCGACCCGACCCCCTCGTCCGAAGACGTCTACGTCACCCGCCAGATCGTGGAGGCAGGCAAGCTATTGAACATAGACGTGCTCGATCACCTGGTAATCTGCCAGGCACGGTGGGTGAGTCTGAAGGAGAGGGGGTTGGGGTTTTGAGAGGATTGAGTAGACAGGGAAACAAGTAGACAAGGCAGCCCGATCTTACGCCTTGTCTACTTGTCTACTTACCCACTTGCCTGCTTGCCTACCACGGTCATTTACTTATCGCGGCGACGTTGGCGTTGAACAGTTCCTCTAAGGCCCTGTAGTCCGCGCTCTTCAAGTGCTCCCCCCTGCCCGTCACGCGCACCCACTTCTTGAGTCCTTTGGGATCCAGCACCGGCACGGTCGGTTCGGTGATTTGCAGTTTGGCGCGATCGTCAATGAAGACGATGACCGGCTGGACGTTCGCGGCTACGTCGGGCAGCTTGGCCTTGATCCAGGTGGTCAGGCGAGTCGCTGTCTCCGACGCCTCGGACGTCGGGTTGCCCAGGCCTTCTTGGGCGAAGATGGTCAGCACCCGGCTCAGGGTGAGCTTGCTGTTCCACCGCGCGCCATTCACCGAGATGGCGCCGGTCTGGTCGCGCGGGGTGAAGGTGAAGATGCCGTGTGGGGTCAACAGAGCGTAGGGCACGGGGAGCGACCAGGCGTAGTAGTGGTAGCGGTCGTCGAAGCCCTTGAACGCGGTCTCAAGCACCTGGTCGGGCCGGGGCGTGCGGCTGTAGCGTCGCAGATTGTAATTGCCCAGTTGCGCCAGCAGGAAGCCGAGAACGATGGCGATCAGCGATATCCACATATACTGCTGCTGCATGGACGCGATCATCCCCACGATCAGCACGGCCACGCCGCCCAGCGCGGCGTACGTCCCCAAACGCCCCCGGCGCTTGATCAGTTTTTCGTTGGTAGAAACTTGCATGATATCTTTCCTTATCTCCCTATTTTCTTGTTTCCTCGTCTACTTCGTCCCCAGTGCGCCTCGAATCGCCTGCACCAACTCCTGTTTCGCGCTGTTCTCCGCCATGCGAATCATGCTCCGGATTGCCTTCACGTCGCTGCGGCCATGACCGATGACCACCACGCCGTTGACCCCCAGCAGCGGCGCGCCGCCGATCTCCCGCCAATCGAACCGACGGCTCAGCCCCTTGATCGTCGGATAGAGCAGCGCCAGACCGGGCAGCATCAGGATCAGGCCGGGGATCAGCAACACCAGGGCGATCTTGTTGCGCAGGCCGCCAGTCAGCTCGCGCTTCAGTGTCTTGCCCAAGAACGAGACGACCCCCTCGGTTAGCTTGACCATCACGTTGCCGGTCAGCCCGTCGGTGACGACCACGTGCGCCAGCCCCTTGCCGAGATCCTTGCCCTCCACATTGCCCACGAAATTGAGCCCGCTGGCCTGGAGCAGCGGGTAAGTCTCGCGGACCAACATGCTGCCCTTGTCGGCCTCCTCGCCGTTGGAGACGATGCCGATCTTGGGATCCGCCAGCCCGAAGATCACTCGCGCGTAGGCCTGGCCCATGACCGCGAATTGGACCAGGTACTCCGGCTTGCAGTCTGCGTTTGCGCCGATGTCAATCAGCAGGCACGGCTCCGGCGACGCGGGGTAGATGCTGCCGAGCGCAGGCCGTTCGACGCCGGGGATGCGGCCCAGGCCGAACAGCGCCGCGGCCATCACCGCACCGGAGTTGCCGGCCGAGGCGAACGCGTCCGCCTTGCCTTCTTTGACCAACCTCATGCCGACCATCATGGACGAGTCCCGCTTGGACTTGACGGCCATGGTGTGCTCGGCCATCTCCACCACCTCCGAGGCGTGGACGACCTCGATGGGCAGGCCCGCGGTGTCGCCGTGCTTCGCCAACTCGGCGCGCACTACCTCCTCGATGCCGACCAGGATGATCGGCGTGCCGCGCTCCCGCGCCTCGGCCACGGCCCCCGCCACCACCACCCCCGGCGCGTGGTCGCCGCCCATGACGTCTACGACGATTTTCATAATCCTCCTCCCCATTTGTTACCTGTCCGGAGTAGCGGCTTCAGCCGATCTTTGTCGTGAAACGAAAATCGCCGCCGGAAGGCTCAAACCCCAGAATACCCAATACCTAATCCCCGATGTCCACTGTATACGCGCTCAACGCGATGATCCCCGGCCCGCCAAGGGTTGCCAGCGCCGGGCCGATCTCGGTGATGACCGCCTCAGCCACGTTGACCCGGGCGCGCACCGTCGCCAGGAACGCCTCGGCCGCCTCGGGCGCGTTGGCGTGCGCGATCCCCACGCGCGCCGGTCGGTCGCCCAGGCCGGCCGCGACTCGCTCCAGCACGGTCGCCAGCGCGCGACGGTAGCCCCGCCCCTGGCCCACTGCCGCCAGAATACCGTCCACCATCGAGAGGATCGGCTTGACGTTCAGCAAGTCGCCGATGCTGCCGCGTAACCTTGCCACGCGGCCGCTGGCGACGAGGAAACGCAAGGTGGTCGGCGCGGTGGCGGTCTGCATCCGGGCGCGGATTGGCGCCAGCCGTTCCAGGATGGCCGGCGCATCCAGGCCATCCCGCGCCATCTCGGCCGCGGCGATGGCCTGCCAGCCCGCTCCCAGCGACGCGCTCTGGCTGTCCCAGCCGTGCACGGCCAGCGGCGCGTTCTCCGCGGCAACTAATGCGCTGTTCAACGTGCCGCTCATCTTACCCGACACGCAGACGACAATCGCCGCGTCCGCGCCCTCCGCGGCCAGCCGGCCGTACGCGTCGGCGAATTGCCGGGGGGACGGCTGGGCCGTGGTTGGCAGCTTGTCCGCGATCGCCAGGCGGCGGTAGAACTCCTCCGGCGTCAGCTCGACCTTATTCAGAAAGGTCTCCACGCCGAAGTTGACGATGGCGGGCGTCTCGACGATGCCCAGGCGGGCCAGGTAACTATCGGGAACGTTGGTGCTGGAATCGGTGATGACTCGAACGCGCATGGAAACTCCAGGGCAAGGCAATAAAGTTCAGTATACGTCAGATTGCGATGGTTGACAAACAACGCCACATTTGGAAACTGCTGGATTCTCGCTGCCCCCTTTACAACTCTCCGCCCTCATGCTAAGATATATCCGCCGCGTAACTGTTCACCGTTGGGGTAACGGACTTGTAGCATAGCCCCTTGTGGGCGCTCCGCAGGCGTCAAAACGGCTGTAAAAGGGGCGCGGAACGGGCACAAGGCCCTATGCTACGGCGTTCGCGGGGTAACGGTGAACAGTCAATACGAATCTACGCGTCATCGTGGTGACCGACCCGGACGACGAAGCGTTGGGGATCATCAGCCAGTTGGAGGTCATCCCCTACTACGGCCGCGATCACAAGGGGATCAAGGCCCGCGACGTGATGCGCAGCACGGTGATCGCCATCCCGCCCGACATGCCCTTGGTGGACGCGGTTAAGATTATGGTCGAGCGGAAGATCACCTACCTGGTCGTCAGCGAGCGGGGCGACGTGGGGCCGCGCGCGCGGCACTCTCTCCAGCTCAGAGGTGATCCGCGAGATGCGCGGCAGCAAGTGGATGTGGTACTTCAGCCCGGAGCCGTGCTGCGTAGGGGCGGGTTTTCCACCGCCGACGCAGGTCTGTCTTATCTGGGAGTAGCGTAATGATGGCAAGCTCTCCATTGACGCGGAAAAACCCGCCCCTACAACTTGTGTGACCCATGCGCCCAACCGTTTACTGCTACGACCCGCTCTTCCTGGAGCACAACCTGCCCGGCCACCCGGAGAACCGGGGGCGGCTGGAGCGGATCGTGCGGACGCTCGGAGACGAGGGCCTGCTAGCGCGCATGATCCTCGTCCCACCCAAGCCGGTTGACTTGAAGCTCCTGGCAAAGGTGCACCAGCAGCCGTACATCACCGCGCTGAAACACTACGCCGAGCGCGGGGGCGGTCACGTGGACGCCGACACTTACGTCGCGTCGCGCAGCTACGATGCCGCACTGCTGGCTGCGGGCGGCGCGGCCGAGCTGGTGCGGGCTGTGGTGAGCGGCGCGGCGCGCAACGGCATCGGCCTGCTGCGGCCGCCTGGTCACCACGCCACGTATGAGCGCGGGATGGGCTTCTGCCTCTTCAACAACATCGCCGTGGCTGCGCGGACGGCGCTGGATGGCGATGTAGGGGCGGGTCTGAGACCCGCCCCTACCCGCGTGCTGATCGTGGATTGGGACGTGCATCACGGCAACGGCACCGAGGATATCTTCTACGAATCGCCAGAGGTGTTGTTCTTCTCCACGCACCAGTACCCTTTCTACCCCGGCAGCGGCGACTGGCGTGAGACCGGCGCGGGCGCAGGGCAGGGCTACACCGTCAACGTGCCGCTGCCCGCGGGCGTGGGCGACGCCGGCTTTCGCCGCGTCTACGCCGAAATCCTGACGCCGTTGGCCCGCCGCTTCCGCCCCGATCTGATTCTGGTCTCGGCCGGCTACGACGCGCACTGGAACGATCCGCTGGCGGGGCTACGCCTGTCGCTGGCGGGCTATTGGGAATTGGCGCGGACGGTGGTAGCCCTGGCCGAGGAGTTGTGCGAGGGCAGGCTGGTCGTCCTGCTGGAAGGCGGCTACAACCTCAAGGTGCTCTCGGCCGGCGTCGCCGATTGCTGCCGGGCGCTGCTGGGCGATTCCGCCCCCGGCCCCGACCCGTTTGGCCCCTCGACGTGGCTGGAACGGGGCGTGGATGACCTGATTCATACAGTCAGGCAGTCTCACGGTCTGTGACCGTTCATCCTACTCATTCAAACGAGGCACACGTGGACTATCCTATCAAACTCGAAGGCTTCGAAGCGCAGCAGCTTACCGTCAAGCCGGCCGGCTGGGTCACAGGGCCGAAGCTGTTGATCAACGGGCAGCCTGCCCCAAAAGGCCCCAAACGGAACCAGCTGTTGCTCCAGCGGGATGATGGCACGGAAGCCGTCGCCGAACTTCGGAACTCGGCGCTCGGTCTCGACCCGGTACCCCAACTGATCGTTGACGGCAAGCCGATCCATCTGGCTATGCTGCTCAAATGGTATCAGTGGATCTGGGGCGGCCTGCCGACCGTGCTGGTTTTCGTGGGCGGCGCACTCGGCGCGCTATGCGGATTGGTGGCGTTCGGGATCAACGCGCGTACCTTCCGTTCCCAGCGAACCAACGTCATCAAGTATGGAATCACCGCGGGGGTATCCATTCTGGCGGTCATTGTGTACTTCATCCTGGCAGTGCTGTTCAACCTCGCCATCGGGCGCTAACCGATTCGGAGGCAACGGTGTCTCCACGCATTGTTTATTCCACCGACCCCAAGCCGACCAACCTTTGTCCGCGCTGCGGCCGCGATCCGTGCGTCTGCGACAAGATTGACATGCCCGCGCGGCAACAGGTGGCCTATGTCCAGCGCGATCGCAAGGGTCGCGCCGGCAAGACCGTGACCGTCGTCTCCGGCCTGCAACACACCCCAGTCACGTTCAAGGAACTGCTGATCGTGCTGAAAGAAGCCTGTGGCGCGGGCGGCACGTTCAAGGACGGTGAAATCGAAATCCAGGGGGATCAGCGGGAAAAGGTCGCGGAGAAACTGAAGAAGCTGGGGTACAAGGTGAAGTTCGTCGGCGGATAAGCAGGAGCCAGGAATCAGGAATCAGGAATCAGGCGTCAGTCTGTCGCCTGCCTCCTGACTCCTGACCCCTGTCACTCCTCTCTCGTCCACCGTTCCATCAACGTCAAAACCGCCCAGATCAGGCCGAACAACCCTGCGCCGAACAGCAGGCAGGTGACGCCCAGGATCGCCGCGCCGCCGCCGTAGATCAGCGCGATCAACGCGCCGCCCACGCCCACCAGGAAGATCACCACCGCCAGAGCCAGGTTGCGGTCGGTCTTCCGGCGGAAGCCGCGAAAATTGGTAGGAGGACGGGGTTTCTCTTGGTTGTTCATGGTTGGATGGGTGATCGGTTGGTTGAATGGTTAGGTGGTTGGCTGCCGACAGCAGCCATTATAGCGCAGATTCTCAAAGCTCCCTAAAGTTCCCCGGATCTCCCTCACTTCCAACCTCCAATATCAAGTTTCCAGCTTCCAGTTTCCAGCCTCCAGCTTCCAACTTCCAACCCCCGCACCTTTGTGCTACAATCCCCCCATGAACAAATCTTCCGACCTCTTCGAGGCTCGCCGCAAAGAGCTGACCGAGAAGGAAGCGCCGCTGGCCGCCCGGATGCGGCCGCGCACGCTGGACGAGTTCATCGGCCAGGAGCACATCGTGGGACCTGGACGGCTGCTGCGCCGCGCCATCCAGGCCGACCAGCTCAGCTCGGTCATCTTCTACGGGCCGCCCGGCACGGGCAAGACGACGCTGGCGCGCATTATCGCCAACACCACACGGGCGTACTTCATCGCCATCAACGCGGTGCTGGCCGGCGTCGCCGATATCCGCGCGGCCATCGCCACCGCACAGGAGCGCCGCGGCCAGTTCGGGCAGCGCACCATCCTCTGCGAGGACGAAGTCCATCGCATCAACAAACCCCAGCAGGACGCGCTGCTGCCGTGGGTCGAGAACGGCACGGTGATCCTGGTCGGCGCGACCACCGAGAACCCTTACTTCGAGGTCAACAAGGCGCTCGTCAGCCGCAGCCGCATCTTCCAACTCAAGCCGCTCACCGAGGCGGATCTCTTCGCAGTCGCGCGTCAGGCGCTGGCCGATCCCGAACGCGGCTACGGCAAGTTGAACGTGACGATTGACGATGACGCCCTGGCCCACCTGGTGGACGTCGCCAACGGCGACGCCCGCGGCGTCCTCAACGCCCTGGAGCTGGCCGTCGAAACCACTGAACCCGAAGCTTTCCCTGCCGACGCGGAAGACTCGGCACACGCATCACGCATCACGCATCACGCATCGCGCCTCCACATCACCCGCGCCATCGCCGAAGAGTCCATCCAGCGCCGCGCCGTGCTCTACGACAAAGAGGGCGACGTTCACTACGACACCATCAGCGCGTTCATCAAGAGCCTGCGCGGGTCCGACCCCGACGCGGCGCTCTACTGGATGGCGCGCATGGTCTATGCAGGCGAGGAGCCGCGCTTCATCTTCCGCCGGATGATCGTCTTCGCCGGGGAGGACATCGGCCTGGCCGACCCGGCTGCGCTCCGTATGGTGATGGCCTGCGCGCAGGCGTTCGAGTACGTGGGGATGCCGGAGGGCCGATTCCACCTGGCGAACGCCGCGCTCTACCTGGAGACCGCGCCCAAGAGCAACTCGGCGATGGCGTTTTTCGACGCCCTGGAAGCGGTGGAACGGGAGCAGGAGGCCGAAATCCCCGCGCACCTGCGCGACGGCAATCGCGACAAGGAAGGCTTCGGCCACGGCGAGGGCTATCTGTATCCGCACGCGTATCGCGATCATTGGGTGGCGCAGCAATACCTCCCCGATGCGCTGCAAGGCCGCGTCTTCTATCAGCCGGGCGGCCTGGGACATGAGGCGAAGGTTAAGGTTGAGGTTGAGCGGAGACGCGAGGCACAACTGGCAGCCATGTTGGAAGGCGGAGAGGGGTTCGGCGCGACCGAGACGCTCACCTTCACCGGCGTGGCCGTGGCCGGCGACCGCGACCGCTGGCTCCAGCGCGCTATCGGCGGCGCGGGGGAGCGGCTGGCGGGGCTGCGGGATCGCGTGTTGGACGCGGTGCGGCTGCAACGGCATTGTTTGGTATTGGATCTTAACGCCGGCAGCGGCCTGCTGACCTGGGAGGCGTTGCGCCGCGTGCCCGAGGGCGGCGTCTGGTCGTTGACCGCCACCGCCGCCGAAGCCGCCGCGCTGCGCGAGATCGCCGCCCGACTGCCCCAGGTGGAGCGCCCGGTCGTGCTCCAGGGAAGCCTGGCCGAGCTGCCCGATCTGATCGCCACGCGCGGCGAGGCAGATGTGCGGTTCGACGCGGTAGTGGGGCGCGGCGTGTTGACTGCGCAGCAACGATCTGGGGACGCAATACGCAATACGCAACACACAACAACACACCCCTGAAGCAAACTGCCCATCTGATCGCCGCCCTGCTCCGCCCCGGCGGCGTGGTCAGCCTGGCCGAGCCGGTGGCGCGGCACATCCAGCGCCTCTACGCCCTGGTGGACTTGACGCCCCTCGGCGCGATGTTAGCCGGGAAGGTGAAGGAAGCCGAGGAGGCCATCTACGCCGACCCGCACGATCCGCTGGTGAACTGGGCCGAGGAGGACTTGCGGCTGGCGTTCGAGGCGGCCGGATTCGGAGAGGTCAAGGTCGAAGCTCAGGCGACGATGGTCGAAACGCGCATCACGCCGGCCCTCCTGACCCGCTGGTTCACCCCGACCGCGCCCGGCGACCGTCCCGCCTACAGCCAACGGCTGGCCGCGCGGTTGACCCCCGACGAGCTGGCCGCCGTCCAGGCGCTCTACGCGCGGACGCTGACCGGGCAGGTCGTACCGTGGCGGAGCGTGATGGCGTATTTGGCGGCGCGACAGCGAGAAACCTGACCGCAGGCATCCCGAAGTTCGCGGCCGTCGAGCGCAAGCTGGTAGGCAAGGGCACCGCCCGCCTTCCCATCGGCCAGACCGATTCCCAGGCCCGCAGTAAACAAGGAGGGACCTCGTGTCAATCGAGTTCAGCATGTTTGCCTTCGCTCAACGGCATTTCGACGAGATAGCGGAGGCCCTCAACCTGTCCCCGGCCATGCGTGCGTTCTTGCGCGTGCCCATGCGCGCGTTGCACTTCACCATCCCTGTCCAAATGGACGACGGCAGCTATCGCACCTTCCAGGCCTTTCGCGTGCAACACAACGATGCCCGCGGGCCGGCCAAGGGCGGGGTTCGCTTTCACCCCAACGAGACGATTGACTCCCTCCGCGCCCTGGCGATGTGGATGACCTGGAATACCGCCCTGGTGGACTTGCCGCTGGGCGGCGGCAAGGGCGGCGTGATCTGCGATCCGCAGAAGCTGTCGGAACGCGAGTTGGAACGGCTGAGCCGGGGGTACATGCGCGGCGCGGCCTACTTCATCGGTGCGGACAAGGATGTGCCCGCGCCGGATGTCTTCGTCACGCCACAAATCATGGCCTGGATGCTGGACGAATTCGAAGTCATCCACGGGCGACACGTGCCGGGGATAGTCACCGGGAAGCCGGTGTCGTTGTTCGGATCGCTGGGCCGCGGCGATGCCACAGCGCGCGGCGGCATTTATGTCGCCGGCGAGGCCGGCAGGATCCTGGGCATGGACTTGCACGGGGCCACGGCGGCCATCCAGGGTTACGGCAACGTAGGTGTGTTTGTCCACCAACTGGGCTGCGATCTGCTGGGGCTGAAGGTGGTGGCTGTCAGTGACGGCCGCGGTGGCGCCCACAACCCCAGGGGACTCCCCTTCGAGAAGCTCCTGGCGTGGAAGGAGGAGTCCCGGAGTGTAATCAACTTCCCCGACGCCGATCAGATCACCAATGCCGAGTTGCTGGAACTACCGGTGGACGTTCTCTTCCCGGCGGCGTTGGAGAATGTGATCACGGGCGACAACGCTCCGCGGATCAAGGCCAAGATGATCGTGGGGTTAGCCAACGGCCCCATCACCCCCGAGGCTGACGATATCCTGAACGCGAACGGCGTGATCGTCCTGCCGAATTGCCTGTGCAACGCCGGCGGCATGACAGTGAGCTACTTCGAGCAGGCGCAGAACGCCTACAACTTTTACTGGTCGCGCGAGCAGGTGACAGCCCTGCTGAAGGACCATATGACCCGCGCCTTCCGCGCTGTTCACGAATTTGCACAGGCGCAGCGTGTTCCCTATCAGTTGGCCGGCTGCATGCTGGCTGTCCGGCGCGTGGCCGAGGCCGTGACCTTACGCGGGTGGGTTCGCTAGTCAGGCGCACGGCACTGCCGCAGTGCCGGCTACCGCTGCGCTTTGCGCCAGCACTGCCAGGTTTTCCTCCGCAATCGCCCCGCGCTGCCCGCGACGGATGGCCTCTTCGCACGCCGCGATGGGGAACAGGTTCAACTGGCGCAGCGCCGCGCCGATCAGCAGCAGCGCCAGGTTCTTCTTGTTCTCGCGGACGCCAGCAGCCTCGACATCCAGTACCACCTTGCGCGCCGCTGTCTCCAGGGCTGCGAACTCCGGCGTGCAGAAGAGCCAGCACCCCACGGTCAGCGCCCGCAAGTAGCGCCCGGCCATCTTCCGGCCATCCTCGCTGATGAGTACCAACGCATCGGGGCGGGTCACGCCCGTAAAAAGGATCTCCGTGGGACTGAAGATAAGCTCGCTGATACTGTGACCCGTCTGCACGGTCACGGGATAGTCGTCCTGCTGCGCGGCCCACAGCCCTGAGAGCACCGCCGCTTCGCCGATCATCCGCGCGGTCGAGCGCACCCTGCCGCCCGCTGAACCGGCGATCACCAGCCGAAACTCGCGGTCGAGCGGCGAGCTGAATCGCGCCGGCAACGGGTTGGCGCGCAACGCCGGCTGGCCCCGTTGCCCCGCGCCGGCTTCCCACAGCGCCGCGGCGTACTCCGGTCGCGCTTCCTGGTGGATCATTCCTACCGGCATCCCCAACGCCGTACGCGTGGCCTCCAGCGACTTGCGCGAGAACTCGTTGTTGGGCACGTAGTAGGCCGTGCACAGCTCCCAAATGTCCAGCAGTGCGAAGCTCTCGCTGCGCACCGCCTCGACGATGGTGTCCGCCAGGTCGCGGTCGAACGCCGTGCCGCGCCAGACGAAGCCCGCGCCGTTGGCCGCGACTGTCGCGCAGAGGTCCAACGGCCGTTCAAGGTTGCCCGCGCGCGTGGTGGCGGTGATCCCGCCCGGCGGGGTGGTGACGCTGTGCTCGCCGCCGGTCATGCCGAAGTTGAAATTGTTGAACACCAGCACGGTCAGCCCGATGTTGCGCCGCGCCGCGTTGAGCAGATGCGCGCCGCCGATCCCCGTGCCGCCGTCGCCGATCAGCACGATTACGGTCAGGTCGGGGTTCGCCAGCTTGATGCCGGTGGCGTAGGCGATGCTCCGGCCGTGCAGCCCGTGGAAGGCGTTGACCACGAAATACTGATCGCCCAACCCCTGGCAACCGATGTCGGTGACAAGCACCGTCTTTTGGGGATCGAGGCCCAGCTTGACCAGCGCGGCGTTGAGCTGGTTGAGGATTAACCCGTGCCCACAGCCGGGGCAAAAGGGGTAGGAGCGTTCGTTGCGGTAGAGTGATTGTGTCATGGTTTATGCTCTCAACATTGGGGGCAAAACGAAAAACGAAAACGTAAATCCATGCATCGTTGCGCTTTTCGTTTTGCGTTTTTCGCTTTACGGCAAAACATTCTCGATAAACTGCCCCGGCGTCACCAACTCCCCATCCACCCGGTTGATCCCCACGATCTCGGGCAGGATGCGGCGGCCCAGGGCGGCCCAGCGATAAACGATGCGCTCGACCTCGCGGCGGAAATCGCCCAGGTTCAGCTCGGCGACGACGATGCGTTCGATCCCAGCCAATGCGGCCAGGATCGCCCGCTCCGGTACGGGCCACAAGCTCTGGATCGTCAGCGCGGCGACGGAGCGGCCAGCCAGCCTGGCGGTCTGGACGGCCTCCTGCATGGCGCGGGCGGTGATACCGTAGGAAATGAACAGAGTGTGGGCGCCGGGCTGCATGTCGGCCTTGACCAGCGCAAGCTCGTCCGCATGATCCTCGATCTTGCGCCACAGGTGCTCGTTGAGCCGGCCCACCTTCGCCGGGTCTTTGGTCAACAGGCCGTGCTCGTCGTGGCTGGAGCCGGTAAAGCGGACGATGTGCTCGCCGCCGTAGGGGCTGAACGGCGGCGGCGCGGCGAGCGGGTCGAACCGGTAGGGCAAGAACGTCTCCTCGGGACGCAGGCCGGGCGCGCCCGCGGGCAACGCCTCGGCAGGGAGGCGCGCTCGCACCGGCGGATACGCGTAGCTGTTCACATTCACCGTGCTCATCGAAAGGAACATCTCCTTGTCGGTCAGCAGGAAGACAGGCGCGCGGAACCGCTCGGCCAGATCGAAGGCGCAGCGGGTCAGGCTATAGCACTCGGCGACGTTGCTCGGAGCCAGCGCGATGATCGGGTAGCCGCCCGACGTGCTCCAGCGGGCAAACTGGACGTCGCCCTGGCCGGGCGTCGTGGCACCGCCGGTGGCCGGCCCCATGCGCTGCGCGTCCACGATCACCAGCGGCGTCTCGCCCATGATCGCCAGGCCGATGTTTTCGCTGTAGAGGCTGAGCCCAGGGCCAGAGGTCGCGGTCAGCGCCCGGCGGCCGGTCATCGCCGCGCCGATGCACATGCTGATGGACGCAATTTCATCTTCGGCCTGGATCGCGATGCCGCCGGTCTTCGGTAGCTCGCGGATCATGTGCAGGAGGAGCGGGGTGGCAGGGGAGATGGGGTAGCCGGCGAAAAAGTTACAGCCGGCATCCAGCGCGCCACGCGCGATGGCGGTCGCGCCGTCAATGAATTCACGCATGTCTGACTCCACGTTGAGTTTAGAAGCCCGGTTTCTCGGATCGGCTGATAACCAGGTTCCTTTCACGTTCATTGTAACCCTGCGCGCCGACTTCGACCATGACGCCGCGCAGTTTGCCGCTAAAAAACAAGGAGAGAGCGCCGCGCAAGGCACGACGCTCTCCCGATAGAGCTATCTGATTCACGCGCCGCAAACCAGACGTGCGACGCGCAGTGTGAGACCACTTTGGCTCAGTTGTTGACCCAACGAGCCAGGCGTCCCAGATACGAGTGCGACTTTTCCGGTGCAGGCTCAGCGTCCATGTAACGATCCAACTGGGGCAGCAAGGTCCAGGCCAGCAAGGCGAGAATGGCGATGATCAATGGGAAATCCATGTTCTTTTCTCCTTCGGTGCTGTGTTTTGCGGAACGTCACTGGGACGCCGTGCGCGATGTAATGGTTCCAGGGCTAACATCAAACAGTGTGTTGAATACGGCTGGTTGAGCATAAGATATAAGGATTCGCGGTGGAAATCAATAGGACAAATATCTCACGCGCTTTTCCTATCGGTCAGACATGACCGATCTTCAGACACCATTAACGCGCCGCCGCATGAAAAGGCCATGAAGCGCCGCCGCCGGTTCTGTGACAGTTCTTTCACCGAGCGACCGATTTGGCATTCTATCTGGATTAACGATAGAATGACCGATAAGTTACGCTAGACTTTAATACGAGAATGGCTCAGGAAGGTTACACTGCCTATTACGCTTAAGTCGGTCTTCGACTGAGCCTGGCACGGCGGGAAAGTACACCGTCTGTATCAGAGACTGACCCAGACCGTGCGGGGAGCCAATCGTGCGCGTCTACGTCAAGCTCGGAGAACCATTGTGGCGGGCGACCGGCCAGCGCCGGCTGGCGCTGGCATGGCCGGCCGGCGCGGAGGTAACAGTCGCCGACGTGCTGGCGCGACTGACGACCGACCATTCCGCCTTCGCCGCAGCCTACGCCGCCGCGCCCTACCGGCTTTTCGTGGACGCCGCACCCGTGGACGCGGGCAACTTGTCCGCCGGCCCTCAATTGGCCGACGGACAGACCCTTTTCATTCTCCTGCCGGCGATTGGTGGATAAAATGAGCATCATTCTCGTTTCCGGCCTCATCAACGTCGAGACCACCGTGCGGGTGGATGGCTTCCCCATCGCCTACTCACCCGTTTGCTTCCCCTTCTTCGGGGTGAACAGCCGCGTGTCGGGGGTGGGCTACAACTTGACGAAGGCGCTGACGACGTTGGGCGACGCGGTGCGCTTCCTGTCACTGATCGGGACAGATTCGGCCGGCCGGCTCGTCGCCGATGCGGTGCAGCGTGACGGCATCCCAGCCGGCCACGTCCTGGCTCTCTTGCCCCAAACGGCCCAATCGGCCATCCTCTACGATCCGACCGGCCGGCGGCAGATCTACGTGGACTTGAAGGATATCCAGGAGCGAACCTACCCGGCGGAGACCTTCGAGGAGGCAATCGCCGGGTGCGCGCTGGCCGTCCTGTGCAACATCAACTTCTCGCGGCCATTCCTGGCGCGCGCCAGACAGCTCGGCATCCCGATCGCGACCGACGTGCACACCATCGGCGAGTTGGATGACACGTACAATCGCGACTTCATGGCCGCGGCTGACATTCTCTTCATGAGTGACGAGCGGCTACCGTGTACACCGAAGGAATGGGTGCGAAGGCTGTGGAACCGGTATGGGGCCGAGATTGCCGTGGTGGGTCTGGGCAGTCAAGGCGCGCTGCTGGGGGTGCGAAGCGACCACTTCCTGGAACGCGTGCCGGCCGTCACCACTCGCCCCATCGTCAACACCATCGGCGCGGGAGACGCGCTCTTTTCGGCATTCGTTCACTTCTATGCGCGGGCGCGCGATCCCTACGATGCCATCTGCCGGGCGACGGTGTTCGCGTCGTACAAGATCGGCGAGACGTCGGCCGCGGAGGGGTTTTTGACCGAAGCCGAGTTGGATGAATGGGTTGCTGCTCAGTAATTTCCCGGTGGCGTCTGTCACTCTGAGCGGGTTAACGACGAACGGGTTGTGACGGTGTGATACCGGCGAAGAGTCTCGCTACCACGCATAGATTCTTCGCTGGACGCTCGCCGTCGCGAGAGTTTAGGGGCAATACGGTACAGATAAGGCAGCAGAGGCGGCTCCCACGCCGCCGGGCATGGGAGCCCGGCCTGCTAACTGAACCGTATTGAGTTTAGGGGTAGACCCGCTCAGAATGACAGGCGCTGGGGGACCTTGTTTCGGCCGTGCCCGGCTCGGTCAGAGACTGGCCTCAGTAGATAGTTGGATGGGCGCTAATCTGGCCGTCGGGCAGCCTTGATGGTCCACAAGCACATCAGCATCGCCGCCAGCGGGGCCAATAGCGCGGCCATACCCCCCACCATGCCCGCGTGGGCCATGAGCGCGCCGCTGGCCCACGGCAACGTCATCGCCCCAACCGATCCCGCCGCGACCAACAGACTGCTCGCCATGCCGGCGCGCCCGGGGACGCGCTGCCCGCTCAGGGCGAGCGCCGTCGGAAAGACCGGCCCGAACCCAAAGCCGATCAACCCCACGCCGATCCACAACAACGGTGGATTCTGGCTCCCCACCAACACCAGCGCCAGCCCCAGCACGCCGAGCAGTACCCCGATCGCCAACGGGCCGAGGCTGTCCAGTCGCCGGTAGAGGCCCCGCGTCGCGGCCAGCCGGCCCAGCAGGATCGCCAGCCAGAAGAGCGAGGTGAACAGGCTGGCCTGCGTCGCGTCGGCCGCGATCATCCGCTGGGCATAGGTGAAGATCCACCCGCCGAACGCTTGCTCGGTGCCGGTGTAGAGGATGGCGAACAGGAATAACGTCGCCAGGGGAAGTAGGATGCCGAACACTGACGCGCGGTCTGCCGGGCTGGCCCGTTCCGGCTGCGGCGGCCGGGCGAAGCTCCACAGCCCGCCGATCAGCAGCATGACCGTTCCCGCCAGCCGGTAGACCGCCGTGTAGTCGCTGCCCAAGCGCGTCGCGGCCCCCACCAACAGCGGCCCGACGAACGCGCCCACCCCCAGGCACAGGTGCAGCGCGTTGAGCGCCTGCGGGGCGCGTTCTCGGTAGAGGCCGACGATAAGCGCGTTGGGCACAGTGCCGGCGGTGCTCATTGCCAACCCGGTCAGCGCGATGGCGATGCTGGCCCAGGCCAGGCTGCCGCTGCCCGCCACCAGCCATTGCGCGCCGGCCATGATCAGCGCACCCGCAAGCACCAGCGCATGCCGCGCCGGCCGATCCATGAAGCGCGCCACGACCAGCGTAGAAAGCACCGAGCCGCCCGAAAATAAGGTGAAGAAGACGCCGGCCTGGGCCAGCGAGAGGCCTGTGGCCGCGGCCAGCCCTGGCAAGCTGGGACCGAGCAGCGAGATCGTCACGCCGACCATAAACATGGTAGCGAAGCAGGCGACGACGGTCAGACGATGATCGTCTTTCGGATCAACGAGGAGGTCGGGCATTGACAGATGCTCCAGACGTCTGGCGCTTCCAAAAGCACCGGGGCCTCTTAGCTGCAGGACTTACGCAGTACACAGTGAGGCACCTTGAGCGGAGTCCCGCTGTTGTTGCGGGACGCAGTCGAAGGGTGCGGCCATGCCGAAAAGCGCTCCGGCGTGCTTCGACTACGCACGGCATCTTTCGACTCCGGCCACAAACGGCGTGGCCTCCGCTCAGGAGACGCCGTGCTCCGCTCAGCATGCCTCCACTTGGGTGACTGCGTAACTCCTGTTAGCTGAAAACACGCTCGCAGTATACCACGGGATGTGGTATACTCAGGCATAGTTGAGTCGCTGTAACTGTTCACCGTCAGGGTAACGAACTTGTAGCATAGCCCCTCGTGGGCGTTCGGGCGGGCACAAGGCCCTATGCTACGGGGTAACGCTGAACAGTTACGAGTCGCTCAAATTGCCCTGCGGCAAGCTGCGACGTTCAGGTCGTAGTGTCTCATTGCCCGATAAGGATGCGGGCCTCGGCGGATAGCGCCCAACGAAGGAAGAGGAACCATGTTTGCGACACTCAACGGGGTACGCCTGTTCTACACCGACCGGGGCAAGGGAAAAAGCCCCGCTCTGCTCCTGATCCACGGCTTTCCACTGGATCATCGCCTGTGGGACGCTCAGTTGGCCGCGCTCGCCAGGACGATGCGCGTGATCGCGCCCGATCTGCGCGGGCACGGCGCGTCCGCGGCGCCAGCGGGGCCGTTCACGATGGACCAGCACGCCGACGATCTGGCCGCGCTGCTCGATCACCTGAAGGTGCGACAGGCGGTCGTGGCGGGGTTAAGCATGGGGGGCTACGTGGCGTTTGCGTTCTGGCGGCGTCACAAGGAGCGGGTGCAGGCGTTGGCGCTGTTGGACACCCGCGCGGAGCCGGACAGCGTAGTGGCAAAAGCGAACCGGGACGTTGCGGCGGCCCGGGTGCAGGAAGTGGGGGCAGCGGCTTACAGCCGGGAGATGCTCCCGCGTCTCCTCGCCCCGGCCAGCCAGGCCGACGAGCAGATTTCCGGCGCGGCGCTGATGATGGAGGCGCAAAGCGTCGCAGGATTCGTCGGCGACCTGCGGAGCCTGCGCGACCGCGCCGATAGCCGGCCCATCCTGCCGACAATTACCGTACCGACCCTGGTGCTCGTGGGCGAAGCGGACGCTCTGACGCCCCCCACAGACGCGCAGACGATGGTCGCGGCCATTCCAGACGCACGCCTGGCCGTGATACCCCAGGCCGGTCATCTCAGCCCGCTGGAGAATCCGAAGGCGGTGAATGCGGCGCTGCGAGAGTTCGTGCGCGTGGTGACGGCATAACACGAAAAACGCAAAGAGCAAGGCCGGTCTTGCGTTTTTCGTTTTACGTTTTTACTCCTCCTCCCGCGGCTCCACCACCGGCGCCTCGATCAACCCCAGCGCGGCCAGGTAGCCGTCGAGTTGGGCGCGAACGGAGCGATAAAGGCGTTCCGGGACGGCAACCAGCCGCTTCGGGCCGCCGAGCTGTCCGGCGCCTTGCAACAAGTGCACGGCGCTCCGACCGACCCACCAGGCCGGCAACAACCGGCTGTAGACCGCCAGCCGGGCGTGGAAGGTCGTGTCGGCGGGGTGCGGCTGGTATGCGGCCAGCGCGACCTCCCACTGGCTTTGCGATACGCCACGACCGCGCGGATGCCAACGCAGCTCGGCCAGGTCATAGGCCGGATCACCCAGGCCGCTGTACTCCCAATCCACGAACCACAGCGCCCCCGATGCGTCGCGCAGGATGTTGTCCAGGTTGCCGTCCACCCGCACCAGCGCGGGGAAGGGGTACGCGCCCGTGCCATCCTTGCCGGCCGCGAACGCTTCCGCTCGCCGAACTGTCTCTTCCAGCAGCGGCGTCAACGCCGGCAAATCGGCGATCCAGGCCGGCAGATCGCTCGTGGCGGCCGACCGGCCGTTTGCCCAATCTCGCACCTGGCCGATGAAAAAGCGGACTTCGTCCAGGTAAGCCTCATAACTGGCGGGCTGATGCCAGGCCGGCAGCAGTTCGACCCCCGGTGCAGGCGGCGTTCGATGGACCTGGTTCAGGCCCGCCACCAACCGGGCCAGATCGTCATCCGTCGTCGTCCCGCCGCCCAGTGGCGCGCCCTCCACCCAGCGGTAGATCACGGCCGGCTGCGGTAGCGGCCCGTCGGCCGCGTAGGCCACTGGCTCCGGCGCGAGCGGAAGGCCAGCGGCGTGCAACGCGTTCAATGCGGCCCATTCCCGGTAGGCGCGCTGCCGCTCGTCGGCGATGGATAATTTGCACGCGAACACGTCGCCGTTGAGCCGCACCCGGAAGATACAGTTGCTCAGCCCCGGACCGCCGCGCTCGATGTGCACCGGCCGACCGTCGGGGGCGCGCAAATCCCAGGCGCTCTTGCCTCCGAAAAGCTGATCGTAGGGCTTCTTCAGAAGCGGCAGCCAGGCTGGGTAGTCATCTGTTGTTGGTGAGGTTTGCGGCTTCATAGTCTCATTTTCGATACAGCCTGGTAACTGTCATTCTGAGCGGGTCTGCCCCTGATCTCGTGCAGCGGCGTGACACCAGCGAAGAATCTCTTGCCCACAGCGAGACCCTTCGCTGGATGCTCGCCGCAACACGGTTCACGGGGCTAACTCGCTCAGGGTGACAAAATGCGGGTTTTGCGATACTGCCCATAACCATCAGACCGCAGGCGCAAACGCGATGACCAGCCGGTCGTGCTCGTCGTAGCTGTAGTGTGCAAAAAACGGCGGATCGGCCGGCCCCATCGCGAGCGCCTTCGGCAGCAGCAGCGGCAGGTCTTCCACCATCTGGCCGGCCGGCAGATCGGTCGCGGGAACCCATTCCAGCGTGCCTTCCTCCGATGGCTTGACGTGCCGGCTGGGAGCAATCGCTGTGAACACGAAGAAGAGGATGCCCACGCCAGAGTCACCCACATCCGCGTGAACCACCCCGGCCAGCCGCAGGTCATGCACCGCCAGGCCGGTTTCTTCCGTGATCTCGCGCAGGGCGGCCGAGTAGATGTCCTCGCCCCGCTCGACGTGTCCCCCCACGCCGTTGCACAGACCCGGCCACAGCCGCTTGTGCGGCCCTCCGCGCAACAGCAGCACGTCAGCGCCGTGGGTGATGAAACAGAGGGTGCGGGGGATCACCTGATACCGCTTGCCACTCCTCGCCACGCCTTGATCGTCACGCCCCATGACTTCCCTCATTCAAACTGCGTATTGCGTGTTGCGTGTTGCGTGTTGCGTGTTGCGTCATTCGCCGTCCGCCATTCGCCATTCGCTGTTCGCCGTGCTATAATCGCTCTCATGTCCACCACAGCCACCCCCGTTTCCAGCACCCGCCAGGTTGCCCGCGCCGCGACGGTGGTCATGGCTTTGTTTCTGTTCAGCCGGGTGGCCGGACTGGCCCGAGAGATGATCATCGGCGCCCGCTTCGGTACCGGGGCCGACCTGGACGCCTACCTGGCCGCGTTCCGCGTGCCCGATCTGCTCTTTCAGTTGATCGCGGGTGGCGCGCTTGGCTCGGCATTCATTCCCGTCTTCACCGGCAGCCTGGCTCGCCGCGATCTGCGCGGGGCCTGGCGGCTCTTCAGCGCGGTGAGCAACCTGGTACTGATCGTGATGACGACCGTGGCAGTGGTCGCCGCGCTGATCGCGCCGTGGCTCGTGCGCACCGTGCTGGCTCCTGGCTTCAGCCCCGACCAGCAGGCGCTCACCGTCTCGCTGATGCGCTGGATGCTGGTCAGCACGATCATCTTCGGCGTCAGCGGGATCGTCATGGGGGTGCTGAACAGCTTTCAGCACTTCCTCTTGCCCGCGCTGGCACCCGTCCTATACAACCTCAGTATCATCGCCGGGGCCTGGTTCCTGGCGCCCCAATTCGGCGTCTTCGGCCTGGTGATCGGCGTCGTGGTGGGCGCCGGGCTGCATCTCGACGTGCAGATGTTCGGCCTGTGGCGTTACTCTGCCCGCTACTATCCAACCCTGGGGCTGGACGATTCCAAAGTCCGCGAAGTAGGCCGACTGATGGCCCCGCGAGTGCTTGGCCTGGCCGCGGTGCAGCTCAACTTCTGGATCAACACGCTGCTGGCTTCGGCCCTGCCGGCCGGCAGTCTCTCGGCGCTCAACTACGCCTGGCTGCTGATGCTGTTGCCCCAGGGCATCGTCGCCCAAGCCGTGGCGACCGCGGCATTCCCTACCTTCGCCAGCCTGGAGGCCCAGGGCAAAATCACAGAACTGCGCCGCGTTCTTTCCACCACGCTGCGCGCCATCCTCTTTCTCACGATCCCTGCCGCGGCCGGGCTGTTTGCCTGGCGTGTCCCACTGGTGCGGCTGCTGTTGGAGCGGGGCGAATTCACCGCCCGCTCTACCGAGCTAACCGCGTACGCGCTGGCGTTCTACGCCTTCGGGTTGATCGGTCACTCGGTCATCGAGATCGTCGCTCGTGCATTCTACGCCCTGCACGACACCCGCACGCCGGTCGCGATCAGCCTGGGGGGCATGGCCCTGAACGCCGGGCTGAGTCTCCTCCTGCGCGGGCCGCTCGGTCATGCCGGGCTGGCGCTCGCCAACACGGCCGCAACCCTGCTGGAGACGGCGCTGCTGGTCTGGCTGCTCTCCCGGCGACTGGGCGGCCTGTCGTGGGTCGAGCTTGGCACGACGACCCTGCGCGCCGGACTGGCCGCGGCGGTCATGGCCGTGCCGCTCGGTTGGTTAGCGCCGCGTCTGGGCCACGGGCCGGCAATTCCGATCGGCGTGGCCGGCCTGATCCTCGGCGCGTTGCTTTACGGCGGGGCGGCTTTCCTGTTGCGGATGCCCGAGCTCCGCATGGTGCGCCAAATGACCGGCCGCTGAGCTACAAGATGATCTTCTTACATTGTGCGGGGTTTAGCGCGTTTGTCTATGAGACACTTGGCCTATTCGGTGTGGTAGGGCAAATTGGCAATTTGCCCTACGTGCAGGCGTCGTCGTGTTCCTGCAGCCAGCCGTTCTCCAGGCCCGCGGCGTCGAACGCTTCCAGTGCAGCCTCGTATTCCTCCGCCGTGATCTTGCGGCCGAGCACAGGGTCATTCAGGACTTTGTAGGCGGGAAAGTATTGATCCATCAGGCTGATGTGGACCTGCGGGGAAAGCTCCGCGGCGATCCAGTGCAACACGCTGGGCGTATCGGCCAGGCCGCCGGGCAGCACCAGGTGGCGGACGATCATCCCGCGGCGCGCGATGCCGTGCTCGTCCAGCACCAGTTCATCGCCCACCTGGCGGAAGATCTCCCGCAGCGCGGCCCGGTTATTGGCGACGTAGTTCGGAAAGCCGGAGATGCGGCGAGCCACGGCGTCATCGCTGTACTTGGCGTCGGGCAGCCAAATATCTACCACGTCCTCCAGCAGACGCAGGGCCGCCACGGTCTCGTAGCCGCTTGTGTTATAGACCAGCGGCAGGCGCAGCCCCAGGCCCGCGGCGTGATCCACCGCGGCGAGGATCTGCGGGACGAAATGGGTGGGGGTGACGAAGTTGATGTTGTGACAACCGCGACCTTGCAGCTCCAGCATCATCTCGCCCAGCCGCTCGACGCTGACGACGTTGCCGTAGCCCAATTGGCTGATGGGGTAGTTCTGGCAGAACTTGCATTTGCCGGTGCAACCGGAGAAGAAGATCGTGCCGGAGCCGGCCGTGCCGCTGATGGGCGGCTCCTCCCACCGGTGGACGTTCCACGACGCTACCACCGGCTCCGCACCCGCGCCGCACGCGCCGCGGCCGCCATCGGTGCGATCCACGCCGCATGCGTGCGGGCAAAATGCGCAATCGGCCAGCCCCGCCATCGCGGCCCGCGCCCGCGCGGCCAGCTCACCGGAACGGTGCAGGGTGAGGTAGCCGGGTTCCCAGCCGTCGCTAGAAGCTGGAAGCTGGAAGCTGGAGGCTGGAGGCTGGAAGCTGGAAGCCGGATACGGTTTTCTAGTCAACGTGCGCCGGCCGAGTTGCCGCTTTACCATTTGCCCTGTTCATCCATTCGTTGATTCGCTGATTCGCTGATTTCCACGGAGCTCCCCATGACCCAAGCCCTGACCGAATTCCAGGCCGCGCGCATCCAGGCCAACGAGCGCATCCTGGCGGGCGAAAGCCGCGCCATCAAGCGGTTCTTCCGGTTGGAC
Source organism: Chloroflexota bacterium (assembly GCA_026389845.1). Lineage (GTDB taxonomy): Bacteria > Chloroflexota > Anaerolineae > CG2-30-64-16 > CG2-30-64-16 > JAPLHB01. The sequence continues at coordinate 46,593 of JAPLHB010000092.1, forward strand.
GGCGAGGCCTACGAGGACGGCGCGCTGCCGGCCAAGACCAAAGAACTGCTGGGCCTGGTCGCCTCATTGGTGCTGCGCTGCGACGATTGCATCACCTACCACGTCATCCAGTGCGTCAAACACGGCGTTACGCAGGCCGAATTCGAGGAGGCGTTCGCCGTCGCGCTGATCGTCGGCGGCTCCATCGTCATCCCGCACCTGCGCCGCGCCTACGCACGGATGGATGAGGTTTTGGCAACGGATAGGAGCGGATAAACGGATGCGGCATATCCATCCGCTTATCCGTTTTCATCTGCTGCTTCATCCGTTGTCTTGCCACACCAGCCACTGTGCGTAGAAATACGCGCTGCCGCCGGGAGCGATCAGCGTCTCGGCGGTCGGGGCCTGGCCGATGATCTGCGCGCCGCGGGCCAACAGGTGGGCCAGGGAACGCGGCGCGGCGTGGGCGTAGAGCAGCGTCTCCTGATCCAACAGCAACAGCGCGGCGATCTCGGCGCCCGGTGTGGGCCGACCGAGCGCGGCAGCCCGGAAGACCGCATTGACCATGGTCACCGGGGTGCGCTGTCGCTCGGGGCCGCGGCGGAGCATGAAGGTCGCCACCCACACCAGCAGCGGCCGGTGCGGCTCGGCCCAACGGTAGGCCAGGGGCCGCGGAAGCTCGTCCTCCCGGCAGAGGTAAGTCACGACGCTGTCGCCGAGCATCACTGGGCAGTTCGCTTCTTCCAGCGCCTCGCGCACCACCGCCTGGCCCCACCCCTCGTCGCCGTCCAGATGCCCGCCGATGCCTACGAAGGCGCGGACGTCCTGTTTCCCCTGCGCGCCCAGGGGAATCGCGTTCGAATCCAGGGCAAAGACCAGCTTGTCATGCCAGGTCAAGATCAGACCGGTGCTGCGCTCCGCGTCCGGCCCGCCCAGATCGGCCAGCTCCAACGTGCCTCCCCGCATCAGCGCGGGCACCTCGCCGGTGAGTTCGGTGTAATCGTCCATGTGATGTTCCATTCGACCAACGACGAACGACCGCCGACCGCCAAGCTCGTCGTTCGTCCTTCGTCAAGCCGAGGGCACCGTAGCGTCCGGCCCTTCCAAATCCGGCTTGCCCTTCACGCCGATGCTGTTCAGCGCGGCGACGGCCAGGCGGTCGGCGCGCTCGTTGAACTCGTCCCCCGCGTGTCCCTTGACCCAATGCCAGGTGATCCGGTGCGGCTTCATGGCCGTGTGGAGGCCGCGCCAGAGGTCTTGATTCTTCACCGGCTGCTTCGTGCCGGTGCGCGAATCATAGCGCAGCCAGCCGTTGCGCAGCCAGCCCGCCAGCCATTCGGTCACGCCCTTCTTCAGGTATTCCGAGTCGGTATGGATTTCGACCGCGCAAGGCCGGGTGAGCGCCTGGAGCGCAGCCAGTGCCGCGCGCAGCTCCATGCGGTTGTTGGTCGTCAGCGACGCGCCGCCACCCAGCACCTTTTCGTGCGGGCCATAGCGCAGGATCGCGCACCAACCGCCGGGGCCAGGGTTGCCGGAACACGCGCCGTCGGTGTAGATGATGACGGGGATGGGATCAGGCAAGTCAAACTCCTGGCGCGGCTGGCCGAAGGCGCTGCAAATTCGCCGGTATTTCGATCGCAACGAGTGCCTCGTCAATAGACATTTTGTTCCCTAACCTCCATAAGTCTGCTGCAAGGGACGCCCTCGCATCAGTTCTGTGACCACTGGATTGAAATAATGCTCTGCAATCCAAGAGATAACCGGAACGCAGACAGCGTCGCCGAAGCCGAATAGAGCTTGATTTAGCGGCACAGTTAAATTGAATTCATCCGCGCCCATCAAGCGGGCAGCTTCACGTGGGGTGATAAGTCGGGCATGGCATTTCCCCCTACCGACTTTCAGAAGGATCTGTCTGCCGCTTCCGCCTCGCGGTGTGCGCAAGCAACCTGCGATACCATCAGTACGCAACTCAGCCATTGATCTACCATTGCGGACCCGTCGAAAAATGGTGCCATAAGACCACTCATCGCCGGCCATCATTTCTTCCGCTTTTTCGCGATGCCGCGGGCTCATTTGGTTGAGAAGATAATCCACCCGCTCTTGACTCCACCATTCAGGCGCAGCATCCGGCAGGTCTTCCAAGATCGTTTTCACAGACGTACCATTGTTACTTGGTAGAGACGGAAGAGAACGAACACTCCAACGAATGTCCGGGTTCGCGAGGATGAAGTCAGCTAAAGCTCGGGGCCTGACCCCACTCTCGAAGAACCCGTATTCTTTCTTCGGTTCATTCAACTTGAGTTGAACATCGAGAATGCCAACTACAAAGAGGCGCTGTCGGCTCTGTGGGACGAAGCGCACGGCATCCAGGATAAACGAATCTACAGCGTACCCAAGTTCGTTGAGGGCTTTCAGGGCCTCTTTGAAGTCAGAACCGCCCCGCGAGGTCAGAAACCCCGGCACATTCTCGATCAGAACCAAGGGCGGGCGACGCTGACCCATCTCGGTCAAAATCCGGACAAAGCCCCAGAACGCTGAGGATTGTTTACCCCCCAGCCCGGCGCGAGCGCCGGCAAGAGAAAGATCATTACAGGGGAAGGAGGCTGTGGCCAGGGTCACGGTCGGAACCAGACTTACCGAAAGCTTATGGATATCCCCGAGATTGAAATGCCTGTTTGCATCCTGGAATTGCGCCTGGTACATTTCGAGCTTCAACGGGTCTATATCATTGGCAAACGCAAGTGTCCAGCCTTGCGCCTCAAGTCCCATGCGCATCAGGCCGATACCGGCGAAAAACTCAGCAAAGGTCTTCTCTGGCAAAACTGAGAAACCATCATCAATCACCTGGGTGTTACGAAGCTGGATCGTCATTTCTGCACATTTCTCCGTATGCTCAAGAACATCTCTCTCCCAAAACCTGATTACCTTCCATCCTTGCTTCAGAAGCTTACTGGTATTCGAGCAGTCTCTCTGCATGTTTCTGTGGATTTTCTTCACCCAGTACTCCCGGTTGCGCGACTCCCGGAACTGCTCATCCAAAGTGGCGCGGCGGCGGCGGTGCCATTGTATCCCATGCCAGAATTCACCGTCCACAAAGACTGCAACGCGATCCGATGTCAGGACGATATCCGGTTTGCCGGGCAGGTCAGATGGATGAACCTCATACTCAACCCCCTGTTCCCGCAATACGGACTGGAGTGCAATTTCGGGCGCGGTGTCATACGAATGAACTTTGCGCATGACTTCCGACACTTCCTCTGGTGTTCGTTTGGGCTTTGCCATGGCATCATACCGCCCACTAGGTCGATTTCTCGTTTATTCTTACCGCGGCCTACTCACTACCCGACACGGGTAGGTATCCCAAGCTGAGCGCGAAACGGCGATCTGAGTGCTAGTCCAGTTGGCAGGCGCGTGACGCCTACGGTGAGTTGGCGTGCGGCATGATTTGCAGCTTAAGTTGCGGGCCGAAAGCCCGGTTTGGGCAAGGTGAAGCTCCAGGAGAACACCATTTGGAGTTCTTGGAGGCGATTTTGGGCCAGCAAGCGATTGCCAGAATCAACCGATCAATGTGCTCGGGTTCGGTGAGATGGGTACGGGCCAGGCCAAAGCCGCGGGATTTACAATTGCCGAACAAGGTTTCGATCCAGAAGCGGCACTCGTACACCAGGTGGGGTTGCGCACTGCCCGGCAGGTTCGAAATCAGGCAGATCGGTTGCTTTTCGCCCACGCCCCACTGGATGGTCAGCGTCAAGCCCGCCAGGCGGTGTTCTTGGGTAAAGTCGATGGCCTCCCAATGCCGCACCTGCCCGGCACACAAGTCGCTGGTGTCCAGGATTTCCGCCACCGGTTGCCAGGCCGGATCGTCGGTTGTGCGCACCAAGTTGGTCTCGCGGGTATGGAAAACGAAAGCCCAGTCCTGTTTCTGCACCCAGGTGATCACCGTCTCGTTGCAGTATTCGGCATCGCCCAGCACGATCACATGCTGG
>JAPLHB010000013.1 GCA_026389845.1 Chloroflexota bacterium
GAGGCGAGTTTCTGTTCAAGGAGGGTCTCATCTATCCGCGCCTGCACCAGATGGAGCAGGCCGGACTCTTGAGCAGTCGTTGGGAAGGGGAGCCGGGCAGCCGGCAGCGCAAGGTCTACACCGTCACCGAGGCGGGCCGGCGATGCCTGACTGCGGACTTGGCGCAGTGGCAGGCGTTCAGCCAGAGCATGGATCGGCTGCTGGGGCTGGCCGGGTAAGCGCCTGTCCCAATAATAGCAGCGCGGGCTCCCATGCCCGCAACCGGCGGCATGGGAGCCGCCTCTGCTGCTATAGATGCCTTAGCAGCGCGGGCTCCCATGCCCGCAACCGGCGGCGTGGGAGCCGCCTCTGCTGGCTATAGGTGCCTTAGCAGCAGAGGCTCCCATGCCCGCAACCGGCGGCGTGGGAGCCGCCTCTGCTGCTATAGATGCCTTAGCAGCGCGGGCTCCCATGCCCGCAACCGGCGGCATGGGAGCCGCCTCTGCTGGTTACTGGGATAGGGTCAAAGGCGGGCGCTGTGACCGTTGACGATGTGCTCATCCAGATTCGAGCGGGCCTGGATCTGGAGGCCGAAACCGAACATGATCTGCTGGAGGAGATTCGCGGTCACCTGGAAGAGGCCGTGGCTGCCGGGGTGGCGCGGGGCCTGACCCCAGAGGATGCGCTGGCCCAGGCCGCGGCCGCGTTCGGAGTTGAGCAGGCGGCGACCGAGCTTCAGGCCACTCATGCGGGCTGGGGCACATTGGAAGGCGTGGCCGCCGCCGCCTTGCCGGTAGTGCTGGCGCTGGTGTTGCGCTGGCTGATTTTCGCACCCGATGGCACGGCCGCGGCCTGGCGCGAGATCCCCGTGCGACCCGCCCTGGCCGTGATCGCCGTGGTCGCCCTGCTCGTGCCCCTGCTGCGCTTCCCGCGACGCCGCTATGCGCTGGGCCTGTGGCTCGTCTTCTGGGCCTTGTCGCTGCTGACCGCCGTCTGGCCAACGGCGCGGTGGTAAAGAATAGAATCACTAAGGAGGCATCGCTCGTGAAGAACCTCAGTATCGTCGAAGCGATCCTGCGCGACCGGCGCCGGATTTTTGCGGAAATCCGCCAGGGACAGGGCCTGGCTGAGAAGATTCGGGCCATGCTGATCTCCTCCATCGCGTTCCTGGCGCTCTACGGCGCGGTCATGGGCTCGACCCACAGCCTGTGGCAGGCGCTCAGCTCGGCCGCCAAGCTGCCCATCCTTTTCCTGGCGACGCTGGTCGTCTGCGCGCCCACCCTCTACTTCTTCAACCTCATCTACGGCTCGGATCAAAGCCTGACGCAGAACGTGGCGCTCATTCTGACGGCGGTCACAGTGACGGCGGTCGTGTTACTGAGCTTCGCGCCCATCGTCATGTTCTTCCTGCTCACCAGCAGCAACTACCAGTTCTTCAAACTGCTCAACGTCGCAACCTTTAGCGTGGCCGGACTGGTCGGCGTGAGCTTTTTGGTGCAGGGGATGCGTGCGGTGTCGGCCGGCGCCAAAGAAGGCGCCGCCGCGCGGCAGAACGTGGTGCTGCTCTGGATCGTGATCTATGCCTTCGTGGGCAGCCAGGTGGCCTGGACCCTGCGGCCCTTTGTCGGCGCGCCGAGCATGAAGTTCGAGCTCTTCCGCCAGCTCGGCGGCAACTTCTACACCAACATCTTCGCCAGCATCGGCGAGCTGTTGGGCTTTTTCACGGTGAGGTAGGACGATGAACCCATCCCAACCTTCCTCCCCGATTCCTGAGCCGATCCGGCCGCCGATGGGCGATGCCGGCCCGGCGCGGCTGGAGCTCCTGCTCGATCTGTTGGCCGACGAAGTGGCCGGCCGGTTGCAGGCACGCGGCGCGACCCAGCGTCCCATCGTCGCCGAGCCTGCTGAAATTCCGATCGCGACCGTCGCCGAAAGCGCCATCGTAGCGGATGTTGCCGCAGAACCGACGCCTGAGTTGCCCGCTCCCTCCGAGCCTGAGTCAGAGCCGATCCTTGCGCCAGACGCCCCGCCCATCGAACAGGACACCGAGGCGCGGCCATCGCACGCGGCCGTCTTGCTCGCCCGACTGGCGCTCGGACTGCTGGTGCTGGTCGTGGCGATCAACATCCCCTTTAACCGGCACGGCACGACCCTGGCGACCGCGTTGCCGGGCAGCGCCTCGCTGGTGATCCGCAACGGCCTGCTGGTGAAGGAGGCCGATCAGCCCGGAATTTACGTTTTCCGGAGCGCTCAGTTTCACTGGATCAGCAGCCTGGATGCATTCGACTATTACGGCTACCGCTGGCAGGACGTCCACATCGTTGAACCGGGCTTCCTGGCGAAGTTCGAGTTGGGCGCGCCGATCCACGTGCTGCTCAAGTGCAGCGCCAGCCCGCACATCTACCGCCGGGAGAATGACCGCAAGCGTTGGATCGTGGACCTGCCCACGTTCAGCGCCGAGGGCCACGTCTGGGAGGACGTGAAGATGGTGTCCTGCGAGTATCTGCGGAGTTTGCCCGACGGCGACAGCATCCCGCCCGGCCGCGGCGCCCCGCCACCGCCTTTGCCATAACGGTATTTGAAAACGGGACGCGGACGACGCGGACATATTCAATTTTCTATCCGCGTTCTCCGTGTCGTCCGCGTAGTCCGCGTCCCATTCTCAGGACAAGATGCTCCACCAGGTCTGAACGGTTACGATCGTGAGTACGAGGATCTGGGCGAGACCACGCCGCAGAACCCGTTGGTCGTGGCCGCGGTGCCCGAACCGGAGGAGTGGCTGCTGTTTCTCCTGGCGGCCGGCCCGTTGGCCTGGCGCGCACGGTCGCGCCTGCCCCGGCGGTCGCCGGGATAGCGGGGCTGAGAATGAGCTAAACTGAACGTGCGACGCACCTCGGAGGTGCGTCGCACGTTTTCGCGTCAACCGCTAAACTTTGCAACCGCTGAAGACGTGCAACGTATAATAGACATTGGGAGTTCAACGAGATGAAACTGATATCACATCAATCCGAATCTGTTCACACCCCGGCCGCCGCGATCACCTGGGCAGCCAGCAAACAGACCTACTTTACGGTCCGCTTCCTTGTAGATCGCGATCGCATCGCCGACGCCTACCGGGCCTATGGTTATTTTCGCTGGTTGGATGATCAACTCGACGGGGAAGTGATGGGTAGGCCGGCGAGGATTGCATTCGTGGAGCGCCAAAAAGCACTCATGGAAAGCTGTTTCCGGGGCGAGTGGCCGTGCCGTGCGAGCGTCGAAGAGCGTATGCTGGTGGATCTGATCCGAGGCGATCCCAGGCAGAACAGCGGGCTGCGGGTCTATATCCGCGAGATGATGGCCGTGATGGATTTCGACGCGCACCGCAGAGGCCGGCTGATCGGCCAGGAGGAGCTGGCTGAATACTCGCGCTCCCTGGCTCGGGCGGTGACGGAGGCTTTGCACTATTTTGTCGGCCACGGCTGCACCGCGCCGCACAGCGAAGCGCGCTATCTCGCGGCCACCGGCGCGCACATCGCCCACATGCTGCGGGACACCCTGGACGACGCCGCCGCAGGCTATTTCAACGTCCCCCGCGATCTCCTGGAAGCCCACGCGATCACTCCGCAGGATGTGGGCAGCGATGCTTACCGGGCGTGGGTCAAGGGCAGGGTCCAGATGGCGCACACCTGCTTCGAAGCCGGAAAGGTTTACCTCTCTCAGGTCGAGAATCTACGCTGCCGCATCGCCGGTTACGCCTACATCGCTCGGTTCGTCGGGGTGCTGGATGCCATCGAGCGGGATGGCTACCGGTTGCGGAACGAATACCCTGAGTGCAAGAGTCTGAGAATCGGGATAGCGTCGGGTTGGTCGGTGCTCTCGTTGGCGCTCAACCGTCGCAGGCGTGAGGTGGCGCCCCACGCACTGCTATCCATAATGAAAACTTCTGAAGGAAAGTTATGACACCTCTCTCCGCGATCGTCATCGGCGCCGGGATCGGCGGCATCGCCGCCGCGACGCACCTGGCCAGGCGTGGGTGGCAGGTGACGGTGGTCGAAAAGAATTCCCGGCCGGGCGGTCGCTGCGATCACTTCGCCCGCGACGGGCACCGGTTCGATACGGGTCCGACACTGTTCATCATGCCGCACGTGTTCGAGGCGGAATTCGCCGCGCTGGGCACACCGCTGCGTGAGATGCTGGATCTGCAGCGGGTTGACCCAAGCTACCGCCTGGTCTTCGATGATGGCAGCCAACTGGTCCTCACATCCGATATGAAATCCACGTGCGAGCAGTTGGAAGCCATCGAGCCAGGCAGCTTTCAGGGATACCTGCGCTACATGGAGGAAGGCCACCGCCACTACCACCTGGCTATGGAACGGCTGGTCAATAAGGACTTCCGCACCGCGCCCGAGTTCTTCAACTTGAGCAACGTGCCCCTGCTATTCAGATTGAAACCGCTCGTCGGACACTACCGCAATATGGCGGCCTACTTCACTGAACCTCGTCTGAAGGCGGCTTTCACCTTCCAGGACGTGTACATGGGGCTGAGTCCCTTCGAGGCTCCAGCGACCTTTTCCATGATGCCTTACACCGAGTTGGCCCACGGGATCTGGTATCCCAAAGGGGGCATGTACCAGATCGTGGAGGCGCTTGTGAAACTCGCTCATCGGGCTGGGGTGGAATTCGTTTTTGACGCCGAGGTGGGACGGATCGAAGTGAATGGGACCTGCGCCCGCGGAGTGACTCTGGCGGACGGTCGCCGGCTGGAAGCCGACACGATCGTGGCTAACGCCGATCTGCCTTACGTGTACCAGCATCTGCTGCCGGAGGATGGCGCCGCTGAGCGGTTGGCCCGCAAACGCTACTCCTGCTCGACGATCAGCTTCTTCTGGGGCGTTGACAAACCCTATCAGGAATTGGGCCCTCACACGCTCTTCCTGGCAGACGATTATCGGGAGAACTTCACGAGCATCATCCGAGACCTGACTTTGCCGGATAACCCCAGCCTGTACGTGCATGCCCCGGCGCGACTCGACGCCTCGATGGCCCCGCCGGGGGAGGACACCTTGACCGCCGTCGTCCCCGTTGGGCACCTGGACGAGACCGGCGAACAGGATTGGAGCGAAATTCGGGATCGGGCGCGGCAGGCTGTGTTCCGCCGCCTGGCAACCCTGGGAATTACGGATCTGGAGGCGCACCTGAAATTCGAGGTGTGCTACCTTCCGCTCTCCTGGCAGAAGCGCTATAACCTGATGAAGGGGTCCACCCATGGGCTTTGCCATACGCTGACCCAGTTGGGCTACTTCCGCCCTCGGAACCGGCACTCCCACTACCGCAACCTCTACTTCGTGGGCGCCAGCACCCATCCTGGCACGGGCGCGCCGACGGCTTTGATTTCCGCTCGCCTGGCCGTTGAGCGAATCCTGGATGATCGGGGAAAAACCAGGTGAAACCATTTTGGGCAATGGCGCAAAATCCGCTTTTCGGCGTCTGTCATTCTGAGCGGGTTGACCCCTAATCTCTCGCGACGGCGAGCATCCAGCGAAGAATCCGTTCGCTGCGCTCAGAGCCTGTCCTGAACACAGTGAAGGAACAAGTTCTCC
>JAPLHB010000060.1 GCA_026389845.1 Chloroflexota bacterium
ACGCAGCACGCAGCACGCAGCACGCAACACGCAACACGCAGCACGCAACACGCAACACGCAGCACGCAACACGCAGCACGCAGCACGCAACACGCCATCTATGAAAGCTCTCATCATCCACAACCCCGTGGCCGGCCAGTACTTCCAGGCCGACGAATTGGACCAGACGGCGGACTTTCTCGCCAGCCAGGGCTGGGAAATGCTCGGCATAGAGCACACCCACGGCGCGGGCGACGCCACCACTTTTGCTCGCCGGGCAGTGGCGCAACACTGTGAGGCCGTGTTCGTGGTTGGCGGCGACGGGACGCTGGCCCAGGTGGTGGACGGGTTGGTCGGCTCGGAGACGGCGTTGGGCGTGTTGCCCGGCGGCACCGGCAACGTCTTCGCTCGTCAGCTCAACCTGCCTGTGCCGGGCGGTCTGCATCCGCATCCGCTGTTGGAGTCCGCCCGGTTGCTCCTCAGCGGCCAGGTGCGCTCCGTGGACGTTGGGCGGGTCAGCCCCAAGGGCAAGAGCGACCCGGCGCGTCATTTCCTGTGTTGGTGCGGCGTTGGCTTCGATGCGCAGATGGCTATCGCGGTCGAAGGGGATCCGGAGCGTAAGAAGCGACTCGGCGCTCTGGCCTTCCTTGTGGCCGGCCTTCTAACCCTGCGAGACTTTGCGGGCACGCGCGCTCAGGTGCGAGTAGATGGCAACCGGGTGAGCCGGCGCATGATTATGCTGGTCGCCAATAATATCCAGCGCTATGGGATTATCTTCAAGATGGCGACGACCGCGGTGATTGATGATGGGTTGCTCGACATTTGCTGCTTCCAGGGCCGCGGTGCGGCGCGGACGTTGCTCCATACACTGCGCTTGCTCTTCAGCCGCCACATCCAGGATCCGCAAGTGGACATTTTTCGGGCGCGGCGGATCGAAATCAGTACGGCGCAGCCGTTGCCGGTGCACGTGGACGGCGACTACATCGGTTATACGCCCGTGGTCATCGAAACCGTCCCGCGGGCACTGAAACTCATGGTTCCGCCGACCGCGCCGACCAGCCTGTTTGTAGATGGGCACACCATGACAGCCCCGGAGACACCCTGGGACTGGGTGACGCGCATGGCGCGCGATGTCGAAATCGCATTCTTTGGGAAGGAGTAGTTCCTCGTGAAGTATCTGAATCTTTTGCTGATCTTCGCCCCCATCGCCATCCTCGGCCGCTTGCTAGGCTGGTCGCCCACGCTGCTCTTTGCGGCCTCAGCTCTCGCGGTGATCCCTACCGCAGGAATTCTGGGCCAGGCCACCGAGGAGTTGGCCGTGCACACCGGGCCGCGGCTCGGTGGACTGCTGAATGCGACCCTGGGCAACGCTGCCGAGCTGATCATCACCCTGTTCGCCATCCGCGCCGGGCTGCTCGACCTGGTGAAGGCGTCCATCACCGGCTCGATCATCGGCAACCTGCTGCTGGTGCTCGGCTTCAGCGTCTTGTTGGGCGGGATCAAGAACGGCGTGCAATACTTCGACCGCCGGCACGCCAGCGTCAACGCCACGCAACTCATCCTGGCCGTACTGGCGCTGGCGATCCCTTCGCTCTTCTTCTTCGCCCACACCGAGACCGCCGGCCCGGTTGAGTCGCTCAGCCTGGGCACGGCGATCGCCATGCTCGTGATCTACGCCCTGGGGCTGCTCTTCACTTTCCGCCGGCCCAAAGACAAGCGCCTGGCGGTCAGCCCCGAGCCGGGGCTGGCGCAGGAGACGCAAAAGGAGCACGGCGGCAGTTGGCCCGTGTGGCAGGCGATCACGGCGTTGCTGCTCGCCACCGGTCTCATCGCCTGGCTGAGTGAAATTCTGGTCGGCGCAGTCGAGCACACGACAGCGACGCTGGGCCTTTCCGAATTCTTCATTGGCATCATCGTCGTGCCGCTGGTGGGCAACGTCGCCGAGCACACCGTGGCCGTGCAAACTGCCTGGAAGAATAAGATGGAGCTGAGCCTGCAAGTATCGCTCGGCTCCTCTTTGCAGATCGCGCTCTTCGTCGCGCCGGTGCTCGTCTTCGTCAGCCTGCTGATGGGCCATCCACTGACGCTGGTCTTCAACCAATTCGAGATCATCGCCCTGTTCGGCGCGGTGCTGATCGCGGCGTTCGCGGCGCAGGATGGCGAGTCGAATTGGCTGGAGGGCGCGCAACTGCTGGCCGTTTATGTAATCTTAGGCCTGGCCTTTTTCTTCTTGAAGGTGTAGGTTATGCCGATTTGTGCCGTGGGCTGGCCGCCATCTCACGCATCACGCCAAGTTCCCATGAGTTCCTTTGAGTTCCCGTGAGTCGCCCATGATCCCACACCGCCTCCGTCTCCATAACTTCATGTGCTACCGCGACGAGCAATCGCTCGACTTCAGCGGCATCCACCTGGCCTGTCTGACGGGCGACAACGGGCACGGCAAATCCGCGCTGCTCGACGCCATCACCTGGGCGCTGTGGGGCAAGGCGCGCGCACGGCGCGACGACGAGCTGATCGCGCTGGGCGAGACTGAGACGTGGGTCGAGTTCGAGTTTGACCTGGCCCAGCAGCGGTATCGGGTCTGGCGACAGCGCAGCAAGAAGGGCCGCGGGCAGAGCGACCTCCACTTCTACGTCTGGAACGCGGCGGCGTTGGACGGCGAATGGCAACTGCTGGACGACGGCGGCCTGCTGGAGCGCCAGGCGCAGATCATCCGCACCCTGCGCATGGAGTACGAGACCTTCGTCAACTCCGCGTTTTTGCTCCAGGGCAAGGCCGATTCCTTCACCGTTAAGACCGCGGGCGAGCGCAAGCAGATCCTGGCCGACATCCTGGGCCTGGCCCGCTATGACCTCTATGAGCAGCGCGCCAAAGACGAAGCGCAGGCGCGCAAGGATCAGGCCGGCCGCATCGGCGGCGAGATCGCAGGCATAGATGCCGAGCTGGCCCGTCGCGCCGAGTACGAGACGCGGCTGCAAGCCGCCCGCGTGGCCGCAGCGAACGCCGTGGCTGCCTTGCGCGGGGCTGAAACCGAACAGGCCAAAGCGCGGCTGGCCGTGCAAGAACGCCAAACCCTGGCGCGTCAGCTCACCGACCTGCGCAATCGCCTGGCCCGCGCCGAGCGCGACCTGGCCGATGGCCGCGGCCAGCTCGATGCAGCGAAGGCGCGGTTGGCCCAATTCGAGGCGGTGCTGGCCCATCGTGAGGAGATCGAGGCCGGTTGGGCCGGCCTGCAAGCCGCCCGCGCCGATGACGCGGCCTGGAACGCCCGGCTGCTGCGCCACACCCAATTGAGCGAGACCGTCAACCGGGCACGGCTGGCCGTGGATCAGGCCCGGCTGGCGCTGGAAGCCGAGAGCCGGCGTCTGGCCGAGCGCCAGGCGGAGCTGGGGCGCAAGGTCGCCGCGGGGCAGGAACAGGCGAGGGCCCTGGTCGAGGCCCAGGCGATCCTGGCGCGCCTGGCCGATCAGCAGGCCCGTCGCGACGCTGTCGCCGCCGAGCTGCGGGAGATTGGCGAGCGGTCGGCCGCGCTCCGCACCGAAAACGACCGATACAAGGCCGAAGGACAGGCGGTCAACGACAAGGCCGACCTGTTGAAGGCCGCCGACGCGGGCGCGGCCGCCTGTCCCCTCTGCGGCCAGCCGCTCGACGCCGCGCACCGCGACCAGATGTTGGCCGATCTGGCTGCCGAGCGTGAACGCCTGGCGGAAAGCTATCGCGCCAATCAAGCCACGCTTAAGATGCTCGACAAGCGCAAGACCGCGTTGGAGGCCGAGGATGCCGACCTGGCCCGTGATCTGCGCGCTCGCGACGCGCGCCAACGCCAGGCCGCCCAGGCCGAAGCCGCCGTCGCCGACGGTCTGGCTGCGGCCGATGAGCAGGCAGCCGTCGCTCAGCAGAGTGCCAATCTGGCCGCCCGGCTGGCCGGCCGCGACTACGCCCCCGCCGAACAGGCGGAGCTGGCGCGGCATCAGGCCGAATTGGCGGAAATCGGCTACGACGCGGCCGGCCATGAGGCGGTCCGGGTCAGGCTGACGAAGCTGGAGCCGTTCGACAGCCGCTATCAGCGTCAACTGCTGCCCGCGCTGGATCAAATCGCGGCGGCCCGTGGAAGCGTGGATGTGCTGGCGGGGCAACTGGCTCGCCGCGAGACCGAGTTGGCCGACGATCGCGCTGAGGCCGGTCGCCTCACCGCTGCTGTCGCTGATCTGCCGAAACTGGAGACGGCCCTGTCCCGCGCGGATGCCGACGTGGAGAAGGCCGCCCAGAGCGAGCGCCGCGCCCGTCTGGAGGAAGGCGCAGCCCAGCAGCAGATCAGCGCGTTGGCAGCCCTGGCAGAACGCCGCGGCCAGCGCGTGGCCGACCTGGAGCAGATCAACGCCGAGATGAGCATCTACGTTCAATTGCGGGAAGCGTTCGGCAAGAAGGGCCTGCAGGCGATGATCATCGAAAGCGCCATCCCCGAGGTGGAGACCGAGGCCAACCGGCTGCTGGCCCGCATGAGCGAGGGGCGGATGAGCCTGCGGCTGGAGACGCAGCGGGAGAAGGTCACCGGCGGCGTGGCCGAGACACTGGACATCATCATCTCGGATGAACTGGGTGCGCGCGCCTACGAAATGTTCTCCGGGGGTGAGAGTTTTCGCGCCAACTTGGCGCTGCGCATCGCGATCAGCAAGCTCCTGGCCCGCCGCGCTGGCGCGCAGCTCCAAACCCTGGTCATAGATGAAGGCTTTGGATCGCAGGACTCCAAGGGCCGCGACCTGGTTGTGGACGCGATCAGCTCCATCCAGCACGACTTCGAGCGGATCATTGTCATCACCCACATCGAGGAGCTGAAAGATCTCTTCCCCGCGCGGATTGACGTGGTGAAGACCGCGGATGGGTCGAGAGTAAGTATTGCTTGACGTAATGAGTGACGAGTGATGCGTAAAGTAACGAGTAACGAGTAAATTGACTATTGGAACGAATGTTCGTATAATACACCTGCCGTGATACAGAGACTCTGTGAGTCAGAGTACCGCCGGCAGGAGACTGCCATGGACATCCGCGAAAAACTGAACCTGCTGGGTCAGGCCGCCCGCTTCGACGACTGCGTTAGCCCACCGAGTTCCCTGAGTTCCCCTGGTTCCAGCAATTCTCCTGGGAACTTCGGTCTCTTCGCGCCACCCGAAGCCATGTGTCCCGCCGGCCCCGACATGTTCCCCTACGTCTCCCACGTCCAAACGCCCAGGGGAGAGCGCGTGCCGGTGCTCAAGGTGCTCCAGACCAGCGCGTGTCAGAACAACTGTCACTACTGCGCCTTTCGCGCGGGGCGCGACATCCGCCGAGAGAAATTCGCGCCCGACGAGTTGGCTCGTGCGTTCGATCTGATGCAGCGCTCCGGGGTCGTGCAGGGCATCTTCCTCAGCTCCGGCGTGATCGGCACCAACCGAACGATGGATGAGATGCTGGCGACCATCGAGTTGATCCGGGGCAAGTACGATTTCCGCGGCTACATCCATCTCAAGCTGCTCCCCGGCGCCGAGGCGGCCCACATCGCTCGCGCCGTCGAGTTGGCGGATCGCGTTTCGGTCAACCTGGAAGCGCCCACGCCCTCCACCCTGGCCGCGCTCGCACCCCAGAAACAGATGGAGCAGTTGGTCGGGCCGCTGCGGGTGGCAGCGGAGATGATTCGTAGAAACCTCACCCCCAGCCCCTCTCCTGTCTGGAGAGGGGAGCATCACTCCCCTCTTCCCTCGCAGGGAAGGGGGGTCGGGGGGGCTAGGTTAGGCATGTCCACCCAGTTCGTCGTTGGCCCCGCGGGGGAGCACGACCGCGATCTGCTGGGCCGGCGCAGATGCTCTATCGCGAGGTGCGGCTGGCGCGGGCCTACTACAGTGCGTTCAACCCGATCCGAGACACGCCGCTCGAATCCACGGCGCCCACCGATCCACGCCGCGAGTTTCGGCTTTACCAGGCCGATTGGCTGCTGCGTTACTACGGCTTTGCAGCCGAGGAGATTCCCTTCGAGGCCGATGGCAACCTGCCGGAGAATCTCGACCCCAAGGCCGCCTGGGCTAGGGCGCATCCCGAACGGTTCCCGCTGGAGGTCAACGCCGCGCCCCTGCCCGAGCTGCTGCGCGTCCCCGGCATCGGGCCGACCTCAGCCCGGGCGATTGTGACCGCGCGGCGGCGCGGCAACCTCCGCGAATTGGGCGATCTGCGCAAGCTGGGCGCCCGTGCCGACCGGGCCGCGCCGTTCGTGCTGCTGGCGGGGCGCCGTCCACCCTACCAACCGCCGCTGCCGTTGTAGAACCAGGGAACTCAGGGGGGCTTAGTGGAACTCGGAGGAATTCAAGGGAATTCGGCGGCGGTGTCCCCCAGAGTTCCCCTAAGTTTCCTCAAGTTCCCCCAAGTCCCGTCGAGCACGCAATCAATGACTACTTGGGCCATCCTCTCCGACGTTCATGGCCGCACCGACCGGCTGCGCCGCGCATTGACCGACGCGCCGGCTCAGGGGGCCGACCGTTTTCTCGCCCTGGGTGATTTGGGCAGCACACACGTATTGGACCTGCTCGACGGCGTGGCGGCCGAATACGTCTTCGGCAATTGGGAAGCCTCGGGGTGGCGGGGGATGGATCAGCCGTGGCGGGGGCAGGTGGCGCGCTGGCCGGCCGTCTATCGCGGGGCCGAGTTATGGGCGGCGCACGCCAGCCCGGTCTGGCCGGATGGGTTGACCATCGCGGGCGTGGTGGACTACCTGCGGGCGCGTGAGTTGCACTGGACCGCGCTCTTTCCTTCGCTGCAACGCTCTGCCGATGCGCGCTGGGCCGCCCTGACCGAACTGGAGGCCGCGGCCGCGCCGATCTTCTTCCACGGCCATACCCACGCCCAGGAAGCCTGGCTCTGGCGACCGGATACCACGTCGGTGCGCCTGACCGGGCCGGGGTTCACCCTCCCGACCGACGGCAGCCGCACCCTGGTCGGGGTGGGCAGCGTGGGCATTCCACAGGACGGCGGCGGGGTGTGCTATGCGCTGTATGATGACGCGGCGCGAGAGGTGGTTTGGCGGCGGGTGTGAGGTCTACGTGCCAGGCACCTCGCAGGTGCCTGGCACGTGAGCACACTTATTTCAGCCGCAACATCGCCAGGGCGTTCGCCACGCTGTCTTCGGGGCTGACGCCGTACTGCACATCCGCGATCTTCCCGTCGGCGTCTACCACAAAATGCGAGCGGATGATGCCGAAATATGTCTTTCCGTACATGCTCTTCTCGCCCCACACGCCGTAAAGCTCCGCCACCTTGTGCTCCTCGTCAGCCAGCAGCCGGAAGGGCAGGTTGTACTTGGTCTTGAACTTCACGTGACTCTCCACGCCGTCGGGGCTGATGCCGAGCACCACCGCGTTCTGCTCGGTGATCTCCGGGTAGCTATCGCGGAAGCCGCACGCCTGTGTCGTGCAGCCGCTGGTCATATCCTTCGGGTAGAAATAAAGCACCACACGCTGGCCGCGCAGGTCGCTCAGGCGGACGCTCTTGCCGTCATCCGCAGGCAGGGTGAAGTCGGGTGCGGGCGTGCCGACCTGGGGCACGTGTTCGGGAAAGGATTGCTGCTTCTTGGTCATGAGTTACGTTCCTCTGCAAGCTTGGATTTGGTAAAGCCATCTACACAAACCTTATACACGATCCATCGCTTCGATTCAGGATGGGACAGTACAATTAATGGCAGTACCGCAAAACTCGCTTTTGTCACCCCTTCGTTGCACTCAGGGCAGGCTCTGAGCGGGTTGGTCCCGTGAGGTCCGGCACGGCGAGATTCCAGCGAAGGGTCTCGTTGCGACACCGGATTCTTCGCTGGACGCTCGAGTAAGCCACGTGCGCCTGCGGGTGATTCACTCGACTTCCTGTGCAACGCTGGCGGCGTCACGGTTTGCTTCAAAAGTTGAGCAGGTGCAGAACGCCGATGACTCCTGGGAACCGTCGAAGGTGGCTGGCCGCTTACGGCCAGATGCCGCGGGACTGTACGGCCTCGGCGACTTTGTCCACAGCCAGCATGGAGGCGCCTAACCGCAGCGGCACATCGTATGACGCTGCGCAGTCCCACACCTCGCGGAAGCTGCGGATCATAAGCGAGGTCAACTGCCGGTTAACTTCTTCTTTTTCCCAGAAGAAGTTTTGCAAGTCCTGCACCCACTCCAGGTAACTCACCACAACGCCACCGGCGTTCGCCAGGATGTCGGGCGCTACCACGATGCCCCGGTCGGTCAAGATGTCGTCCGCGTCGCGGGTCGTCGGGCCATTGGCGCCCTCGACGATGTACTTCGCACGGATTCGGGTGGCGTTATCGCCGCGAATCTGGTGTTCGAGCGCAGCCGGGATCAAGACATCCGTCTCGCATTCGAGCAACTCATCGTTGGTGATGAAGTCCACCCCGGGCGCGTCATATCCTTCGAGCAGATGTCGGGGGCTGTGCGCCACGTGTTTGTTGATGTCCGCAATGTTCAGCCCGTGCGGGTTATACAAGCCCCCGCCCACGTCGCTCACGGCCACGATCTTGCAGCCCATTTCGTTCAGAATCGTCGCCGCGCACGAACCGACGTTGCCATACCCCTGCACGGCCACGGTCGTCTCGACGGGTGTCCGGTCATATCGCTTGAGCAATTCGGCGGTGACGATGGCGACGCCGCGGCCAGTCGCCTCGGGGCGGCCCTGTGACCCACCCAGGTTCAGCGGCTTGCCGGTAACGATTTCCATCATGGCTGAGCCTTCGAACATGCTCGCCGTGTCCGCGATCCAGGCCATTACCTGCGGATTGGTGTTGACATCGGGCGCCGGGATGTCGCGCTTGGGGCCGAGGATCGGCAGAATCATGGCCGTGTAGCGCCGGGTCAGCCGCATCAACTCGTTTTGCGACAGACCCGCCGGGTCAAAGGTGACGCCGCCCTTGGCGCCGCCATAGGGGATGCCGACCACGGCGCACTTCCAGGTCATCATGGTCGCCAGACCCCTGACTTCGTTCAGCGTGACATCGGCGTGATAGCGGATGCCGCCCTTGCAGGGGCCGCGGGCGCTGGAGTGCTGTACGCGGTAACCGGTGAAGACCTTGATGCTGCCATCATCCAGCACGACCGGTATGGCGACCGTCAACTCGCGCTCAGGCTGGCGCAAGATGGCGTGGATGCCAGGATTGAGCTTGAGCCGGGCCGCCACGTCATCCAGGTTGGCTAATACGGTATCCCATAAATCCTGCTTGGGCTGCGGCGCCACCACGAAGGTGGGCGTCGGTCCGACCAGGATCTCGACGATGCGTTCTTGCACGATCTCCTCCTGCTCAACGCTTCCAGATCGGCAGCGGCCGGTGATGCAACGAAGTCAAGAGCGCGCCGTAGCCGATCTTGTTGGCGATCTCTTCATCGTCTACCACCTGGATATCCACCAGGTGCATGAGATCGGGGCAATGCATCCGTTCGGCATAACTGCTCACCATCTCCCGATCCAGGGCGGTCAAGAGCGAGCCTAGCGCGTTCGTCTTGCGCCGCGCGTGGACGATCACGTGTACCAACGTCGGGGCAGCTTCACCGAAGATAACATCCTCGGCCGTGGCATCGGCATCATAGATATAGGCGGCCTGCACCTCGTCGTCCAACCCGCCCAGTTGCTCGGCCAGCCCCTTCGCCAGGCCATACTCGAAGTAGGAGCGGGCCAGGCGGTTGCCCTGGTGGAGCTGCTCGATGGCAGCCTCGACGCTTGTCAGGCGCATTCTCTCGGCGCAATACGCCAGACCTTCCTGGAGCGCGGCGTCGGCGGCCGTACCGGCATCCGGGAGCATGAACTGGACTCCTGCCATCGAGTACGTAACGGTCAATGTATCGGTCATGGGAAAGCACTCCTTTCTAATGGCCCCTTGGGCCAGAACCACGATTCCCCAACTGCATCGTCATCTTAGCAGACAACTCGTAGGAAACTCATAGAAAGGCAGGCCGAGTGTGTGAAAAAAGCATGAAAAAGCCGACCGCTGGGAGCGTGCAGTGCATGGCGCATCCCGAACGGCCGGCAGTTGATAGATAAAGAAAAATCCGCGTCCATCCGCGGCCCATTTTCATCGGCCGTGGCGGCGGGCGCGGCGTGAGCAACTGTCCTAAAAATCGCCCCGCCTGTCACTCTGAGCGGGTTGCCGACGAACAGTGCGCCGCGGCGAGACACCAGCGAAGAGTCTCGGTCACGCGAAGGAGATGCTTCGCTAGAATCACGCCGTAACGAACCACACGGGACCAACCCGCTCAGCATGACAGTTTCATCGGCCGTGGCGGCGGGCGCGGCGTGAGAAACTGAGCGGAAGCCACGGCGTTTGTGGCCGTAGTCGGAGGATGCTATTGGGGGTCAGGACAGGCCAGCAGATAACCCACGCCGGGCGAAGTAAGGATGTAGCGCGGGTTGGCAGGATCGGCTTCCAGCTTACGGCGCAGATAGCGGATGTACGCGCGCAGATAGTCCACGTCGTTTCGGTATTCCGCGCCCCACACCTTCGTGAGCAGCTCTTCGTGCGGTATCACGCGGTCGGCGTTGAGCGCCAACTGATGGAGCAGCGCGTATTCCGTCCGGGTGAGCGCTACAGGTTGGCCGGCCACCTTGATCGCGTGACGAGCGAAGTTGATCTCGATCTCGCCGCACGTGAAATTTGCCGTGACCGTTTCTTCGGCGCGTTGCGTCCGCCGAAGGACGGCCTCCACACGCGCCACCAGCTCCTTGGCGCTGAAGGGCTTGGTCAGGTAGTCATCGGCGCCCGCCTCAAAGCCGGTCAATGTATCGCTCTCGGTTGCCTTGGCTGTGAGCATGATCACCGCCACGTCCGAGAACTCCCGGATGCGCCGGCACACCGCGTAGCCGGTCGGCCCATTGCCCAACAGCACGTCCAGCAATACGAGATCGGGCTGCTCCAGGGCCAGCATCTCCAGGGCCGATGTGCCGCTGGTGGCCGCGATGACTGCATAGCCGACGGCCTTTAGAACCTCGCTGACCAGCCGGACAACCCGCGGCTCGTCATCCACGATCAGAACTAAAGCCCGACGGGCGTGAGCGGCGTTACTCATCCTTTGCCTCCTGCGAAGGCTCCTGGCTTGCCGGTGTGAACGGAATTGTGAAGGAGAGCGTGGTGCCGCGTCCCAACTGGCTCTCGGCCCAAATCCGCCCACCGTGGCTTTCGACGATGGTCCGCGCAATCGGCAGCCCCAATCCGGTGCCGACGACGTGCCTTCCCAGACCCGACTTGATACGGAAGAATTTCTCGAAGAGTCGGTTGAGGTGTTCGGGGGCGATGCCTTCGCCTTGGTCGGCCACACTGACAACAACCTCTCGCTCGCGCACTTCGCCCCGCACGACGATCAGCCCGCCATCCGGTGAGTATTTGACGGCGTTGTCCAGCAAATTGCGCAGCACCTGGGTCACACGTCGCGGGTCCGCGTCTACGACGGGAACGCGAGGGGGAAAGTCCACCACGAAGCGATGTCGCTGGCTGACGTGGGAAAATTCCTCCGTGGCGGCCATGGCGAGGCGGCTCAACAGCACGGGTTGCACTTCGAGCTTCAGGAACCCGGCGTCAATGATGGATGATTCCAGCAGGTCGTGGATGAGATCCTGAAGGACATCGCACTCTTCGTCAATGATTTGGAGGAACTCACGCTGCGTCTCGGGGCCGAATGAGGCTTCTTCCATCAGCAGCGCGGTGGAGTAACCCTTGATCGAGGTCAGCGGCGTGCGCAGCTCGTGCGCCAGGGTGGAGATCACTTCGGCTTTAAGCCGGTTGGCCTCGCTGAGCGAGCGGACGGCTTCAAGTTCTTCGCGCAGACGAGTGTTTTCGATGGACAGCGCCAACAGATCGGCGATGGGCTTGAGAAAGGTCAGATCGTCAGGCGTAAAGGAGCACGGCTGATGAAGGTTTTCCAGGAGCAAAACGCCGACCCGGGTCTGGTTCGTGATCAGCGGGAGAACAACGGCGCTCAACGGTTTGGTGACGCCAGAGGCAGCCCGGGCGAAGATGGCGCGGTTGGGAGGCGTCATGTTGTCCATGGCCGCCGCGGTTGTTTCGGGGGTGGCGTACAACTCAGCCTGTCCGGTCAGGAAAGCTTTGCCGGTCATGGATTCGCCTGGCGCCAAACGTATCTGCCGGAAAGCATCCAGATCGTAGCCCTGGGCTGCCCTGACCGTGAGAATGCCTTCGACGGACGCATACAGCATCAACACCCCCGCGTCGGCGGCAGCCAGGGTGTCAATCAGGCAACTGAGAAGCTGTGGCACCATGCGGTCGAGATCATGCTCGGCGGCCAGAATCCTGGCGATTTTGAACATGGTCGCCAGCCGGTGGTTGTCGTTGCGCCCTGCCGGCTGGCCGGTTGAAGACGTCGTTGTGTCTTGGTGGACCTGCGCTTGATCCTCAGTGATCATGCGTTCCTCGCGTTGTGATAGGCTCGATGTGCTGCTCTGTGCGCAGTATAGCACAAGTAGCAGCGCGCGGCCCAACTTGAGCAAAGGTGTACTCGTCAAACGTATCTCCACCTACTTGACTTTCGTTATGTTTCTTAGTATCATGCAATCAATCTGATTGATCTTATTCATTGGATTAATGACGCATCGAGGGCGCACTGCCTGTGATCCTCTCAGCTATCGAGTCCGATTTTCTGCGCTACCTCTTGGCCGATGGTCGCGAGCCGGGGATGCGGCTGCCTTCGCTCGGCGAGATCAGCGCAGAGACCGGCATCAGCGTCGGCAAGCTGCGCGAGCAGTTGGAAGTGGCGCGGATGCTCGGCCTGGTGGACGTCAGCCCCCGCCGCGGCCTGCACATCCTGCCCTATGATTTCCTGCCGGCCGTCCGCCTCAGCCTGATGGTCGCCCTCTCCCGCGACCGCGGCGCCTTCTACGCCTATAGCATCCTTCGCATCCACCTGGAAACGGCGTTTTGGGACGAGGCAGTGGCGCTGCTGACCACTGACGACAAGGCCCGCCTGACTGACCTGGTGGCGCAGGCCGCGGCCAAGCTGAACCAAGATCGCATCCAAATCCCACACCCCGAACATCGCGCGTTCCACTTGACCATCTTCAGCCGGTTGGATAACCCGTTTGTTCACGGTCTCCTGGCGGCGTACTGGGACGCCTACGAAGCAGTGGAGTTGAACACTTACACCGACTACAGCTACTTGCGGGACGTGTGGGACTATCACCGGCGCATCACCGAGGCGATCTGCGCGGGCGAGTATGCGGCCGGCAAGCAGTTATTGACCGAGCACATGCGCCTGCTCGACCGGCTCGGTGTGGCGCACGAGGGAAACACGGCCGCGCCAGCACGCCAGGGCGCACCGAACGCGTTGGCAAAGGAGTAGAGGCTTCAGCCGGATGCTCTGACAACAGACAGACTGCCTGAAGGCTCGACACCGGAGTGGGGAGTCATGCCCCAAAGCGAAATTCAAGGAGACGTACCATGGGTATTGCACTGCAAGAAGCTCCTGCCACGACTGCGGAGCGACGAGAAGTCATCAACGATTTTTCGATCAACATCGCCACGATCAATGGTTCGGGCAGCCAGACCAGCAACGGCGTGCTATTGCGGGCGTTCTTCAAGATGGGCATCCCCGTCAACGGCAAAAATCTGTTCCCCAGCAATATCCAGGGCCTGCCTACTTGGTACATCATCCGGCTGAGCAAGGATGGCTACCTGGCCCGCAAGGATGCCTGCGAGGTCGCCGTCTGCATGAACGGCCGTACCGTGGCCGAGGACATGGCGGCCGTCGCGCCCGGCGGCATCGTGATCTACGATGACTCGCTGCCGATCGCGGCACGACGCCCCGACGTGACCTACTACGGGGTGCCGGTGGGTCAGTTAGTCAAGGCCGCCAACCTGCCTTTTGAGCTGCGCGACTACATCGCCAACATGGTCTACGTCGGCGCGCTGACCTACATCCTCGCCATTGATATGGCGGAGATCGAGGCGGCGGTCGCGTGGAACTTCGGCGGCAAGCCCAAGCCGACCGAGCTGAATATGAACATGGTACGCGCCGCATACGAGTGGGCCAAGGCCAATCTGACCAAGACCGCCCCCTATCGCGTCGCGCCCATGGCCAGCTTCAACGAGGGCAAGATGTTGGTGGACGGCAACACGGCCGCCGCGCTGGGGAGCATCTTCGGCGGCATCCAGATGGTCGCCTGGTACCCGATCACGCCGGCTTCCAGCCTGGTGGATGCTCTCAACAAATACCTGCCCCAGTTCCGCACCGACCCGGACACAGGCAAGGCCACCTTTGCCGTGATCCAGGCCGAAGATGAGCTTGCGGCGATGGGCATGGTGGTTGGCGCGGGCTGGGCAGGCGCGCGGGCGATGACCAGCACCAGCGGCCCCGGCCTCGACCTGATGAGCGAGTTCGTCGGCCTGGCCTATTTTGCGGAAGTGCCTGCGGTGATCTGGGACGTGCAGCGCATGGGTCCCAGCACCGGTCTGCCCACCCGCACCAGCCAGGGCGACATCCTCGCGGCCTATTACCTGAGCCACGGCGACAAACGCCACGTCCTGCTCTTCCCGGCCGACCCGAAGGAGTGCTTCGAGTTCGGCACAACTTCCCTTGATCTGGCCGAGCGACTCCAGACGCCGGTGATCGTGATGAGCGATCTCGACCTGGGCATGAATGTTTGGACCAGCGAGCCGTTCGAGTATCCCGAAAAGCCGCTGGATCGCGGCAAGGTGCTCACCGCGGAGGACCTGCGGCGGCTTGGCGGTGTGTGGGGGCGTTACAAGGACGTAGACCGCGATGGGATCGGCTGGCGCACGCTGCCCGGTACGAATCATCCCGCGGCCGCCTACTTCACCCGCGGCACCGGCCACACCGAGAATGCCAGCTACAGCGAACGCCCGGAGGACTGGGAACGCAACCTGGATCGCCTGGCCCGCAAGTTCGACACCGCGCGCGATCTGGTGCCTGCACCGGAGGTAGACGAGGTGCAGGGCGCGGAGATCGGCATCATCAGCGTCGGCTCGAACCATCCCGCTATCGTCGAGGCGCGCGACCTCCTGCGGCAGGCCGGCATCGAGACCAGCTACCTGCGCCTGCGCGCCCTGCCGATCAACCAGACCGTGCGCGATTTCCTCCACACCTACTCGCGCGTCTTCGTGGTGGAGAACAACCACGACGGCCAATTGCACCAGATTTTGCTCTCCGAGGAGCCGGTCTGCGGCGGCGGCCTGATCTCCGTTGCTCGCTGCAACGGCTGGCCGTTGACCGCCGCGTGGATTGCCGAGACGATCCAGAAGAAACGCTAAGGAGCGTGTAACGATGGGCATCACCACCGAAGTCCCCGTCAAGGGCGCGAAACTGAATGCTTTGGGCCTCGAAAAGAGCGCCTATAAAGGCTCGCCTTCGACCTTGTGCAAAGGCTGCGGGCACGACACCATCAGCCAGCGCATCATGAATGTCGCCTGGGAGCTGGGCCTGGATCAGACGCAGGTCGTCAAGATCAGCGGCATCGGCTGCAGCAGCAAGTCGCCGGCGTACTTCATGGGCTGGAGCCATGCGTTCAACGGCGTACACGGCCGCATGCCCGCGATCGCCACCGGCGCGGCCGTGGCGAATCGCGCTCTCACCGTGATCGGCGTCAGCGGTGACGGCGACACAGCTTCCATCGGCACCGGCCAGTTCAAGCACGCAGTCCGCCGCAACGTGCCGATGGTCTACATCGTGGAGAACAACGGCGTCTACGGGCTGACCAAGGGCCAGTTCAGCGCCACCGCGGACCTGGGGCAGAAGCTCAAGTATGCCGGCATCAACAACCTGCCCCCGCTGGACATCTGCATGGAAGCGCTGGCGGCCAACGCCACCTTTGTCGCTCGCAGCTTCGCCGGCGACCCGAAGCAGGTAGAGACGCTGCTCAAGGCCGCGTTCAGCCATCGCGGCATCGCGGTGCTGGACATCATCAGCCCGTGCGTCAGCTTCAACAACCACGACGACTCGACCAAGAGCTATTCGTGGGGCCGGGCGCAGAATATGGCGCTAAACGAGCTGAACTTCATCCCCTACTTCCCGGAGATCACCATTGACGCCTACGTGGGCGAGTTATCGGTGGAGATGCACGACGGCTCGAAGATCGTGCTGAAGAAGCTCGATCCCGATTATGATCCGACCAATAAAGTGGGCGCCTTTAGGACCCTCGAAGAAGCGCGCCAGAACCAGCAGTTCATCACCGGGCTGATCTACGTCAACGAGAAGGAACGGCCCGACCTGCACGAGTTGTTGGCCTATACGGAAACGCCGTTGGTACACCTGCCGGAGGAGAAGCTGCGGCCCAGCCGCGCGGCGCTGGCGCAGGTGCTGGCGGGATTGTAAAGCGTGGTGCGTAGTGCGTAGTGCGTGATGCGTGATGCGTGGTGCGTGATGCGTGATGCGTGATGCGTGATGCGTGATGCGTGGTGCGTGATGCGTGAAAAAGCTCGCCGGGAGACAATTCCCCGGCGAGCTTTTTTGAGTTGACCCTTCCTTGGGAATGGGAACTAAATAACTGTCCGGGCGACTCAACCGTAGCGGAGCATCTTGAGCGGAGACCGCTGTTTTTTGGCGGGCGTGGTCGAAGGAGGCGGAGCGGTCTGCGCGCAGTAGCCGCATTCTTCGACTGCGCTCAGGACAGGCTCTTCGACTGCACTCCGCAAAAGACGCTCCGTTCCGCTCAGGATGCCCGCGGGGCGTGGACAGTTATGAAATTCGCATTCCTTGGCAGATCGTTTCTTGTGCCCTTCGGCGCGCCCGCCTACCCAGCACTCACAAGACCCGATCCGCAGATGGCAGCCTGCGGATGAGGCTGCTAAGCCCAAAGCACAATGGGACGAAGATCACGGCTGCCAGGGCGAACTTGAGGAGGGGATAGATCATCACGCCTGCGGCGAGCACGGCCAGGAGGGTGATGACCGGCTCGTGGATGAGATAGGCGGTGTAGGCGCTGCGCGAAAGCTCCCGAGCCACCGATCCCTGCCGGTTGAAGAGGCGCCGGAAGAAGGCGATCAGGCCGATGCATGCGCTGACGCAGAGGAAGGCATCCCACAGCGCAAAGAGCAGGGATTGCCAGTGCCAGCCGCCGAGGAAAGGCTCCACGTTCTCCGTCGCCCCTCCCACCAGGGCCAGCGGGCCATACAGCATGACGAGCAGGGCGGCAATCCCCAGCCAGAGCTTGCCCGCCCTGTCCGGAAGGGCGGCGAGCCAGTTGCGCCGGTAGGCGACCAGTCCCATGACAAAGAGGGCGATGTACTGGGCAAAGTTGGCGAACTGGAAGTTCAGGGGCGCGAAGGTGTCGTTGACCGGCGAGACGAGGCGCACGAGAAAAGTGGCGACCCCCAACAGCGACGCAAACAGGGCAACCGCGGCGTTGCCGGGAAAGCGGGCCTCGCGTGCCGGCAGCGCGGGGCGGGGCCGCATCAGGATGCGTCCGAGCACGTAGAGGAGCGAGAAGATGAGCAGGGCCTCGATAAACCAGAGCGGCCCGCCGCCGATGATGCCATAGTCCCGGAAGTATTCACCAGTGTACCATCCCCACAAGGATCGGCTCACGCCCATCCCAAGATAGATGAACAGTGGACGAAGGACCCAGCCATAGACGGCCAGGGGGATGCCCAGGCGGATCAGGCGGTCAACCAGGAACCGGCCAGGCCCCTTGCGGTCGTAAGCGCCGGGCACAAAATACGCGGAGATGCACAGGAAAAGCCCCATGAAGTAAGCCTGGTTGACGGCGCAGAACCAGCCCCCCAGGATCGAGGTGATGTCATCTTGCCGGCCCTCCCGGTAGATCCAGCCCCCGCTGCCGGCGTAGATGACCATCAGATGGTGTACGATGACCAGGATGGTCAGAAAGACTCGGATGTTGTCAACAAAGAACAGGCGACTCGTCGCTCGGACGGGCGCGCTCACCGCGGCGGCTGGGGAGCGGTTTGCGTCCAGGGCAATGGCTTTCATCTTCTTCGTCCTCCTTACAAGACGTTTCTGACCAGCGGGAGCTTCCGAACAGCGTATCCGACCAGGAAGCAAAGGGCCACCGCTACGGGGGAAAGCAACGCGAACTTCAGGCTGAGGCCAAGCTGGATGCCACTCAAGGCCAGCGCAAGGGGAACGATCAGCAGCGGATGGAGGACGTAGACGGCGTAGGAAGCGCCCGCCATCGCCCCCACCAGCCGACCCTGCCGGCTGAACCGGCTGCGGAACCAGACCAGCGTGATGATCACCATGGCCACGCCCATGAACCCTTCCCAAAGAGAGTAGGCCAGGGAAAGCCAGGTGAGACCGCCGGCCACGGCCGGGTCGAACTGCCCGCTCAGCGCGCCTGCCGCCACCGCCAGGATGGGCAGCACCGGAACAAGCGCGAGGGCAACCCAACGCCAGACCCTGGCCTGGACAGCAGACATCCGGGCAAACCAGTCGCGACGATAGGCGATGATCCCGACGGCAAACAGGGCGATGTATTGCGGGAAATGGGCCGGTTCCTGGTGCAACGGTTCCCACCACCAGCCCATAGGCGCCCAGATGCGGACGAGGAAGGTTGTCAGCCCCAGGCCGAGGGCGAACAGCGCGATAGGGCGGTTGCGGGGGACCTGGGTCTCGGTACGGTCACGGGGTGCGAGACCGGGCGCCGCCCGGGCGAGGAGCCGGCCCAGCGCGTAGAGGATGGAAAAAGCCAACAGCGCCTCTACAAACCAGAGCGGGCCTACGGCGGCATCCCGCAGGTCTGGCAGATGGCTGGGAACGTATTCCAGAAAGGCCCCCTGGTAGCCCCCATGGGCCGCGGCCCAGTAGGTGACAAGCGGGTTGATGACGACGGCGTAGAGCAGAAGGGGGATGCCCAGGCGCTTCAGCCGATCCACGATGAAGGGGCCGGCCCCTTTGCGGTCATAGGGGCGCGGGGTCAAGTAGCCGGCGATCATGTAGAAAAGCCCCAGAAGGAAGGCCGAGCCGATCCCGAGCAGCAGCATCGTGAGGATGGCAAAGGCTGCGCCCACCTCGCCTGGTTCGCTGTAGTACCAGTCCCCGAGTGGGGCGCCGTAGGTGATGGCCATGTGACCCACGATCACGAGGGTGATGAGCCCGACGCGGAGGTTGTCGAGGTACAACAGACGGGCCTTGCCCGCCGCTTGGGCCTTAGCGATCACCGGCTGCGCCACAGTTTCCCCTGCTCCGACCGTTTTTCCAGCCATGCCGGCCTCCTTGATATCATCCCAATGTTGAGTGGACATCTTGGCCCGGGCCATCTTCACTAATTCACCGAACGACAAGCGGCAGATAGTTGGACGGCCATCTCTCCCCAAAAAGGGCAAACTGACTCAAGTGGCAGATCGCCACGCTGATCTGATTGCTGACCTGATCGTGCGTGTAAGTGGAACTGGGCGAACATGTCGTGGCGGCATCGTGCCAGGTGGTCCCGTCCCAGTAGTACAAAGCCAGGGTGTTCTCCCATACTCCGATCAGATCAGCGTCTGAGTAGGCGATAGTGATACTGATCGGTGCGGCAAAGGTGAACCCGGCAAGCGGCACGCCATCTCGAGACGCGTCCAAATCGAAGGCGTGGTGCGCGGAACCACGGCTGGCGGGGGCCGACTCGGTTTCCGCCTCAATAAGATGAAACGTGGTAGGCTGATCTATTGCGTTCGGCGGTACCTGGGCGGTGGTCGGCCGATCATTCGCATCAGTGAAGGACAGAATGCCGCCGTCGGCCGGCGGAACGGTGGAGTAAGCAGCGCCGACCACCCTGGCCTCCTTGTAGGATTCCAAACCCAACGGCGAGGCCACGACTCCAACGACATCGTAGCGCGTTGTCAGTCCTGAACTGCCGTTAGCTAGTGGTACCAATGGCAAGGTCTCATGGACGCGACGACTGGCCCACTGGTAGATCGCCTCCTGACCAGCCAGATTGGGGTTTGCTCGGGCTGTAGTGAGTTGATTGCATAGCTCGTCGTCTAGCGGCCCGAAGCCAGCCGGGCGGCAAAAATGCCACGAGAAGAAGTTGTCGGGATGTGGTATATCGGCGTTCCAGCCCAACAGGAACAGGTCTAGCTCGCCCGCATACACCTTGTTGAGGAATGTGCCGGACTCATACTCGGTGATCACGAGATGAATCCCCGCCGTTTCCATGTCCGCTTTAAGAGTTTGGGCAACTGCCTGCGGGTTGGGCATGTAACCCCGCGCAGCGGGACGATACGACAGCGTGGTGGTGATGCCGGTGTCGTATCCGGCCTGGATCAGCAGCGAACGCGCCAGGGCTGGACTGTAGTCGTAATCAACGATAGTCGGATCGCGCCCCCACAGTCCACGCGGCAGGAACTGATCTGCTGCCTGGGTACCTCCGGAGTAGCCGACAGCCAGAACGTGTTCTTTGTCTACCGCGTGGGCAATCGCCTGACGTACGAGCAGATTACCCAGAGGCGTATGGTCCCGGTTGATGCCCAGATAACCCACGTTGAGGGCAGTGCGCGTTAGCACGCGCAGCTCCGGATCTGCCGCAGCGCCAACCGCATTGTCGGCGACCTGAACGGTACCAGACTTGAGCGCATTTAGCCGGTCGGTCGCGCTCGGCATGACTTGGAACACAAGGTTTTGGGAACGCGGGGCGCCTCGCCAGTGATCGGTGTTCGCCTCGAGCCGGACACGATCACCGGGTATCTGCTCGACAAAGCGAAATGGCCCGGTACCGACCGGCGTTGAAGCCTGGGTCCCCGCCTGGATTGCAGCCGGGCTGGCGATGGAGAAGAACGGCAGCGCGAGAGAACTCAGGATAGTGCTGTCTGCACGAGACAACTCAATGACCACTGCCAAAGGCCCGGCTGCATAGACATCATCGAGCAGGCAGTTGGGGTCTCCCTTGAAGCCCCCGAACAGAAACTGGAAGTAGGCAAAGCTGCCCTGGTGGTAAGGATGCGCCGGGTCCCACCAACGCCGTATGTTGAAGACCACCGCGTCAGCATTCATAGGGGCGCCGTCGTGGAACCTGACGCCCGGCCGCAGATAGAACGTCCAGCTCCGGCCGTCGGCCGAGGTCGTCCAGTACGCAGCCAGGCTGGGGATCGGGAGCTGGTCGCTGCCCTGGTAAGCAAGCAGGGAGTCGAAAACCTGGGTGGCGACCAACGCAGAGGCGCCATCCTCCGCAACGGCGGGATCGAGCGTGACCACGTCGCTCGTGACCGCCACGGTAAAGACGTCTTGGGACGCTTCCACGGCGGTTTGGGGAAACAGAGAGAGCGTCGCGATGAGCATGGCGACTAGCGCCCATCGCGCCACAGATTGCACACGGTATTGTTCTCGGCGTCGAACGGCTGGATCGTTCGCTTCCGCAATTGCGGTCATCGCCATGTCAACAAGTACTGCAACCAGACAACGGATAGGACGATAGGCGTTCATCGTTGTGCCTCCTGTGCGATGCATGAGATAGAGCGCAGGTCGAACGCTGGTTTTCACGGCAAATCGTTCGTTGCCCCGCCGGTTAGCCCGCGTAGCTGCGCGTGCGCCTGACGCCCCGCGATTCAGCCGCCGCCGAGTTGACGAACTATCGCTCGCAATCGCGCGCGGTAGAGCCGGTCCCTCCGTGCCTCAGGGTAAGCCCTGAGCGCAGTCAAAGGACGATCGGCCGGAACCGCGGTAAGGCCGGCGACCCTTTGAACCATGGCCTACGCTGTCAAACTGTCTCACGGCAAGCCTCGACCGGTTGTCTCCCAGCCGTCGGCGTCAAAGTGTTTCTGGGCAGGCGAGTCTGGCGGCTCTCCAGGGAGCATTTCAGCCAGCAGGGTTTCCGGGGCAATGTCCTGTTCGTCTGGCCAGGTCACCGCGCCGAACTGGATGCCAACCTGACCGAAGTAATGCACGTCCCGAAGCTCGCGCAAAACACCTTGATCCAGATAGGGCTTCAGGTCGAATGTCCCTTTACCCGTTGCACACCACTCACATCTCAACCAGCCAGGCTTTGTCTTGCTTCTGAACAGCGGATTTTAGCGCAGCCAAGAACCTGGATCGCATTTGGTCGCCCAGCAGCGCCCGCTTGACCGGCGGCAGGCGCAGACAACCGCCGACGAACCCGCGTAGAAACTGATGGGTGATGCTTTGCGGGTTGGCAAAGAGCTGGTTTTGCAGCGTGCCCCTTTCGAGACAAGCCAGGATGATACGCTCGAAAGTGGTCTCTGGATGGAGCACGCGCTGTCCCCGTTTGACCAGTGTGACCGCATCTTTGTGACAGGTCAGTGCGCACACGCCGCAGCCCAGGCAGATGGATTCGTCCACTCTCGGATTCTTGGGCTTCTTGGTTGCAGGATTCGCGATCGGCACCATGTCGATGGCGCGAATGGGACAGGCCTTGGCGCACTTCTCGCACCCGGTGCATTTGTCCTCATCAATCTGTGAGATGTATGTGGAGGTGACAATCGTATTGGGGAAGCCGTGTTGGCTGACGCCAAGCAACAAGTTGCAGCAGCAGCCGCAGCAGTGGCACATAAAGCCCACATTCTTCTGCACGTTGTCCGCGGTCAGCACGAGCTTGAGCTCTTTTGAGCGGGCGATATTCTCCAGCATCTCGGACCTGGAGACCTCTTTGGCGAAACCGTGCCGGATCATGAGTTCGGCATTCGGCCCAAACGACGAGCAGGTTTCGAGCGGAACGTTGCAGGTCTTCTCTCCTACGTGAAGCTTCTCATGCCGGCAGGAACACAGACCTACGGCGAAGCGGTTCGCGTTTTCGACGATGGCAGCGGCCTTTTCGTAGTCCAGGATTTCCACATACTCTGCTTCGCCGATGGCCTCTTCGTGCGGCACCACCCGCATGACCGAGACCCGCTCGCCATCCTTGAAATTCGCCGTATAGAAGGCGTGTGTCCCTTGCATATATTCGTGGAATAGCCTGGCCCACTCAGCGTACCTGAGCTCTCCCCGCGTGCGCATCATCGTCATCTCGAATATCCCCACCGCCAGCGGCGCGGGCATGTAGCGATATTGATCCTTGACCCAAACATCGAAGACCAACCCTTTCTCACACAGGCCTTCGAGGGTCGCGCGCAACTGCATTGGATCGTTTTTTGTGCAGCGCGCCACCTCTTCAAAAGTGGCAAGACCATACGGCATTCCGATCAGGACTTCCGCCTCTTCGGGAGTGTAAAGCTCCTTCAAAATACCGTAGAGGGCCTCGTTCCAGGGAACCCGTGCGGGGAGGCCATCGATCTTCTTCCCCAATTCTCGATAGAGATTCTTGCCATTGCCGTGAGCCATCGCAACCTCCTTGGCTTGGTTCCTTTGCCACCCAACAGGACGCATTCACACCGTCTAAATCCATCGTGGCTGCACTTGCGAATTCGCCTCGGTGAAAGGACCTAACGGCGGAGATAAGCTGCCCATCCCGTGACTCGCACAACCGGCCAAGTGGTCCCTATTGGGGCGCGAACTGCTGGTCCCCTACGCCCGCGATTTGACAATTCAGCCGCCGCCGAGTTGACGAAATACCGCTCGCGACCGCGCACGGTAGACGGTCGGCTGGCAGTGCATGTTGGGCGCATTCTGCCTTTACTTCTTGCCTTTCTTGGCCTTTTGAATCTTCCACCGATCATACAGACTCTGTAGTGATCTCTTATACTCAAAAGTCTCGCTGAGAAAGGCTCTTTCAATTGGATACAGAAATCCAAGTATTCCAGGCGATGTAAAGGCATGGAACGCTAGTTCCTGATCAACAAATTTCTCATTCACAAGTAGTGTGAGATAGCGCCAAAACGTAGAAGCATCGTGTACGGCTTTCCATTCTTTTGATGATTTATCTGTTTCTTTTACGAATTGTAGTGCTTGCTCTTCGCTTATAGGAGTCCCATCAGCGATTGGTATGTAACGCTTGTAGAGTTCCCAAACCTGCTGTGTTGCCGCAAATGTTGAGTCAGACTGATAGATGCCATGAAGTTCGGTGAAGAGCGCTATAGAGTTATTCTTATCTGCGGTCTTCACTGCCTTCCAGGCGAAGGCAAGAGAGACAAAAGCCACTACTGCCGAAATTATGCTCACGGTATCAGAAAGTGTCATCCGAAGTCTTCTCCTGAATTGCCAATCCTCGGTACCCGACACGAGCTGACTGGAGAGCGGACAGGCGCGATTTGCCAAGTGGGCCGATTTGAGGCATCGTTGGGCCCATCCTGATTCGGAGGTTCGCGACGATGCCCGCTCGGCAACTTTTCCTGCATGTCCGCGGT
>JAPLHB010000172.1 GCA_026389845.1 Chloroflexota bacterium
CCAAACCAACGTGTGGACTTCCGGATCAATCACGACTTGGATGAAGAGGGACAATTCGCGCAAGGGACCCAACAGCTCGCCGCCCAGGACAGGTTGAAAGTCAATCATCTGCTCCGTGTCATCATCAAAACCGACCAGCAGCGTGTACGGCGCAAGGATCCGGAAATGGCGAACGCGGAAGATGGGATGGTTCATCGGGCTTCACTCCAAGGGGGCGATCGGCAGCGGGATCTACCCTTCCTGCAAACGCCGCCAATCTGCGAGCAGCTCCGCCTGATGAAGCTCGGCCCACGCTTCCACCAGCCGGCGTTACCGTCGCGGCAAGCCACCGGCCGTTAGCTCGACCGGGTTCAAGGCAAGTACCGCAACATCGTCCGTGTGCTTTCGGCAAGCGTGCAAAATGTTTTTTGGGCGAAATCGGCCAGCGTGGGGGGCTGCCGGGGAGTGTTGGGGCCACCAGCACGGGAATTAGGGTCGGTTTCGCTGCGGGGGTCACCCTCAGCCGCCAGGCCTGACTGGGAATGACGCAGGTGCAGAACGATGCACAGCTCGGGGCGGGTTTGACGGAGGTCGTCCGCGAGCGTTTCGTTGTCCTGAGTGGATAGGAAGGTCGGGGGCGAGCTGACTCGTTGCGGTTCAGGCAGCGGAGGGGCGCCGCTCGCAGTTGCCTACGCTGGCGGGGATCGCGCGACTCGAATTTCTCGCACGCCGACGGCAGTGTCCGAGAACGGTTGTCTGGCGGCTACACGCGGGCGGGGAAGGTGGCGTGGAGGCCCGATGCGAACTGCTTCGGGCCGGTCGCCAAGGAGGTATCAGCGCGGGAGTAGGATCCGTCCCGGCCATAAACGGCAACCGTCATGGGGGGGGGCGGTGAGGCCCACCAGCATGGCGCCGGCATGAGCGAGGGGAGGAACGGGCGCGCAGCCGAGGCGTCGGTCCGGGAACGTGGTTCCCGGCACGAGCCGCACCACCGGCCGTCAAGGTTTGTGAGAACGCCTGGTGCCCAAGGTATCCTGGCCCGGCACGCCGCAGCCGGCCTCCGGCGCGGATTCCGCTGTGCCCAACTGTCGCCGATAGTTCCAGGGCATCCAGTCGGCGGGACAGTCTCGAACCTGTTGATGATTCCGTTGCAGTTCAGTCAGGTAATCCGACGGGGAGACCTCCGACAAGTAGCAGGTGTGGATCAGACTCATATACAAGTCGCCGACCTCGGCACCGTGCATGGTTTTGTAGAACAACGAATTCTTCCGATGGCGGATGGCCATCTTCAAAATCCGTTCGCAGATGTTGTTGTCCAACGGCGCGCCGGGAACACGCAAGAAGAGGGTCAACTTCTGCCAGTGCTTCAGCATGTAGGAGATCGCATCTCCCAGCGACGAATTCGGCTCGACCAGTTTTTCGGTGAACCGCGTCGTCAACCAGAGGTGCAGTTCGTTCATCACGGGGCCGCTCTGTGCTTGATGCAGTCTGAGCCGCTCGTCGGGTGACAGCTGTTGCTGTTTGGCCTCCGCGTCGGTCTGGTAGACTTTCTTCAGGCACTCCAGGACGTACTGGACCTCGGCCGGAAAAGCTTCGACCACATCGACGAAGTTGCGCCGTCCGTGAACCAGGCAGTTGGCGACGATCACGCGCAGGTCGTTGGGCATATTGCGCGACAGCGCATCGCACATCTGGATCGGCGGTGGCAGTTCCGCCACACGTTGTTCCAGCAGTGTGCGCAGGTTTTCGCCGGCATGATGCGGACCGGTAAAGAAGAGGGCGATGGTCGGCCTGTCCGGGGCCAGGGACACCACGCCGGTTGTGAACACACCTCGCCGCTCGGGGAACTCCTCCAACAGCGGCTCCTGGCGTTGGATCTTGCCCTTCAGTTCCAGCACGCGCATCGGGGTGTCGTCGTTGTGGAACAAATCGCCCTGCGCCGCCAGCCAGAGCAGATACTGGAAGGCGTCTCGCGGACCCAACTCCGTGGCACCGCACACCAGCTCCCACTGGTCGGACGCAGGCAGTGGAACGCCCGCGAACTTCTGTATCCGTTGGAGCCGATTTCCGGGCATGCCTTCCCCATAACGCAGGGTGGCGACAACGGCGACCACGCTGGGATCATATTTGTCGGGTCCCGCTTCTGGGGGTAACTCGGCCGTGAAAATC
The DNA here is from genome assembly GCA_026389845.1 of Chloroflexota bacterium. Classification (GTDB taxonomy): domain Bacteria; phylum Chloroflexota; class Anaerolineae; order CG2-30-64-16; family CG2-30-64-16; genus JAPLHB01. Next base: position 2,149 of record JAPLHB010000172.1, read on the forward strand.
TCGCCGCAGGTATGGCAGCGCAGCCGCTCCAGGTGATAGACCTGACCGGTGACCGGAGCTTGACCCTTCAAACGCACCACCGGCGACCAAGCCGACTGACGGTACACCGTTCCGCCGGCGCACTGGGGACAGGCGTCGCCCGGGCACAGCGACGGGTGCGTGACCACCACTTTCGCGCACCCGGTGTACTTGCTGGCCGGCATCCGTCCATGACCCGGCACCTGACGGCGCCGTGCGGGACGGTCAGGCGGGGAATGGTCGGACGCTCCATGCCCCTCGGCCGGGGAGGAATGTCCCTGGTCCGTGACAGGACTCTCGGCTGACGTTTGCTCGGGTGGGCCGGATGGCTCGGCGGGGGTGGGTACCACCTGGGAGGTCCGTTCCGTCGAAGCACCAAACAGCATTTTCTGGAGTCGCCGGAGACTGAACTTTTTCTCACGGAGCAGTCCCAGCAGAACGGCGTACCAGCGCAGGAGCTGACGGAAAGGCTGGGCCATCTCCACACCAAGGACGGCTTCGATCTGGTCCAGTTTGGACACGAGATCCGCTTCATCCAACTCGATGACTTCCGGGTTCGACTTCATGCCCTGACCCTGACTCCGGGATGACTTGTGCTCAGACCTCCGCCGAGCAGTTCGCGGAAGGACTTGACCAGCGGATAACCCAGCACCAGCTTCACCGGCCGATTCGGCTCGAAGGTGGGACAGCGATGACCGCGCCCGCACGTTTCTCCCATGACGATCCAGTTCGCCGCCCGATAGCAACTTCCCCGGTGACGCGCGGGATCGACGAACGTCTCCAGAAAGTAGAGCGGATGGTGGTAGCTCCGCTCCCAGTCCTGGGACAAGCGACGGGCCAGGCGGCCTAGCACGTGCGACGCCAGATGCGGCACGCGAATCCAAGGGGGAATCAGGAAGCGACTGTTGTAGGCCAACAAATGTCGGTTCCGGCGCCTGGCCTCCAGCGACCAGCCGAGGAACCGGTCCCGACAGGTCAGGCCATGGGCCGCCGACGACCAAGCCAACGCGGCCACCACCCGCGCGCCGCTGAACACCAAGTATTTCAAGTGTTCGCCAACCGGCTGCGTGTAACCCAGCTCGTGGTGCTCGTGCAGCAGGGCTTTGAACAGCGGCTCATCGTCCGTGCGCCGTACGAGGCGGAACGAGAGCGGCAGAAGGTCGGCCAGGGGCGATTCGATCGGTGTGCGGTCGATCGGCACGGTCAGAGCCCGGCGGTGCCAGCCGGCGAGATTGGTGTGTTGATGGCGCGGAGCGGGAAGCTGGAGATGGCCCTCCCGATGCAGTCGCAACAGCAGGCCGCGACATACGGCTTCCTTGAGCACGCCGTTGAGCTGCCTCCAGTTCCACGCCTGGCAGACCTGTTGAGAAATCGCCTTGCGGCTGAGCGTGGGCTGGTCGGCGATCAGCTTCTGCAGGAAAGCCAGATCCTCGTCCGTGACCGTTCGTCCGCGATAGGTGAGCAGCGCGTTCATGCCCACCACCATACGCCGGTCGTCAACAGAACGCAAGACGGGTTCCGCAAATTTTTGTGCGCTGGCTCACACCGCGACCTTGACCGGGCGCCAGACGGGAGCGCCGCCGGCGGCATCGGCGTTGCCACCAGCCAAGAGGACATGGAGTTGATGGGCATCGAGCGCGCGGCTGACCGCGGTGTCGCTGCTGGGCCACCAGGAAAAACGCCCCTGCGAAAGCCGTTTTTGGCAAAGCCAGAAGCCTTGGCCGTCGTAGACCAGAACCTTCACCGCAGTTCCCTTGCGGTTACGAAAGACGAAGGCGCATCCGCTCAGGGGATCCTGTGCGAGTTTCTGCCGGCACAAGCCTGCCAGGCCGTCTATTCCCTTCCGGAAATCGACCGGCTCGATCGCGACCAGGATACGCATCGTGGGGCTGGTCTGAATCATGCGTCACCTTTCCAGAGCATCCGGCCGAGCGCCACCACCTGCGTTGTGGCTGGTCCCTTGAGAAGGATCCGTAGCTTCCTCCCCGACGTGTCCTCCAGTTCCAGGGTGCACTCCGCCGTGGGACCAACCACCAAGGGCGGGAACTCGAGAAACTGCAGGGCGTCGGCAGCGGCCTCGGCAGGTTGCACGACCGGCAACCACTGCTTCAGTCTGGCCGGGTCCACCAGCAGGCGGCGGGCGGTGGCCTCTACGCCATGTAGGGCGGCTGTGTCCGCCGCCAGCCTCCACAATTCATTGGGAATGCGTCCGAGCCAACGGTGGCTCCGCCGCCACGCATCGAAGCGCCGTTTCGCCTTCTCCAGGCCCGATTCCGTTCGTGTTGGCTGCTGCCGCTGCATCGGTCGTCCTCCTCCTGCGAAAGAATCAACCGACAGTCTACTCCGCCCCCTACTGCGGCTTCTTGCACGCTTGCCGAAAGCACACGTTTGAGCGTCGCCCCGTAGGAACTGTTGGGGCATTCTTCGCGGTTGGCTTGTGATTTTTGATGTTGGTCGTGTAGGTTATGTTTT